>NZ_BAAAMW010000002.1:0-823664 GCF_039529475.1 Actinomadura chokoriensis | reverse complement strand
CGTTGAGGCGTTCGGTGGTTTTGGCGAAGGGGAAACACCCGGTCCCATCCCGAACCCGGAAGTTAAGCCCTTCAGCGCCGATGGTACTGCATGGGAGACTGTGTGGGAGAGTAGGACGCCGCCGGACATATATTGCAGAATGGCCCCGCCGACACCGGCGGGGCCATTCTCATTTCGACGGCGAGATGGCCTCGTCCCAGAACGTCACTGGTCGGCGCTGCGGCGTGCCGTCCTCGCCCAGGACGGGAGCCAGACCGGCCCGGGAGGCGGCGCCAGGCTCGCGAAGTGGTTGATGACCGCCCGAAGTCCCGGATGCGGATTGGTCCTCGGGAGCATGAGGTGGAGCGGGTAGGCGAGCGTCGGTTCCACGATCGGGATGCGGCGAAGGTCGTAGTTCGCCGGCCAGATGTACCGGTCGCGGGCGCCTACGAGGGTCGCGACGTCCGAGGAGTCCGCGAGGGCGTCGAGGAGGACCTCGTTGCCGAAGTTCGGCCCCGTCGCATCGACGCGGAGGTCGAAGGCGGTGACGAGTTCGTCGTAGAACTCCGCCCATTCGCTTCGCGGCACGATGCCGGGTACCCAGATCCGCAGTTTGCGCAGCCGGTCCGGTGTCAGCGTCCGGGCGGAGGCGAGCGGGTGACGCGGCCCGACGAGCAGTTCCAGCGGGGAGTCGAAAGCGCGGACCATCTGCACGTCCCGCGGCAGCGTGGCCGGATCGGTGACGGTACGGAATGAGGCGTCCACATCGCCCGCCTGGACGGCGGCCGCCGCCACATGGGGGTCGTCGACCTTGAGTGTCACTACGTCGAGGTCGATTCCGGGATTCGATCGCCAATAGTCGTGCAGAATGACGGCCTGCGCGCTTCGCAAGCCCAGAACGTCGATCCGAAGGGCCCGTGAGCCCGGCCTCACCGCGGTGACGGCGCGATCCACACCCGCGACGATGCTCCGCGCATGGGGGAGGAACACCTGGCCGTCGAGCGTCAGCTCGACCCCTCGGGCGGTACGGGTGAACAGGCGCACCGCCAGCTCGCGTTCGAGGGAGGCGATCCGCTTCGACACCGCCTGCTGTGTCACACCGAGCTCGTCGGCCGCATGCTGCAACTGCCCGAGCTCGGCCGCCCGGACGAACGACCGCACCGCTTCGCTGTCCATTGAGCCAGCGTAGGTGCGCACAACTCACCGTTGTGGCTCGCCGGGGCGCGGTTGTTTGAACGCCTTGTGGCATCGCTGCTGTGCTTCAACAGCCCAACTGCCGGTTGTCCGTGAGGGAGTCATGTGCGCGTGAAGCTGGGGGCCGGTTTCGGCTGGCTGTGGTCGGCCTACGCCGTCAGCACGTACGGCACGTGGCTCGCTTTCGGCGCGTTCCCTCTGATCGCGGTCCAGGTGCTGCACGCGCCGGCATTCGCCGTCTCGCTCCTCGAAGCCGCCGGGCTCGCCGTCGCGGCGATCGTCGCGCTTCCCCTCGGGCCGTGGGTCGAGCACCGGGCCAAGCGCCCCGTGATGATCGGGATGGACCTGGTCCGCTTCGCCGCGATGGCGAGCATTCCGCCGGCGTACTTCCTCGGCCTGCTGTCCTACGTCCAACTGCTGGTCGTCTCGGTCGTCTCCGGAACCGCGAGCATCGCGTTCACCGCCGCATCGGGCGCGTACCTGAAGTACCTCGTCCGAAGCGAGCATCTCCTCGTCGCGAGCGGGAGGTTCGAGGGCACGAGCTGGGCGGCGACCGCGGTGGGCCCGCCGCTCGGCGGTGCGCTCATCGGGCTGCTCGGCCCGGTCGTCACGATCCTGGCCGACGCCTTCAGCTACCTGCTGTCGGCGCTCGCGGTCCGCCGCATCCGCGGGGGCGACGTCGCGGCGCCCCGCGACGCGTCCACCCGGTTGCGTGCGGCCGACCTGCTGGACGGCTGGCGCTTCATCTTCGACGACCGCGTGCTGCGGCGCCTGTTCCTCAACTCGGTCCTGGTCGGCGGCCTGATCATGGCCACCTCTCCGCTCGTGGCCGTCCTCCTGCTGGGCGAGTACCGCTTCACGGCGTGGCAGTACGGTCTGGCCTTCGGCATCCCGGCGGTCGGCGGCTTCGTGGGCGCTCGCCTCTCCGCGCGCCTCGCGGAGCGTTACGGCCGGCACCGCGTCATGATCGTCTCCGGCTGGCTGCGGTCGGTCTTCCCGCTCGGTCTCGCGTTCGTCCACCCGGGCGTCACCGGGCTGATCACCGTGATCATCGTCGAGGGGCTGCTGATCGCGTGCATGGGCGTCTTCAACCCGATCTACGCCACGGAACGTCTGCAGCGGACGCCGGTGAGCCATACCGCCCGGGTCCTCAGCGCATGGAGCGTCAGCAGCAAACTCTCGCAGGCCGGCTTCATGGTGGTGTGGGGCGTCCTGGCCACCTTCACGGGTCCGCTGGCGGCGATCACGATCTCAGGCGTTCTCCTGCTCGCCACCCCGCTCCTGCTGCCCCAGCGGACACCCGCGGTGGACGATCCCGAACCCGCCCGGCCGGCCGAAGACGTCCCGGCCGCCTGATTCACCGTGATGCCCACCCGGTTCGCCCTCCCGCCCGAAGCCGTCGCCTGTGGTGGACGGGTCAGCGGGTCACCTTGTCCAGGAACGCGTGCAGGTTCACGAGGACGCGCGCCACCTTCTCGTCCAGGCTGAGTGACTCGTCAAGCCCGCTGCCCGCGACGGACTGCTTCTTGCCGCGGACGTACAGGGAGCAGTCGAGGTCGGTGCACATGTACTGCCCGACCGAGTTGCCCTGGCGCCCGGCCTCGCCGGTCCGGCGCGCGGTCATCAGGGCCACGCCGCCGCCGGTGCGGGTGGTCAGGCACAGCGAGCACATGCTGCGCGAGGTGAAGCCCCGGGACGCCCCGGACGCGACGCGCAACGAGAGGCCCACCAGGCGGTCATCGCGCTCGGTGACGAGATACGCCCGTCCGGGTGCGCCCGGGTCCTGCCAGCCGAGGAAGTCGAGGTCGTCCCAGGGGAGGTCGGCGAAGTCCTTGGGCAGGTCGAGGCGCTTGGCCTCGCCCTTGGAGCAGTTGACGAAGGACGTGCGGACGTCGTGTTCGGTGAGCGGTTTCATGGGCTGCGAGGCTAATCTTCCTAAGGGCCTTAGGCAAATGCTTTAATAGTGTAGGCGGACAGGAAGGGTGCCATGGCACGCGCGGGAGTGACCGTCGACCGCCTGACCCGGGCGGCGGCGGAGCTGGCCGACGAGGTCGGCTTCGACAAGGTGACCGTCGCGGCGCTCGCGCGCCGGTTCGGTGTCAAGGAGGCGAGCCTCTACTCGCACATCAGGAACGCGCACGACCTGAAGACCCGGGTGGCGCTGCTCGCGCTGGCCGAGCTCGCCGACGAGGTCGCCGCCGCGGTGGCCGGGCGCGCCGGCAAGGACGCGCTGGTGGCCTTCGCGGGCGCATACCGCGGCTACGCCAAGCGGCATCCCGGCCGGTACGCGGCCGCCCGGATGGAGCTCGACCTCGAAACCGCGCGCGCGAGCGCCGCGGGACGGCACGCGGAGATGACGCGGGCGATCCTGCGCGCCTACGATCTGCCGGAGCCCGACCAGACCGACGCCGTGCGGATGCTGGGCAGCGTGTTCCACGGCTACGTCAGCCTGGAGACCGCCGGCGCCTTCCAGCACCACCCGCGCGACGTGGAGGCGTCCTGGCAACGGACCCTGGACGCCCTCGACAGCGCCCTCAGGAACTGGCCCAAGCCCTGACGAGCCCCTAGAAGTCCTTGCCGGCGAGGACGGTGTCGGCGTCCACGATGCGGTACGCGTACCCCTGTTCGGCGAGGAAGCGCTGCCGGTGGGCGGCGTAGTCCTGGTCGAGGGTGTCGCGGGCGACGACCGCGTAGAAGCGGGCCCCGGCCCCCGATGCCTTGGGCCGCAGCAGGCGTCCCAGCCGCTGCGCCTCCTCCTGCCGCGACCCGTAGGCCCCCGACACCTGGACGGCGACGGACGCCTCTGGCAGGTCGATGGAGAAGTTCGCCACCTTCGACACGACCAGCACGTTGATCTCGCCCGAGCGGAACGCGTCGAAGAGGCGTTCCCGTTCGCGCACGCGGGTCTCGCCCTTGATGACGGGGGCGTCCAGGAGCGCTCCGAGCTCGTCGAGCTGGTCGATGTACTGGCCGATGACGAGCGTCTGCTCGCCGCGGTGCCGGTCGACCAGCGCCTTGATGAGCTTGGTCTTGGTGTCGGTGGTGGCGCAGAAGCGGTAGCGCTCCTCCGGTTCGGCGGTCGCGTAGGCGAGGCGCTCGGAGTCGGTGAGGGTGACGCGGACCTCGACGCAGTCGGCCGGGGCGATCCACCCCTGCGACTCCATGTCCTTCCACGGCGCGTCGTAGCGCTTCGGCCCGATCAGGGAGAACACGTCGCCCTCGCGGCCGTCCTCCCGGACGAGGGTGGCGGTGAGGCCGAGCCGGCGGCGCGCCTGCAGGTCGGCGGTCATGCGGAAGATCGGCGCGGGCAGCAGATGGACCTCGTCGTAGACGACCAGGCCCCAGTCGCGGGCGTCGAAGAGCTCCAGGTGCGTGTAGGCGCCCTTCCGCCGCGTCGTCATGATCTGGTACGTGGCGATCGTGACCGGCCGGATCTCCTTCTTCGTGCCGGTGTACTCGCCGATCTCGTCCTCGGTGAGGGACGTGCGCCGCAGCAGCTCCTGCTTCCACTGGTGCGCCGACACGGTGTTGGTCACGAGGATCAGCGTGGTCGCCTGTGCGCGGGCCATGGCGGCCGCGCCGACGATGGTCTTGCCCGCGCCGCAGGGCAGCACGACGACGCCGGAGCCGCCGTGCCAGAACGCCGACGTGGCGTCCTCCTGGTAGGAGCGCAGCCGCCAGCCGTCCTGGACGAGGGAGATCGCGTGGGCCTCGCCGTCCACGTAGCCGGCGAGGTCCTCGGCGGGCCAGCCGAGCTTGAGCAGCGCCTGCTTCAGGGCGCCGCGCTCGCTCGGGTGGACGGCGACCGCGTCGTCGCCGACGCGGTCGCCGATCATCCCCTTGACCTTCTTGGCCCGCAGGACCTCCTCCAGCACCGACCGGTCGGAGGACGACAGGATGAGCCCGTGCACCGGGTCCTTCTCCAGCCGGAGCCGCCCGTACCGCGCCATCGTGTCGGCGACGTCCACCAGCAGGGCGTGCGGGACGGGGTAGCGGGAGTACCTGATCAGCGTGTCGACGACCTGCTCGGCGTCGTGCCCGGCGGCGCGGGCGTTCCACAGCGCGAGCGGCGTCACCCGGTAGGTGTGGACGTGCTCGGGCGCCCGTTCCAGTTCGGCGAACGGGGCGATCTCCTTGCGGCAGGCGCCGGCCAGCTCGTGGTCGACTTCCAGCAGCAGGGTCTTGTCGGACTGGACGATGAGCGGACCGTCGGTCAAAGCAGAAGCCCCCGTCGCGAAGCGGATGGTCGATGCCACGTCCGGACACCCGTTGCCGCACGCTACCCCAGGCACGGCGGCGCGTCGTGCGATCCGGACGGGAACGCATCCTTCAACGGCGCCGGCGGCTCCGCTCTTCCCGAGGGCCCCGTCTTCCCGAGGGGCCCGTCTTCCCGAGGGCCCGCCTTCACGGGGCCCGCCTTCACGGGGCTCGCCTTCGCGGAGCTTGGGCGGCCTGGGGAGTTAGATGCCGGAGCCGGAGTCGTAGCCCGAGTCGGCCCGGAGCATGATGACGACGTACAGGATCCCGAGGATGATCCCGCAGAGGATCGAGAGGCCGAACAGGATCCAGCCCGCGACGGTCAGCTTGCGCGCCGACTCCGGGTTGGTGTCGACGCGGCTCATCGCGATCGCGGCCACGATGGCGCCCGGGATGCCGAGGATGCCGCAGCACAGCAGCACGCTGGCGATGTTGCAGACCAGGCACGCGGTGGTGGAGCCGCTGCTCCGCTGCCGGACGGGCACGCCCGGGGGCCCGTAACCGTAGCCGTAGCCGAGCGGCTGCGGTTGAGGCTGCGGCTGCGGACCGCCGGGATACGGTGATCCGCTCCAGCCCTGCTGCGACCCGTACGGGTCCTGCCAGCCGGGCGGGTTGCCGCCGTATCCGCTCACGGGCGGGCCTCCTCCGCTCACCGATGGGACCTCAAGACTAGGACCTCCGGACGCCGCCGCGGGTTCCATCGCACGGAAGATCACGGCCCGCGCCCCGCACCCGCCCGGACGGCGCTACGTGGCGGTGTCGCCGTCCAGTTCGGAGACGCCGGTGATGCGGTGGAGGGCGAAGCGGTGCACGGCCGCGCGGGTGGCGTCGTAGCCGGTCAGGAAGCCGCCCTCGACGCGGACGGGCTCCACGATGCGGCTGGACGCCTGGCCCTGCTGGTCGAGGTAGCCGATCCAGACGCGCCCGCCGCGGTCGACGGCGGCGCGGAGCAGCTCGATGGTGGCCATCGCGGGCGAGCGGGGCGGTTCGCCGGCCGGCGCCTGCCGGGCGTGCTCGGCGCCGTGCCGGGACGCCTCGTCGCCGGCCCGCAGCGCCCGCACCGCGGCGGAGATCATCGAGCTGTCGGTGCGGGAGTCGGGGCGGAGCCGGACGATCTCGGCGGTCGGCGGCGGGTCGGCGCGCTGCGCGTCCGGCCGGGTGACGATGACGCCGCCGCCGGGCGCCTCGGCGACCGGCGCGAAGCCCATGGCGCGCAGGGCGTCCAGCAGGTCGGCGCGCTGCAGCCCGGACGCGAGGACGGTCGGCGCCAGCCGGTGCAGCCGCAGCGGCTCGGCGCGCCGGTCGGCGAGGATCTCGTCGAGCGTCGCGGCGGAGTCGGTGCGGACGTAGGACGACAGGGCGCCGACGCGCAGGTGCCCGTGCCGGCGGGCCACGTCGTCGATGAGGTAGGTGAGCGGCTGCGGCAGCGGGGTCGCGGAGTGCCGGGTCAGCAGGTCGGTGATGTCGGCGGCGGACCGTCCCGCGTCGAGGGCGCGGCGGACCGACTCGGGCGTGAACCGGTAGACGGTGGCGCCGCCGGTGGACTCGACGTCGGCGGTGAGCGCCAGCTCGCGGGCGAGGTCGGTGACGAGCGGGCCGGGCGCGATCGCGGTCAGGTCGGCCTGGATGAGGATCTCGTCGACGGGCGCGGGCAGGTACTTCTCCAGCGCCGGTTCGGGGTCGTCGCCGGCGAGCAGGTCGCGGGCGAACGGGACGAGTTCGCCGAACCCGGTGAGGCCGAGCGCGGCGGCCTCGCGCAGCGTCCAGCCGAGCAGCCGCTCGCGGGTCGGGCCGCCGCGGCGGGGCCGCAGCCAGCCGAGCCGGGTGCGCAGCGCGTCCTCGTCGACGAGCTCGCCGCGGCCGGCGCCGGCGAGGACGTCCAGGATTTCGCGGCGGGTGGCGGGGGCGCTGGAGCGGACCATCGCCTCGCTGAGCGCGTTGATCAGCCGGTCGCGGTCGTCGCGGTCGCCGGCCAGCCCGGCGGCGCGGTCGGACTTCAGCCAGCCGCGGGCCAGCTCCGTCCAGCGGCCGGCGGTGTCGCGCATCAGCCACAGGTCGTAGGCGGGGGTGGGCAGCCATTCGCCGTCGAGGTCGCCGCTGCGGGTGAGCAGCCCGGCGGCGTAGGCGATCTCGACGAGCAGGGCCGCCTTCCACTCGGGGACGTCCAGCAGGGTCGCCGCGGTGCGTAGATCGCGGACGGCGAGGCCGCCGCTGCGCAGGACGGGCGGCGGGTCGAGGCCCCAGCGTTCGAGGATCTCCTCGATGAGGCGGACGGCGCCCGCGGCCTCGCCCGCCGCGGCGCGGACCACGACGTCCTCGGGGCGCGGCTCGCCCGGCCGGGCCGGGAGCGGCGGCGGTTCGGCGGGCACGTCCCGGACGAGCCGGCCGGCGCGCAGGTGCAGCGCGACCTCGCGCGGCAGGGTGACCGTGCGGTCGTCCTCGGCGGCGAGGAGGCCGCGGGCGAGGAGCCGCTCGATGGGGGTGGTCGCGGTGCCGATCCGGACGGGGCGGCGCGCGTCGGCGACCCGTCCGACGGGCGGCCCCCAGGCCAGCTGGTCGAGGGCGGCGCGCGCCTCCGGGCCGGCGTCCTCGATGAGCGCGGCCGGGTCCGCCAGCAGCTCGGCGAGCCGGCGCAGGAGGCGCGCGGAATCGGGGAACCCGCGCGGCGCCGCCCCCTCCAGGTCGGTGATCAGGTCGGTGAGCCGCTCGGCGGGGTAGCCGGCGAAGACCTCCTGGACGGGCGGGCCGAGCCCGGCCGGGTGCGGGAGCGCCTGCCGGACGCCGGGCGCGGCGGCGGGCGTCCCGCCGCCCCAGGCGAGCCCGTAGCGGCGCAGCGTGCCGAGCGCCCGCTCGACCTGCGCGGACGTCGCGCCGAGGCCGGCCGCGAGCGCGTCCGCAGTCGGCGCGGGCAGCACGATGAGGCATTCGAGGACGGCGAGCGTGAAGCGGTCGAGCCGGTCGAGCGCGCGGGACACCGCGGCGGGCGTCGCGGCGCGGGCGGCGAGCGCGGTCAGGTCGGCGGGGACGGGCGCGAGCAGCTCCGGACGCGCGGACAGCAGCGCGCGAAGCTCGTCGTCGCCTCGCCCGCGCAGCCAGTCCGCGTACGTTTCCATGCCGTTCCCCAACCTTATGTCGCGTGCACGCCGCGATGACGCGGGACTCCAGGGTAGGAGCCCGCGGAACGTGCCCGGCGCCGGCGGGGGCCGCGCCGTCGCAGGTCAGGCGCCGCGGGTCAGGTGGCGGGCGTCCGCTCCAGGTGCACCAGCCCGAGACCGAGCCGCGCCCAGCTCTCCACGAACCGCTTCTCGTCGATGCGGGTCGGCGGTTCGTACATCGACTCGTTCGCCAGCCAGTAGTTCACCACCGCGCCGCCGAGGATGGAGGCGATCGCGGGCCAGTCCTCGCCGGAGCCCTCGAACTCGGGCTGCTCGGACAGCCAGGTCGCGATCCCGTCGTACAGCGGGTTGACGATGCCCTCGCGCATCTCCGCGACCAGGTTCGGGAACTGGTCGAGGTCGCGGAACAGCACCCGGATGAGGTCCTGCTCCTCGCGCATCTTGGCGAGGCCCGCCTGGCACGTCATGCGCAGCCGGATCTCCAGCGGGCGGTCCTCGAAGACGGTGGCGTTGCTGAGGACGTCGCTGATCTGCCGGCGGGTCCGCTCGATGTGCTCGCGGATGGCGGAGGCGAGCACCTCCTCCTTGGACCGGAAGTGCCGGTAGAGGCCGCCCGCGCCGGGGGACAGGCCCGCCGCGGCCTCGATCTCGGCGACCGACGTGGCCGCGTAGCCCCGGTCGGCGAACAACCGGAGCGACTCGGACACGATGCGCTCGCGCGTGGATGGCGTCATGGTGATGAATTCCTCCGGAAGAACACTAAGGCATGTTGGGGCCGCGGGCCGCCGCCTCCGCGCCGCACGCCCCGATTCCGGGGGTGCGCCCCCGTCCGGGACGCGGCGCGCCCGGATCCGGGATGCGCCTCGTCCGGGGGCGCGGGGGACTAGAGTTCGTGCCGCACGCCCCGTCGCCGGAAGGGGCGTCGCCGGAAAGGTCGACGATGTTCAAGTCTCCGCGGAAGGCGGCGGGCGGGGAGTTCCTGCCCGAGGACTTCGTGGTGCCCACGCTGGTGGCGGGGCCCGACTTCCAGATCCGCCCGATCACCGTGCACGACGTGGTGAAGGACTACGGCGCCGTGATCGGCAGCCTGGACCGGCTGGCCGGCCGGTTCGGGCCCGAGTGGGGGTGGCCCGACAGCGAGTTCACCTTCGAGCAGGCGCTGATCGACGTCGCGTGGCTGCAGAAGCAGGGGCAGCTGCGGCGCTCGTTCAGCTACGTCGTGATCACCCCGGACGGGGAGCGGCAGCTCGGCCGCATCCATGTGGCGCCGTCCGACGAGCCGGGCTCGGACGCCGTCGTGGTGTTCTGGGTCCGCGCGGACGAGGAGAACTCCGTCCTGGAGAAGGAACTGGAGGCGTTCGTCCGCCAGTGGGTGACGACGGCCTGGCCGTTCGAGAACGTCCGCTTCCCGGGCCGCGACTAGTCCAGGCGGCTAGTCCAGGCGGCGGACGAGGCCGACGAGGGCCCGGCCGATCACCAGGTAGACGAGGGCCGCCAGGCCGTAGTTGACGGCGACCTCCGTCTTGTGGTCGGCGGGCTGGAAGACGTCCTTGAACTGCCAGCACAGGTCGGTGGCGCGGTCGCCGAACCAGCGGACGAGGTCGTTCGCCGTGTTCGCCTCGAACGCCACGAACACGATGTGCACGGCCAGGATCAGCACGACGAGCGTGGTCACGACGGAGATCGCGGTGGCGATCGCGCCGGCGGTGCGGCGCCGTGCCCCGGTGGTGCGGTCCCGCAGCGAGCGCCGGACGCGGGGGGCGCGGTGGTCACCGCCCGGCTCGGTGCGCGTCATGCCGTGCTCCTGGGTGCGCGCGTGGGCGGCCTCCCGGGCGGGCTCCGGGGCGGGCGGCGCCTGGTCGACCGGCCGGTCGGGGTTGTCTGCCATGTGCGGCCTCCTTCGCCGGGGCACCGGGGCTGTGCCGGGGGGCGGACGGCGGAGTGATCGTCCTTGGGGTCGGGGTGGGGTGTTCGGGGACTGCGTTTTCCCTGGTCAGCTGGTTTGTGGTCGGGGCCTCGGGTATATCGAGACCACGGTCCCGTGCTCTCCTACTCGGATCCCGTCGCATCGCCACTACCAGGAGAGCGCGGGTCCTTTCATGTGTCCAGCCCCTTACCCTGTGGGCGTGCTCGATCTCGAACCCCCCGAATCCCCCGGCGCGGCCGCCCGCGCGTCCTTCGCCGTCGGCTTCGACCTCGACCTGACCCTGGCCGACACGCGGGCCGCGATCGGCGCCGTGTACGCCGCGCTGGCCGCCGAGACGGGCGTCCCGATCGACACCGAGGCCGTGGTCGGACGCATCGGGCCGCCGCTGGAGGAGGAGCTGGCCTACTGGTTCCCGGCGGACGAGGTGCCCGCGATGGCCGCCCGGTACCGGGCGATCTATCCCGACGTCGCGATCCCGGCGACCGTCCTCATGCCGGGCGCCGCCGCCGCGCTGGACGCGGTTCGGGGCAGGGGCGGGCGCGTGGTGGTCGTGTCGGGCAAGAACCAGGCCGACACCGAGCGCACCGTCCGGTTCCTCGGCCTGCGGGTGGACGCCGTGGTGGGCGGGCTGTTCGGCGCGGAGAAGGGCGCGGCGCTGCGCGAGCAGGGCGCCCGCGCCTACATCGGCGACCACACCGGTGACGTGGACGCCGCGCGGGCAGCGGAGATCGTGGCGGTGGCCGTGGCGACCGGCGCGTTCGATTCGGCGGCCCTCACCGCCTACGGCGCGGACGTCGTCCTGCCGGACCTGCTGGCCTTCCCCGAGTGGCTCGGCGGATTCCGGGCAGCCTGATCTGCGCGGCGATATTCGGGTGCCGTCCGCGGACGTCCCGGATAGCGTCGGAGGCGTTGCCCCGCGGGCGTCGCGGCGGGTACCCGGCATGTTCACCGGCCCGTGGCGAGGCACTAATCTTGAGGGCGATTCAGGACGATTACCGAACGAGGTCTCCGGTGCCGACTGGCAAGGTCAAGTGGTACGACTCCGACAAGGGGTTCGGCTTCCTCACCCGCGATGACGGCGGGGAGGTCTTCGTGCACTCATCGGCGCTGCCGGGCGGCGTCACGACGCTGAGGCCGGGGCAGCGCATCGAGTTCGGCGTGGTGGAGGGCAGGCGCGGCCAGCAGGCCCTCCAGGTCCGGGTGCTGGAGTCGCTGCCGTCGGTGGAGAAGACCATCGCCAAGCAGCGGCGCAAGAAGCCGGACGAGATGGTCGTGATCACCGAGGACCTCATCAAGCTGCTGGACGGCATCTCCAACACCTACCGGCGCGGCAAGCACCCGGCCCCGGCGGAGGCGAAGAAGATCGCCACCGTGCTGCGGGCCGTCGCCGACGACCTGGCGCCCTGACCCGTGCCCTGAGGGTCAGGCGCGCATCTCCGGATGCGCGTCCTTGATCGTCGCGGCCGGGGCCGGACGGCGGCGGATGCGGCGGCGCGTCCCCGCCTGCCGGGAGACGAGCAGCCCGAACGCGACGGCGAGCGCGGCCGCGACGATCGCGAGCGCGACGCGCCCGTCCGCGACGATCGACATGCCGAGGCCGAGCAGCCCGCCCAGCACCCAGCTGAGCTGGTGCAGCGTCTCCGACACCGCGAACGTGGACGAGCGCATCTCCTCGCCGGTCTCGCGCTGCACGACCGCGTCCATGGACAGCTTGCCGAGCACTTGGCCGAGCCCGGCCGCGGTCGCCACGGCGAGGGCCGCCCACAGCCCGAAGAACGCGGCGCCCGCCGCGGTGACGCCGGTGACGGCGGCGAGCGTCGCCGACACGATGAACCGCGGCGCCCGCGCCTTCATCCAGGCGCCGAGCGCGGTGCCGAGCAGCCCGCCCGCGCCCGCGCACGCCGCCAGCAGGCCGAGCGCGACATGGTGGGACACCGGGTCGAAGCGCTCCTGCCGCAGCAGGAACGCCAGATAGATGATCAGGAAGCCGGAGAAGGCGCGCAGCACCGCGTTGGCCTCCATCGCCTCCGCGATGACGGGCCCGACGCGCGGGAAGGGCCGCCAGCGGCGCGCCCGGCTCGTGGCCGGTTCCGGCTGCGGGCCCTCTTCGGGGACGTCGATGTGCCCCGGCAGCCGCATCGTGAACACCACGCCCAGCAGGAACACCACGGTACCGATGCGCAGCACCCAGCCCGCCCCGATGAGCACGGCGAGCCCGGCCGCGACCGGCGCGGTGACCGACGCCGCGATCAGCCCCGCGAACGAGGCGCGCGCGTTCGCCGTCACCAGCGTGATCTCGTCCGGGAGGACGCGCGGGGTGACCGCCGCCCGCAGCACCCCGAACGCCTTCGACAGCACCAGCACGCCGAACGCGGCGGGCAGGAACGTGACCTGGTCGCCGTGCGGGAGCGCGCTCGCCATCGCCCAGCACAGCAGCGCCCGCATCACGAACGTGCTGGCGATCGCGTACCTGCGGACGTGCCTGGCACGGTCGAGCGCGGGCCCGATCAGCGGCGCGACCAGCGCGAACGGCGCCATCGTGACGACGAGGTAGAGGGCGACCTGGCCGCGCGCCTGGTTGACGTCCAGGCCGAAGAACAGCGTCCCGGCGAGCGCGACCGTGACCATGGCGTCGCCGGCGGAGTTGAACGCGGACGCCTCGATCAGGCTGCCGAGCCCGCTGCGGCCCGCGCCCTGGGCGTGCGTGACGCGGCGGGTGAGCCGGCCCGTCCCGAGCACGGCCGAGCGCGCCCCGCGCCCCGCCCGCGCGGCACCGCCGCGGACGGCGCGCAGGGACCGTCCGACCCTCGACCCGTCTGCCATGCGCCCTGATCTCTCCCAGCGGCCGTTCCGGCTCGGCACCGGGGTACGGCCATCGGAGTCCTCGCTTGAGGGTACGTTCCCCGCCGGAATGGAGGATCACCTGGCGTCCGCCGCCGGTCGGGTGTCCGGCCACGCCCCCGGATGGGCGAGAATTGAGGGGTGAGCCCACAGCGCCAGTCCAGCCCCGCGCGTCCCGCCGCCGCGCGCACCACGTCCGGGCCCGCCCGCCGGACCCGTACCCCCGCCGTCGACACCGCCTGCGCCGAGGCCGTCGACCTCGCCCGCGAGGCCGCCGAGGAGACGGCCCGGCCGCTCGGCGTCGGCGAGCACCTCGGCCTCCGCGCCGAGGCCGACCGGGTGGTCACGCACTATTTCGCGTGCCTCGACCCCGGGTACCGGGGCTGGCGGTGGGCGGTCACCGTGACGCGCGCGGCGCGCGCGAAGAACGTGACGGTGAGCGAGTGCGTGCTGCTGCCCGGCGACGAGGCGCTGCTCGCGCCGTCGTGGGTGCCGTGGCTGGAGCGGCTGCGCCCCGGCGACCTCGGCCCCGGCGACCTGCTGCCGACCGCGCCCGACGACGTCCGGCTCGCCCCCGGGTTCACCCAGGTCGACGACTCCACCGACCGCGAGGCCCAGTGGGAGCTCGGGCTCGGCCGCGTCCGGGTGCTGTCGCGGGAGGGCCGCGACGAGGCCGCGACCCGCTGGTACGAGGGCACCGCGGGGCCCCGCGCGCCGATCGCGGCGTCCGCGCCCGCCCAGTGCTCGACCTGCGGCTTCTTCGTCGGCCTGGCCGGTGAGCTGCGGCAGGTCTTCGGGGTCTGCGCCAACGAGTACGCGCCCGACGACGGCCGGGTGGTCTCCGCCGACCACGGGTGCGGCGCGCACTCCGAGGCCGTGTCGCTGCCGGCCGCGTCCGAGCACAACCCGCCGGTGATCGACGAGCTGGGCTACGAGATCGTCCCGGCCGCGGGCGAGGACGCCGCGCCCCTGGACGACGAGGCGCTCGGCCATAGCTGACATGCCGGACGCCTTCGGCACCGCGGCCCTCCGCGACCGCGTGCTGCGCGCCTGGGCCGAGTCCCCGGCGCGCTTCCGCGAGGACGCCAACGCCGAGGAGGACTACGCCCTCGGCGGCTACCGCGACCGCGTCGTCATCGAGCTGGCCCAGAACGCCGCCGACGCCGCGTCGCGCGCCGCCGTCCCGGGCCGGCTTCGGCTGACGTTGCGGACGTCCCCGGCGGGCGCCGTCCTGACCGCCGCCAACACCGGCGGCCCCCTGGACGCTGCCGGTGTGGAGGCCCTGTCGACCCTGCGGGCTTCCGCGAAGCGCGACGAGACGGGCGCGACCGGCCGCTTCGGGGTCGGCTTCGCCGCCGTCGTGGCCGTCAGCGACGCTCCTGGGATCGCGTCGGTCCTGCCCGCGGGTCCGGATGGTCACCGCGACGGCGGAGCCCCGCGCGATGACGCGCAGGGTGGCGAGTTGGCCGGTGGCCGGACGCGTGGCGGTGGGACGGCCGGGGTGGGCTGGTCCCGGGCGCGGGCTCGGGAGCTGGTCGAGGCGGTGCCCGCGCTCGCCGAGGAGGTGCAGCGGCGGGGCGGGCATGTGCCGTTGCTGCGGCTCCCCTTCCCGTTGGACGACGTGCCCTCCGTGCCGGAGGGGTTCGACACTGTTGTGCGGTTGCCGCTGCTAGAAGACGCGGTGGCGTCTGTGCAGCGGCAATTGGGGGACGTCGGGGCGGCGCTGATGCTGGCCCTGCCGGCCCTGGAGCAGGTTGAGATCGATGTTGACGGGGACGTCCGCCGCCTGACCGCCGAACGGCGTGGCAGCGGCGAGGTCGTCATCAACGGCGGCTCTTGGCGGACGGTCGAGGCGCATGGGGAGATCCCCGGCGCGCTCTTGCACGACCGTCCCGTGGAGGAGCGGGCGCGGCCGTTCTGGCAGGTCCGGTGGGCTCTGCCAGAGGACGTATGGCCCGACGGCATGCCGAGCGTCGTGCACGCGCCCACGCCGAGCGACGAGCGGCTGGACCTGCCCGCGCTGCTCATCGCGTCGTTCCCGCTCGCACCGGACCGGCGGCACGTCGCCCCCGGGGCCCTGACCGACTTCCTGGTGGAGCGGGCCGCCGAGAACTACGTGCGGTTGCTGGGCGAGCTGCCGGTGTCGCCGCGCGTGCTCGATCTCGTGCCGGGCCCGGTGGGCGCGGGCGAGCTCGACGCGCGGGTGCGGCGGGAGATCCGGGAGCGGTTGCCCGAGGCGCCGCTGCTGCCGCACCGGACGCGCGGCCGGGACGCGATCGCCGTGGACGCGCCCGCGCCGTTCGTCGAGGTGCTCGGGGGCCTCGGGGGTGAGGACGCCGTCGTCGGCGGGCTGCTGCCGCCGGAGTGGCCGGCGCGCAGCCCGGCGCTGGCGGCGCTCGGCGTGCGGCGGGTCGAGCTGGCCGACGTGATCGACGAGCTGGCCGCTGTGGACCGGGAGCCGGCGTGGTGGCACCGGGTGTACGGGGCGCTCGACGGGGCCGCGAGGGACGCGCTGGGCGCCCTGCCGGTGCCGCTGGCGGGCGAGGCGGGCCGGGTCGTGCGCGGGCCGCGCGGGCTGCTGATCGCCGACGGCGCCGACCCCGCCGGGCTGGACGTGCTCGGGCTGCGGTTCGTCCACCCCGAGGCCGTCCATCCGCTGCTGACGCGGCTCGGCGCGATCGAGGCCGGCCCGCGGACGGTGCTCGCCGATCCGGGGGTCCGGGCGGCCGTCGAGGAGTCGTTCGAGGCCGACGACCCGGACGCGGTCGCGGAGGCCGTGCTGGGCCTGGTCGGCGCCGCGCACGTCGATCCGGGCGATGAGCCGTGGCTGGCCGAGCTGGCCCTGCCGGGCGACGACGGGGAGCTCTACCCGGCGGGTGAGCTGCTGCTGCCGGAGAGCCCGCTGCGCGCCCTCATGGCCGACGACGCGCCGTTCGGCGTGGTGGACGGCGAGGTCCTGGAGCGGTGGGGCGCGGAAACGCTGACGGCCGTCGGCGTCCTGGACGGGTTCGCGCTGGCCAAGGCCGAAGACGTCAACCTCATGGGCCTCGCCGATGAGGTCGAGACCCTCGAACTGGACGACGAGGACCTCTGGGCCGACGACGCCCTGAGGCGGATCGGGCCGCAGGACCTCCCGCCCCTCGTCCCGGAGTTCGCGGCCGTCCGCGACCTGGAACTCGTCGATGACTGGGCGGCCGCGCTGAGGGTCCTGGCCGGGCCGCCGTGGCGGGCCGCGATCGTCGACCCCGCCCACGTGACCCTCCACAACGGGAGGCGCGTCGCCGTCCCGTCGTACACAGCGTGGTGGCTGGGGCGCCATCCGGTACTGGACGGACGCAGGCCGGGCGAGTTCCGCCTAGGCGGGGACGAGTCGCTGGCAGGGCTCTACGACATCGCCCCAGAGGGCCTGGACGAGCGGCTCCTGCTCGCCTTGGGCGTCCGCACCTCGCTGGAAGAACTCCTTGAGGAGCCGGGCGGCGCCCAAGAGCTGCTCGACCGGCTCGCCGAGCCCGACCGGCCGGTGACCCGTGCGCAGTCGGGCGTGCTGTGGACGGCCCTGGCCGACGCCGCCGACGCGGTCATCGAGCCACCCGAGCATGTGCGCGCCATAGTCGACGGTGAGGTCGAGGTCGTGGAGGCGGGGGACGCCCTCATCCTGGACAGCCCCGACCTCCTGCCGCTTCTCCAAGGGCAGCCGCTCATCATCGCTGCCCAAGGACGCGACGCACGCCTCGCCGAACTCCTCGATCTCCCGCCGGCCGGGGACGAAGTGCCGGGCGAGATCGAATCGGAGGGGGAGAAGCGCCCCGTACCGGACGTGGTCAGAGCCTTCCTGCCGGACGCGCCCGCCGACTACCTCGCCCACGATCGCCTCATCGTGGACGGCGAGGACGTCCCGTGGTGGACGAGAGACGGCGCCGTCCACGCGAGCGGCGTCCACGGCCTGGCGCGGGCGCTCGCCTGGTCCACCGGGAACTGGCGCGACCGGCTGCTGGTCGAGGCCGTCCTGCGCGCTCCTGAGTCCCTGCACGTCCTCCTGGCCGAAGCGGACCTGGAGCCCTAGCCGAGGGGGTCCTGGCCGAGGGGGCCTAGTCGACGCGCTCGCGGTCGTCGGCGGGCTCCGCCGGCCGGTCGCGCTCGACCGCCGGCGACGCCCCCGGCCCGTCGAGCGCGGCCCGGCGTTCGGCGGCGCGGGCGGCCTCCTGCCGGGCGCGCCCGGACTGGAGCCTCGGCACGTACCACACGGCGAACAGGCCGATCCCGATGCCGGCGACGCACACCCACGGCCACCAGCGGTCATCGGCGGGCAGGCCCACGATGAGCAGGGCGACGAGAGCGACCGCCCAGGCGGCCGTGCCCGCCGCCGCGATACGGACGTCGTTGGTCTGCATCGGCGGCGGATCCGGACGGCGCGCTCGGGTCATGCCCTCAGGCTACGTGGCACGGGCCGGGGAGTCTCCCCGCGGCCGGGGTGACGAGCGGCTCACCACCGGCCCCGGAACCGGCCGCCGGGACCGGAGGCGCGCATGCCGCGGGCGGCGTGGCAGCATGGGCAGCAGCACCCGGGAGACCAATGACGATGACAACCCCACCGATCCGCGGCCGTACGGCGTCCGCGCCGGGGCTGGCCGAGGAGCTGCGCATCTCGATCGCGCGGCTGACGCGCCGGCTCCGCACGCTGCGCGCGCCCGCGACCGGCGACGGCGGGCGCCCGCTGTCGCTCACGCAGTTCGCCGCGCTCGCCGCCATCGAGCGGCACGGATCGATGACGCCGCGCGAGCTGGCCGACCACGAGAAGGTGCAGCCGCCGTCGATGACCCGGGTGATCGCCTACCTGGAGGAGCGCGGGCTCGTCGTGCGCAGCCCGCATCCGACCGACGGGCGGCAGGTCGTGCTGAACGCGACCGACGAGGGCGCCGCCCTGCTCGCGGACGAGCGGCGCCGCAAGGAGGCGTGGCTGGCCCGCCGGCTCGCCGAGCTGACCGCCGACGAGCGGGAGATCCTGCGCCGCGCCGCGCCGATCATCGACCGGCTCAGCAGGTCCTGACCCCGGAGTGGTGTGGCTGTTCCTTGCCGGAATGCCGACGCCCCGATTACCGTTAGCTTTGATAATGACTTCTGCTAACGAAACACCCGACGAACCGGAGGGGGCCGCGGCGCGCGGCGCCCGCGGCCGGCGGCTCGTGCACCCGCCCCGCGCCGCCGCCGGCACCGCCGCCCCCGCCGCCCCGGCGACCGCGCCGGCGAACACCGCGACCAGCGTGCGCTCCCGCCGCCGCCCCGCCCCCGGCCACCCCGGCACCCGCGCGACCTTCACGGCCGCTCCCAAGACCCCCGGCTTCACCGCCGCCCCCGAGCCCGCTCCCGCGCCCGAGAGCACGGGCGCCGGACGGTCCGGCGAGGCGGCGCCGGTCGGGCCGGTGCCGCAGATTGATCGATCGGCGCAGTTCGAGCAGCGTGCGCCGGGTGATGAGTCTGCGGTCACCGGTGCCGCCGCGAAGGAGGACGGAACGTTCCACGATGGTCCTCCGCCCGCCCCGAAGGCCGACGAGCCTGCGGCGGACGAGCCCGAGGACGCGACGCGCGGCGGGATGTTCCGTTCGCTGCGGAACCGGAACTACCGGCTGTACGCCGCCGGGCAGGTCGTCTCCAACACCGGTACCTGGATGCAGCGCGTCGCGCAGGACTGGCTCGTCCTCGAACTGGCCCAGGGGAGCGGTACCGCGCTCGGCATCACCACCGGGCTCCAGTTCCTGCCGATGCTGCTGTTCGGGCTCTGGGGCGGCGTGATCGCCGACCGGTACCCGAAGCGGCGCGTCCTCGTGATCACCCAGATCTCCATGGGCGTGCTCGCGCTGATCCTCGGTCTGCTGGCGATCAGCGGCCAGGCGCAGGTCTGGCACGTGTACGTGCTGGCGTTCGGGCTCGGCGTCGCCACCGTCGTCGACAACCCGACCCGGCAGACGTTCGTGGTCGAGATGGTCGGCAAGCGCGACCTGCCGAACGCGATCGCGCTGAACAGCGCCACCTTCAACGGCGCGCGGCTGCTCGGCCCCGCCATCGCCGGGGTGCTCATCGCGCTGATCGGCACCGGGCCGGTGTTCCTCGTGAACGCGGCGTCGTTCGGTGCCGTCCTGTTCGGGCTCTCCGCGATGCGGGCGGACGAGCTGCGCGAGTCCCCGCCGGTCAAGCGGGCCAAGGGGCAGTTGCGCGAGGGGCTCCGCTACGTGCGCGGGCGCCGCGACCTGATGCTCGTCCTGATCCTCATCGGGTTCCTCGCGATGTTCGGCATGAACTTCAACATGACGGTCGCGCTGGTCGCCAAGGAGGTCTTCCACACCGACGCGTCCGCGTTCGGGCTCGCATCCAGCATGCTGGCGCTCGGCGCGCTCAGCGGCGCGCTGCTGGCGGCCAGGCGGGTCGCGAGGCCGCGGCTGCGGCTGCTGGTCGTCATGGGCCTGGTGTTCGGGACGCTGGAGGCCGTCACCGGACTCATGCCGACGTACTGGCTGTTCCTGGCGCTGCTCGTCCCGACCGGCATCGCGATGATGACGATCACGACGGCGGCGAACGCGACGATGCAGCTCGGCGTGTCCCCGGAGATGCGCGGCCGCGTGATGGCCCTGTACATGCTGGTGTTCCTCGGCACGAACCCGGTGGGCGCGCCCGCCATCGGATGGCTGGCCGAGCACTTCGGCGCCCGGATGAGCCTCGTCCTCGGCGGGCTGGTGTCGGTCCTCGCCGCGCTCGCCGTCGGTGCGCTGGCCGCCCGGGGCGAGGGCCTGGCCGGGCTGCGACGGATCCGGCGCGTGCGGCGGGTGCGGTCCGGCCGGAGGATGACCGGCGCCGCGGGATGAGCGGCCGATCCGCGTGACAACCGGTGCCGTCTGCTGGAAAGCTGGCCGGGTGGCCCTCCGGACGCTCCCATGAGGCTTTTCGTGGCGCTCGTACCGCCACCGGACATCCTGGACGAGCTCGAGGAGGCCGTCCGCCCGCACCGGGACGCGCTGCCCGAGCTGCGCTGGGTGCGGCGCGATCTGCTGCACGTCACGCTGACGTTCCTCGGCGAGGTCGACGACCGCACCCTCGACCGGCTGCTGCCCCGGCTGGAGCGCGCCGCCGGACGCCACGAGCGGATGACGCTGTCACTGGCCGGCGCGGGCGCGTTCCCCGGCAGCGGCGCGCACGCCCGCGTCCTGTGGACGGGCCTGTACGGCGACCGGCGCGGGCTGGCGCGGCTCGCCGCGTCCACCACCGCGGCCGGGCGCCGCGTCGGGACGCTGCCCGACAAGCACCGCGGCTTCCGCCCCCACCTGACGCTGGCACGGTCCAGGCGCCCGGTGGACGTGCGGTCGCTGATCGAGCCGCTGTCGGCGTTCGCGGGCGCCCCGTGGACCGCCGACTCCGTCCAGCTGATGCGCAGCGACCTGCCCGGCAAGGACCGGACGCAGGTGACCTACGAGTCGCTGAAGACCTGGTCGCTGCGTCACAGCTCCGGCGGCGGCGGGGCGGGGCGGTCGGCGTCGGGCGGCCCCCACGGGACGCCGTAGCGCTCGCAGGCGCGGCGCAGCTCGTCCAGGTCGGGCGGGAACGTGATCTGCCGCAGCACCCGCCCGGACGGCGCCCACACCACCAGCCGCGGCATCCGCTCGGCCGACTCGTCGATGCCGACGCCGCCGATGCGGTCGCGGGCCAGGTCCCATTCGACCTTGCCGCGCCTGGTGACGACCGCGAGCCCGGCCGACGTCACGCGGAGCTGCGACCGGTTCCGGTCGTAGAGCCAGTAGCCGAAGAGCCCGATCAGCAGCCCGGCGGGCACCGACCAGCTCGCCGTCGTGTTGAAGCCGCCGAGGTCGGGGCCGAGCCACACGGCGCCCAGCAGGGCCACCGCCTCGCACAGCAGCACGCTCATCCCGTACGTCCCGATGCGGGAGCGGCGGGTGGCGTCCAGCAGCGCGCCCGGGGCCGTGGCGGGGCTCGGCGGGGTGAGGACGGGGAACGTGACATCCTGCGGCAAGGGCGCCGCGACGCCCTCCGCCGCCGCGTCCACGACCGCGCCGTCCTGACCCGTGCCCTCCTGACCCGTGCCGTCCTGGCCGGGACCGTCCTGACCGGTGGTCTGCGCGGGCAGCGCGGCGGCGGCCCGCTCGAACTCCGGCGCCGCCAGCGCGGACATGGCCGAATGGAACGCGGCGCTCATGTAGGCGTCGTACTCGGCGTCGTTGACCGGCAGGCCCGCCCGGCGGGCCGTGTCGCGCAGGTCGGTGCGGGAGATCCGCAGCGCCGACAGCGGCGCGGCGAAGAACTCGTCGCCGTCGGAGTCGTACAGCCGGACCCAGGCGTGCCCGCCGATGGTGAGCAGCTCGATGCCGCCGATGCGGTCCTCGGGCATCTTCAGCACGACGTCGCCGGCGGCGTCCGCCCAGCCGAGCCCGCCGTCGGTGACGATGAGCCGCCCGCCGGGCACCTGCGCGAAGATCTCCGGCAGCCCTTCGAGGCCGTAGTCGGGGCGGCGCGGCGCCCGCGCCCCCGGCGTGATCACCCGGTAGCCGTGGTCGTCGAGGGCGTGCGCGAGCTGGAAGCCGTCCAGGCCGTGCGCGGGCAGCCGGGCGACCAGCTCCAGCCGGTGCCCGAACGCCAGCGCGGCGAGGTCGGCGCGGCGCGGCTCCCCGCTGACCGGGTCGAGCCGCAGGCCGGGGCCGACGACGACCGCCGCGACATCGCCGGCGCGCAGGTCCTGGACCTCGCGGCGGCGGCCCGGACGGGCCCGCACCAGCAGCCGCTCGGCGGTGATCGTCCAGCGGATCTGGGCGGCGCGCAGCAGCCGGCGGCGCGCCGCGAGGACCCCGGCGATCGCGGCGAGCGCCCAGCAGCCCGCGGCGAGCCGGGCGCCGAACTCGCTCGTCCCGTCCAGCGCGATCCGGACGATCATCACGGCGCCGAGCAGCGCGGTCAGCGCGCCGAGCAGCATGATGCGGCGCCGGCTCGGCAGCGGTTCGGGGGTGTCCAGCCGCTGCTCGCGGGCCCGGCCCCTGCCGCGGGCCGGCCCGTCCCCGGTGGACGGCTCGGCGGGCGGCTCGTACGCCGCCGCCAGCAGCGCGGCCTCCTGGTCCAGCAGGCGCTTCTCCACCGCGTGGTCGCGCGGCAGCGGCCCGCCGCCCGGGACGTCGTCCTCCAGCCCGGAGACGCGCAGCGCCTCGTCGAGCGCCGGGTCGAGCAGGTCGGTCGCCTCGCCGTCCAGGACGTGCATGGGGATGCCGAGCCGGCGGGCCGTGACGAACACCGCCAGCGGCTCCAGGCCCATCGCGGTCATGCCGCCGACCGCCGTCCGCCCGAAGCGGTGGAAGACGGTCAGCACGCCGTCCCCGGTGGTGATGGCGAGGCCGTCGATCCGGGACCGCTCGTAGGACACCAGGACCAGCCCGCCGCGGCCGATCTTCTCCAGGCCCGCCGCCGACAGCCGCCAGTACGGCCGGGGCCGCCGGCGGCGCGCGTCGGGGACCGCGCCCAGCAGCCACGGGACCGCGGCGACGGCGCCGATCAGCGCGCCCCACAGCCACACCGGGCGGATCGGCAGCAGCGCGAGCGCCACCGCGGCGACGGTGAAGGGGCCCGCGGCGACCGGGCGCCACCGGCCGCCGGAACCCGCGAGGCCCACCAGCTCATGCTCCACAGTCCGCATCCTCACACGGGTCCGCGCGGGACCGTCGCCTCCTTCCGCGATCCGGTCGTCCTCCGAAAGCCTTTTCCATCGTGCCGGTCAGGTCGTACGGTTCCCGGCCGCCACTCGGTTCCCGGCCGTCACCGGCGTTTCCTCAGCAGGCCGTAGCCGACCGCGCCCGCGATCGCGAGCGCGAGGAACAGGCCGGCCCGCGCGCCGCCCGCGTCCCGGCGGCCGTTCTCGGCGCCGCTCGCGGCCCCGCCGTGCTCGGGCGAGGCGGACGGCGACGGCGACGGCAGCGCCTCCTCCGGCAGCGGCACCTGGTGGACGGGCTGGTTCGTGCCCTCCGACCCGACGAGCAGCGACCTGCCGTCCGCCGTGTAGGTCACCGACTCGCCCTGCTTCTGCATGGGCAGGTCGATCGACGTCAGCGCCTCGCCGGGCCTGCCGCCGGCCCCCACCGAGTACAGCCGGGCGCCGAAGTACGTCCGGATCACGCAGGTGCGGCCGTCGGGGGAGAACGCGCCGTCGGTGGCGATGGCCGGTGCGTCGCCGACCTTCCGCATCACGTTGAACCCGCCGGTGCGCAGCTTCGCGGGCGCCTCGTAGATCTTCCCGCCGAACAGCTTGCTGGCGATGTAGAGCCGGTTCGTCCGCGGGTTGATCATCATGGTCTCGGCGTTGCGCGGCCCGTCCTCGTACTTCATCTTGAACGCCGTCGCACGCAGCGTCTGACTGCGCATCCGCGACGGCTCCGGGATCCGGTACACCGTCACGTACGGCCAGGCGCCGCCGAGGTTGTCGCCGATGTCGGCCACGAAGATCGCCGGACGGCCTCGGCCGTCCTTGCCGACCGCGATGGCCTCCCAGTCGCGGGCGCTCGCGCCGCCCACCGTCAGCACGGCCCGCACCCGCCCGTCCGGGCCGAGCGCGAAGACCTGCGGGACGCCGCCGGAGTCGTTGTGCGTGTAGACGATCCCGGGATGCCGGGTGCTCGCCGCGAGGCCGCTGGACTCGGTGATCCGCGGGTCCCTGATCGTGAACGCCGTCCGGTCGCCCTTCGCCGCGGCGGCGGCGCCGGGGGAGAAGGCCGCGACGGAGGCGCCGGCGAGGACGGCCGCGGCCCCGGCGCGGACGGCGACGCGGCTTGCTGACATGGTCTGATCATCCCCGTTCCGCGCCCCGTCGATCATATGGCCCGCACGTCTGTGACCGGCACAGGTCAGCTCAGCAGCGCACCGACGACCACGGCGAGGACGAGCGCGGTCAGCACGGTGGGAAGCAGCCATTGGGGCGCGCGGTTCACGGGTCCGAGCTTATTCGGCCGGATGCACGACTCGAACCGTCCGCCCATGATCTGCATCTCATCAGACATGTGCGGATTGTTCGGGATGGTGCGGTCGCCGTTCGCCGACGACCCGGGACGGGCGTCGGACGTGTTCGTCACGCTGGGCATGCTCGCGGAGGAGCGCGGGACCGACTCGGCGGGCCTCGCGCTGCTCGGCGCGTGGCCGGGCCTCGGCGGCCGGCCGAGCCTCGGGGGCCCCGCAGGCGGCTGCCGGGTGCTGAAGGGGCGTGGCCCCTTCTCGGGGGTCTGGCGCCCCGCGTACGTCCCGGAGCTGGACCGCTCGCCGGTCGCGCTCGGCCACACCCGCTGGGCGACGCAGGGGTCGCCGCTGGAGCCGCGCAATGCGAGCCCGATGGCCGTCCGTGACCTCGTCGCCACCCACAACGGGGACATCGACGCCGCCGGGCTGCGGTCGCGCTTCGCGCTGCCGCCCGCCGCCGGCACCACCGACAGCGAGCCGATCTTCCAGCTCCTCGCCGGCTGCCGGGGGCCGGCCGACGTGGCCGCCGTCCTCGAGGCCGTGGTCGGACGGGTCGCGCTCGCCTGGGTCCACCGCGACCGCCCCACCGAGGTGCACCTGGCGCGGGGCGCGCTCAGCCCGCTGACCGTCGCCGTGGACACCGACCAGAACATCTACTGGGCGTCCAACCCGCGCTGGTTCCGGGACGCCGAGCGGCACACGAGCGCCCGGTTCAGCACCGTCGTCATGCTCCGCGAGGGCACCTACGTGAAGGTCGGCATGGAGCGCCGCCCCGGCCGCCGCGACCGGCCCGAGGTGCTCGCGACCGCGAACTTCCCGCCCACCGCCCGCGACACCGACATGGACCCGCGCGTCTGGACCGGCTTCACCGCCGCCGACCGGGACCGCGACCGCGCCGGCCTGCTGCACCGGGCCGTCCGGCGCGCGGGCGGCACCGGCTCGCCCCTCGCCGTCGCCTAGGACGGGCCCCCGGGAGTGCGGCGTGGCACCCCCGGGGGTTCACACCGTCAGAGGCGTTCGACGACGTAGTCGATGCAGGCGGTCAGGGCCTCGACGTCGTCGGGGTCGATGGCCGGGAACATGCCGATGCGCAACTGGTTGCGGCCCAGCTTGCGGTACGGCTCGGTGTCGACGATGCCGTTGGCGCGGAGCGTCTTCGCGACGGCCGCGGCGTCCACGTCGTCGTTGAAGTCGATCGTGCCGACGACCTGCGAGCGCTGCGCCGGGTCGACCACGAACGGCGTCGTGTAGGACGTCTTCTCCGCCCAGGTGTAGAGCCGCCGCGACGAGTCGGCCGTGCGGGACGTCGTCCACTCCAGGCCGCCGTTGCCGTTCATCCACTCGATCTGCTCGGCGAGGAGGATCAGCGTGGCCACGGCCGGGGTGTTGTAGGTCTGGTCCTTGGCGGAGTTGTCCACGACCGTCTTCAGGTTGAAGAACTCGGGGACGTACCGGTCGGACATGGCGATCTCGTCGATCCGCTCCAGCGCCGCGGGGGACGCCAGCGCCACCCAGAGGCCGCCGTCGGCCGCGAAGCACTTCTGCGGCGCGAAGTAGTAGACGTCGGTCTCGGTGACGTCCACGGGCAGGCCGCCCGCGCCGGACGTGGCGTCCACCAGGACGAGGCCCTCGCGCGCGGTCGTGCCCGCCGGGCGCCTGATCGGCATCGCGACGCCGGTCGAGGTCTCGTTGTGGGTGAGCGCGTAGACGTCGACGTCCTCCTCGGCGGACGCCTCCGGGTGCGTTCCGGCCGGGCCGGAGATGACGGTGGGCTCGCCCAGCCAGGGAGCGCTCGTGGTGACCTTGGCGAACTTGCTGGAGAACTCACCGAACGTCAGGTGCTGCGAGCGCTGCCGGACGAGCCCGAACGCGGCCGCGTCCCAGAACGCCGTGGTGCCGCCGTTGCTCAGCAGGACCTGGTGGCCGTCGGGCAGGGAGAACAGCTGGGACAGGCCCTCCCGGACGCGCCCGACCAGGGACTTCACCGGCTTCTGGCGGTGCGAGGTCCCCATGTAGGTGGAACCGGACTCGGCCAGGGCGGCGAGCTGCTCGGGGCGGACCTTGGACGGACCGCACCCGAAACGGCCGTCGGCGGGCTTGAGATCGGCTGGGATGTCAATGGTTGGATTCGCGCTGTCGGTCACTTGTAGAAGGCTATCTGACCTGCTACGAAGATCGCGGTCCGGGTTCACATGCCGAGACGGCGGCGCCGCCACGCCCAGGTCAGCAGGGCCGCCAGGGCCACCGCGCAGATCCCGGCGATCACGGCCGGCGGATAGACCCAGTCGTCCCCCCTGGCGTGCGCCTCGATCGCCGTGCGGACGGAGTCGTAGGTCAGGAACGCCAGGAGCAGCGCGGCGACGGCGACGGCGATCCGCCCCGACACGGCGTTGGTGCGGCGCCGCCGCTCCTCCCGCTCCGCCGCGTACCGCCGCAGCTCCTCGGCGGCGTCGGCGGCGTCGGTGGCGGCGTCGGCCTGCACCGCGCCCGGCTCGCGCGCGGAGGCGGGACCGATGTCGCCGTCCAGCGGCTCGTCGGGATCTTGGCTCATACGTCTAATAATGGCAAAAGTGGCCAAATGCCATGTCCGGCCGCGCGGATCTGGGAAAGTTTCGATCCATTTGCCCGTCCGCCGCGTCCAAGGGTGGACGGGCATGTCGGGGGAGCGCGAAGGAGAGGGCGAGCGGGAAGCGAGGCGTGAGCCATGGCGAGCGACGGCGACCGGATCCTGAGCGAGGATCGGCTGCGCGGAGTGCTCGACCTGTTCGAACGGCTGCGGGAGCGGCCGAAGTGGAGGCTGCGGGAGCGGCTGCGGCCGCTGCTCCTGCTGCTCGGCCCCGGCCGCGCCACCGCGCACGCCGCCGAGATGCTGAAGTCCCGCTGCGAGGACGAGCGGGCCCCGGTGTCGCACATCGCCGCCGACACGCCGGCCACCGATGTCGCGGGCGTGCTGCGGGAGGCCAAGCGGGAGCTGTCGCAGCCGAGCAGCCGCGCCCGGGGCGAGCCGGGACTGCGGTTCCCGCTGCTGGAGATGGCGCTGTGGCTGCGCGACCTGCGCGAGATCCGGCTCGCCGGCGACCGCCCGGTGCCGCGCGGCGCCTCGTCCGCCGAGCGGGAGAACCACCAGCTGGTCCGGCGGCTCACGCACCCGCCGGTCGGCGACAACGAGAACGCGCGCCGCCGCGAGCTGAACCGGGTGATCCGCCGCCGGGGCCGGGACGTCCTGCGCGACCTGGAGGAGGTGCGCAGCCGGCCCGCCACGTTCCTGTCGTTCCTGGAGCAGATCGCCCCGATCGGGATCGCGGTCGTCGCGCTGATCAGCGCCGGGACGGCGGCGGCGCTGGACCTCGCGTCCGCCGTGCTCGCCGCCGTGATCGGGGTGGCGTTCGTGACCGTGCAGATCGTCGCCCGGACGCGCGGCTGGTACGGGGTGCGGCGGTTCGGCTGGTTCCTGCGCCAGCCCTACGTCGACCGCGACTCCACCGGCTTCCTCGGCTTCGCGCTCGGCGTGTTCGACCCGCGCCCGGTCGAGCCCGACGACCACGGCGAGCAGCTCGACCTGCTGCTCGTCGCCGCCTTCCTGGAGGACCTGCGCCGCAACTACCGGCGCGACTACCGGCGCGCGGCGTGGGCCCGCGTCCGCTACCCGGTGCTGATCTTCGAGCACCTGGCGGCCCGGCATCCCGGGGTGGCCTTCGTGGAGCTGATGGAGCGGGTCCGCGCCGACTGCCAGGCGAGCGACCGGGTCTCCGGGTTCGACCCGCTCATCGTCGTCGCGGGCGTCGACCCGAACGCGCCCGCCGGCGACGAGCCGTCCGCGCCGCTCCTGCTCGACCGGCTCGCGCAGGCCGTCCGGGTCGACGTGTCGTCGGGCGAGCCGCAGAGCGTCATCGCCGCCCGCGGCCTGTGGGACCGCTACACCCGCGAGCAGCGCCGCGTCGGCGCGCTCGGCTCCCGCCGCGAGCTGCGCGTCGACATCACCCGCGACCCGGGCGGCGACCTGCCGCCCGTCCGGCCGGTGCGGCGCCGCCCCCGGCTCGCGCACCCGGCGCTGCCGTGGATCGCGATGGTCGCGGTCGCGGCGGCGTCCATCACGGTGATCTCGGTGCAGGTGGTGAAGTACTGCTCGCCCTTCGGGATCAGGCGGATGGCGAACGGCGAGTGCGTCGGCATCACCGACGGGTCGTTCCGCTTCGGCGAGGACTCCGGCGGCAAGAACAACGACAACCGGCTGAACGCGGTGCTCGACCGCATCGAGGCGCTGAACGACCACGTCAAGGAGTCCGGGAAGCCGTACGCGACGGTCGTCTACCTCGGGCCGGTGACCGCCGACCCGTCGATCGAGAACCGGCGGATCGACCTGCTCGCCGGGGTGCAGGGCGAGCTGATCGGGCTGGCGATCGCGCAGAAGCGGTTCAACGACGCCGCCGAGGGCAAGGACCTGCGGCTGCGGGTGCTGATCGCCAACGCGGGCGCCAAGTTCCAGTACGCCGTGCACGTCGCCCGGCAGATCCGCAGGCTCGCCCTGAAGGACCGCTCGATCGTCGCCGTGGTCGGGTTCGAGCAGAGCCGGCGGCAGACGCAGGACGCGATCAGGCTGCTGGCCAAGTCGGCGCTGCCGCTGGTCGGCACCGCCAACAGCTACGACGGGACGGCGCTGCTGGACGGCGACGCCGGCTTCTCGCCGTACTACTTCCGGCTCGCCTCGCCGAACGAGCGGACCGCCGAGCACGCCGCGTACTGGGCGCGGCACGGCGACGTGGGCGGCAAGAAGGTGGACGACGCGGTCGTCATCTACGACGGCGACCCCGACGACCTCTACAGCCGGAACCTGGCCGCCGACTTCGAGAAGGCGTTCCGGCCCGGGAAGGCGCTCATGCGCCCCTACAAGAACGCGGGCGAGCTGAACAAGGCCGTCCGGGAGGCGTGCCAGGACCAGCCCGACATGTTCTACTACGCCGGCCGCTCCGACGAGTTCCGCTCGTTCGTCAACGTGCTGGAGCTGTCGTGCCCGAAGCGGCCGCTGGTCATGGCGGACGACGAGATCGCCAAGTACGTCAGCGACAACGCCGACGAGATCGGCCGCAAGAACACCTTCGACCTGTACTTCACGCCGCTCGCCGCGCGGGAGGCGTGGACGTGGCGGTGGATCGGCGACCAGGCGCCGCAGACCTTCTACTCCGACTACGACCCGGCCGTGCACGCGATGACGGACAAGGACACCGGCAGTGGCGTCGCGCCGGGCCGGCGTCCGTCCATCACCCGCGCGGCGGTCGCCTACGACGCCGTGACCCTCGTCGCGACCGTGGCGAGCAAGGTCTACTGGCAGGAGCAGGCGCTGCCGTCGGCGGGATCGGTGTTCGCGGCGCTGAACGACCCCGACCACGACGTCCTGCGGAACGGGGCGAGCGGCGTCCTGCGCTTCAGCTCCCGCGGCACCGGCCACCAGGTCCTGGACAAGCCGGTGCTGCTGGCGACGATCAAGCCGGACGGGACCACCGAGGTCAAGCAGGTGTGCGGCCGCCTGATCGCGGGGACGCAGGGCAAGGCGTCCTGCCCGCCGGGCGACGGCGAGGACGGCCGCGCGGCGGCGCAGTAGCCGGGCGTGCGGCCGGCGGGCACGCACAAGGCCCCCGGAAGCGGTCCGGGGGCCCCAAGGCGCGTCGTTGCGGGGGGAGTGGGGGGGAGGTTCCGTCAGCCCTTGAGGACGTCCGCCGCTCCCGCGACCTCGCCGATCGAGCGGCTGCCCGGGCCGGTGTACTTGGCGCTCGGGCGGACGAGGCGGCCGGTGCGCTTCTGCTCCAGGATGTGCGCCGCCCAGCCGGCGGTGCGGCCGCAGGTGAACATGGCGGGCATCATCGCGGTCGGGACCTCGGCGAAGTCCAGGATGACCGCGGCCCAGAACTCGACGTTGGTCTCGATCGGGCGGTCCGGGCGGCGCTCGCGCAGCTCGGCGAGGGCGGCGTCCTCCAGGGCCTTGGCGGCCTCGAAGCGCGGCGCGTCCAGCTCCTTGGCCGTGCGGCGCAGCACGCGGGCGCGCGGGTCCTCGGCGCGGTAGACGCGGTGGCCGAAGCCCATCAGCCGGTCGCCGGAGTCGAGGATGTCGGTGACGACCTTGCGGGCGTCGCCGAGCTGCTCCACCTTCTCGATCATCGGGAGCACGCGGGCGGGCGCGCCGCCGTGCAGCGGGCCCGACATGGCGCCGATCGCGCCGGAGATGCTGGCCGCGACGTCCGCCCCGGTGGAGGCGATCACGCGCGCGGTGAACGTGGAGGCGTTCATGCCGTGCTCGGCGGCGGAGACCCAGTAGGCGTCGATGGCCCGGACGTGCTTCGGGTCGGGCTCACCGCGCCAGCGGACCATGAACCGCTCGGTGATGGTCGCGGACTCGTCGATCCGCTTCTGCGGGACCATCGGCACGCCGACGCCGCGGGCCGACTGCGCCACGAACGACAGCGCCGTCACCGACACCCGGGCGAGGTCGGCGCGGGCCTCCTCGTCGGAGATGTCGAGCAGCGGCTTCATGCCGTAGGCGGTGGCGAGGGTGGGGAGCGCGCTCTGCACGTCCACCCGCACGTCGCCGGAGGTGACCGGCAGCAGGTGCGGATCGGCGGGGGCCAGGCCCGGGGTGAAGCTGTCGTCCACCAGCAGGCCCCAGGTGTCGCCGAAGGAGACGCGGCCGACGAGTTCCTCGATGTCGACGCCCCGGTAGCGGAGCGCGCCGCCCTCCTTGTCCGGTTCGGCGATCTCGGTCTCGAAGGCCACGACCCCCTCGAGACCAGGTTTGAAGTCGGACATGTCGTCCTGCCTTTCGTCCCCAAGAGTGATAAGGCGGTGCCGTGCCATTGAACCCTGTCCGCCTTACTGACCAGTACCCAGGGGTCATGCGAGTTGCACAACCTCCAGGTGAGAGGCTCTGACGCTGTGAGTTCCCCAACGCCCGATCCCGCGCGGCTCCGGAGATCTTACGAGTCGGGCGAATTGTCCGAGTCGGCGCTCCCCGCCGATCCGCTCGCGCTGTTCGCCGCCTGGTTCGCCGACGTGCACGCCTCCGGGCTCGTGGAGCCGAACGCGATGGTGCTCGCGACCGCCTCCGGGGACGGCGAACCGAGCGCACGGCTCGTGCTGCTGAAGGGCTACGGACCGCAGGGTTTCCGCTTCTTCACGAACCTGACGTCCCGCAAGGGCCGCGATCTCGCCGAGAACCCGCGCGCGGCGCTCGTGTTCCCGTGGCATCCGCTGTACCGGCAGGTGCGCGTCGCCGGCCCGGTGGCCGAGCTGACGCGGGACGAGTCGGCCGCCTACTTCCGGACGCGCCCGTACGGGTCGCGCCTCGGCGCCTGGGCCAGCGAGCACCAGTCGGGCGTCATCCCCGGCCGGGAGGCGCTGGAGCGCCACTACGCCGACGCGGCCGCGCGCTGGCCGGATCCGGCCGCCGGGCAGCCGCCCGGGGCGCCCGACGAGGAGGGCTCGGACGTCGTCCCGCTGCCGGACTTCTGGGGCGGCTACCGGGTCGTCCCCGAATCGATCGAGTTCTGGCAGGGCCGGCGCGATCGGCTGCACGACCGGATTCGTTACCGCCGCGAAGTATCTCCGGGGGGTGCGGACGACCACGGGGCCTGGACGGCGGAGAGACTGTCCCCGTGACACCGGAACAGCAGCCACCCCCCGCCGACGCTCCTGACACGGTCCGGAAGGCCGACGCCGATCCCGACTCGGAGGCGGAGGGGCCCGCGCGGCCGCGCATGGGCGCGCGCGGCAGGCTGCGGCGGCTGGCCATCGACACCCGGCCCCTCGGGATGCCCGCCTACCGGAGGCTGTGGCTCGGGCAGGGCGTGTCGTTCGTCGGGTTCCAGGTCACCGCCGTCGCCGTCCCGGTCCAGGTGTACGACATGACGAAGTCGTCGCTGTGGGTGGGCGTGCTCGGCTTCGTCAACCTCGTCCCGCTGATCGTGTTCGGGCTGTGGGGCGGGGCGATCGCCGACCACATGGACCGGCGCAGGCTGCTGTTCGCGTCGTCCTGCGTCATGTGGGTCGCGACGCTGCTGCTGCTCGTCCAGGCGCTCCTGGACGTCGGCAGCCTCACCCTGATCATGGGCGTGGTGGCGATCCAGGCGGTCGGGTTCGCGGTCGCCTCGCCGACCCGCAGCGCGATCATCCCCCGGCTGGTCGACCGGGAACTCGTCCCGGCCGCCAACACCCTCAACTTCACCGCCAGCCAGTTCGGGATGCTGGCCGGGCCGCTGTTCGCGGGCGTGCTGCTGGCCCACTGGCACTACGCGGCGGCCTACGCGCTCGACGCCGTGCTGTTCACCGTCGTCCTGTACGCGGCGCTGCGGCTGCCCGCGATCCCGCCGCTCGGCGACGTCACCGGCTCGCCCGGCCTGCGCTCGGTGATCGACGGGCTGCGCTACCTCGCCACGCAGCCGGTGCTGCTGATGTCGTTCGTCGTCGACATCATCGCGATGGCGATCGCGATGCCGCGCGCCCTGTTCCCCGAGGTCGCCGAGACCCGGTTCGGCGGGGAGGCCGCGGTCGGCTGGCTGTTCGCCGCCATCGCGATCGGGGCGTTCCTCGGCGGGCTGTCGTCCGGCTGGATCGGGCGGGTGCGCAAGCAGGGGGTCGCCCTCGTCGTGTCGATCGTCATCTGGGGGCTGGCCGTGGCGGCGGCAGGGCTCGCCGGGCGGCTGTGGCTCGCGGTGGTGCTGCTCGCCGTGGGCGGCGCGGCCGACCTGGTGTCGGCGGTGTTCCGCCAGTCGATGCTCCAGACGTACGCGCCGGACAAGATGCGCGGGCGGCTCCAGGGCGTCTTCACCGTCGTCGTCGCGGGCGGGCCCCGCCTCGGGGACGTCCGGGCGGGCGCGACCGCGAGCGTCGCCGGCGCCACCGCGTCCTGGGTGGGCGGCGGCCTGGTCTGCGCCGCCCTGGTCATCGTCGTGGCCCTGGCCGTCCCCGCCCTGCTCCGCTACGACACAAGAACGACCGAAACCGTCACCCCTTGACGTTGACCTGCGGCGTGTTGTTGTTATGAGCGGCCGCATAACAACAACACGCCGCAGGTCAACGGAGGGCGGAGGCGGCAATCTTGAGGTCGTCCAGTAGGCCCCTGTAGACGGCGTCGCGGTCCTCGGCGCGCAGGACGGCGGACGGGTGGATCGTCGCCAGCAGCTGCGTGTCGGCCCGTTCCGGCGGCTCGTCGCCGAGTTCGCGCGCGGCGGCGGGAGTGCCGATCGCCTCCAGGTCGGGCAGCGGCATGAGGCGGCCGCGCTGCCTGGTCACCCGGAACGACGAGCCGAGCAGCGCCTTGCCGGCCGTGGCGCCGAGCGCGACGACGACGTCCGGCTCCAGGATCCGCAGCTCGGCCAGCAGCCAGGGGCGGCACGCGCGCATCTCGCCCGCGTTCGGCGCCTCGTGGATGCGCCGCTTGCCGCCCGCCTGCGTCTTGAACTTGAAGTGCTTGACGGCGTTGGTGACGTAGACGTCGCCGCGCTCGATCCCGGCCTCCTCCAGCGCCCGGTCGAGGACGCGTCCGGCGGGGCCGACGAAGGGGTGGCCTTGGCGGTCCTCCTGGTCGCCGGGCTGCTCGCCGATGAGGACGAGCCGCCCGCCCGGCGCGCCCTCGCCGAAGACGGTCCGGGTGGCGTTCTCGTAGAGGCCGCAGCCCCGGCAGCCGGACGCCGCCTCGCGCAGCGCGCCGAGATCCGCGCGTTCCTCGGGTGTCGCGGGCAGGAACGGTTCCGCGTCCAGGGAAGGTTTCGCGTTCATCTTGCGTTCCCCTTACCCGGCTTGTGGGGGATATTCGCGGGGCCCGGCGGGCCGGGGTCCGAGCAAGTAGACTCGTTGGTCATAAGACTGGAGGGAGCTGTGACCTCACACGGCCTTATCGATACCACGGAGATGTACCTCCGTACGGTGTTCGAGCTCGAAGAGGAGGGGATCATCCCCCTCCGCGCGCGCATCGCCGAGCGGCTCTCCCAGAGCGGCCCGACGGTGAGCCAGACGGTCGCGCGGATGGAGCGCGACGGCCTGCTCCGGGTCGAGGGCGATCGGCACCTCACACTGACCGAGAGCGGCCGCGGTCTCGCCACCCGGGTCATGCGCAAGCACCGCCTCGCCGAATGCCTGCTGGTCAACGTCATCGGCCTGCCCTGGGAGGACGTCCACATCGAGGCGTGCCGCTGGGAGCACGTCATGTCGGAGGACGTCGAGCGCCGCCTGGTCGCGCTGCTGGACAACCCCACCACCTGCCCGCACGGCAACCCGATCCCCGGCCTGGCCGAACTCGGCGGGCACGGCGACGACGGCGACCACGCGCCCCTGTCGGTGATGACCGCCGTGGCGAGCCCCGGCGGCGCCGGCGCGGTGATCAGGCGGATCAGCGAGCAGGTGCAGAGCGACAGCGACCTGATGCTTAGACTCAAGCAGATAGGGATACAACCGGGACGAGAGGTGATTCTCCGGGCGACCGACGACGGGGTACGGGTGATCAGTGACGACGAGGACGAGGGGCCCGCGACGGAGCTTCCCCGCGACATCGCCGAACACGTCTTCGTCAGCAGGCGCTGACACGTCCGGCGTGGGCGCACCGGTTCCGGCGGTCTATACCGAAGATCTCCATACCTTCGCGCCTTTCGGGCGTATCCCGGCGGCGGGTTCGTCGTTCAATACGACGAGACGAACACGTTCGAGGGCCGCGCCGCGACGCCCAGTGATCATCGGGCCGGTGATCGCCGGGCCGGGCGCGGCGACCGTCATCAGGATCGGGATGGGGAGATGAACCACTGGGGGGAAGCGCCTGACGAGGCGCGCCTGCCGCCCGAGACCGTCCTCAACCAGATGGAGATGGCGGTCATCGTCTGCGACCGCTTCAGCAACGTCATCTACGGCAACGCGTTCGCGCGGCAGCTGTTCGGGTTCGGCGGCGACGAGATCATCGGCCACTCGATCCTCTCCCTGGGCATCGCTGAGGAGGACCACGAGCAGGCGACGGAGCTGGCCAAGCACGTCCTCAAGGGCGGCGTCTGGGAGGGCACGTTCTGCAACCTGCGCGCGGACGGCACCACCGTCTACACGCGGGCGCACGCCGTCCCGCTGCGGCACCCGTCCGGCGCGGTCGACGGCGTCGTCATCTTCGCGCGGGAGGCGCTGCGCTCCAACCAGCGCGAGCAGGAGCGCTACGGGCTGATGGAGCGGATCGGCGAGCGGCTCGCCGGGTCCCTGGAGCTGGAGGACACCCTCCGCCGCGTCGCCGACACCCTCGTACCGCAGTTCGCCGACCACTGCTTCATCGACCTCTACAGCGGCGACCGGCTGTACCGGCGGGTGTCGCGGCACGCCGCCGACTGGGAGCCGCCGCCCGGCACCTGGGCGGAGGTCGGCGAGCCCGTCTCCTACCCGCCCGGCCACTTCAGCGCCAAGGCGATGGACCGCCGCGACGCCGTCCTCGTCGAGGACATGATCCAGCACCGGTTCCAGGCGCCGAACGAGTCGTCCCGGCGGCTCGGCGTCGAGATGGGCATCACCTCGGTGATCTCCGCGCCGCTGCTGGTGCGCGGCGAGCTGCTCGGCGTGATGAGCCTGGCGCTGTCGAACCTGACCAAGCGGCCCGACCCGCACTACGACGGGTTCGACCGCGACCTGCTCGGCGCCATCGCCAGCCGGGTCGCGCTCGCCGTCGACAACGCACTCCTGTTCGAGGAGGAGCGCGACACCGCGCTCGCCTTCCAGAAGCACCTGCTGCCCGGCGACAAGCCGCCCCCGCTGGACGGCCTGCAGATCGCCTGGCGGTACGAGCCGGCCCGTCCGCTGGAGTCGCACGGGCACGGCATACAGACGCAGGTCGGCGGCGACTGGTACGACGTGATCCCGCTGTCGGCGGGCCGGGTCGGCCTCGTCATCGGCGACGTCGAGGGGCGCGGCGCGCGCGCCGCCGCCGTCATGGGGCAGCTGCGGGCCGCGCTGCGCGCGTTCGCGCAGGACGACAAACCGCCCGCCGACATACTGCGCAAGCTGGACGAGTGGGTCCGGACGATGACGCGCCCCGAGCGGATGCGGTCCGGGTGGAACAGCGACGACCTCGTCCGGCCGCCGCTCGTGTCCTGCACCTACTTCGTGTACGACGCGTGGTCGCGGGTCCTGGAGTTCGCCAATGCCGGGCACGACCCGCCGCTCCTCATCATGGACGGCGAGGTCCGCGAGCTGGAGTTCGAGAGCGAGGGCGGCATGCTCGGCCTGCGCGCCCCCGGCATGGGCGGCGAGATCCTCTTCAACGAGGAGACGACCGAGCTGAAGCCGGGCTCCACCCTCGTCCTCTACACCGACGGCCTCATCGACCGGCGGCCCCGCGACGACGGCGACTACTACACCCGCGAGGAGTCGCGGGAGATGGTCCGCACCGCGGTCGCGAAGGCCGCGGGCGGCGGCGTCGAGGCGGTCGCGAACGCCGCCTACGACGCGGTGCCCGGCGACATCGACGACGACGTCGCGATCGTGGTGATCCGCACCGCGGGCGACGAGCTGGCCGTCGAGGAGCGCACCTTCACCGCCGAGCCGATCATGGTGTCGGAGGCCCGCCGGATGGCCGCCGACGCGTTCGCCACCTGGGGGATGCTCGACGAGCAGGCCGAACTCGCGTGCCTGCTGGTCTCCGAGGTCGTCACGAACGTCGTCCTGCACGCCACCGCGACGTCGGCGCCGCGCCGGGAGATGGTCGTCCCGGTGCCCGCCGGGCCGCCCGGCCGGGGCGGCGAGCCGCTCGGCGCGCCGCCGCCCGTCCAGTTCAACACCGAGTTCGGCGCCGGCCTCGACGCCGCCGACCCGTTCGAGGGCACCGCGTTCGGCGGCGACGACTTCGACGAGGACGACTGGAACCTCGGCGCCGACCTCGGCCGCCGCGAGCCGCCGACCAAGGAGTTCCGGCTCCGCCTGCGGCGCGGCCGCGACATGGTGTGGGTCGAGGTGTTCGACTCCGACATGCGGCTGCCGCGCATCCGCAGCGCGGGCGAGACCGACGAGGGCGGGCGCGGCCTGTACCTGGTCGACCAGCTCGCCACCCGGTGGGGCGCCCGCCCGACGGCCGACGGCAAGGGCGTCTGGTTCGAGCTGCCGCTGACGCCGTAGCGATGCGCGCGTGGGTGGTGGAGGAGCCGTCCCCGGTCGCGTCGGGGCCGCTGCGCCGCGCCGACCGCGAGGTGCCGTCGCCGGGGCCCGGCGAACTTCTGGTGCGGGTGCTGGCCTGCGGCGTCTGCCGGACGGACCTGCACGTCGCCGAGGGCGACCTGCCCGTCCATCTGCCGGGGGTGACGCCCGGCCACGAGATCGTCGGCGAGGTCGTCTCGGCCGGCCCGGGGTGCCTGCACGCCGCCGGTGACCGGGTCGGGGTCGCGTGGCTGCGCGGGACGTGCGGCGCGTGCCGGTTCTGCCGCCGCGGCGCCGAGAACCTGTGCCCGCTGTCGGTCTACACCGGCTGGGACGCGCACGGCGGGTACGCCGAGTACGCGCTGGGCATCGACGCCTACACCTACGCGCTGCCGCCCGAGCTGGACGACGTCCGGGCCGCTCCGCTGCTGTGCGCGGGGATCATCGGCTACCGGGCGCTGCGCCGCGCCGCACTGCCGCCGGGCGGGCGCCTCGGCATCTGGGGGTTCGGCGGCTCCGCGCACCTCGCGGCGCAGATCGCGATCGCCGAGGGCGCCGACGTGCACGTCTTCACCCGCAGCCCGGCCGCCCGCGAGCTGGCCCGCTCACTCGGCGCGTCGTGGGCGGGCGACTCCTTCGACGCCGCGCCCGCGCCGCTGGACTCGGCGATCGTCTTCGCGCCGGCGGGGGAGCTGGTGCCCGCCGCGCTGGAGCGGCTCGACCGGGGCGGGACGTGCGCGATCGCCGGCATCCATCTGAGCGACGTCCCGTCCATGGACTACCAGCGGTACCTGTTCCAGGAGCGGCAGGTCCGGTCGGTGACGGCGAACACGCGCGCGGACGGCGAGGAGTTCCTGACCCTGGCCGCACGACTGGACGTAGCCGTAACAACGCACACCTACGGCCTGGACGAAGCGGACCGAGCCCTGTCCGACCTAGCCGCAGACCGCTTCACAGGCGCCGCCGTCCTCCTCCCCTAACCGCGCGCGCCCCCCACCGCCCCCCAGCCGCCCCCCGAGCCGCGTTGATCTGCGGCGTGTTGTTGTTATGCGGCGGCGGATAACAACAACACGCCGCAGATCAACGATTAGGGGATGGGTTCGGCGGCTACGTGGGCCCAGGTTTGGGTGAACCAGAGTTCGCCGCCGATGATGCGGGGCTTCGCGCCCGTCTTGGGGCCGCCGTCCACCTCGTCGATCAGGGCTTCGCGGATGCGGTCGGCGGCCGCGTCGTCGCAGGTCGCGAGCCACGGCTCGATGGGGCGCTCGACGGTGAACACGTCCAGCCGGCGGATGCTGCCGCCCGCCGAGGTGATCATCTCGGTGAGCCGGGCGATGGACGGGGTGCCGGGGTGGTCGGGGTCGCGGAGCCGCTCGATCCGGTCGCGCTCGGGGCCGGCGAGGTTGCCGCGGACGAGGTCGGCGATGACCACCCGGCCGTCCGGGCGGCAGACCCGCAGCAGCTCGCGCAGCACGCCGTCCGGGTCGCCCAGGGTGTAGAGCGAGAACCGGGCCGTGACGAGGGAGAACGCGTTGTCTCGGTAGGGCAGCGCGGTGGCGTCGGCCTTGATCGTCGGGCGGTCGGGGCCGATCGGGTGCGGCACGCGGTCCTCGCGCGTCGCGGCGGCCGGGAGCCGGTCGCCGTCGGGCCCGCCGCCCGGCCCGCCGTCGCCGGTGATGCGGACCGGGCCCGTGCCGAACTCGACCGTCGCCATGCGTCCGGACGTGCCGGCGCGGGCGGGCGGTTCGGGCGCGGCGTCGACCGCGGTCATGTGGCGGACGCGGGGCGCGAGCGCGGCGGGCATCGGGCCGCGGCCCCGCGCGACGTCCAGGCAGACGTCGTCGCGGCCGGGCTCGACGAACTCCAGCAGGCGCCTCAGGTGCGGGGCGATCGTGCCGCCGCTGCGCGGGACGGCGGGCGCCGGTTGCGGCACTGGTTGCACTCCCTCGGCTCGGGCCGGCTCCACGGATCGGCGGGCGGGGTCGGACGTCGCCGGGCGGGGCGTGAAGCCGGGTTTCGTCAGTTATGACTCACTGCCGGGGGAGTAAGTTCACGCGGTCGGAAGAGAAATCCGCCCGCTGCTCCGCACGCCGTTCATCCCCGCAGGTGCTGGCCGTACATCGCGAGCACCACGAGCACGAACACGGTGATCACCGCGACGCGGGTGGGCATGGGCACCCGGAGCCGCACCGCGGCCCAGCGCACGCAGAACGCGGCGAGGAGCGACACGACGACGAGGGCGAGGATGCCTTCCATGGGTCCGCCTTCCATGCGGGGGGAGTGCCGCCTCCCTGCACGATAGACGTGTAAGGAACGGGTTACCCGGCGGTTCGGCACCGCGCCCGGACCGCTAACCTCACCCTTGTGGCAGATGCGAAGGAAGTAGACGGCCGGGACAAGGTCGACGGAATGATGACCAACCTGGCGCGCGGGCGGGTCGCCCTCGGGCTCGCGGCGTTCGCCGCGCCGAAGCTGACCGTGAAGCTGATGGGGCTCGGCGGCGCCGCCGACCCGGGCCGCGACTACGTCGCCCGGATGTTCGCCGCCCGGGAGATCGCCCTCGGCGCCGGCTACCTGCTCAGCGACGGCGACGCGCGCAGGCTGTGGGCGCGGCTCGGCCTCGCCGTCGACTCGCTCGACGTGCTGAACGGGCTGAAGACCCGCGGGTCCCTGCCGCTGTGGGTGACCGCGGGGGCCGTGGGCATCGCCGGCGGCGCCGCCGGGATCGGCGCGGCGAAGGTCGCCTCCGACATCCTGCGCTGACCCCGCGCTGACCCCGCGCTGACCCCGCATCGCGTGCCCGCCGGGGCCGGGTGATGTCGTCCGGCCCCTGGGTAGATCCCCGCACGGACGCGGACCATCTCGGGCGGGGGCCAGGGCATGACGACGGCGAAGGACGCGGCGGCGCGGGACGAGCGGACGATGCCGAAGGGCCGCGACCTCTACGTCATCCTCGGCGCGCTCATGCTCGCCATGCTGCTGGCCGCGCTCGACCAGACGATCGTGTCGACGGCGCTGCCCACGATCGTCAGCGACCTCGGCGGGCTGAACCACCTGTCGTGGGTCGTGACGGCCTACCTGCTCGCCTCGACGGCGTCCACGCCGCTGTGGGGCAAGCTCGGCGACCAGTACGGGCGCAAGCGGCTGTTCCAGACGTCGATCGTGGTCTTCCTGATCGGGTCGGCGCTGTGCGGGCTGTCGCAGGACATGTTCGAGCTGATCGTGTTCCGCGCCCTGCAGGGCCTCGGCGGCGGCGGGCTGATGGTGCTCGTCGTCGCGATCGTCGGGGACGTGGTGCCGCCCCGCGAGCGCGGCCGCTACCAGGGGCTGTTCGGCGCGGTCTTCGGCGTGTCCAGCGTGTGCGGCCCGCTGCTCGGCGGCTGGTTCGTGGACAACCTGTCGTGGCGCTGGGTCTTCTACATCAACCTGCCGATCGGCGTGCTGGCGCTGATCGTGATCGCCGCCGTCCTGCCCGCGACCCGCGACCGCGAGCGGCACCGCATCGACTACCTCGGCACGCTGCTGATCGTCGGCTGGGCGGTCGGGCTCGTGCTGATGACGACCTGGGGCGGGACGCAGTACGCCTGGTCGTCCGCGCCGATCATCGGCCTCGCCGCGGGGTCGGTGCTGCTGATCGCGGTGTGGCTGCTGGTCGAGCGGCGCGCCGCCGAGCCGGTCATGCCGCCGGCGCTGCTGGTGAACCGGGTGTTCGCGCTGGGCGCGGCGATCAGCTTCGCGGTCGGCTTCGCGATGTTCGGCGCGCTGACGTTCCTGCCGATCTTCCTGCAGATCGTGCACGGGGTGTCGCCGACGCTGTCCGGGGTCTACCTGCTGCCGATGATGCTCGGGATGCTGGCCAGCTCGATCGGGTCCGGGCAGCTGATCACGCACTTCGGCCGGTACAAGATCTTCCCGGTGCTCGGCACGCCGATGATCGCGCTGGCGCTGTACCTGCTGTCGGGGCTGGACGAGACGTCCTCCACGCTGGAGATGAGCCTGCGGTTCGCGCTGCTGGGGTTCGGGCTGGGGCTGGTCATGCAGGTGCTCGTCATCGCCGTCCAGAACGCCGTGTCCTACGAGGACCTCGGGTCGGCCACGTCCGGGGTCACGTTCTTCCGGCAGATCGGCGGATCGTTCGGGGTCGCCGTGTTCGGCTCCATCTTCAGCAACCAACTCGCGTCGCACATCGAGGGCTTGGCGCGGGTGCTGCCGCCGGGGTTCGATCCCGCGGCTGTGCAGGGGAACCCCAAGCTGCTCGACAGGTTCCCCGCCGAGGTCAAGAACAGCGTCCTGCACGCCTATGCGCAGTCGATCGACTCGGTGTTCCTGTGGGCGGTGCCGGTGGCGGCGGTCGCGTTCGTGCTGACGTGGTTCCTGCGGGAGGTGCCGCTGCGGGCCAGTTCGCAGACGCCCGACTACGGCGAGGGCTTCGGCGCGGCGCCGACCGTCCGCTCGTCCAGGCACGAGATGGAGCGGGTGCTCAGCGAACTCATGCGCCGCGACCCGAAGGCGCGCGAACTCTACGACCGCCTGGCCCGCCTCTGCGGGGTGGCGCTGCCGGCGGGCAGCGTGTGGGCGCTGTGCCGGATCGCCAAGGACGGCACGGTCGCCGGGCGCGACCTCGCCGACCGCGCCGGCGTCACGGTCGGGGAGGGCCGCCCGTACGTCGACCGGCTGGTCACCGCCGGATACGTGAAGCGGCGGGACGGGACGCTCGCCATCACCGCGTCCGGCAGGGGCGTCGCCGAGAGGCTCTTCGCCGCCCGCCGCGAGGGACTGTGCCGGCACGTGGACGGCTGGGAGCCTGAGGAGCATCCCGAACTGGCGGACGTCCTGACGCGGCTCGCCGAGGCGTCCCTCGGGGACGACGAGGACGGCGGCCTCCTCCGGACGGAGCCCGCGGGCGCCACCCGTAGGGCGTAGCCGGAGACTCAGCTCACATGGCGTTGCGCCATGATGGATGTAATCTCATACTGACTAACCGAATCTCACTCGGTTTCGGGACGGAACCAACCCCACCCATTGGAGGCGTAGTGGCCGAGGCGTACATCGTCGGCGCGGTCCGTACCCCCGTCGGTACCAAGAAGGGCGCCCTGAAGGACGTCCACCCCGCCGACCTCGGGGCCCACGTGCTCAAGGAGCTCGTGAACCGTACCGGCGTCGACCCTTCCGCGGTCGAGGACAACATCATGGGCTGCGTCATGCAGGTCGGCCCGCAGGCCCTCGACATCGCGCGCACCGCGTGGCTGTCGGCGGGGCTGCCGGACACCGTGCCCGGCGTGACCATCGACCGGCAGTGCGGGTCGTCCCAGCAGGCGATCCACTTCGCCGCGCAGGGCGTCCTGTCCGGCACGCAGGACCTCGTCGTCGCGTCCGGCGTCGAGCAGATGGCCAAGGTGCCGATGGGCTCCAGCATCGTCAAGGGGCTGGACTTCCCCTTCGGCGAGGGCTGGGCCGAGCGGTACGGCATGCAGGAGATCTCCCAGTTCCGCGGCGCCGAGCTGATGGCCGAGAAGTGGGGCTTCACCCGCGAGGACCTGGAGAAGTTCGCGCTGGAGAGCCACCAGCGCGCCGCCAAGGCCATCGAGGCCGGCTACTTCGACCGCGAGATCGCCCCGCTCGCCGGGCTCTCCAAGGACGAGGGCGCCCGCCCCGACACCACGCTGGAGAAGATGGCGGGCCTGAAGGTCCTGCGCGAGGGCGGCGTCATCACCGCTGCCGTCGCCTCGCAGATCTCCGTCGGCGCGTCGGCGCTGCTCATCGCGTCCGAGGAGGCCGTCAAGCGGCACAACCTCACCCCGCGCGCCCGCATCCACACCCTCGCGGTGTGCGGCTCGGACCCGGTCTACATGCTGACCGGCCCGATCCCGGCGACCGAGAAGGCGCTGGCCAAGTCCGGCCTCAAGATCGACGACATCGACGTCTTCGAGGTCAACGAGGCGTTCGCCCCGGTCCCGATGGCGTGGGCGGCCGACACCGGCGCCTCGCTGGAGAAGACCAACCCGAACGGCGGCGCCATCGCGCTCGGCCACCCGCTCGGCGCGACCGGCGGCGTCCTCATGACCAAGCTCCTGCACGAGCTGGAGCGCACCGGCGGCCGCTACGGCCTGCAGACGATGTGCGAGGGCGGCGGCCAGGCCAACGCCACGATCATCGAGCGTCTCTGACGACCCCGTAGTCTGCCCCTGGAGCCGCGCGCTCCAGGGGCGGACGCGGTTCGAGACCGGGAAGAGGCATGTACGAGACGATCATCTACGCGGTGGACGAGCGGATCGCCCGCATCACGCTGAACCGCCCCGAAGCGCGCAACTCGCTCAGCGACCAGATGATCGGTGAACTCCTGGACGCCTTCGACCGGGCCAAGGGCGACCCCGAGGTTCGCGTCATCGTCCTGACCGGCGCGGGCGACAGGGCCTTCTGCGCGGGTGCCGACCTGGGCGGCCTGGGCAGGGCCCAGGCAGACGGCCGCCCCCTGGCCGACGCCTCCGCCATCCGCGAGAGCGCCCCGTTCCGCCTGTTCACGGCCTTTCCCCGGCTGGGCAAGCCGATCATCGCCCGCCTGGCCGGCCACGCCGTCGCCGGCGGCCTCGGCCTCGCCGCCGCCTGCGACCTCGTGATCGCCGCCGACGACGTCAAGCTCGCCACCCCCGAGGTCGACGTCGGCCTCTGGCCCATGATGATCATGGCGATCATCAACCGGAACGTCGCCCCGAAGCACGCCTTCAAGCTCTACTACACGGGCTCCCGCATCACGGCCGCCGAGGGCCGCGACATCGGCCTGGTCACCGAGGTCGTCCCGCGCGCCGACCTGGACGCCCGCGTGGACGACCTGGCCCGCGTGATCGCGTCCAAGAGCCCCGTGGGCCTGAGCCGGGGCCGCGACGCCTTCTTCGCCATCGAGGGCCGCCCCCTGGAAGACCAGGTCGCCCACCTCCTCGGCGAACTGGTGACCCTGAGCACCACCGAAGACGCCAAGGAGGGCATAACGGCCTTCCTGGAGAACCGCCCCCCGAACTTCCAGGGCCGCTGACCCCTCACCCGCCCCGGAGCCCGAACTCGGCCGTGACGCGGCGCGTGACACTGGCGGACGTGGAGGTGTGAGTGGCTTTCCTATACCTCGGGCTGGTACCTGCACGTCGCCCCGTCCATGGACGTGGGCATCGCCGGTCTGCGGCACGACCGGCGGACGGTCGTCATCCTGGCCATCACGGACTCAGACTGACAGCCGGGCACTGAGAAGCCCGTCGATCTCCGCCTGCTGAGCGGCGTCGAAGGCGCCCTTGGGGAGGAACGCGGCGGGGTATTTGCTCTGGTAGAGGAGCCAGAATTCTTCGGTCGTCATGACCTTGGAGAACATCGACCAGCGCATCATGGTCGTGGACGTGTCCGTGTGGCATTCGTAGCCGTCGTCCGTTATCCGCACTGTCGTGGGGACGCAGAGGAACGCGAACTGGTGCCGGACCCGCCTGCGCAACCAGAAGGACCCCGCGAGCGGCCCCAAGACCGATCCCACCAGCAGGGCGATGGCCAGACCCGCATCGCCGACGGCGAAGCAGACCGCCGCACCCACGACCAGGACTGACGCCACGACCGCGTAGATGGTGTTGAGCTGGCTCCTCAGGCCGCGCTGGAAGGCCCGTGCCACCTCGTCCGGGGCGGGTTCGTATCTGATCGTGATGTCCACAACGCTGCCTTCGTCCGAATGCCGATCATCATCCTCAGGCCCGCCCGCCCCCGCAACCTCCGGGCGCCGTCCGCGAAGAGTGTCGGTGGCGGTGTCTAGTGTGCGCTCCATGGACCTCGGGCTTGCGGGACGGAGGGCACTGGTCACGGCGAGCAGCGGCGGCATCGGCGCGGCGGTCGCGGGTCGCCTGGCCGCCGAAGGCTGCGCGGTATTGGTGCACGGGCGTGACGGGCCGCGTGCGACGGCGGTCGCGGACGGCATCCGCGCCTCGGGCGGCGAGGCCGAGGTCGTGCTGGGCGACCTCACCGGCGACGAGGCCGCCGCCGAGGTCGCTGAGCGGGCCAGTGAATGGCGGGTGGACGTGCTCGTCAACAACGCCGGCCCGTTCGTCGAGCACGACTGGGATACGGCCGAGCCGTCGGACTGGCTGGACGCGATGAACGGCAACGTCGTCTCGGCGGTGCGGTTGATCCGCGTCCTCGCGCCGCCGATGCGCGAGCGCGGCTGGGGGCGGATCATCAACGTGGGGAGCCGCGCCGCGACCACGCCGCTCCCGAACATGGTCGACTACTCGGCCGCGAAGGCCGCCGTGGTCAACCTGACCACCGGTCTGGCCCGGCACCTCGCCGGGTCGGGTGTCACGGCGAACACCGTCAGTCCCGGCGTGATCGTCACCGCGGGCATGCGCCGCATGTTCGAGGACCGCGCCGCCGCTGAGGGCCGCCCCGCATCGTGGGACGAGCTGGAGCCGCAGATCCTGGCGGAGTACGCACCGAACCCGAGCGGACGCCTCGGCACCGAGGACGACATCGCCGCCGCGGCGGCCTTCCTCGCGAGCCCCCTGGCCGGCTACATCAACGGAATCGATCTGCGCGTGGACGGCGGCATCACGTCCGTCGCGTGAGCGAGAGGAGGCCGGTGGACGATCTTGCCTGGGCCGGCGGATTCCCCTAAGACTGAACGTCTGCCCCCGGAGCCCCCCGGCGAAGGAGAAGAACCGAGCCGTGCCCTCCAAGCTCTTAGGTCTCCGGACCGTCGCAGGCCGTGTCCGGGCCCTGGCCGCTCTGGTGCTGGTGGCGCTCGCCGTGCTGCTCACCGTGACGCTCACGGGAGTCGGGGACGCGCGGGACGGGCTGCGCGCGCTGGGCCACCGGGAAGGCCCCATGGTGGTCGCCACCAGCGACATGTACCTCGCGCTCGGCGACATGGACGCGCAGGTCACGAACGTGCTGCTCACCGGCGGCGAGGACGGCTGGCTGTGCGACCCGGAACAGGGCTGCGAGCGCAGCGGCGAGCGGTACGCCTACGACATCCGCCGCGAGGACGCCCAGCGGGCCGCGCTGCAGGCCGCGCTACTCGCCCGCGACGACCCGGAGCGGCTGCGGACCGTCCAGGCGGTGCTGGACGGGTTGCACGCCTATGACCAGAACGTCCAGGCGGCGATGGAGTCCGGGCGGCGGCGGGACGGCCCCGTCGGGACGCTGCCGCCGGAGGGCGTCCGGCGGTACCGGGCCGCGACCGACCTGATGACGCGGAACCTGCTGCCGAAGGCGTACAACCTGACCCTGGACGGCGCGGCCGACGTCGACACCGCGTACCGGGACGAGCACGCGGCCGTCCGAGCGGGCCGGCTCCGGGTGCTGGGCGCCGGGGTCGCGCTGCTGGCCGCGCTCGCGAGCCTGCAGGTGTACCTGGCCCGCCGCTTCCGGCGCCTGCTGAGCGTCCCGCTGGCGGCCGCGCTCGCCGGTGCGCTGGTGCTGACGGTGGCGGGGGCGTCGCTGCTGGCCACCGAGGCCGACCACATGCGGGTGGCGAAGACCCGGGGCTTCGACCCGACGCTCACCCTCACCCGGGCCCGCGCGATCGGCAAGGGCCTGGACACAGACCGGGCCCGCCAGCTCCTCGACCCCGCCCAGGCCGACCGCTACGACCAGATGTACCTGGAGAAGTCGCAGACGATCCTCTACATCAGGGGCGCGACGAGCCTGGCGGCCTACTACCGCGAACTCGACCAGCGGGTGGCCCGCGCGACCCGGGACGGCGGAACCGTGGACTTCGGCGGGTTCTACGGCACCCGCGCACGCCGCACCGACGACGCCGGCGGCCTGCTCGCCGACTACCGCCGGTACCAGGACCACGACCGGGCCGTCCGGACCCTGGCGGAGGGCGGTGACCGGCTCGCCGCCGTCCGCGCCCATCTGGACCCGGACTGGGCGCCCCTCCCGCACCCCGCATTCCGCGCGCACGACCAGGAGCTGGACGCCCGGATCAGCCATCACGACTTCCTCCGCGCGCGCGGCGTGGCCGACGGCGACCGCGCCCTCGGGCCGTGGACCTGGCTGCCGCCCGTCGCGGCGCTGGCCATCGCCGCCCTCGTCGTGGCCGGGGTGTGGCCGCGCCTGTCGGAGTACCGCTGAGACCGAGAGACGGGAGCCGCACGTGCAGCACGCCGCCCGCAGCACGCTCACCCTCGCCGCGACGGCCGTCCTCGCCGGGCTGGCCGTGCTGGTCCTGGTGGTGACCGTGGTGACGGCGCCGCTGGTGGACGGCGCCGGCGCGCCGCCGTCGATCACCGACCGCGACCGCCTGGTGATCGGGGTCAAGGACGACCAGCCGGGCCTGTCGCAGCGCACGCGCGACGGCTCGTTCGCGGGCTTCGACGTCGACGTCGCGACCTACGTGGCAGGCCGCCTCGGCGTCGCGCCGGAGGACCTGACGTTCCGTCCGCTCTCCTCGGACGAGCGCGAGAGCGCCCTGCGCCGCGGCACGGTCGACATGGTGGTCGCGACCTACTCGATCACGCCCGAACGCAAGGACCAGGTCACGTTCGCCGGGCCGTACTACGTCGCGCACCAGGACATCCTCGTCCGGCAGGGGGAGCGCGCGATCCGGACCGTGCGCGACCTGCGCGGCAAGAAGCTCTGCCAGGTCGCGGGGTCCAACTCATGGCGCCGCGTGACCGAGGAGCGCAAGGTCGCCGCCACGCTCGTCCCGGCCGGTTCCTACGCCGCCTGCGTCGAGGCGCTCGCCGCCGGACGCCTGGACGCCGTGTCCACCGACGACCTGATCCTCGCCGGGTTCGCCGCGACCACCGGCTCGCGCGTCGCCGTCGTCAACGCGCCGTTCTCGGACGAGCGGTACGGCATCGGCCTCCCCGAGGGCGACCTGGAGGGCTGCCGCGCCATCAACCGCATCCTGACCGGCATGTACCAGAACGGGGCCGCCGAAACCCTCCTCGGCCAGTGGTTCACCACGTCGGGCCTCGACATGACCATCACCGTCCCCCAGTTCGAGGGCTGTTCCTGAGGACGCCGCGATGCCCGATCCCGACCCCCGGTTCGGTGAACTCGGCGAGGCCGAACGCCGGCTCGTCGAAGCCGCCGCCACCGGCGCCTGGGCCGACGTCCGAGCCGGCGCGCAGGCCGACCGCGTCGTTCGCGCCGACCTGCTGGCCGAGCTGCTGACGGGCGAGCGGGCGCCGGAGGGGCGGCGGCCGAGGGCGGTGAAGCTGCGCGGCGCGCGCATCGCCGGCGCGCTCGACCTGGAGGCCGCCGAACTGGCCTGCCCGCTGCTCCTGGACGGCTGCGGCTTCGATACGGCGATCGTGCTCAGCGAGGCGAGCGCCCCGTCCGTGCGCCTGCCCGGCTGCCGCGCCCCCGCGCTCATCGCCGACCAGCTGCGGACCACCGGGAACCTGGAACTGGACCGGGGGTTCACGGCCGCGCGGATCCACCTCGTGGGCGCCGACATCGGTGGAACCGCGGATCTCAGTGATGCCGTGCTGCGCGCCCCGGGCTCGACCGCACTCGTCGCGGACGGCCTCACCGTCGCCCAGGACATGGTGTGCCGGAACCTCACCGCCCACGGTGAGATCCGCCTGCCGGGCGCTCACGTGCGCGGCGTCCTGACCTTCGACGGCGCGACCCTCGCCAACCCCGGCGGACGCGCACTCACCGCCGACGGGTTCACCGTCGAGCAGTCGATGCACTGCCGGGACGGTTTCACCGCCCACGGCGAGGTGCACCTGCGCGGAGCCGTCATCAACGGCACCCTGGCCCTGGACGGAGCCCGCCTGGACGCCCCCGGCGCCGACGCGCTGGCCGCCGCGCGCCTCACGGTCGGCCACGACGCCTTTTGCCGCGGCCTGTCGGCACACGGGGAAGTGAGGCTCCCGGGTGCGCGCATCGGCGGCCGACTCGATCTGACCCGCGCGCACCTGACCGCTCCGGGCGCCGCCGTGCTCACAGCCGACCGCCTCGCCGTTGGCGACGGTGTGCTGGCCGAGGGCTTGACGTCCGATGGGGAGACCCGCCTCACCGGCGCCCGTATCGGCGGGACGCTGGTCCTGGCGGGGGCCCGCCTGTCCGCCCCGGGTGCACGGGCGCTGAACGCCGAAGGGCTCACCGTCGACCAGGACCTGGACGCGACCGGCGGCTTCCGCGCCGAGGGCGAGGTCCGGCTCGTCCGTGCCCGGATCGGCGGCGCGCTGAACCTCGACGACGCCGTCCTCGCCGCCCCCGGCGGCCGGGCGCTGACCGCCGACTCGCTCACGATCGGGCAGTCCGCGTACTGCCGCCGCTTGTCGGCCGAGGGGGAGGCCCGCCTCATCGGGGCCGCGATCGGCGGAGTGGCCGACTTCAGCGGAGCCCGGCTCGCCGCCCCGGAACGGCGCGCGCTGTACGCGGTGCGGCTCAGCGTCGGCGGTGACCTGATGTGCCGCAGAGGGTTCACCGCCGAAGGCGGACTCCAGTTGTCGGGTGCTCGCGTGGCCGGGCAGATCGACCTGACCGACGCCGTCCTCGCCGGGGCCCGCCACCAGGCGCTCGACCTGACGGCGGCGGCCGCGCAGGCGCTCATCCTGCGTCCCCGGCAGGTCCCCGAAGGCATCGTCGACCTCACCGACACGCAGGTCGGAGCCTACGAGGACGACCATCGAACCTGGCCCGCGACGATCCTGCTGCGCGGCTTCACCTACGGCGCCCTGACCGGCGAGGCGGACGTCCGGGCGCGGCTCCGCTGGGCGTCCCGCCACCGCGGCGGCTACACCCCGCAGATCTACGACCAGCTCGCCGCCGCCTACCTCCGCGCCGGACACGAGGTGACCGCCCGGCGGGTCGCCATCGCCAAGCAGTGGCGGCGCCGCACGGTGCTCAGCCCGCCCGGCAAGCTGGTCAACTGGCTGCTCTACCTGACCGTCGGCTACGGCTACCGGACCTGGCTCGCCGCCCTGTGGCTGGCGGCCCTCGCCGCCCTCGGCACCCAGCTCTTCGCCCCCGACCAGATGACGAAGGCCGCGACCACGGCCCCGCCCTTCAACGCTCTCGGCTACACCCTGGACGTCCTGCTCCCCATCGGCGATCTCGGCCAGCAGAAGGCATGGCGACCCGACGGCGCCGCCCAGTACTGGTCGTGGGCCTTCATAGCGGCCGGCTGGATCCTGAGCACAGCGGTGGTGGCCGGCCTGACCGGCATCCTCAAACGCAACTAGCGACCGTGAGGCGGTTGCCGCGCGCCACTCGTCCGTACACGACGTCCGGCCGTGCAGGCGTTCGACCGTGGGACACCTGCGAGTGTCCGCCCCCGACAGTGCGTGGGCGATCATGTGCGTATGCGTATCGGGGTGATCGGGGTAAGCGGAGGGCTGCACCCGGCGGGCCGGGCCCGGCGGGCGAGCGGTCGCCGGCCACACGCTCCTTCGCCGAGTGACGCCCCCGCAAGGGACGAGTCCACCGGCCCGTGGCCCCGAGAAGCCGCCCTACATCGGGCGAAGGTCGGACGGGAGGCGCCAACAGCATGAACACTCCACTGCAACCGGAGGTGGAGCGGTCTGACGGGGCGTCCGTCCAGATCGGCGCGCTCGTTCCCCTGACCCGTCCCGGCTGGGTCGCGGCGGGCCGGCACCTGCTCGCCGGACTCGAACAGGCCGTCCGCGACGTCAACGACGCCGGCGGGGTCGCCGGAAGGTCACTCGAACTGGTGGTCAGGGACACGGCGGCCGATCCGCAGAGGGCCGCGGCGGCCGTGGAGGAACTGGCCGGCCTGGGCGTGGCCGCCTTGGCGGGGGAGTACCACAGCGTCGTCGCCCGCGCCGCCGCCGCGCAGGCCGACGCGCTCGGCCTGCCGTTCCTCTGCTCGTCGGCGGTTCTCGACGCGCTCACCGAGCAGCCGACGGAATGGGTCGCGCGCCTCGCCCCGGCGCAGTCCCGCGGCTGGCGGGTGTACGCCGACTTCCTCCTCGATGCGGGCCACAGAAGAATCGCCGTGGCAGCCCAGCCGAGCGTCTACTGGGCATCGGGGACCCGCATCCTTCGGGACCATCTCGCTCCACGCGGCGGCACCATCATCGAACTGGACATGGGTGCGCTCACCCCCGCGGCCATGTGCGCCGAACTCGCCGAAAGCCGCGCCACGGCCCTCCTGCTTCTGGTCGGCCATCCGGAACCGGCGGTGTCGATCGTCAGGGCCGTCCGCCGCGACCGGCGCCTTGCCGGTGTCATGATCGGTGCCCCGGCCGGGCAACCGGAGTTCGCCGAATGGGCGACGCTGCTCGGCGGCGACGGCGCCGCGATCCCGTTCTTGCGCTACCTGCCCGACCGCCTCACCCCGCTTGGCGTCCGAGTCGAGGCGGCCCTCCGCCAGCGGCTGGCCGAAGCGCCGTCGTTCGTCGCCTTCGAGGGCTACGACGCAATCGCCGTCCTCGCCGACATACTGCGGTCGCACGGCACTGACCGGACGGGCATCGCCGAATCCTGGCAGCACGTCGCAGCCGAAGGCACTCGCGGCCGGATCGAGTTCTCCCGCACGCCCGGCATCACCGTCCGCCAATGGACCTGGTCACCAATCCAAGTCGCCGACCGAGACCCGGCGAACCCCGCCCACCTCCGAACGCTCCACACCACCTGACCGACCACGAAGCCCACCGGCCCGATCGCTCGCGGCCTCGCGCTGATCAGGGCTGGACAGGCGCGCGTTTGGGGCTTACCGTCGATGGTATATATCATTCATCGTATGTTCGAGATCGAGATGGAGCCTGAGGTCGTCACGTGGCTGGACACGCTGACATTCGCCCAGTACCAGCGCGTCATGCGCAATGTGGACGACTACTTGGTCGACCGAGGTGACATGCTCGATGGAGACCACACCAAAGCATTACGCGACGGCGTCCGTGAATTGCGTCTACATCTGGAGGACACGGCCTGGCGAATCACGTACTGGCTACCGACTGGGCCTGGCCGCTTGATCGTGCTATTGACGGTGTTTCAGAAAGTTCGCAACGATGCGCAACCACGGGACGTGGAGCGGGCGGTGAACGCACGACGGGTCTGCGAGTCGTCCCACACAGGACCAGCAGACCATGTCTACGAGAGGAGTGAGTGATGGCCGGGCACAGCAAGTGGAAGCTCGACCGCGAGCGGCGGTTGCGTGAGGGGCTGTCCAGCCACCCCGAGTATGAACTGGCCGGACTCGACCTTCGGCTGGGCGACATGGTCCGCGAGCGCCGTGTGGAGCTGGGGCTCACCCAGGCAGAAGTGGCCGCCCTCGCAGGAATCACGCAGCCCGCGCTATCGCGCATCGAAGGCGGTGGAGGAGTGCCAACGCTGGCGATGCTGGACCGGATCGCCAAGGCCATGCACACAACGTTCACGATCACCGTTGGTGAGCACGAAGCAGCCTGACCTCAGCGGCCTCGGCCCTGTGGCAAGTCGGCCGGGCAGCCACTGCCGCATTCCCACCTTCGTCCGACCTCGGCAGATGCCCTGCGGGGAATGACCGGCGTTAGAGATCGCCGGCCTTGATGTGGGCCACGAGTCCGGCCAGGGTGCCATGCGTCCGGCGGGACGTAGGGCTGTCGGTTGGGGACCGATGCTCAGAGGTTCGTGGCCCAAATTAGAGCACGGTCGATCGATTGAAGGGTGAGGCCGGTCGAGGGGGTGACCGGGATGAGCAAGGTGGGCTCGGGACGGTTGTCGGCCCAGGTACGGGCTTCGGGGGTGTGGAGGTCGTCGATCCAGGCAGCGGGCCGGTTATGAGCAAGCTGGGCGATGAGCTTGACCTTGTCTCTGGGGTGGAACGGGGCGGGTGGCATGGTGAGGACGGCCAGCGGAGCGATGCCGAGCAAGGGGGCCAAGAGACGGTTTGCGTCGTCATTCCAAGCGGTCGCCCACGTGACGTCGAAGACGCCGGCGAGTTCTGTAATCCAGATGCCATGGGCGTGGTTGACCAGAACGGGCTCGTCGTCTTCCGGGAACAGGTGATGCTCGGTGAACCCCTCCGGACGGCGCGTGAAGCCGTAAGGGTTGAGCACTCCGTCGACGTCGAGAAGGAGCAGCGGCCGCATCACCATCCAAGTTTCCCCGAGGAGCTTGGGCTGGGCTATCGGTCGAGCTGACCGGTCTTGATGCGCTCGAGCAGTCTGGTCAGTACGTCCCGCCCCACGTGGAGGACTGGGCCCTCAGGTTCGGTGCTGTCACGCACCCCCACGGTGGCGTGCAGGTCGGCGACTTCGACGCAAGTGTCCCCCTCCTGGCTGCTGCGGCTGCTCTTGCGCCAGGTGGCGCGTGGTTCGTCCTCCATGGGCTCTCCGCAATTAGACGCTGGTGGGCTATAAGACGATGTTCGGCTGCTATCTGTCGATATCGCCGGTCTTGATGCGGTTGAGGAGCTCAGCCAGGACATCTCGTCCGAACCGCAGCATGGGCCCGAGGGGGTCGGTGCTGTCGCGGATGCCGACGGACCTGTCAAGGGTGGCCAACTCGACGCACTGTCCGCCCTCCTGGGTGCTGTAGCTGCTCTTGCGCCAGCGGGGGTGTGGTCCGTCCTTCATGGGCTCTCCGGTGTTGGACGTGCTGGGCTGTACGACGATGTTCGGCCTTTGGAGGGCGGATGGCGAGGGTGTAGTGCGTCGCTGAGCGGCCGAAAAACGGGAAAAGCCCCCTCCGGAGAGGGGGCCTTGGTTGCCGGGGGACGACTATCGGTCGAGTTCGCCAGACTTGACGCGCCTGAGGAGTCCGGCCACGGCATCCCTTCCGAACTGGAGGACCGGACCATCAGGGTCGGTGCTGTCGCGGACCCCGACTGTGGCGTTCAGGTTGGCGAGTTCGACGCAGGTTCCGCCCTCCTGGCCGGTGTAGCTGCTCTTGCGCCAGGCGGCGTCTCTCAAGTCCTTCACAAGCCCTCCATCACCTCTCGGATCAGAGCCTCGGATGCCACATCTGTCATGGCCACGCTGCTGATGAGGTCCCATAGCTGCCGGAGTTGTTCCACTTGGGAGCTTAGTTCGATCACGCGGCTGGTGCCGCCTGCACCTTCGACGAATCCGATCTCTGGCTCGTCGGGGCGAGAGAACAGTGTGAAACCACTCGAAGGGTAGACCTGAGCGTCATGAGGGACCACCTGCATGGTGATGTTGGGTTCCCGCAAGAGCTCCAGAAGCCGAGCGAGCTGGACTTTTGTTGTCTCTCTGCTGCCGACGATTTTTCGGATCGTTGATTCCTGCATCAGAACCACTATCCAGGGCGGCTTCTCTCTTTCCAGTACTTCCTGACGCCTCATGCGTGTGGCAACCGCCTGGTCAAGGGCGCCTGAACGCTGGCCTGGACGGAGTACGGCGCGTGCATAGTCCTCTGTCTCGAAGAGGCCGGTCACGGCGATGGGCTCGTAGACGCGGACGGCGTTGGCGGTGCTTTCCAGTTCGGCGTAGGGGCGGAAGAAGACGGGGATGCCCTCCTTGGCGGCTAGGGGCTGGAGCTCCTGGAACTGTTCGTCCGTGCCGAAGTGGGCGTCGAGGAGTTCGGCGAGCTGGGGGGACGGGGCCTGGGCGGCGGTCTCGACCTTGGAGATGGTGTCGTGCGAGTAGCTGACCGCGTCCGCGAGTTGGGCCTGGGAAAGTCCGGCTTTGTCCCGAAGCTTCCGGAGCTTTGCCCCGAATAGTGCGGCTGCCGACTCGGTCGGGTCGAGGCGCTTCCGATTCACCATGAGTTGACCTCCGGAAGTATCGAGTTGGGTAAAGCCGGTCCCACTTCCGACAGTAGTCGACACGTCACACGATGTGTGCTCAATCACATGCATCGAGCGACGGGAGTGGCGGGCGAAATGACCGGGCGGCGGCAGCACAGGGGCGGGAAGTTCGACAAAACGGACTCTTTGGTTCGAGTCGAAAAGACGGCGGTCGGGCCGTGGGCGTTGCGGCGCGGATTCCTGGCGGCGCCGGAGGTCGTCCAGCAGGGGCGGCTGATCGTCGAGTCGCAGGCGTTGCAGTGGGGGCTGGCCGAGGAGACGGTGCAGAACGCCGTGCTCGTCGCCTCTGAGCTGCTCACCAACGCGGTGCGGGCCACGCCCGGGCGGCCGGTGTCGCTGCGGCTGGCGCTGGCCGGGGACGGGCTTCGGGTCGAGGTCTGGGACACCTCGCCGGCGCGTCCGAAGGCGTCCGCGCCAGATCTTTCGATGCCGGAAATGCCGGTGCCGGACGACGTGCCCGACCCCGGTGGGTGGGGGCTGGGCATTGTCGAATTCCTCTCCGAGGAGCACGGCGTTAGGGCGGAGTTCGAGGGGAAGAGCGTGTGGGCCCTGCTGAAAGCGGAGTTCCGCCGGCCGGGGTGAGGTTCGCGCGGGCGCGGGAAGGGGGGCGGTGTGGGGGACTGGTTCACGCGGGAGATCGCGGACACGGGGCGGCTCCGGCTGTTCTGCTTCCTGGTGGCTTTCATCGGGGGGTTCCTGTTCATCCGGTTCAGCGTGCGGATGATCCGGCGGCAGGTGCGGTGGTGGCCGGGAAACGTCACGCCGGGCGGGCAGCACATCCACCACGTGGTGTTCGGCCTGGTGTTCATGTGCGTCGGCGGGGTGAGCGGGCTCGTCGTCCAGGACGGCTCGTCCGGGCTGGCGGTGGCGGCGGCGGCCGTGTTCGGGGTCGGAATGGCACTGGTGCTGGACGAGTTCGCCCTCGTCCTGCACCTGGAGGACGTCTACTGGAGCGAACAGGGCCGCCTGTCGGTGGAGGTCGTGTTCATCACGATCGCGCTGTGCGGCCTCCTCCTGCTCGGCCTGAAGCCCCTGGGCGTGAACGACGTGGCGGGGGACGGGCTGTGGGTGATCGTCGCCGTCATCGTGTTCGACCTGTGCGTGGCCGTCGTCGCGCTGCTCAAGGGCAAGCTCTGGACGGGGCTCATCGGCGTGTTCGTCGGTGTGGTCGCCATCGTGGGGGCCGTCCGGCTGGCCCGGCCCGACTCGCCGTGGGCGCGGCGGAGGTACCCGCCCGGGTCGCGGAAGGAGCGGCGGGCGGTGGTGCGCGAGCGGCGGTACCGGCGGCCCGTTCAGCGGTTCGGCGACCGGCTGAGCGACGTCATCGCCGGACGGCCGTCCATCAGTGCGGGTACTGGCGGGGCGGACGAGGACGGATCCCGTCGCGGAAGGACGCGATGACCGAGCTGATCTGGCGGATGACCCGCGTGCCCTCCAGCCGGTCGAGGTAGAGGGAGCGGCGGGCGAGGCCGTCCAGGTCGACGGCGAAGTACATCGCCATCAGCGGGTTGATGAACAGTTCACTGCCGCGCGTCCGGCTGGTGAAGTGGACGTCGCCGAACTGGCCGCGGACGGCGGCGGCGATCGAGCCGTTCACGATGCTCGGGTACGACGGCGTCGCCGCCCGCGCGTGCTCGACGGCGTCCAGGTAGAGGAGGGCCTCGCGGCTGTCGCGCGGGATGGAGAGGGCGCCGAGGTAGGAGCCGTCGTCGGCCAGGGCGGCGAGGTTCTCCAGGACGTCGGTGTGGTTCACGCCGTGGTAGGCGTCCACGCCGAAACCCAGGCAGACGACGATCTTCTCGGGGACGTCCAGGCCGTGGACGGCGGCGAGGCTCGCCATGTCCTCCTCGGGTGTGCCCAGGCCGGACTCGTCGCCGCGCATCAGGATGTCCGTGCCGCCGTCCACGAGGACGATCGCGTCCAGGCCCAGGCGGTCGGCCAGGTACTGGTACGCCTCGCGGAGCGGCTGCACGCCCAGCTTGGGGAACGCGTAGACGGTGGACGGGAGGCCGTGGGCGTCGAGCCAGCGGGCGAGCGCGCCCTCGGGGAAGTAGTCGTCGCGGCTGGGGGTGTCCGGCGTCACCGCGGCGACGTCCGTCTCCAGCCATGAGTCGGACGGCAGGCCGTAGAGCGAGCTGAACGACAGGTTCGCCAGGTGGACGTCCTTGCCGTCGTCCATGAGGGAGAGGGCCAGGGGCAGACCTGCGTAGACGTCGAATCCGCCGCCCGCGCCCGCGACGAGGACGCGCTGGGCCTTCTTCAAACGGGTGAACAGCGGGGGTTCCTGGAGGGAGAACACTCCGTGACGGTACGGCATCGCCGGTGGGTCTGATCGAGGTTTTTCGCCGGGGCGCGAACTCTTGCGGGGGGTGTGGACGTCTGACTATGTGGTGGCCGTGGTCATCGGGGGACCACGGCCACCACCAGCCTCAGTACGGGGACGGGCCGCCGAACATCTCGCTGAGCCGCGGCGCCAGGTCGAAGCTGCCGCGCAGTTCCAGGCGGCCGTCCATGAGCAGGGTGGCCGGGTTGGCGTCGCCGGCGAGGATCCGCAGGAAATCCGCCGTTTTCACGATGAGGGTGAGGGCGGGGTCGCCGGCCGGTCCGGGATGGGCGCGGGCCCGGTTCTTGCCGAGGACGAGCGTCCATGTGGTGCGGGTCAGGTGGAACTCCAGCTCGCCCGTGAAACCGCCCGCGGCGGACGGGTCGTAGGCGCGCGCCATTCCGGCGAAGAACAGGCGCTGCGCGCTGGGGCCGAAACGGCGCTCGATCTGCTCGTCCGTCCGGCCGTGGACGAGTTTGTAGAAGCCCTGCCGGAACCGTCTCCGGCTCGCGGCCCGGACCTCCTCGCGCAACGGGCGACGCGAACGGCTCGCGCGGGCGACCTCCGCCTCCTCGTCGATGCGGTAATCGGGCGGCGCCGTCCGGGCGGGATCGCGGCGGGCGAGGGCGGCCTCGATGGCGGGGGCGAGCCGTTCCGCCTTGGCGGCCTCGCGCTCCTCGCGCCCTTCCGTGAAATGCGGCAGGACGGCCGTCCCGAACAGTTCGAGCGACTCGCAGATGTGCTCGTGCTCGTTCGGCCCCGACTGCAGGACGAACGAGATCTGGTCGACGCCGACCGCCTCGTACCGCCAGATCAGGTCGATGACCTGCGCGGGCGTCCCGACGGCGCCGCGCAGCGAGCCGACGTTGACGTTCAGCGTCCCGGCGTTCGCGATGATCTGCTCGCGCGAGAACCCGCGGGCCTCCCTGCGCTCCGCGAATTCGTCCCACACGTTCGTGCGCCCGGGGTCGTGCGGCGTGGGGCCGTAGTAATGCGCGAGCGCGTACGCGAAGAAATGCGCGCCGTCGATGCCCCGGTCGATGGCCGTCGCCTCGTCCTCGTGCAGCATCATCGGCAGTACCACCGACACGTTCGGATTCACCGCGAAGCCCGCCGGAACACATTCGTCGGAGGCGAGTATGCGGTAGTACTCGTCCACCCATTTCCCGGCGTCCTCGGGTTCCACGAACGAGAACGACAGCGCGCCGATCCCGTTGCGCGCCGCGAACTGGATCGTCTCCCGCCGCGAGCACGCCACCCACAGCGGCGGATGCGGCCTCTGCACGGTCTTCGGCAGCACGTTCCGCGGCGGCATCTGGATGTATTCGGACGACCATCCGGCGAACGGCTCCTCGACGAACATCCTGGTGATGGCGTCGATGGCGTCCTGCCACTGGGCGCGCTTCTCGGAGCGCCGCACCCCGAACCCGCCGAGTTCGGCGCTGGAACTCGCCTCGCCCGTCCCGAAGTCGACCCGCCCGTTCGACACGAGGTCCAGCGTCGCGATGCGCTCGGCGATCCGCGCCGGATGGTTGACCGCCGACGGCAACTGGACGATCCCGTGCCCGAGCCGGATCCGCTTCGTCCGCTGCGACGCGGCGGCCAGGAACACCTCGGGCGCGGACGAATGCGAGTACTCCTCCAGGAAGTGATGTTCCACTGCCCACAGGTAGTCGAACCCCACCCGGTCGGCGATCTCCACCTGATCGAGCGCGTCCTGGTAGAGCTTCAACTCCTCCCCGGCGTCCCACGGCCGCGGAAGCTGGTGCTCATAGAAGAGTCCGAAGCGCATGGCGTCACCTCTCCCTGCTGCCCGGCCAGCCTCTCCCGCGTTGGACATCGAGTCAACAGTCCGGCCGTGCGCGCGCGTCGGGGTGGTGACCAAGCGCTCGCTTGACGAGGTGCGGGGGTGGGCGGCACGGTGTGGGCGTCGGCTCGCCGAGTGAGGGAGTTCCATGGCGCCGTTGGACGGACTGCGGGTTCTCGATCTGACGATGTGGCGGCCCGGGCCGTACGCGACGCAGCTGCTCGCGCAGCTCGGCGCCGATGTGATCAAGGTGGAGCCGCCCGGCGGGGAGCCGATGCGGATGTTCGGCGACCATTTCGACGTCCTCAACCGGCACAAGCGCAGCATGGTGCTCGACCTCAAGTCGTCGGACGGGCGGGCGACGCTCATGGGCCTGGCCGAGAGCGCCGAGGTGTTCGTCGAAGGGTTCAGGCCCGGTGTGGCCGAGCGGCTGGGCGTCGGGCACGAGGTGCTGCGGGGACTCAATCCGCGGCTCGTCTACTGCTCCATCTCCGGATACGGGGCGGAGGGGCCGCTGCGCGACGTTCCCGGGCATGACATCAACTACCGGGCATATGCCGCTTCGCTCGCGCCCGACGCCGTGTCCCCGGAGGCCGACGAGCTTCCGATCGCCGACATGTCGGCCGCCACGATGGCCGCGTTCGCGATCACCGCCGCCGTGCTCAAGGCCCGCGCGACCGGGGTCGGCGACCGCATCGACCTCGGCATGGCGGACGTCCTCGCGCACTGGGTCGGCACCGTCCCGGAGGCGACGCACCGGTCGGGCGCGGGGCCCGTCCCCGGCTACGGCGTCTACCCGACGAAGGACGGCCGGAAGATCACGCTCGGCGTCGTGTCGGAGGAGCGGCTGTGGGCGGCGTCCTGCCGCGCGCTCGGCATCGAGGAGCACGCCGGCGTCCCGTTCATGGAGCGGCTCGGGCGGATCGGCGAGCTGGACGGGGCCGTGGCCACCGCAGTGGCGAAGCTCACGATGGCGGAGGCCATCGAGCGGCTGACCGCCGCCGGCGCCCCCGTGGCACCCCTGCTGTCGCACGCCGAGATGCTCGGCCTCGACCACTTCAAGCAGCGCAGAATCCAGGAGGAGGGGCCCGTGCGGATGAGCGTCCACCCGCCGCTCCCCGAGGGGGCCGTCGCCGCGTTGGACGAGCACAAGGGCCAGTCCTGGCGTCTCACGCAGTGAAATTCAGGTGGGATTGCCGTACCCGTTTGGCATGCTTGTGACGTGAACGTGCGTGCGATGAGTCCGGTTCTGGTCGGCAGGGCGGTGGAGCTGGGGGAGCTGCGGGACGCACTCGCCGCCGCACCCGGGGCCGTACTCGTCGGCGGCGACGCGGGGCTCGGCAAAACGCGCCTGATCAGGGAGTTCGCCCGGTCCGTCGAGGGGCAGGCGAACGTCCTCGTCGGAGGCTGCCTGGAGCTCGGCTCCGACGGCCTGCCGTTCGCGCCGTTCACGACCGTCCTGCGGGGCCTCGTGCGCGACATCGGCATCGAGGGGATCGCCGAGCTCGTCCCGCGCGGTGACACCGGCAGCCTCGCGCGGCTGCTGCCCGAGTTCGGGGAGCCGGAGTCGGACGCCGCGTCGGGGGAGGAGCGCGCCCGCCTGTTCGAGGTCGTGCTGACGCTGCTGGAGCGGCTGGCCGAGAAGGGCCCGGTCGTGCTGGCCATCGAGGACGCGCACTGGGCCGACCGCTCCACCCGCGACCTGCTCGCCTTCCTGGTGCGCAACCTCGGCGGCGGGCCCGTCCTGATCGTCCTGACCTACCGGACGGACGAGCTGCACCGCACCCATCCGCTGCGGCAGCTGCTCGCCGGGCTGGAGCGGCTCGAACGCGTCCGCCGGGTGGAGATCGGCAAGCTGACCCGCGCGGACGTGTCCGCGCTCGTCGCCCAGCTGCTCGGCCACAGCCCGCCGCCGGGGCTCGTCGAGCGGATCGAGGCCCGCAGCGAGGGCAACCCGCTGTTCATCGAGACGCTGCTCGACGACGACGGCGAGCTGGCGTGCGAGCTGCCCGAATCGCTGCGCGACCTGCTGCTCGCCGGCGTGCAGCGGCTCCCCGAGGAGACGCAGGACGTCCTGCGCGACGCCAGCGGCGGCAGTACGCGCATCGAGCACGCGCTGCTCGCCGCCGTGTCCGGGCTCGACGACGCCGCGCTCACCCGCGTGCTGCGTCCCGCCGTCGCCGCCAACGTCCTCGTCGTCGACGGTGACGGCTACGCGTTCCGGCATGCGCTGATCCGCGAGGCCGTCCACGACGACCTGCTGCCGGGCGAGCACACGCGGCTCCATACGCGCTACGCCGAGACCCTGGAGAACGACCCGTCGCTCGTCCCCGCAGGGCGGTTGTGGGTCGAGCTGAGCTACCACTGGAAGCAGGCCCACAACAGCACGTGGGCGCTCGTCGCGTCCTGGCGCGCCGCCGGTGAGGCGCGCAAAGCGCTCGCCTACGCCGAGTGCCTCGCGATGCTCGAACGCGTCCTCCAGCTCTGGGAGCGCGTCCCCGACGCCGTGGAGCGCATCGGCGCCGACTACGCCAAGGTGCTCGTGGACGCCGCGACCGCCGCCGACCAGGCCGGCGAGTACGACCGCGGCATCAAGCTCGTCACCGCCGCGCTCAAGGAGATCGAGCCGGCCGACGGCGGGCGCGACGACGACCGCCGGGCGATGCTGCTGGTGCTGCGCGGGCGCATGCGGAACCAGATGGTGCGCCCCGGCTTCGTCGAAGACCTGCGCGAGGCGGTGCGGGTGCTGCCGGCCGACCCGCCGACCGTGCTGCGCGCCAGGGCCCTGTCGACGCTCGCCAACTACGTGCGCATCACCTCCGGCATCGCCGAGGCGCGCGACGCGGCGCAGGAGTCCCTGGAGATCGCGCGCAAGCTCGGCGACCCGGTCGCCGAGGCCGAGGCGCTCATCACCCTGTTCTGCGCCGACCTCGACTACGGGTGGGAGGAGGGCCTCGCCGAGGTCGAGGCCGCCGCCGACCGGGCCGGCAACCATCCGGTGCTGCTCCGCTACCACGTGATCAAGTCGCATTTCCTGGAGGGCGTCGGACGGCACGCCGAGGCCGCCGCCGTCGCCGCGCACGGCAAGGAACTGGCCCGCGAGTACGGGGTGGCCCGCACCCAGGGCACGTTCCTGTGCATCAACCAGGCCGAACCGCTGGTCTCCCTCGGCCGGTGGGACGAGGCCATGGCCGTGATGAACCAAGCCCTGGAGCAGGACCCGGCCATCACCACCCGGACCTGCCTGCTCGTCCTGACCGGGTGGGTGGCGCTGGCCCGCGGCGACCTGGCGACCGCGCGGCAGCGGCTCGGCATGTCCAGCGAGATCAAGAAGCTCAAGGTCACGTGGCTGAAGACGCAGGACTACTTCAGCACGCTGTGGCTGGAGGCGAACCTCGCGCTGGCGGAGGGGCGTCCCGACGCCGCGCTGGACGCGGTGCGCCTCGTCCTCGACCATCCGGGTCTGCCCGACGACGCCCGCTACGCGTGGCCCGTCCTGACTGCGGGCGCCGCGGCGTGCGCGGAAGTCGGCGGCGCCGCCGCCGGTGAGCTGCGGCGGATCGAGGAGCGCGCCGCCGGGCTCCGCTCCACCGGGCCCCTCCAGCGCGCGCACCGCCTCACGTTCGCCGCCGAGCTGGCCCGCGCCCGCGGCGTCCTCGACCCGGCCGCCTGGGACGAGGCCGCCACCGCGTGGGAGGGGCTCGGCAACCCCTACTACCGGGCGGGGGCGCTGCTCCGGTTCGCCGAGGCCGCGCTCGCGAGCGGCGACCACGACGCGGCGGCGTCCGCGCTGGGCACCGCCGACGACCTGGCCGCGGGCCTCGGCGCGAGGCGGCTCGCCGAACGGGCCGCCGACCTGCGGCGCCGCACCCGGGCGCCGCGCCGAGGCGACGCCTCGGCGCCGCTCGGGCTGACGCCCCGCGAGTTCGAGGTGCTCCGGCTGGTCGCCGAGGGGCGCAGCAACCGCGACATCGCCGAGGCGCTGTTCATCTCGGTGAAAACCGCCAGCGTCCACGTGTCGAACATCCTCGGCAAGCTGGACGTGGCAAGCCGCGGCGAGGCGGCCGCCACCGCCCACCGCCTCGCGCTCTTCGCCGCCCCGAGGACACCGGCGTGATTCGCGGCGGGGGACCTCCCCTCCCGGGTCCCCCGCCCCGAACCGTCGGACCACACGGGAACTACGTGGCCGGCCGTCCGGGGAGCGTCCCGCGGAAGCAGGCGGTGCTTCTCCATCCGGAGAGGCGGTCCGCGACCCGTCCGGCCACTGCCCAGTGTCGTGGGCGCGGGGCCGCGAAGGCGCGCGGGACATACCGTTGCGGGCGAGAGAAAAAATCGACGGTGACGGGCCGTGTTCCGTGACCCGTCACCGTCGTCCGAGCACTGGTCAGCGCGGGACGCGCGCGACGCAGATGACGGTCTGCCCGAACGGGGGCCGGACCACGCGCTCGATGGTGCGGGTCAGCGGCACGACCGTCCGGTCGTAGATCTTGACGAGCTTCGGGTCGGGGTAGCCGGCGCCGCCGCGGCGGACCGCGAACCACCAGGCGATGCCGCCGAGGAAGTTGATCGGCTTCAGCACCTCGGGGACGAGCCCCGCCTCCCGGACCGACGCCTCCAGCGTCGCCGGCGTGTACCGGGTGACGTGCCCGACCTTGCGGTCGAAGTCGCCGTAGAGCTGCATGTAGCCCGGCACCCAGATGACGATGCGGCCGCCGGGCTCGGTGACGGCGGCGAGGTCGCGCAGCGCCTGGACGTCGTCCTTGATGTGCTCCAGGACGTTCATCATCACGACCGTGTCGACCTTCTGCCGGATGTCGATGTCGGCCGGCAGGGCCAGGTCGATGACCTCGACGTCGTCGTTGCCGTCGTAGCGCTTGCGCAGCTCGCCGACGCAGTACGGGTCGTTGTCGCTGACGACGAGGTAGTCGAGGCGTCCGGCGAACTGCTCGGAGAAGTGCCCGAGGCCGGAGCCGACCTCCAGCATGGACCGGCCCACGTGCGGGGCGATCGTGTCGTACTCGTACTTGCGGTAGTTGCGGGCCTCGTCCCCGCCCAGGTGGTTCTCCAGCGCGCCCTCCCCGGCGGCCGGCTGGACGATCTCCCCGTCGGGCGCGGGCCCGGGGGCCGGCGCGGTCTTCTTCGGACCGCTGCCGAGGAGCTTGAGGAGGGCGCCTGCGATGGACTTCTTCTGACCTGGTGACTGCATACTTCCCGCTCGCTGGGTGCGTTTGCGTTCGGCTTCTCGTTCGCCGGATCGAAGAGCCGGCCCGCTCGGGGCGCGTCCGATCTCAGGCACGAAGGTCGGGTCAGTCTATCCATGCGTGTACGCCGCACGGCCCCCAGTGACCGCGCAGTGACCGCGCAGGGGCCGTGCAGCGCCCGTCCCCGCCGCGTGTCGGCTGGTCAGCCGATCGTGCGGTGCACCGACTCCTTCTCGCTCGCGCCCGGCTCGGACGGCGCGATCCACGGCCCCGGGATGGACGGGTCGAGGACGCCCTCCTCCACCCAGGAGAAGTCGCCGGCGAGGACGGCCCGCGCCAGCTTCACGTCCATCGCGTCGGTGTTGCGCCACAGCCCGTCGAACAGCTCCTCGACGCGGACGCGCGCCTGCTTGCAGAACGCGTCGGCGAGCAGCAGCGCCGACTTTCCGGGCGCGCCGCCCGCGACGCCGCCGGCGGCCGAGGCGTCGGCGTGGGCGCGGACGCAGACCGCGCTCATCGCGTACAGCTCGGCGCCGATGTCGACCATCCGGCCGAGGAAGCCCTGCTTGCGCTCCAGGCCGCCCTGCCAGCGCCCGGCCGCGTAGAAGATCGAGCGGGCCAGCTTGCGGGACGCCCGCTCGACGTACCGCAGGTGCTTGGCGAGCGGCCCGAACTCGGTGTAGGAGCCCGGCCGCTGCCCGGCGCCGGTGACGAGCGTCGGCAGCCAGCGCGCGTAGAACCCGCCCGCCTTCGCCGCGGCCCGCGCCTTCTGCCCGGTGGACGCGTCCGGGTCGATGATGTCGCCGGCCACCGACAGGTGCGCGTCCACGGCCTCGCGGGCGATCAGCAGGTGCATGATCTCGGTGGAGCCCTCGAAGATCCGGTTGATGCGCAGGTCGCGCACCAGCTGCTCCACCGGCACGCCGCGCTCGCCGCGCGCCGCGAGCGACTCGGCGGTCTCGTAGCCGCGGCCGCCGCGCACCTGCATCAGCTCGTCGCCGACCCGGCAGGCCATCTCCGACGCCCACAGCTTCGCGAGGGCCGCCTCGATGCGGATGTCGTTGCGCTCGTCATCCGCGAGCTGGCTGGACAGGTCGAGCATCGCCTCCATCGCGTACGCGGTCGCCGCGATGAACGCGATCTTGCGGGACACCGCCTCGTGCTCGCCGACCGGCCGGCCCCACTGCACCCGCTCCCGCGACCACTCGCGGGCGATCTTGGCGGCCCACTTGCCGCTCGCCGCGCACATCGCGGGCAGCGACAGCCGCCCGGTGTTCAGCGTGGTGAGGGCGATCTTCAGGCCGGCGCCCTCCGCGCCGATCAGGTTCGCCTTCGGCACCCGGACGTCGTGGAACCGCGTCACGCCGTTCTCGATGCCGCGCAGCCCCATGAACGCGTTGCGGTTCTCGACCGTGATGCCGGGCGTGTTCATGTCGACGACGAACGCCGAGATGCCGCCGCGGTGCCCGCCCGCCTTCGGGACGCGCGCCATCACCACGACGAGGTCGGCGATGACGCCGTTCGTCGTCCACAGCTTGACGCCGTTCAGGACGTAGTCGTCGCCGTCCGGGACGGCACTGGCGCGCAGCCGCGCCGGGTCGGAGCCGACGTCGGGCTCGGTCAGCAGGAACGCGCTGACCTGCCGGGCGCAGCGCGGCAGCCACTCGTCCTTCTGCTCCGGCGTGCCGAACTGCTTCACCGGCTGCGGGACGCCGATGGACTGGTGCGCCGACAGCAGCGCGCCGAGCGCCGGCGACACCGACCCGACGACCATCAGCGCCCGGCCGTAGTACAGCTGGCTGAGCCCGAGACCGCCGTACTTCTCCGGGATCTTCATGCCGAGCGCGCCGAGGTCGCGCAGCCCGGCGATGACCTCGTCCGGGATGCGCGCCTCGCGCTCGATCAGCGCCCCGTCGACGCGGGTGGCGCAGAACTCGGTCAGCCGGGCGAGGAACTCCTCGCCCTTGCGCCGGTTCTCGCCCTCCGGCCGCGGATGCGGGTGGATCAGGTCGAGCCGGAAGTCGCCGAGGAAGAGCTGCTTGCCGAAGCTCGGCAGCCGCCACTCGGTCTCGCGTGCCTCTTCGGCGACCTTCCTGGCCGTCCGCTCGTCGACGTGCGTCTGGGTCTGCTGGCTCATGCTGATCGCATTTCCCGAGGTCGGGCCGGGAAACCATGGCCGCAGGGAAACCCCGTCCGGGCGGGGGAGCGTGGCCGGATCGGGAAACCGGCGCTCGGCGGGCGTCCGGGAGTGGTCCAATGGACGCAGAGCCGACCGAGGCCCGGCCGGCCCGGGCCGGAGGGGTTCGCCGCGCGTCATGGGTGAGGCACGCAGACCGACGCTCATCGCCTCGGTGCAGCGCGCCCTGCGGCTCATGGAGGCGGTGGCGTCGCATCCGAGCGGCGCGCCCGCCAAGCAGCTCGCCCGCGAGGCCGGCCTGCCGCTCGCCACCGCCTACCACCTGCTGCGCACCCTGGCCCACGAGGGCTACGCGACCCGGCTGCCGGACGGCGCGTGGCTGCTCGGCGAGCGCGTCGAGGCCCTGCACGGGCGGAGCCGGACGCAGCAGCTCCTGGCCCGGCTCCGTCCCACCCTCGTCGAACTGCGGGACGAACTCGGCGTCGCCTCCTATTTCGGCATGCACGTGGACGACGAGATCCGCCTCATCGACATCGCCGACGGCCCGCGCACGCCCCGCGTCGACGTCTGGGTCGGCTTCGAGGACGCCGCGCACGCGACCGCGTTGGGCAAGTGCGTGCTGAGCCAGTTCGACGAGGAGACCCGCCGCGACTACCTGTCCCGGCATCCCCTCGTCGACCTGACCCCGCACACCATCACCGAACCGGGACGCCTGCTGCGCTCGCTCGCGACGTCCGCGGCCCTGCGGTTCGACCGCGAGGAGTACGCCCTCGGCACCGGCTGCGCCGCCGTCCCGGTCACGGACGCGACCGGGTCCGCCGTCGGGGCCCTGGCCATCTCCTGCCGCCCGGCCAGACTCCCGCGGATCGAGCGGTCGGCCCACCGGCTCCATGCCACCGCCGACCGCATCCAGCGTGCGCTGACGCTCCCCGGCTGACCCCTACCTCCGTGCGGCGAGAGTGTGGGAGACCAGTGCGTTGGCGTGTCCGTGCCCGAGGCCGTGCCCGGTCTTCAGCCGGCCGACGCGGTCCATGTGCTTGGCCAGGGGAGAGGCGTTGATGAGGTCGATCCACTCCTGGACCGGACGCCCGTACTTCTTCTCGATCGTGGGGAAAAAGCCGGCGGGGCTGCCCTTGGCCGGTGTGCTCATGCGCTGATGCTCCGTTCCACTGATGCGGAGGTCGTGTGGATCTTCTCGGCGCTGGTGCCGGCGTCGAGCGCCAGATCCTGGTGGTCGCCTGGGAAGGGCAGCGGCTCGACGCCGAGCCGCTCGGCCAGCACCCGGGCCGATGGCTGGGGACGCCGTCGCCCGAAGCGCTCCGATGCCGACGGCGCGAGATCATCACGGCCGAGTCGGTGGCCATGGCCTTCCGCACCACCTACCGGCCGGAGGCCGCCCGGGGCACCACGGTCGGTTACGAGGTCCGCATGGGTGACTTCACCCTCCGCCTGCAGATCACCGATGGGACGCTGACGGTCGGCGTCGGGCCGCATCCCGCGCCGGACCTGGTCATCGAGCGGCTGACCGACCAGGGCGTCCACGCCCTCATGACCGGTGCCAAGGGCCCGAGGAGGTGCTGGCCGACGGGAGTGTCCGCGTGGAAGGCGACCCCGCGTTCCTCTCCGATTTTGTCGAAACTTTCCGCTTCTGACCGGGACGGGGCGAAGCCGAAGGCACCGGCGCGTCCGCTGGACGGTGCGCCGGTGGCGGTGGACGGCTCCTAGGAGAGGCGGCGGCGCGTCCAGTGGAGGCCGATGCCGCAGAGGCCCAGAGGGCGTCACGCATGAGGTCGTCCAGCGGGGCATGACACCGGCATGACGACATGGAGCAAGGACGACCTGGACCGCCTCGGCGGCGCCGACGAGATACAGATCGCGCCTGAAGAGAGCGACGGCACGCTGCGGAACCCGACCACGATCTGGATCGTCCGCAGCGGCGAGGAGATGTACGTGCGCTCGGTCAACGGCCCGGGCGGCCACTGGTACCGGACTGCCGAGGGCACCCACCGGGGCCAGATCCGGGCCGACGGCGCGACCAGGGACGTGGCGTTCGTCGACGAGGCCGACCCGTCCGTGAACGAACAGGTCGACGCCGCTTACATGGCCAAGTACGGGAGCACTCCCTACGCCGAGCCGATGACCCGCCCCGGCCCCAGGGACACCACGCTCAGACTCGTCCCGCGCTGACCGCCCGTCCGCCGCTGACGACCCGGTGACCGCGTCCCGCAGCGCCGACCGCCGGCCCGTCCAGGCGACGGACCGACTGGTCGGTGGCGATATCGGCTATGCGGATGGCGGTTGGAGACAACGTCCCGGCTGCTCGGCGGGCGCGTCGGCGGCGGGGCGGGACCTGACCCAGGCGGTGAACGACTCGACGGCGTCCACGACCTGGTCGAAGCGGAGCGAGTGGAACAGGTCGAACGCGTGCTGTCCGCCGGGCAGTTCGGCGTATACGACCGGGGCTTCCGAGGCGCCGCGCAGGGCATCGGCGAAGTGGCGCGCCTCCCGCACGGGGACGAGCGTGTCGGCGTCGCCGTGCACGACGAGGAAAGGCGGCGCATCGGCTCGCACGTGAGCGACCGGCGAAGTACCGTCCGCTTCATCGTGCCCGTAGTAGTCGCCGAAGTACCCGTACAGGCACACGGCGGCGGTGATGGACGTATCAGCCGACTCGAAGCCCGGCTGGTAGGCGGGGTCGTTCTGGGTGAGCGCGCACAGCGAGGTCAGATGGGCCCCGGCGGAACTGCCCGCCATCACGAGCATGCCGGTGTCGGCGCCGTATTCGTGCCCGTGCTCACGCGTCCAGGCGAGGACCCTCTTGGCGTCGGTCAGGTGGTCGAGAAACCCGGCATCGGGCCGCAGCCGGTAGTTCGCGCTGACGCACACCCACCCCTGGCTAGCCAGCCGATAGAGCAGCGGCCGGGCCTCGCGGTTCTTGCGCCCGCTGAAGTAGCCGCCGCCATGGAAGTAGACGAGCACCGGCCCGCCCTTGGGCGCGGAACGGTGGCGGTAGACGTCCAGCCGGTGGCGACGGTCATCGCCGTACCGAAGGTCGGCGATCCGCTCGACGTCCCGACGCCGGACGTGCACCCCGAGCAGGACACGACCGTACGGAAGCCGCCGACGCAACCCGCTCGCCAGCCCAGAATCCAACTCCGCGCGCCACCCGTCCCCGAGCCCGTCGCGCAGGGCATCGTCCAGAACAGGCCCGGCCGCCAACTGCCGCCGCACGATGACCGCCAGCCCAGCAGCGGTCAGGACGGCGAGCCCGAGCACAGCCAACGCACCCGGCGACCCGAGATCCCGCTGCCCCACAGCGAGCAGCGTCGAGGCGAGCACCAGAAAGAACACCAGGAACGGCAGCTCGTTGGGCACCGTACTGATCCGGAACCCGATGTCGACCAGCCTCCGGGGCCTGCGCGGCGGCGCAAGCGCCACCGCCGTGACACCAGCGGCGAGCACCGTACTGATCAGATAGCCGTAAGGCACGCGTCCTCCTCACTCAACGGACCTCAAGAATGGATCCGCCAGCAAGGACCCGGCATCGCCCAGAAGACTGCCGCCCCTACAACCGAAGTGCCCCCACCCCCTACTTTCGTCGGATACCGGGGCTCGGCTAGTCCTGCTTGATGCGAGTGAGGAGCTGGGTGAAGGCGGCGGTGGTGAGGGTCAAGTGCCCGGCGTCGGGTGCCTTGCTGTCTCTGATGCCGCACCCGTCGGCGAGCGCCGCGACCTCGACGCACTCGCTGCCGGACGCGTTGCTCCGGCTGGACTTGCGCCACTCGATCACTGCATGGCCTCCATGATCTGTGCGATGTGAGCACGTGAGGTGGACGCGGACGACGCCCTCGGAGCCGATGAGGTCGAAGCGCCGCTCGAAGTCGTCCAGCCCAGTCGGGTCGTGGGTCAGTCTGCCACCGGCATTGGCTTCCATGTAGGCCGCTGAACCCCTCGCCCCGTCGAGGATCGTGAATCGGCCGTCGAGGCCGATGTGCGCGCCGACGCTGCGGCGCACGACGCGCAGGATGACGTTGCGCCGGTGGCTGAGTGCGATGAGGTGCGCGAGCTGTTCTTTCATGACCTCCGGTCCGCCGACAGGCTGATCGAGTGCCGACTCATTGATCAGCGCCCGCAGTTCGGGTGGCCTGTCCCAGCTCGGTACCTGCTGCCGGGCCATGCGGGCGTCGACGGTGGCCTCCACGTCCTCGATGATCTGACGGAGGGCGCGGTGCGCGGGTTGGTGCGGGCGGCCGGCCGGTGGCGGCTGGTGCTGGAGGCGCGGACGCTGGTCGGCCATGAGGCGGCGGTGCGGCGGTTGGAGGTCCTGCGAGTCGCGCTGCTGCCGCTGGGGTGGCGGTGCGTCGGGCTGTATGACCGGCGCGAGTTCCGGTTTCCGGTGCCGTTGTTGTGGGTGTACGCCAGCGGGCACGTCCATGACATCGGCGCCGTTGTCACGGTGCGGGCGTTGCCGGGCGAGGCGTGGGGTTACTTCGAGGCCGGCAACGGGCGGGACGGGTTCGTCCGTCCCTGCGGCGATGCCAAGGCGGCTGCCGAATCGCTGGACCTCGTCCTCAAACACCGCCTGTTCGCGCACCGGGAGTGGGGCTGACGTCCTGGGGGCGCGGGTCAGGTCACGTTGACGCCGTGGTCGCGGGCTAGGCCGCCTAGGCCGTCTGACCAGCCTTGGCCGAGGGCGCGTAGCTTCCAGACGGGTTGTCCGTTGATGGTGTGGCGGTAGAACTCGGCCATCAGCATGGCGCGAATGGCTGGGTCTTGCGGTGGGCGGAACGTCCAGGTCGTGCCGGTGATGCAGCGTAGGTCCAGTGCCGCGTGGGTGAGGGCGGCGCAGGTCAGGCCCGTGTCGACGTCCATGTTGATTGAGATTGCCACGCGGTGGACGTCCGGTGGCAGCGCGGACAGGTGCAGGCCGGCGCGCTCGGTCATGCCTTGGCCCTCGGGCTGCTTTCCCAGCAGGCGTGCTGCGCCACCGGCCGCGGCGGGCTGGTGGTAGAAGACGAAGTCCTCGTCGGCTCGTACCTTGCCGGACGCGTTGAGCAGGAGGAGCGTCAGGTCGGCGTCCGCCCCGGCGAACGCGAACGTGATCAGCAGCCCTTGCAGCGCCTCCTCGGGCAACACGAGCGTCTGCCCTTGCGCGAGTTCAATGGGTGGGGCGACCTGCATGTTCGGCCCTTGTGCCATGCCCGGTTGAGGTGCGCCTGGGTACGGTGCCGCGGGTTGCTGCGGCGGCGGGAAGGCGGGCGCGGGTTGGGACCAGGGTGGCGGTGGAGCTTGGAGCGGGGGCGCGGATGCGATCGTCTGCTTCCACTCGGCGAACGGGCGGACGGCGTACTGGTCGGCCAGGGGCGGTGCGGTGGGTTCCGATGGTGCTTCCGGGACGTCCTCGATCTGGGCGAGGAGGGCCTCCAAGCCCGGGATCTTGGCGGTGTCCAGGGGCTTGATGGCGGTTGAGAGGTTGCCGGACGCCGTCGTGCGCACGGAGCAGTCGACGTCGTCGGCAATGTCCAGGAAGCGCAGTGCGTCTTCTGGGCGGCGCCACGGGACGGAGGCGACGGCCTCGCGCGTCCAGTGGCCGTAGGCGACGATTCCCAGGCGCTGCGTGTCGGGCATACGGGTCAGGACGGCGAGGTCGATCGCAGTGATGCCGGGCGCGGTCGCGAACGCCTCGTTGAGGGTGGCGATGATGTTGGAGCCCATGGACGTGAGCCACCACAGCAGGCGATCGCGCTTCGTCATCGTCTTCAAGGTGGGACGGCCGGAAGAGGTCACGCCCGGTGCCTGGGTCGGGAGCGCGTCCAGATCGGGTTGGCGCATCACGATCGACAGGACCGTCCCGGCGAGACCGACCGCGCTGCCGGCGGCCGGATTGTCGGAGAAGGCCGTGTTGACCGCTTCGCAGACGGTGTCCTCGTCGTTGCCGTTGAGGGCCCGCCACCACTCGTCGGCGGCCGCGCGCAACTGCCGGTGGATCTCGTTGAGGCGGGCCTGCTCGGCGGCCAGGTAGGCGGGCGCGTCCTGCTCGGCGGCGTGGCGGGCGGCGGCGCGGTCGGCGCGGGCGAAGCGGCCGATGCCCGCGAGGTGGAACGCCTGGGCCTCCGCCATGGCCCAGGGGAGTGCCAGTTGCGGCGGAGGCGGCACGAAAGGCGGTTGGGCCTGCGGAAACGTCTGGAGGTGGACGCTGGTCGTCTGGCGGCGAAGTTCCTCAAGGTGCGCGATCGCCGCGTCCCGCTGCGCCTCCTGCTCGGCGCGTTCGGCCTGGCGGCGGGCCCGTTCGAGTTGGGCGGGGGTCGGGCCGACGTTGCGGGGACGGGAGGGGCGTTTCGCCGTGGAACGGCGCCGCGAGCCGCCCACGGAGGTCGAGGCGAAGAACGGGCCCATGCCGCTGGAGACGGTCGTCCTGCGCCCGCCGCCGACATGGACGCGTGCGGCGCGGGGACCGACGGACGTCCGCACGCCCCGGCTCGACACCCGCACGCTCATCCCCGGCACGCCCACGCGGAACCCGAACCCCATCGCCCACCTCCGTCGTCGCTGGTGGGACGCCCGACGGCCCGGCCCGGTGTACTCGGTGGCCGATGCGTGCAACCTTTTGCCCGGTTCGCCGCATCAGGGATGTGTGGGCCAGGTGAGGGGTGTGCGGATGGCGGGGCGGGACGAGGAGTTCACCGCTTATGTGACGGCGCGGATGGGGTGGTTACGGCGGGTCGCCTACCTGCTGTGCCAGGACTGGCATCGGGCGGACGACCTGGTGCAGTCCGCGATCACGCGGTTGTACGTGCACTGGCGACGGGCGGCGGCGGCCGACAACGTCGACGGGTATGCGCGGACGGTGCTGGTCCGGGTGTTCCTGGCCGAGCAGCGGGGCGGGTGGTGGCAGCGGGTCCGGGTCGTCGAGCGGACGCCCGACGCGGTCGCCGAGCCCATGGACCACGCGGGCGGCGTGGACCTGCGGACGGCGCTCGCGGCCTTGCCGCCGCGGCAGCGGGCCGCCGTGGTGCTGAGGTTCTACTGCGACCTGTCGGTGGAGCAGAGCGCCGATGTGCTGGGGTGCTCCGCCGGGACGGTCAAGAGCCAGACCGCGCGTGGCCTCGACGCGCTGCGGCGTGTGCTGGAGCCCGAGTTCGCGGAGGGGGAGAAGCCGGTATGAACGACCTCAAGGACGGGTTGGAGCGTCTCGCCGCGAGCCCGGGCCCGGCGCCGGCCGTGGACATCGCGGCGGCCGTGGCCAAGGGGCGCCGCGTCAGGCGCAGGCGGAGGGCAGTGGTCGCCCTAATGGCCGCCGGGGCCGTGGCGGTGGTGGCGGGGGGCGTGGTCCTGCAGCCGTCCCAGGACGAGCGTCCCGACAAGGTCGTGGAGCCGTCGAAGTACCCGAACCTGCTGACGGAGAAGGCGGTGTTCGGGTGGCTGCCCGCCGGATTCGTCCGGACGCGGGTCACGCAGGACGGCGGGAGCCGTCCCGCCTACACGGTGAACGCCGGGCGGGGGCCGGGGAACCTGTCGATCGAGCTGACCCTGCTCCCTCCCGGAGTGAAGCCGGGCCTACCGCTGCTGCCAGGGGCCCGGAAGGGGCACCTGACGAAGGCGGCGCCGGTGAACGGGCGCCCCGCCTACTGGTCGATCAAGCCGGGCGGGCCGGGATCGGACCAGGTGGGGGCGGAGTTCCGGTGGGAGTACCGGCCGAGGACGTGGGCGCTGCTGGCGGTCGACGACCGCGGTATCGCGAACGCGGCGACCGTCCGGCGCATCGCGGCGGGGGTGCGGTTCGGCGGCGGCGTGCCGCTGGCGTTCCCGGTGCGGGTCACCGGGGTCCCGGGCGGTCTGGAGGTCGGACGGGTGTGGGCCGGCGCCGGGCCGGAGGCCATGTTCGCGCTCGGTGGCCCCGGGAAGGACGACGAGCTGATGATCTCGGTGAGCCCGGCCGGCGAGCTGGTCAGGAACCGTTCGAAACCGAACACGACGATCGACGGGCATCCCGCGTTCGACACCGGACTCCCGCATTCCGGGCCCGCGATCGGCCGGGTGCCGCCGTCGAAGGCGCGGATTCTGCGCGTCTTCGGGGTGCGCGGGTTCGACATCGGCATCGATGCGAGGGGCGAGCCGCTGCGGCGGCTTGAGGCCGGTGGCGGGCTGACCGGGCTGTTCAGGCGGGTCACGCCGCTCGGCGCCGACCCGAAGAATTGGACGACGACACCGCTTCGTTAGGTGTCTGTTTTGTACCGGGGACGTAGTTCGGCGATGCTGTGGGAGTGTCAACGGAGACTCTGAACGGTGCCGCCGAGCTGCGCGCCTTCCTGCACGGCCTGCCGGGCGTCGACCGGGTGGGGGCCGAGGAGCGGGCCGCGCGGCTGGCCACCCGGTCGATCAAGACGACCGCGAAGGCCGAGGCGATCGACCTCGCGATCTCGATGGTGGACCTGACCACCCTGGAAGGCGCGGACACGCCGGGGAAGGTGCGGGCCCTGTGCGCCAAGGCCGCGCAGCCCGATCCGGCCGACGCGTCGGTGCCCAAGGTCGCGGCGGTGTGCGTCTACTCGGACATGGTCGAGGTCGCCGTCAAGGCCCTCGCCGGGACGGGCATCGGAGTCGCGAGCGTCGCGACGGCGTTCCCGGCCGGACGCGCCCCGATGGAGGCCAAGCTCGCCGACACGAGGGCGGCGGTCGCGGCGGGCGCCGCCGAGATCGACATGGTGATCGACCGGGGCGCGTTCCTGTCCGGCGACTACGCCAAGGTGTTCGACGAGATCACCGCGGTCAAGGACGCCTGCGGGGACGCCCACCTCAAGGTGATCCTGGAGACCGGCGAGCTGGCGACCTACGACAACGTCCGGCGGGCCTCCTGGCTGGCGATGCGGGCCGGGGCCGACTTCATCAAGACCTCCACCGGCAAGGTGTCGCCGGCGGCGACGCTGCCGGTCACGCTGGTGATGCTGGAGGCCGTCCGCGACTACCGCGCGGCCACCGGGCGGCAGGTCGGCGTGAAGCCGGCCGGCGGCATCCGGACGACCAAGGACGCGATCAAGTACCTGGTGCTGGTCAACGAGACCGCCGGCCCCGACTGGCTGACGCCGCGGTGGTTCCGGCTCGGCGCGTCCAGCGTGCTGAACGATCTGCTGATGCAGCGCCGCAAGCTGGCCACCGGCGTCTACTCCGGTCCCGACTACTTCACGCTGGACTGAGGATCATGGTTTTCGAGTACGCGCCGGCGCCCGAGTCGCGGGCGGTCGTCGACATTCGCGCCTCCTACGGGCTGTTCGTGAACGGCGAGTTCACCGACGGGCACGGCGAGCCGTTCAAGTCGGTCAACCCGGCGGACGAGAGCGTCCTCGCCGACATCGCCTGCGCCGACGAGGGCGATGTCGACCGGGCCGTGAAGGCCGCCCGCACCGCGTTCGACAAGGTGTGGGGGCCGATGCCCGGCCGCGAGCGCGCCAAGTACCTGTACCGCATCGCCCGGATCATCCAGGAGCGGGCGCGGGAACTGGCGGTGCTGGAGTCGATCGACAACGGCAAGCCGATCCGCGAGTCGCGGGACGTCGACGTGCCGCTGGTCGCCGCCTGGTTCTTCTACTACGCGGGATGGGCCGACAAGCTGCCCCACGCCGGGTTCGGGCCCGACCCGAAGCCGGTCGGCGTGGTCGGCCAGGTGATCCCGTGGAACTTCCCGCTGCTGATGCTCGCCTGGAAGATCGCCCCGGCGCTGGCCTGCGGCAACACGGTCGTCCTCAAGCCCGCCGAGACGACGCCGCTGACCGCGCTGCTGTTCGCCGACATCTGCCGGCAGGCCGAGCTGCCGCCCGGCGTCGTCAACATCATCACCGGTGCCGGTGAGACCGGCCGGGCGCTCGTCGCGCACGAGGGGATCGACAAGGTCGCCTTCACCGGCTCCACCGAGGTGGGACGGCAGATCGCCCGCACCCTCGCCGGGACGGACACGAAGCTCACCCTCGAACTCGGCGGCAAGGCCGCCAACATCGTCTACGCGGACGCCGCGCTCGACCAGGCCGTCGAGGGCATCGTCAACGGGATCTTCTTCAACCAGGGCCACGTGTGCTGCGCGGGCTCGCGGCTCCTCGTCCAGGAGTCGGTCGCGGACGAGGTGCTGGAGCGGCTGAAGGCCCGGATGGCGACGCTGCGGGTCGGCGACCCGCTCGACAAGAACACCGACGTCGGCGCGATCAACTCCGCCGCGCAGCTCGCCAAGATCGAGGAGCTGTCGGAGATCGGGGAGAGCGAGGGCGCCGAGCGCTGGTCGGCGCCGTGCGACCTGCCGTCCCAGGGCTTCTGGTTCGCGCCGACGATCTTCACCGGGGTGGCGCAGTCGCACCGGATCGCGCGCGAGGAGATCTTCGGGCCCGTCCTGTCGGTGCTGACGTTCCGCACCCCGGACGAGGCCGTCACCAAGGCCAACAACACTCCCTACGGGCTGTCCGCCGGCATCTGGACGGAGAAGGGCTCGCAGATCCTCTGGACGGCGCAGAAGCTGCGCGCCGGGGTCGTGTGGGCCAACACGTTCAACAAGTTCGATCCGGCCTCCCCGTTCGGCGGCTACAAGGAATCGGGGTTCGGCCGCGAGGGCGGACGCCACGGACTGGAGGCCTACCTCAATGCCTGACCGTCTCACGGTCCGCAAGACCTACAAACTGTTCATCGGCGGCGCCTTCCCGCGCTCGGAGTCCGGCAGGTCGTACGTGGTCACCGATGCCAAGGGCCGCTTCCTGGCCAACGCCTCGCAGGCGTCCCGCAAGGACGCCCGCGACGCCGTCGTGGCCGCGCGCAAGGCGTTCCCCGGCTGGTCCGGCCGCACCGCCTACAACCGCGGCCAGATCCTGTACCGGGTCGCAGAGATGCTGGAGGGCCGCCGCGACCAGTTCGTGGACGAGCTGCGGCAGACCGGCGCATCCAAGAGCGCGGCGGGCGCCGAGGTGGACGCCGCCGTCGACCGGTGGGTCTGGTACGCGGGGTGGGCCGACAAGCTGAGCGCCGTCGCGGGCGCCGCCAACCCGGTGTCCGGGCCGTTCTTCAACTTCTCCACGCCCGAGCCGACCGGTGTCGTCGCGGTCGTCGCGCCCGACTCGCCGCTGCTGGGGCTGGTGTCGGTCGTGGCGCCCGCGATCGTGTCCGGCAACACGGCCGTGGTGGTCGCGTCCGAGCCGGCGCCGCTGGCGTCGATCACGCTCGCCGAGGTGCTGGCGACGTCCGACCTGCCGGGCGGGGTGGTGAACGTCCTCACCGGGCTCCGCGCGGAGATCGCGCCGTGGCTGGCCGCCCACATGGACGTCAACGCCGTCGACCTCGCCGGCGTCCCGGACGACCAGGTCCGCGGCCTGGAGGAGAAGGCCGCGGAGAACCTGAAGCGCGTCCTCCGCCCGCAGGACGCCGACTGGAACGCCGAGCCCGGAACCGCCCGAATGACGGCTTTCCTGGAGACGAAGACCGTCTGGCACCCCGTGGGCGTCTAAGCCAATATGACGTAACGTGTGTAGAGGGTCACGAAGTGTGGAATAGATCTCCCCGTAACTGATCATCACTGGGGGGAGATCAGTGCCTACCAAGACCGCATCGCGTACGACGACGAGCCGAGGTACGGCCGGTCGTACGAAGAGCACATCAGCGTCCAAGTCCACCACGGGCAAGTCCACCACGGGCAAGGCGACGGCGAGCAGGTCGGCCGCGGGCAGGAAGCCCGCGGCCAAGCGCACGTCGGCGGCGAGCTCGTCCTCACGATCGACCACGAGCAGGTCGACCGGGACGAAGAGCAGCACGGCGAAGAAGTCGACGGCGTCGAGCAAGACGTCGTCGGCCGCCGCGTCCCGGGTCACCAAGGCCGCGAGTCAGGCCAAGACCGCCGCGACCCAGATGAAGTCGGTGGCGACCAAGGCGTCCTCGTCGGCCAAGGCCATGACCGCGATGACGAAGGCGATGACCAGCGCCACCAAGGCGATGTCCGACGCCGCGAAGGCGATGGACGCCGCGGCCAAGGTCATCACCACGACCGCCAAGTCGTCGGCGGCGAAGAGCGGCACCGCGAAGAAGAGCACGCCCGCGAGCAAGAGCTCCTCGTCGAAGGCGAGCACCTCGAAGAGCACGTCGAAGTCGAGTTCGTCCAAGTCGGGCACCTCGAAGGCGGGCACGTCGAAGGCGGGCACGTCGTCCCGCAAGTCGACCTCCGCGGCGTCGAGCCGCTCGAAGCCGACGGCGACGGCGCGGACCACCCGGTCGTCGGGCACGGCCTCGAAGTCGAAGCCGTCCAGCGCGGCCAAGAAGTCGACCGCGCCCAAGTCGCGGACCACGGCCGCCCGCAAGACGACGCCGTCCCGCACGACCGCGAGCGCCAGATCGGGGACGTCCACCCGGTCCACCGCGACCCGGCGGGCACCCGCCCGGCGGACCGCGGAGCCGGCGAGGACGGCCGCGGCGGCACCGCCGCCCGCGCCCCCGATGGTCGAGCCGAAGACGAGGCCGTTCCAGCACTCCACCGGCACCGAGGGCGGGTTCCTGAGCGGGCTCACATCGGGCCCCGGCCGCGAGCGCTGAAGGCCGATGGACGAGAAGGACATCCTGGCGCGCATCGACGAGTACGTCGGCGAGGAGCAGCGGCTCCGCGAGCGGTTCCAGCGCGACGAGCTCGGGCGCGAGGAGGAGCACCGGCGGCTGGCCGAACTCGAGACGGCCCTCGACCAGTGCTGGGACCTGCTGCGCCGCCGCCGCGCCCGGCGGGAGGCCGGCGAGGACCCGGGGCAGGTCGCGGGCGTCCGGCCGCCGGACGAGGTCGAAGGCTACCTGCAGTGACCCCGGCGCCCCGGGCGCGCGGACCGCTGCGGTTCGGCGCCTGCCTCGCCCCGGACTCGTCCGTCCCGCTGATGCGCACCGCGCAGGACGCGGACCGGTTCGGGCTCGACCTCCTCGGCGTCCGCGACGAGCCGTACCGGCGCGACACCGCCGACGCGCTCACCGTGCTGGCGGCGGTGCTGGCCGGCACGTCCCGGATCCGGGCGCTGCCCGCCGTGGCGTGCCTGCCACTGCGCCCGCCCGCCGCGCTCGCCAAGGCGATCGCGACCATGGACCGGCTGAGCGGCGGCCGCGTCGAACTCGGCCTCGGCGCGGGCGCCGTCCCGGACGGCATCGAAGCCTACGGCGGCGCCCGCCTCGGCCCCGCCGCGGCCCGCCGCGCCCTCGAAGAGGCCGTGCAGATCATCCGGCTGCACTGGAGCGACCAGACCGGGCTCCGCTTCCAGGGCGAGCACTACCGGTTCGCCGCCGCGCAGGCCGGCCCGCCGCCGACCCGGCAGATCGGCATCTGGCTCGGCGTCACCGGCCCGCTCGGCCTCGACCTCGCCGGCCGCGTCGCCGACGGCTGGATCGCACCGTCCTCGCGCGTCCCGCCGAAGCGCCTCGCCGACGGCCGCCGCCGCCTCGACGACGCCGCGGCACGCGCCGGCCGCGACCCCGCCGACATCCGCCGCGTCTACATCCTCGAAGGCGAACTGGACGGGACGGACTCGCACGGCTTCCTGCACGGCCCGCCCCGCCAGTGGGTCTACGAACTCACCGAACTCGCGATCGGCCACGGCGTCGACACGTTCCTCTACGCCGGCGACCCGGAGAACCTTCCGGTCTTCGCCCTGGAGGTGGTCCCCGCGGTCCGCGAGTCTGTGTCTGCCCAGGGGGGCGACCCCCTGGAACCCCCGTTGCGAGCCGGTCGATCCTCACGCCACGGTTCTGGTGTGCTGTGACCGTGCGGGTTTGTGGCGTGTCGCTGCGGTCGCCCGGCTCGGCGGGCATGCCCGCTCCGGGCGCTAGAGCGCCCTCCGCGTGCCTGCCCGTGCTCCCGTGGCTGGGGTTCAGACCTCACATGCGTTCGGGGGTGGGGACGCCGAGGAGGTGCAGGCCGGTTTCGAGGGTGCGCAGCGTTGCGGCGCAGAGCGCCAGGCGGGACGCCTTCGTCTGCTCGTCGGGGGCCTTCAGGACCGGGCAGTTCTCGTAGAACGTGGTGTAGGCGTCGGCGACCGCGTAGATGTAGGACGCCAACCGGTGCGGTTCGGCGGTGTCGCCGGCCTGCTTGAGGACCGCACCGAAACCGAGCAGTTCCAGTGCGAGGGCACGCTCGGCCGGGTGGCCCAGCGTGATCGGGCCGGTCGCGTCCTCGACCGAGACGCCGCCCTTGCGGAAGATCGACCGGATCCGGGCCGCCGCGTACTGCAGGTAGGGGCCGGTCTTGCCGTGGAACGAGATCATCCGGTCGAAGTCGAAGACGTACTCGCTGTCCCTGGCGACGGACAGGTCGGCGTACTTCACCGCGCCCATGCCCACGTCCCGGACGATCGCGGCCCGCGTCTCGTCGTCGAACGGCTCGTCGTGCTGGATCTCGTCGAAGACCGTCCCGGCGCGTTCGACGGCCTCGTCGAGGAGTTCGGCGAGTTTGACGGTGCCGCCTGCGCGGGTGCGGAGGATCTTGCCGTCGGTGCCGAGGACGTTGCCGATCTGGGCGTGGTCGGCCTGCACCTCGTCGTTCAGCCAGCCCGCCATCCGGGCGACGGCGAAGACCATCTGGAAGTGCAGTGACTGCGGGGCGCCGACCACGTAGATCATCCGGTCGACGTGCTCGGTGTCGACCCGGTACCGGATCGTGGCGAGGTCGGTGGTGGAGTAGTTGTAGCCGCCGTCGCTCTTGCGGATGATCACCGGTAGGGGCTCGCCCTCGCGGCCCTTGAAACCGGGCGGGAACGCGCACAGCGCCCCGTCGCTGATCACCGCGATGCCCTTGTCCTCGAGTTCCCGGACGGTCGGGGCGAGCAGGTCGTTGTAGAAGCTCTCGCCCTTGATGTCGTCGTCGGTGAGCGTGACGCCGAGCCGCCCGTAGACGGCGTTGAAGTACCGCTTGGACACGTCCACGAGGACGTTCCACAGCCGCAGCGTCTCGGCGTCGCCCGCCTGGAGGGCGACGACCCGCCGCCGGGACCGGTCGGCGAACTCCTCGTCGCCGTCGAACTTCTCCCGCGCGGCCTGGTAGAACGCGGTCAGGTCGCTGACGGACGAGTCGTCCCGCGCGGCGGCGTCCTCGCCGAGGTCGAGCAGGTGCTCGATCAGCATGCCGAACGGGGTGCCCCAGTCGCCGACGTGGTTGTCGCGGACGACGTCGTGCCCGAGGAACGCGAGGATCCGGGCGATCGCGTCGCCGACGATCGTGGTCCGCAGGTGGCCGACGTGCATCTCCTTCGCCACGTTCGGCGAGGAGTACTCGACGACGACCTTCTGCGGCCGCTCCGCCGCGGGGACGGCGAGCCGCTCGTCCTCCAGGGCGCGCTGCGCCTCGGCGGCGATCCACGCGTCGCTGAGCGTCAGGTTGATGAAGCCCGGCCCGCTGACCTGGACGTCCGACACGACGTCGGCGGTGTCGAGGTTCTTGACGATCTCGTCGGCCACGTCTCGCGGCTTGCGGCCCAGCTTCTTGGCCAGCGGCAGCGCCACGTTGGCCTGAAGGTCGGCGAACTGCGACGGCCGGATGACCGGGTCGGCGTCCGCGTACGACGGTCCGAAGGCGGCGCTGAGGGCGGCCTGGACCCGGGCGGCGAGTACGAGTTGCGGATCGGGCATGTCCCAAGGTTATCGGCGCCGCGCCCGCGCCCGGACCCGGTTTTCCGCGCCCTACGGCACGGCGGGCGGCTCTTTGCGGTCGGGGACGGTGTCGCCGGCGGGCTCCCTCGGCGGCGGCGGGGTCTCCGCGGGCGGCTTCGCCGCGCCCTCGGCCCGTTCGGGGCTCTCCCGGCCGTCGCGCTCCCCGTGCGTCCAGCGGCCGAACCGGGACGTGCGGGTCGCCGCGACCTGCTCGCGGATCCGCTCGACGATCCGTCCCGCCGCCAGCCGGTGCGCCAGCTCGCACGCCGAGCTGATCGCGCGGGCGTGGGACGCGCCGTGCGCGATGACCACGGTCCCGTTCAGCCCGAGCAGGACGCCGCCGCCGTAGGTGTCGGGGTCGAGGCGGTCGCGGAGGTCCTGGAGGCGGCGGCGCTGCAGGAGCGCGCCCATCCGGGCGGCCGGGCTCGCCGTCATCGCGTCGCGGATCTCGGTGAACGCGGCGCCGATCGTCCCCTCCATCGTCTTCAGCGCGATGTTGCCGGTGAACCCGTCGGTGACGATGACGTCGACCCGCCCGCTCAGCAGGTCGTGGCCCTCGACGTTCCCGGCGAACTCGATGCCGTGGTTGCCGCCCGCGAGCAGCTCGTGGGCCCGCTTGGCGAGCTTGTTGCCCTTGCCGGCCTCGGCGCCGATGTTGAGCAGCCCCACGGTGGGGCGGTCCGGGCCGAGCAGGATCTGCGCGTACGCGGTGCCGAGCGCCGCGAACTGGACGAGCGTCTCCGCCTTGACGTCGGCGGTGGCGCCCGCGTCCAGCAGGATCGTGGGGCGCGGGCGCGTCGGCAGCGTCACCGCGATCGCGGGCCGCATCACGCCCTGCTGGCCCTTCAGCCGCAGCCGCGACGTCGCCACCACCCCGGCGGTGCTGCCCGCCGACACCAGCGCCGACGCCCGCCCCTGCTTGATCAGATGGCAGGCGATCGCGATGGACGAGCGGGGCTTGCGCCAGCTCGCGAGCGCGCCCTCGCCCATGTCGAGCGCCTCGTCGGCGTGCACGATCGGGATCTTGCCGACATAGCCGTAGCGGTCCAGCTCCCGCCGGATCCGGGCGGCCTTTCCGACCAGGACGAGCCGGACGTCGTGCTCGCGGACGGCGTCCACCGCGCCCGCGACGATCTCCTCCGGGGCGTGGTCGCCGCCCATCGTGTCCACCGCGACCGGGAGCGGACGCGGCGGCACGCGGCGGGGCGCGACGGCACGCGACGGCTCGCCCGTGCCGGTCATGGCAGCTCCAGGAGGATGAAGGGAGAATGCGGTGCGCCGCGAGAAGTGCAGCTCATCGCATCGTATGGCGTCCCTTCACCTGCCTGGACGGTGCCCGCCCGGAGTGGCGATCATCACCCCCGGCCGCCGGCCTCCTGCGAGCGGCAGTCGGCGCCCAGGCAGGAGGCGTTCTCCACGACCGGTCGGCCGCTCACGAGGATCGTGTAGGCGGCCGTGGCCGTCTTCGTCTCGCCGCTGCCGAGCACCTCGACCGGCTTGTTGTCGGAGGTGGTGCCGGTGCAGGAGACGCGCAGCCGCTCCTTCGTCCAGCCGGGCATGTCCGCGCACTTCAGCGGCGCCGAGAGCTGGACGCCGCGCTGGTGCAGCTCGGCGGCGGCGGTCACCGGCAGCGCCTTGCGCAGGGCCGCCTGCGTCTTGTACTTGAGCTCCTTGCCGCCCGACAGCGCGAGGAACGCGGCGCCGCCGGCCACGACGAGCACGAGCAGCGCGGCCGATCCGAGGATCAGGGCCTTCTTGCGACTCATCTTCACACCCGCTACGTCACCGACAGTACGGAGTCATATGCACTGGGTGGTGTGTTTTTCCGTTCCGTAGGCGGATTCGTTGCCGGGCTAGGCGTTCCGGTGCTCGCAGCCGAGGCCGAGGCAGTCCTTGCGGAGGACCTCCCGGCCGCCGACGGTGACGACGTAGGTCTCCCGGGGGCGGTCGGTGTCGGCGTCGAACGCGACGCCCTCCACGGTGACCGGCTCCCCGGACCGCGTCCGGGCCGTGCAGTCCACCCTGACCACGGACTCCGCGGTGGCCGCCGGGCTCTTGCAGAGGGGCCGCTCCCGCAGCTCGATGCCGCGGACCTTCAGCTCGTCCACGACCCCGTCGGTGACGGCGTTGCGGTACGCGCCCTCGGAGATCCGCTGCATCACCTTGCAGCCCGACATGGTCAGGGCCAGCAGGACGGCCAGCGCCAGAACCGGGATCCTCCTCATGCGGACTCCTCCATCCGGTGCGCGTCCGCGACCGCGTCGGCCACCGCGTCGGGGCGGTCGAGCGGGACCATGTGCAGCGCGTCCGGCAGCTCGATCCGGCTCCCGTGCGGGCTCATCGCGGCGAGGCGCTCGTGGCCCCGCGCCCAGGCGCGGCGCCGGGCGGGGTCCGCCATGTCGCCGAGCGCGGTCAGGACGACCAGCGGGACGGCCGGGAACGGGCGCCGCTCGCGCAGCCGCGCCAGGTCGGCGGCCATCTCCCGGTAGGCCAGGTCCTCCGCGATCACGGTGCCGATGACCGTTCCGCGCCCGTACACCGAGCGGACGACGCCGTCCGGGACGGCCTCGTCGCGGCGGCTCGTGTGCCGGAGGACCGTCCGCCGGCCGAAGGGCCCGGCGGTCTTCGCCAGCCGGGTCGCGCCGAGGAACGCGCCGAACGCGGTGGCGAGCGGGGTGAGCGCGGCGGCGGCCCGCACCCGCACGCGGGCGTCGTGCTCGAAGCTCGGGTCGACCAGCACCAGGCCGCGGACGAGGCCGGGGCTCACCCTGGCCAGCGCCTCGGCGTGGAACGCGGCCATCGAGTGCGCGAGGACGGTCACCGGCCGCCGCGCCCGCGCCGCCAGCGCCCGCAGGATCGCGGTGTCGCGGCGCAGCGACGGCGGCGCGACGCCGGCCGGGCTGAGCCCGAGGCCGGGACGGTCGAACACCGTGACCCGGTGCGCGCCGCGCAGCAGCGCGACGGTCGGCGCCCAGTCGAACCAGGCGCCGCCGAGCCCGGAGCTCAGCAGCAGCGGCGGCCCGTCCGGCGGGCCGGACTCGACCACGTGCACCTGCTCGCGACCGGCGTTGACGATCTCGCCGCCGCCACCGGCGCCGCCACCGTCCTCCAGCCTCCGGGTCACAGGGCCGCCCCCTCCTTCGCCGCCGCGGCGCCCCGCGCGGCGCGGGCCGCGTCCCGCCGGTCGGCGTACAGGGCCCAGGCGATGACGAGCAGCCCCAGGCACAGGATGCTGATCTGCACGCGCTGGACGACCCCGAGCCACTGCCCGAGGTACATCGCGACCAGGGTGCTCAGCGCGGACACCGACTCGGCGAGCGCCAGCAGCCAGCCCCAGCGGGCGAGCGCCGGCCACCACCCGTACCGGCGGGCGGCGAGCGACAGGAACAGCAGCGCGCCGACCCCGCAGACGATCACGGCGCTGCTGGTCACCGAGTGGAACTCGTGGGAGAACGACACGTGCTCGGAGCGCTCCCGCAGCGCGCACCACGTCTCCAGGCTGGGGGCGCAGTCCAGCGGGAAGGACGCGTCGCCGATCGCGCACACCCCGAACAGCCCGAGGAACGTCCAGCCGGCCGTGGCGAGGGGCTTGCGGGTCAGCTTGCGGAGCGTCCCGGCGGCCACCATGATCGACAGCACCCCGGTGACGAAGTCGCCGCCGCTGTAGACGAGGTGGAACGGCTGGTCGGACGCCGACAGCTCGCTGACGTAGCCGTTGAAGAAGTCGAGCTTGGGGCTGAGGACGTTCTCCAGCAGGAACGTCGCGTAGGTGATCGCCGCGATCACCGCCAGGACGACCATGCGCAAGGGGACGGCGCCAGGCCCGTCCCGTCCGTCTGAGTCCACCGGCCCCCCTCACGCCGCCTGATCGCGCCGCGCCCTGTCGCGCGCCGGTCACGCCGCTCGGTCCTGCCCGCCCCGCCCAGTATCGACCAAGATCGCCGAATCCGGGGCCCGGGGGCGCGGGTTCCCGTGAAACCGCTGGCAGCGTCGGTGAGGCGGACTTCACCGCGCGCTGACGGAGAAGTTGACGTCCCGTAGTCGTTGTACAAGGGACGGGCCGTCAACGATGATGTCGAGGCGATTTGTCTGGATCGTCGTTGACCAGCATTTGCCCGCGCCGGGTGCGGGGTATCAATTCGGCATGAACCCGTCCCAAAGGGTTGAATGGGGGTGTCCCTGGAACTTCTGATCACCGTCCGTGACGACGCGCCGGGGGCGCTTCCCCGCTGACAGCAAGGAGTACCAACACGTGACACTGGTGAACGACGCGGCTCCCGCGATGCGATCCACCGGTCGCAAGTTCCGCGCCTTCACGGCGAAGCACCTGGACGAGCTCACCGCTCGCGCCGGGCTGTCGCCCGACCAGCGGCTCGCGACCAGGGCGGTGGCGACGGTCCTGCCGTTCCGGACGAACGCCTACGTCATCGAGGAGCTCATCGACTGGACGGCCGCGCCCGACGACCCGATCTACCGGCTCGTCTTCCCCCAGGAGGACATGCTCCCCGCCGAGGACGTCGCCCACCTGTCGGACCTGCTCCGCCGCGACGCCCCGAAGGCCGAGGTCGAGGCTGCCGCCCACCACGTGCGGATGAAGCTGAACCCGCACCCCGCCGGCCAGATGGAGCTCAACATCCCGTCCTTCGGCGACGGGAAGATCCCCGGGATGCAGCACAAGTACGACGAGACCGTGCTGTACTTCCCCAAGCAGGGGCAGACCTGCCACGCGTACTGCACGTACTGCTTCCGCTGGGCCCAGTTCGTCGGCGAGGCCGACCTGAAGATGGCCGGCGACGACGTCACCCAGCTGCGCGACTACATCCTCGCCCACCCGGAGGTGACCAGCGTCCTGTTCACCGGCGGCGACGCCATGATCATGGGCGAGCCGGTGCTGCGCCGCTACGTCGAGCCGCTGCTCGACCTGGAGCAGCTCGAGTCCATCCGGATCGGGACCAAGTCGCTGGCCTACTGGCCGCAGAAGTTCGTCACCGACCCGGACGCCGACGACATGCTCCGCCTGTTCGAGCAGGTCGTGGAGTCGGGCAAGAACCTCGCGTTCATGGCGCACTTCTCGCACCCGCGCGAGCTCGAGCCGCTGATGGTCACCGAGGCGTGCCGGCGCATCCGCGACACCGGCGCGATCATCCGCACCCAGGCCCCGCTGATCCGCACGATCAACGACGACGCCGCGACATGGGAGGCCATGTGGCGTGTCCAGACGCGGATGGGCCTCGTCCCGTACTACATGTTCATCGAGCGGGACACCGGGCCGCAGGACTACTTCGCGGTCCCGCTGGCCAAGGCGTACGAGGTCTTCCGGGACGCCTACAAGAGCGTCTCCGGCCTCTCCCGGACCGTCCGGGGCCCGTCCATGTCGGCGACCCCCGGCAAGGTCTGCGTGGACGGCGTCGTCGACCTGCTCGACCAGAAGGTCTTCGCGCTGCACTTCATCCAGTGCCGCGACGCCGACCTGGTCGGCAAGCCGTTCTTCGCCCAGTACGACCCGAACGCGGTCTGGCTGGACGACCTGAAGCCCGCCTTCGCCGACCGCTTCCCCTGGCAGAAGTGAGCATCTGAGACGGGCACCGCCCCGTGACGGGCGTCGTCGCGGCGTGTCCGCCGGGCCTTCCCGCGGACACGCCGCACGTCACCGCAGGTGGCGGACCAGGAAGAGGCACGCCGCGAGCGTCGCGGCACCGCACAGCGCCATGACGCGGCCGGGCGCGAGGAACTCGCCCAGCGCGCCGGCGGCGCCGATGCCGGCGGCCTGGCCCGTCATGAGCCCGCTGTTGGACAGGCCGAGCGCCTGCCCGCGGATCTCCGCCGGCACCGCGTCCACCAGCCGCCGCTGGACGGTCAGCTCGTACCCCAGCCCGGACGTCCCCGCCGCCATGAGCGCGCAGGCCGCCGGCAGTCCCGGCTCGAACGCGAACAGCAGCAGGGGAGCGCCGGTCAGCATGGCCAGCGGCAGCGTGAGCCGCTCCCGCGCCGCCGGCGGGATCCAGCGGCCCGCCGCGACGTTGCCCGCGAACATCCCGGCCGCCGCGGCGGACAGCAGCACCCCCGCCGCGTTCGGACTCCCCGAGGCGGCCGCGTAGGGGACGGCCAGCCCCTCGGCGCCGACCGACAGCGAGATCGGCAGCCACGCGGCGAGCAGCAGGCCGCGCGTCGTGCGGCGGCCCAGCAGCAGCCGGTTGATCCGCAGCGTTTCGCGCGCCACCCCGGACGACGCGTGCACCGCCGGCGGGACGTCCGGCAGGCGGACGTGCGCCAGCACCGCGGCCAGCGCCGCCCCCGCCGCCGCCAGCCACAGCGCCCCGGCCGGGCTGAGCGCCGCCAGCAGCAGCCCGCCCGCCGCCTGCCCGGCGATCTGGGCGCCCGCGGTGGTCATCGTGAACAGGGAGCGCCCGAGCACGTAGCCGTCCCCGGGCAGCAGGACGGGCAGCCGCGCCTGGACGGTGGCGCCGCCGACCGGCGCGAACAGCCCCACCGCGACGAGCAGCCCCAGCACCGCCGGCAGCGGCAGCCCGCCCGCGGCCAGCACCGCCGTGACCGCGAAGCGCAGCAGGTGGTAGCCGGTCAGCAGCCGCCGGGCCGGCAGCCGGTCGGCGAGCGACAGCAGCAGGGCGCCGCCGATCACGTACGGGAGCATCCCGGCGGCGAAGACGAGCGCCGCCGCCATGGACGACCCCGTCAGCCGGTACGTCTGGACCGAGAGTGCGATCGTCCGGACGGAGTCCCCGCCCACCTGCAGCGTCTGCAGGGAGAACAGCGTCCGGAACTCGGGGACGCCGAAGGCGTCGCGGTAGCGCGCGGGCGTTGCGAGTGATGCTGTCATGACGCCGACTGTGCGGCGGCGCCCTCCGTCCGGGACAATGTTTCGCGGAGGAACGAAACATGTACCGCATCGTGGTGGGACCGGGCGACCTCGCGGCGAGCCGGTTCGGCATCGCGCCCCTGATCGAGGTGGCCAGCGCGCTCGGCCTGGTCTCCGGCCGGATGCCGGCCGGGCCGCTCGGCCCGTGGGTCGCCCGCGCCCGGCCCGCCTACCGCGCGATCGCGGGCGACCCCGCCGTCCGCGCGCTGGCCCACCTGCGCCGCCCGCACGTCGGGTACATGGCCGACTTCGTCGTCCCGCCGCCCGCCCGGCCGAACCTCACGGTCGCCGAGCAGCTCGCGACCGTCCGGGCGACGCCGCTCGACCAGGCCCGCCGGGAGATCGCCCGCAACCTCGCCGGGATGCCGGAACCGGCCGCGGAGATCCGCGACGTCCTGGACGCGCCCGACATGGTCGACCGGCTCGCCGCCGGCCTGGAGACCGCCTGGCGCGCCCTGCTGGAGCCGGACTGGCCGGTGGTGCGGTCGATCCTGGAGCGCGACATCGTCCACCGCGCCGGGCGGCTCGCCGCCTACGGCTGGGCCGCGGCCCTCGACGGCCTGTCCCGGCAGGTGCGCTGGCGGGACGGCGTCATCGAGGCCGACATCCGCGCCGACGGCACCTACCGCCTCGGCGGCGCCGGGCTCACCTTCGTGCCCGTGGTCTTCACCGAGCTCGCCACGGCGCTCGAACAGGGCTGGCCGCACACGCTCATGTACCGGGCGAGGGGAGTGGCGGCCCTCTGGGAGAGCCGCCCGCCGCGCGACGACGCCGCCCTGGACCGGCTGATCGGCCGCACGCGCGCCGAACTGCTGCGCCTCCTCGCCGAACCCGCCACGACGACCTGGCTGAGCGCCCACCTCCGGATGAGCATTGGCGGGGTCGGCGACCATCTCGCGGTGCTGCGCGGGGCGGGCCTCGTCACGCGCGAGCGCAGCGGGCGGTCGGTCCTCTACCGGCGCACCGCCGTCGGCGACGTCCTCGCCGGCGCCGGCTGAGGCCGCCCCGGGCGCGTCCGGGGCGGCCTCTCCGGACCGTCAGGACCCGTAGACGGGGACGATCACCGCGCGGGCCAGCGTGTGCGCCGTGATGTTGAAGCCGACGACGGCCGGGGACGTGTCGGAGCCGAGCCCGAGCGACTCCACGTCCAGCGCGTGGACGGTGAACACGTAGCGGTGCGGGTCGCCGGGCGGCGGGGCGGCGCCGCCGAACGCCTTCACGCCGTAGTCGTTGCGGGCGTGCACGCCGATCTTGGAGTCCTCGGTGCCGGCGCCGGCGGGCAGCTCGGTCACGGTCGCCGGGATGTCGAACAGCGACCAGTGCCAGAAACCGCTGCCGGTCGGCGCGTCCGGGTCGTAGCAGGTCACCGCGAAGCTCTTGGTCTCGGCGGGGAACCCCGACCAGCTCAGCTGCGGGGACTCGTTGCCGCCGCCGAACCCCCAGTCGTTGAACACGTGCCTGTCGGCGAGGCGCTCGCCCTCGGCGACGTCCTCGCTGGTGACGGTGAACGAGGGTACTTCGGGCAGGTACTCGCTCGGAAGCGGCGGCCTGGCCATGGCGACCTCCTACATCAGGATGTGCGTTTCCTCCATCTCTACCAGGGTGATCAGGTCTTGACCGCGCCCATCGTGAACCCGGTGACGAAACGGTCCAGGAACAGGTTGAACAGGAACGCGATCGGCACCGCGGTGATCACGGTCGACGCCTGGAGCGACTGCCAGAAGAACACGTCCCCGCGGACGAGCTGCGTCGGCACACCCGTGCTGACCACCATCTCGGGGCTCGCCGACACGAACGCCAGCGCGTACACGAACTCGCTGGAGGTGAGCGTGAAGCTGAACACGACCACCGCGACGATGCCCGGGAACACCAGCGGCAGGACGGTCCGCAGGAACGCGCCGAGGCGGCTGTAGCCGTCCACCATGGCCTGCTCCTCGACGTCCTTCGGGACGGCCTTCAGGAACCCGATCAGCAGCCACACCGACACCGGGACCGTGATCGTCGGGTACACGACGATCATCGACCAGAGCGTGTCCTCCAGGTGCAGCGCCACGACGACGCGGGTCAGCGACAGGAACAGCAGCGACGGCGGCACCAGGTACACCATGAAGATCGCGATGCCCATCGGCGTGCCCCACGGCCGGTCCAGCCGCGCCAGCGAGTACGCGGCGGGCAGCGCGAGCACCAGCGTGACCGCCACCACCGCCGCGCCGACGATCAGCGTGTTGACCACGAACGTCAGGAACGGCGTGTCGGTGAACAGGAACGTCACGTGGTCGGGCGTCGCCGGCTTGTTGAAGAAGAACGGGTTGCTCTCGGGGTTGTAGAGGTCCTGGTTCTGCTTGAACGCGCTGATCACGCTCCACAGGAACGGCAGCGCGCACACCAGCGCCGACAGGACCGCCGCCGCGTACACCCCGCACCGCGCCGCCGCATGCCGGCGCGCGTACTTCCGCCGCAGCGCCGCGACCTCGGTACTCACCGCGACCTCGGTACTCACCCGGCCTCCAGACGTCGGACGGCGCGCAGGATCGCGATCGCGCCGGCGAGCAGCAGCGGGAACAGGAACAGCGCGATCGCCGCGCCCTGGCCGACGTCGCCGCCCTCGATGCCGCGGAAGTACGCCCACGAGGCGAGGACGTCCGTCGCGTGGGTGGGGCCGCCGCGCGTCAGCACGTACGGGACGGTCATGTCGGTGAACGTCATGATCGCGCCGAACAGCCCGGCCACCGCGATCACCGGCAGCGTCAGCGGGATCGTCACCTCGAACATCCGCCGCCAGAACCCGGCGCCGTCGATCCGCGCGGCCTCGTCGATGTCGCGGGGGATCGCGACGAGGCCGGCCATGACGATCACGGCGGCGAGCGGGGTCAGCCGCCACGTCTGCACGGCGATCACCGACGCCATCGCGGTGCCCGGCTGCCCGAGCCACACGATGTTCGCGTCGATCAGCCCGAGGTGGCGCAGCACCCAGTCGACCGGGGAGTAGATCGAGTCGAGGAACCACAGCCAGGAGATCGTCGACAGCGCCACCGGCGTCGTCCACGGCAGCAGCACCAGGAACCGGACGAACCACTTGCCGCGGAAGTCGGCGACCAGGATGTTGGCGAGGATCTTCCCGAACAGGACGATCAGCACCATGCTCACCAGCGTGAAGACCAGCGTGTTGCGGAGCGCCCGCCAGAACACCCCGTCCGCGAACACCGCGTCGAAGTTCTGGAACCCGACCCAGTCGAAGGACGGGTCGCCGGTCGTCACGTCCGAGAACGCGAACGCGATGGCGAGCAGGAACGGGACGCCGACCAGCGCGATGATGTAGACCACCGACGGCAGCAGCATCGCCCAGGCGAGGAACCCGTCCCGGTCGGCGAGGCCCGCCTTCGCCGGCCGGGTCTCGGTGGCGGCCTTCGGCGCCGCCGGCGCCTGCGTCATCGGCCCCGCCCTTCCGGGGGGCGACCCCCGGGCCCCCCAGTCGGGACGGCGGCCCGGCGGGTGCCGGCCGCGGCGTCGAAGAACCGGAACCGCTCCGCCGGCACCGCGAACTCGTGCGTCTCCCCGGCCGCGATGGGCGTGCTCACCGTGGCGGGCAGCCGGGCGATGACGCGGGTCTCCTCGCCGATCCCGGTCACCGTCCCGTACACGTGCCGGTCGCCGGACAGGTACTCCATCCGCTCCACCCGCAGCGGCATCGTCACCCGTTCCGGCGACACGACGTTCTCGGCCGGCAGCAGGTGCTCGGGGCGGAACCCCACCAGCACGTCGCCGCGCTTGACCAGGTTCATCGGCGGCGACCCGATGAACGTCGCCACGAACGTGTCGGACGGGTCGTCGTACACCTCCTGCGGCGTCCCGACCTGGCGGACGCGGCCGTGCTCCAGCACCGCGATCCGGTCGCCGAGCCCCATCGCCTCCGCCTGGTCGTGGGTGACGTAGATGGTGGTGGTGCCGACGCGCTCCTGGAAGCGCTTCAGCTCGTCCCGCGCCGTCGCGCGCATCTTCGCGTCGAGGTTGGACAGCGGCTCGTCCAGCAGGAACACCGCGGGGTCGCGCACCAGCGCCCGCGCCAGCGCCACCCGCTGCCGCTCGCCACCCGACAGCTGGCGCGGCTTGCGGCGCAGCAGCGGCTCGATCTCCAGCAGCTCCGCCGCCCAGCGCGCCTTCTTCTCCCGCTCGTCCCGGGCCATGCCCTCCGCCCGCAGCGGGAAGACGATGTTGTCGAGCACCGTCTTGTGCGGGTACAGCGCGTACGACTGGAACACCATCGCGATCTGCCGCACCCTCGGCGGGAGCCCGTTCACGACGTTCCCGTCGATCAGCACCTCGCCCTCCGTGGGCTGCTCCAGGCCCGCGATCGTGCGCAGCAGCGTCGTCTTCCCGCACCCGGACGGCCCGAGCAGCACCAGGTACTCGCCGGGCTCGGCCGCGAGATCGACGCCGTCCAGCGCCCGCACGTGCTCCGCCCGCCCGCGCCGGGCCCGCACGTGCCCGTCGAAGCTCTTGACGAGCCCCTTCACCTCGACGGTCTTCATGGGCTCAGCCGCCCACGAGACCGCGGCCGCGCCAGTTCTCGAAGATCTTGTCGACGCGGCTCCGCGCCTCGGCGACCGCCTGCTTCGGGGACGTCTGGCCGCGGGCGGCGCGCCCGAACATCGTCGGCAGCACGTTGGTGTTGAAGATCTCCCCGATCGCCGGGTTGGACGGCCCCGGATACCCGATGTTCGCGCTCCACGACGTCGCCGTCTTCAGCAGCGACAGCTTGTTCGCCGGCTTCGCGCCCCAGGGGTCGCTGTCCAGCCAGCCGTTCAGCTGCGGGACGATCGACGGCCAGCCCGGCAGGTCGTACATCTCCGAGTAGTACGACGCGGACGCGAAGTTCGCCGTGTAGTGCAGCAGGAACTCCTTCGCCGCGTCCGCGTTCCCCGCGTACTTCGGCACGATCCACTGCTGGATGACGTGCTGCGCCGCCATCGCCGCCTTCGGTCCGCGCAGCGCGGGCACGAAGAAGATGTCGTCGCCGATCGCCCGGTTGGTGCCCATCGCGGTGCGCCACGCCGAGATCGAGTTCAGGATGTAGGACGACTTGCCGGCGATGAGCGCCTGGTTGTTGGACGCCGGCGTCCAGGAGAACACCTCGCTGGTCTCCGCGCCCTGGAACAGCCGCGCCATGTACTCCACGGCCGCGACGGTCGCGTCCGAGTCGAGCACGACCCGCTCGTTCTGGTCCTGGACGGACCCGCCGAACGACCACAGCAGCGCCCGCGCCGCCATGTTGGAGTCGGTCTCGGGGGACAGCCCGATCCCGCACGGCACCCCGGTCTGCTTCTTGATCTCCGAGGCGCCGCGCAGCAGGTCGTCCCAGCTCGACGGGCCGTTCGGCATGCCGACCTTCTGCCACATCGACTTGCGGTAGTCGCCCGGGTCGGGCGCCCAGCCTGGGCAGTACGCGTAGAACTTCTTCGTGTTGGGGTTGTAGCTCGACTTGCGGCACAGCTCCAGTTGCTGCCCCCAGCGCCGGTTCGCCTCCTGCACCACGTCCGCCATGTCGAGGACGGACGGCTCGTACTGCGAGAACGGCGCGATGTGCTGGATGAGGTCGTGGCCGCGCCCCGCCTGGATCTCCGAGGCGGCCCGGCGCGGGACGTCGACGGTGTTGATGTGGTCGACCCGGACGTCCACCCCGACCTTCTTGCCCCAGTCGGAGACGAACGCGTCGAACCACTTGTCGTGCCGGGGCACGAAGTGGCTCCACATCAGGATGCTGAGCGAGCCGCTCAGCTTCTTCGCGGGGGCGGTGAACACCTCCTTCGGGGCGTTCCCGGTGCTCTTCGCCTGCGGGCCGCTGGACTCACTGGCGCATCCCGCCAGGACGCCGTAGGCGCCCGCCGCGAGGGCCGTGGAGGACAGGAATCCGCGTCTGCTCAGCCGCTCGGCCATGGGGGGTCTCCCTCGCCGCTGAAGGTCTCCCCTCGAAGGTAGATCGGCGAGGACGTCTCATCCAGAGACGATCCGGTAACTCTGCGTCACTCTGACCCCACCGGAAACGGCAGCCCCGGCGGCACTCCCGCGTTACCGCGCGCCCGCTGCGCGCCGCTTGCCGGCTCCTTGCCGCGCGCCCGCTACTTGCCGGTGGCCTCGGTGTAGGCGGCGATGACCTCTTCGGGGTCGCCGTCCATGTGCATGCGGCCCTCGTCGATCCAGATGACGCGGTCGCACATGTCCTTGACCGTGTCGAGCTGGTGGGCGACGAGGAACACCGCGCCGGCGTCCTTGCGCAGCTCGTCGATCCGGGCCTTGGACTTGCGCCGGAACTTGGCGTCGCCGGTGGCGAGGGCCTCGTCGATCAGCAGCACATCGTGGGTCTTGGCGGCCGCGATCGCGAACCGGAGCCGGGCCCCCATGCCGGACGAGTACGTCCGCATCGGGTACTGGATGAACCCCTCCTTGAGCCCGGCGAAGTTCACGATCTCCTGGTACTTGGACTTGGTCTCCGCCGGGGACATGCCCATGGCCAGGCAGCCGAGGACGATGTTGCGCTCGCCGGTGAGGTCCTTCATCAGGGCGGCGTTCACGCCCAGCAGGGACGGCTGGCCGTTGGTGTAGACGCCGCCGCGGTGCGGGGGCAGCAGCCCGGCGATCGCCTTCAGCAGCGTCGACTTGCCGGACCCGTTGGTGCCGATGATCCCGACGGCCTCGCCCCGGTAGGCGACGAACGACAGGCCCTTGATGGCGTGGACCTCGGTCATCGAGGGACGGTGCTGGCGCCGCAGGACGCGCGAGAACGCCGACGCGGCGTTGCCCTTCCCGCCGGCGCCGTACACGCGGTAGACGATGTGCAGGTCGTCCACGACGACGATCGGCTCCCTGGACGGGTCGATCTGCACGGGGTTCGCAGCAGGGTCCATGCGCACCTTCGTGTCAGCCACGGCCGTATCGCTCCTCGGCACGGTAGAAGTACATGAATCCGCCGACCAGCATCACCGCTGCCCAGACGACGGCGTACAACCAGAGCTGGCCTGTCGAGGCGACCCCGCCCTTCTGGACGTGCTCACGGTACTCGCCCAGAAGGACGTGCCGGCTCAGCTCGACGTACACGTACGCCGGGTTCGCCTTCAGCAGCTCGCCCAGGATCGGGTACTCGGCGAGCCTGCTGCCCGACTTCATCAGCGCCGGAAGGCTGAAGATGACGCCGGACATGTAGAGCCACGTCCGCATGACGAACGGCAGCAGCTGGGTGATGTCGCGGTTGAACGCGCCGAGCCGCGCCATCACCATGCTGATGCCGACGTTGAACATGAGCTGCAGCGCCACCACGGGCACGAACAGCAGCATGTTGAAGCTGACCGGCTCACCGAACGCGAACACGATCGCGAACAGCACGACCAGCGCGAGCAGCAGCTGCTGGAGCTCCACGACGGCGATCGCCAGCGGGAGCGTGGCGCGCGGGAAGTGCAGCGCCCGGATCAGCGAGAGGTTGTCGCCGACCGACTTGGCGCCCGCCGTGACCGACCGCTGCGTGAAGCCGAAGAGGAAGACGCCGGTCACCAGGAACGGGATGAAGTCCGGTACGCCGCGGCTGGTGTTCAGCAGCAGGCCGAAGATCAGGTAGTACACCGCCGCGTTGAGCAGCGGTGTCAGCAGCTGCCATACCTGCCCGAGCCGCGAGTCGGTGTACATCGAGATGTTCTTGGCGGATGCGAACGCCCAGATGAAGTTCCGGCGAGCCCACACATCCTGGATGTACTTGCGCAGCGGGGGGCGCGCAGCGCTCTGCCTCAGCCCGTGTCGTGCGGCGTAGTCGGCCAGGGTCCCGTTCACGTGGAAAGGCTCCGCGATCGTGTCGACCGACTCGCCACCCGGGGAACCGAGCCGTTCCGGGTGACTCATGTCGCGAAGCCTATTGCAGTCGGTGAGTCGAGAGTGACGTTCGCCCGCATGTGACCCCCGATTTGAGATCTTTACGGAATCATGTCGGCGTCCCAGGGGATACCCCGGACATGCGGGTCAACCACTCACGGAGCATCACCGTGCCGTCACGATTCGTCATCCCCCGCCGCCGCGAGCCGGTGCCGGCGCCCCGGTCGCGGCTGCTGCGCAGGCTCGGGCGCGCCGACCGGTGGGCGTTCGACCGGGTGGCGGCGGCGCGGCTGCGCGGGCTCGAGTACGTCCTGCCGCGGCTCTCCCGGATCGCCGACCGCGGCGTGCTCTGGTTCACCTCGGCCGGAGTGATGGGCCTGACCGGACGCCCCCGGCTGCGGCGCGCGGCGCTGCGCGGCTCGATCGCGATCGCGGTGGCGAGCCCGACGGTGAACCTCATCGGCAAGCAGGCGTTCCGCCGCAAGCGCCCCGTCGTGGACCTCGTGCCGCCGATCCGGATCCGCTGGAAGCTGCCGACCTCGCACGCGTTCCCGTCCGGCCATTCGGCGTCCGCGGCGGCGTTCGCGACCGGTGTCGCGCTGGAGGCGCCGCGCCGGGTGGCGGTGCCGGTCGCGGCGACGGCCGCCGCGGTGGCGTTCTCCCGCGTCTACACCGGCGCCCACTACCCGGGCGACGTCCTCGCCGGGCTCGGGATCGGCGCGCTCGCCGGGATCGGGACGCGGATGGTGTGGCCGGCGCGCCCGCCGGTGGCCCGCGTCGGGCCGGCCGACGAGCCGGCGAAGGTCGCCGAGGACGGCCGCGGCCTCGTCGTGGTCGTCAACACCCGCTCCGGCGCCGGGGGCGCGGCGCCCGCCGGGATCTCGCTGCCGGGCAGCCCGGAGGCGACGCTCGGCCTGCTCGAACGCGAGCTGCCCGCCGCGGAGATCGTCCGGCTGGACCCCGACGGCGACGTCGCCAAGGTCTTCGACGAGGCCGCCGGACGCGCCGACGTGCTGGCGGTCGTCGGCGGCGACGGCAGCGTGAACGCGGCGGCGCGGGCCGCCCTGGACCACGACGTCCCGCTCCTGGTCGTCCCCGGCGGGACGTTCGACCACTTCGCCCGCGCGCTCGGCGTGGAGTCGGCCGCCGACGCGATCAGCGCCTACCGGAGCGGCCGGCTCGGCCGGGTGGACGTGTCCTACGTCGTGCCCGTGCACGCCGGCGCCGGCCGGGACGAGGAGCGGCTCTTCCTCAACACGGCGAGCTTCGGCGCCTACACCGAGCTGGTCGACCGGCGCGAGCGGCTGGAGAGGCGGATCGGGAAGTGGCCGGCGCTCGCGGTCGCCGCGATCCGCACGCTGCGGCACTCCGAGCCGGTCGACCTGCGGGTGGACGGCCGTCCCCTGCGGGTGTGGCTGGCGTTCGTCGGCAACGGCGTGTTCGGGTCGCGGGGCGCCGCCCCGACCTGGCGCGGCCGGCTGGACGACGGGCGGCTCGACGTCCGGATGGTCGTCACCGGGCGCCGCGTCCCGCGCGCCCGCGCGGTCGCCGCGGTCCTCGCCGGGCACCTGCACGTCACGCCCGGCTACCGGGAGTGGCGGACGAGCGGACTGGAGATCGTCTCCCCGGACGGCGGGCTGCGGCTCGCCCGCGACGGCGAGGTCTCCGCGCTGCCGGCGGCGATCCGGTTCGGCAAGCACACCGGCGCGCTCGCGGTGTTCCGCCCCGCGGCCGCCGTGTGACCGTGTGACCGGGTTACCGCGTGACCGGGTGACCGGGGGCCCGCGGGTCAAGGCCGGTACCCCGGTTGGTGGTGTGCCGGTCTTCTTCGCGTAAAGGCGTGGGAGTCGTCCCCGGAGGCACGGCAGGGTCCGTGAGGATCCCGGTGGGACCTAGGGGGGTGTGAGCCGTGGGACGGACCCGGCCGGGCCGATGTCGGCGCAGCCGCCGGCCGAGCGATCGGCCGGACGAGCGACCGAGCGATCAGCCGAGCGAGCGGCGGGGCCGGCGGCCGAACCGCCGGACGCGCCGCCAGCCGCAGCTCGGGCAGTACGTCCGGCAGTGGTGGCCGATCGTGGCGGGGACCCTCGCGACGACCGGGCTGCTGCTCGGCGCCTACCTGGAGGTTCCGCGCGAGCAGGGGGCGTCGGCGGCGCTGGCCGTCCCCGAGGGGGCCGCCCCCGGTCGGCCCGTCCCGGAGCGGCCGGACGCGGCGCGGCAGCGGCCGATGAGCAGCTACACCACGCGTTTCCAGCCGGGTGAGCCGCGCGTCCGCAACATCGAGCTCGCGGCCCGGATCCTGGACGGGAACATCGTCGAGCCAGGAGCGACGTTCTCGTTCAACGACGTCGTCGGGCCGCGGACCAGAAGCCGCGGGTACGTGCCCGCACCCGCGATCATGGGGGCGCGGCTGGTGAAGGACGTGGGCGGCGGCATCTGCCAGGTCTCGACGACGCTGTTCAACGCGGTGTTCCGGGCCGGGCTGGACATCCGGAAGTCGCGCGCGCACACCATGTGGATGCCGGAGTACCCGGAGGGCCGCGAGGCCGCGGTCTCCTATCCGCAGCTCGACTTCACCTGGAAGAACGACACCGGCGCTCCGGTCCGCATCCAGGCGGCCTACACGGGGTCGTCGCTGACGGTGACCCTGTGGGGCGAGCGCAAGTACGAGGTGCGGTCGCGGACGTCCAAGCGGTACGGGTTCACCCCCTACCGGACGGGCGTCGGCCACGGCCGCACGTGCGTCCCGATGGCGGGCCGGAAGGGCTTCGCGATCGACGTCTGGCGGACGCTGTACGCCGGCGGACGCAAGGTGCGCAGAGAGAAGTTCCACACCGAGTACCGCTCCCAGCCGAAGGTGAAGTGCGTCTAGGCGGGAGCGGGGGGCGCGGGCGCCTTCCGGCCGTGCGGGTGGCAGGGTGGGAGGCATGGAGGGAACGTTTCAGCTGGGACCGGACAATGGGCGGCTGCTGCTCCGCACGGGCCGCAGCGGGCTCGGCCGGCGGGCGGGGCACGACCTCACCATCGAGGCCACCCGGTGGTCGGCGTCGGTCACGGCCCGCGAGCCGCTGGAGGAGTCGTCCGCCGAGGTCGCGGTCGAGGTGGACGGGCTGGAGGTCCGGGAGGGCACCGGCGGCGCGCTGCCGCTGTCCGACGGGGACCGCGCCGACATCACGAAGAACCTGCGCAAGATCCTCGACACCGGGAGGTATCCGCAGATCACCTTCGTCTCCACGGCGGTCGGGGACGACGCCGTCGAGGGCGACCTGACGATCATGGGCCGGACGAAACCGGTGCGGATCCGCGCCGCCCTGGACGGTGATCGCGTGCGGGGCGGTGCCACGGTGACGCAGTCACGCTGGGGCATCAAGCCGTACTCGGCGTTCTTCGGCGCGCTGCGGCTCGCCGACGACGTCGAGATCGAGTTCGACCTCACGTTGCCCGTGTAGCGCCGGTTTCGCGTCTGGCGCGGGCGGCGCGCGCGAACTGGTCGTCCAGGCTGCGCGGGAACGGCAGCATCCGGTGCCGTTCGCGCCAGGGCGCGTACTGGCGGACGGCGTTGAACCCCGCCGCGGTGATGATGCGCTCGACATTCGGGCCCGGCGTGTAAGCCGGGTAGATGTCGAGGTGGGCGACGCCCGGGGGAAGGCCATGCGGCCTTTGGGGCGACACCAGCGTGATGGGTGGGCTCACCCCTTCGGCGGACGCCATGTCCTGCGCGTAGGAGACGAGTTCCAGTGTCTCCAGGTCGGGCCCGCTGTGGACGATGAGCCAGCCGTCGACGTCGACCGGCTCCGATGGGGGATCGGTCAGCGTCAGGGGTGTGACCTCGTCCGACACGTCGTGCAGGTAGGTCTCATGGGCAGGGTCCAGCGGCTCCAGGACGAACGTGCGGTCGAAGTGCGGCGGGTCGGCGGGCAGCAGCGGCCGGTACACGTCCCAGCGCAGCAGCCGGGCCAGGTGCGTGACCCTCGTCCCGGGCGGGAAGCGGGTCAGTTCGCCCTTGAGGCCGGCGGGGAACGCGTCCACGATCACTTCGTCCGGGACGAGGCCCGCCGCGCTCTCCACGACGTCCCAGCCGCCCGTGACGCGCGGGTCACCGGCGAAGCGCGACCCGGTCACCACGGTCACCGGCCCGTCCATCGCGAGCGTGGGCAGAGCCGACCGGAGCCGTGTCAGATGGCCGAGCCCCTCCCCGGCCGCGTAGCAGACGATCACCGGGCCGCGTCGAGGACGGCCAGGTACCCGGCGGTCTCGGCCGCCGGGGTGAAGTCGCGCCGGATCCGCTCCGCGCCCGCCGCGCCGAGCTTCGCCAGCTCCTCCGCGCCCGCCCGCGCGGCCCGGTCGAGCGCCGCGCGGCACCCGTGCGCGTCCCCGGCGGGGAAGGTGAACCCGATCTCGTCGTCGACGAGGTCGGCGAGCCCGCCGCCGTCCGACGCGATCAGCGGGACGCCCAGCGCCGCCGCCTCCAGCGCCACGTTCGGCATCCCGTCGTAGAACGACGGCAGGGCCACGAGGTCGCAGCCCGCATAGACGGCCGGCAGGTCGTAGCGCTCCATGAACGGCAGGAACGAGTGCGGGACGTCGTGCCCGGCGAGCCACTCCCGCACGGACTCCTCGACCTCGCCGACCAGCAGCAGGTGGAACGCGCCGGTGCGGCCGGACGCGCCGAGCGCGTCCAGCAGGAAGCCGACGCCCTTCTTGACCTTGAGCTGCCCGATGAGGCCGATCGTCCGGCGGCCCGGCTCGACGTTCTCCGCCCGCCACGCGCGGCCCTTGGCCCGTTCGGACGGCAGGATCCGCCACTGCGCCGTGTCGACGCTGTTCGCGACGAACGCCACCGGCGCGTCCGGGGCGAGCGCCGCCACCAGCGGCGCGTGCGACCGGGCGACGACGCAGACGCGGGACGAGGCGCGCAGCGCGTCCGCCAGCACGCCGCGCCGCCGCACCGAGAACACGCCGGCGTCGATGTCGTTGCCGCGCAGCAGCGTGACCAGCGGTGCGTCCAGCAGCGAGGACAGGACGGGCGCGGCGAGCATCGCGTACACGCCGCCGAACGCCACGACATGGCCGTACCCGGTGAGGTTCTCCGCGGTGATCGTCGTCCAGAGCCGGCGCAGCGCGTGCTCGGCGTCGTCGCCGAGCGGCGCGGTCACCAGCCGCCCGCCGAGCTCGCGCCGCACCCCCCACGGGCGGGCCCGGCGGGTCAGGTGGACGACGTCCACCTCGACGCCCGCGCCGCGCAGCCCCCGCACGATCCGGTCGCACGACTGCGCCATGCCGCCCTGGCTCGGCGGGTAATGCTCGGTGAGCCACAGGACGCGAGGCATCAGCTGTCCACGAAGCCGGTGTCGCCGTCCGGCCCCCAGTCGCCGCCGTAGGAGTAGTCGTCGCCCGGGTTGAAAGCGCCCCGGTCGTAATCGTCGAACGAGGAGTACCAGTAGGTGTCGCTGTAGGTCTGCGAGCTGCGCTGGTAGTAGTGGCGCCGGTACCCGCCCGTCCACGCCGGGTGGTGCGGGTCCTGCGTCCCGTACCCGCGCGCCGCCGCGCACTCCGGGCACATCCCGCCCGGGGCGGCGTGCTCCGCGCAGACGGGGCGCGCGCAGTGCGGGCAGGACGCCACCGCCGCCTGGCCGCAGCGCCCGAGGACGAAGAATCCGGTGGTGACGGTGCAGCGGGTCACGTCGTCCTCCTCGCGGCCGTGCCGGGCGGCGTCCACCGGAACGGCTCCGTCGACACGTCCAGGATCCGGTCGAGCATGGCCTTGCCCTCCTGCACCCCGCGCAGCTTGCCGTTGACCCGGATCACCATGCGCTTCCCCGGCTTGACCTGGACCCGCACCCAGCGCGGCGGCGGCGCCGCGGGCCGCTGGACGGCCGCGTCCTTGCCCAGCCGCCGCGTGACCCGCACGAGCTGCGTGGTCTTCGTCTTGGTCTTGACCTTGAGCTTGCCGCGCGGGTTGCGCTTCTTGCGCCTGCGGTAGCGGATCCGGTCGGTGACGGCGAGCTCCAGGACGCTGCCGTCCCGCAGCTCCGCCCGCATCCGCAGCCACGGGTCCACCGCGTACCACTGCGTCAGCGAGATGACCGGACGCTGGACGGGCAGGTCGTGCTGCGGCCCGCGCTTCTCGGGCAGGTCGCCGCCGCGCAGGTCCGCCGCGACCGACAGCACCCCGTCCGGCGGCATGTCGGCGGCGAGCACCCGCAGCAGCGGCACGAGGACGGCCGGGACCCGCTTCGGCAGCTGCCACTTGCGCCGCTTCACGGCGGTGCCGTGCCCGGCGAGGCTCGCGATCACCGGTTCCCAGTCGTCCCGCCGCAGTGAGACCGAGATCCCCTTCTCCAGCGTGAGCGCCTTGTGCAGCGGATGGAACCGCTCGATGGCGGCCTTCTGCTTACGCCAGAACATGACGTACCACCTGTCCAACCACCTATCGAACCTCGGTGAGCGTGCGGTAGACCTCGGCCAGCCGGGCGCGCGACCGCGCCCAGGTCAGGCTCTCCTCGATGTGCTCGCGGCCCCTCCGCCCCATCGCGGCGGCCTCCTCCGGGTACTCCAGCAGGATGCGGACGGCGCGGGCCAGCTCGGCGGGGCGGTCGGCCGGGACGAGCCGCCCGTGCACCCCGTCCGCCATCAGCTCGCGGACCGCCGGCAGGTCCGAGGCGACGACCGGCACGCCCGCCGCCATCGACTCGATCACCTTCAGCGGCGCGCAGCCCTGGTCCAGGTTGCGGGCGCAGCCGGTCAGCGGGGCGAGGGACGCCCGCGCGTGCGCCAGCCACGCGGCGACCTCGTGGTGCGGCAGCGCGAACCGCCAGTCGACCCGCTCGGCGACCCCGAGGCGCTCGGCGAGCCGCCGCACATGCTTGGCCCGCCGCTCCGGGACGGACGCGCAGACCACCAGCCGCAGCCCGTCGAGGTCGGCGAGGCGGGCGAACGCGCGCATCAGCACGTCCAGGCCCTGCCACGGCTGCGTCGCGCCGACATAGACGACATACCGTTCAGGCGCATCGGCCGGCCGTTCGGTTTCACGCGGAACGTCGGCGCCGTTCGGCACCAGGTGGATCCTGCCCTCGGGGACGCCCCGCTCCCGGACGGCGTCGCCGATCACCCGCGAGGGCACCACGACCGCGTCGCTGCGCTCCAGGCAGAACCGCTCCAGCTCGCGGATCTTGCCGAGCGTGCTCGGCGCCGCCCACGGCCACGTGTGGCTCATCTCGATGGACGGCAGGCCGTTGACCTCGTAGACGACCCTGTGGCGCCGTCCGTCCGCGACCGCCGGGAGCGCGCTCCACGGGTCGCGGACATGGCAGACCTCCAGGGTCTCCCAGTGCGGCGCAAGGTGGTCGGCGACCCAGCCGGAGAACGCCTCGGCCCGGTCGATGAGGTTCGGGATCGGCGCGTCGAACCGCGCGATCTCCCGCGTCCCCTCGCGCTGGTAGCGGGGCAGGTCGCCGCCGCCGATGACGCCGAGGAGCCCGCCGCCGTAGTGCGCGAACAGCTCGTCGGCCATCTGCGCGATGTGCACCGCCGACCCCTTGCTCGACGGGAACCGGTCGAACGCGACATAGGCCGCCCTATGCCTCACCCGACTCGCACCTCCTCCATCGTCCGGAGCGCCCGATGCCAGGAGATCTGGTCGGCGAGCCCGGCCCGGAGGCCGATCGCGGGCGTCCAGCCGAGCAGCCGTCGGGCGCGCGTGATGTCGGCCCACGTCCGGGAGGCGTCACCGGCCACGGGCGTCTCCCGCTGGATCTCCGCCTCGATGCCCAGGGCGTCCGTCAGCATCGCGATCGCGTCCCGCACCGCGACGTGCTCGCCGTGTCCGACATTGATGGCGATACCGGGCGGCAGGTCCGCGGCGGCCGCCGCGAGCGTCGCCGACACCACGTCGCCGACATGCGTGAAGCTCCGCGACCTGCGCCCGTCGCCGAACACCGGCAGCGGGCGCCCGTCCAGCGCCGCCTCTACAAACCGGTTGAACGCCATGTCGGGCCGCTGCCGGGGCCCGTACACCGAGAAGTACCTGAGCAGCACGACCCGGAGGCCGTCGCCGGCCGCGAGGCCCGCGAGCCGCTCCACCTCGACCTTGCTGACCGCGTACGGGCTCTCCGGCCTGAGCGGGTCGTCCTCCCGGTTCGGCCGCCGCCCCGCCGACCCGTACACCGACGAACTCGACGCGACCACGACCTTCGGCCCGCACCGGGCGCCGGTGCAGGCCGCGAGCAGCCGCCGCGTCGCCGCCACGTTGTCCCGCTCGACCACGGCCCGTCCGGGCCCCCACGAGTCGCGCACGCCCGGCCGCCCCGCCAGATGGACGACGAGGTCCGCCGCCGCGACGACGTCCAGATCGTCCACGGCGAGGTCGACGTCGACGGCGACGACCCCCGGCCTCGCCGCGACCTCGGCCCACGTCCGCCCCGCCACCTCCGGCGTCAGCGACCGCTCCGGCGTGTCCACGGCGAGCACCTCATGCCCCGCGTCCGAGAACGCGTCGACGACATGGCTCCCGATGAACCCCGCCGCCCCAGTAACAACCACCCGCACGCGGGCACTGTAACCGCCCACCACGAACCGGGACAGGGCTCCCGTCCCGGTTCGGCCAGGACTGTCACCGGGACGCCGCGTCGGCCGCCGAGCGGAGGAAGCCCCCCAGTTCGTCCACTTTCTCCGCGGGCACGGCCCGCTTAGGCAGCGCCACACAGAAGCAACGCCCCCTGAGGACCCACAGATTGCGCAACTCCCGCACTCGCTCCATCCGGTCCCAGGGAATCTCCGTGACGATCCCTTCGACCTCTACTCGAATGTGGGCGGGGGTGAGCTGGACGTGCCACTCCGCCCGCCGCCGGAGCTGGGCGTGGAACGCCCACAGGCTCAGCATGACGGGGTAGGCCAGGAGAATGACGCCGCCCAGGATCGCGAGCGCCGCCGCATCCTGCGTCTCACCATGCCGCGCCGCCGCGCCGGACAGGGCGTGGCCGCCCACGAGGGCGAGGACGCCGCCTGCCAACCCGGCGTAGTGGAGCCGGACGAACCACGGAGACATCACGGCGCGGCGGCGTTCGCGGGCGGTCGGGACGTAGCTCAGGTCCAGGTTCACTGCGGCTCGCTCCCGCCGAGATGTGCGGATCTTCGGGGCGGAACGTTAACGGTCGGCCCGAGCGGCCCGCAGGTGATCGCGACGGCAAACGGCTAAAGCCGACATAGCCGTCCACTGTCATTACTTAGGGTTAGTTTTCAGTTGCAGAGGGGCAGGACCGTCGTGCCTGTCAACACACTCTTGAAAGGGAGAGTTCGTGAAACTGCGCCATAGTTTCGCAACCCTGCTGCTCGCGGGCGCCGTGGGCGCCGGCCTCGCCGGTGCGCCCGCCGCGCAGGCGTCGGCTCCGCCGGCCGCCGAGGGGGCGAGCACGCCGGCCGCCGCCGCGTACCAGTACGCGACGGGGAAGGTGATCAGCCGCCACAAGCTCGCGATCCGGTCGAGGCCGACCTCGCACTCGAAGCGGGTCGGCTGGCTGAAGCCGCACCAGCGGTTCTTCATCAAGTGCTGGACGCGCGGTCAGAAGGTCCGCCACACCCGCGTCTGGTACCGCATGGGCTACAGCAGCCCCAAGGACTACGTCTCGGGCGCCTACGTGAAGATCGTGAAGGGCCGGGTCACCCGCTGCTAGCGGAGCCGAAAGGGGGCGGGGGCGGTTCGCCGCCCCTGCCCCTCAGGCCGTCCGGCCCCTGGTGTTCAGCCGCCGGCCATGGCGCCGATGACCATGAAGGGGTCGGTGCCCCTGGTGACGCGTTCGGGGAGCGCGGTGTCGGGTGGGGCGTGGGAGAGGTCCTCCTCGCAGGCGTAGAAGCGGACGAAGGCGCGGCGGCGGCCGGTGGCGCGGTCGCGGATGGTGCCGCGCAGCACCGGGTACCGCGCCTCCAGGGCGTCCAGGACGGAGCACAGCGTGACCGGGGCGGGGACGTCCAGTTCCACCTCGCCCCGCACCCCGGCCAGCACCCGCAGGTGCGCGGGCAGCACGACGCGGATCATGGCAGCGTCTGGACTTCCACCGACAGGACGGCCGGCAGGTCGCGGACGATGGGCTCCCACGTGTCGCCGGCGTCGGCGGACGCGTACACCTGCCCGCCCGTCGTGCCGAAGTAGATCCCGCAGGAATCGAGCGAGTCGACGGCCATCGCGTCGCGCAGGACGTTCACGTAGCAGTGCTCCTGCGGCAGACCGGCGGTCAGCGGCTCCCACTCGTTGCCGCCGGCGCGGCTCCGGTACACGCGGAGCCTGCCCTCCGGCGGGTAGTGCTCGGAGTCGCTCTTGATGGGGACGACGTACACCGTGTCGGGCTCGTGGGCGTGCACCGCGATCGGGAAGCCGAAGTCGCTCGGCAGGTCGCCGCTGATCTCGTGCCACGACTCGCCCGCGTCGTCGCTGCGCATGACGTCCCAGTGCTTCTGCATGAACAGCACCTCGGGACGCGACGGGTGCATCGCGATGCGGTGCACGCAGTGCCCGACCTCGGCGTCCGGGTCGGGGATGCCCTCCGACTGGAGGCCCCGGTTGATCGCCCGCCAGGTCTTGCCGGCGTCGTCCGTCCGGAACACGCCGGCCGCCGAGATGGCGACGTACATGCGCGCGGCGTCGACGGGGTCGCGGACGATCGTGTGCAGGCACATTCCGCCCGCACCCGGCTGCCAGGACGGCCCGGACCCGTGCTCGCGCAGCCCCGGCAACTCCTGCCAGGACGCGCCGCCGTCGGCCGACCGGAACAGCGCGGCGTCCTCGACGCCGGCGTGCACGATGTCGGGATCGGCGGGTGACGCCTCCAGATGCCAGACCCGCTTGAACTCCCACGGCCTCGGCGTGCCGTCGTACCACTGGTGCGTGCCGGGCACGCCCTCGTAGGCGAACTCGCCGCCCATCGGCCGCCACGTCTCGCCGCCGTCGTCGGACCGCTGGATCAGCTGCCCGAACCACCCCGTGGACTGCGACGCGTACAGCCGCGCCGGGTCGGCGGCCGACCCGGCGACGTGGTAGACCTCCCAGCCGCCGAAATGGGGCCCGCTGACCTTCCAGTCCTTGCGCGCCCCGTCCGCGGTGAGGAGGAACGCGCCCTTCCGCGTCCCGACCAGAACCCGCACTCCGCTCATGGCTGCTCCCTCCGAGCGCCGTCCGGCATGCTTCGACCGCCGATACTGACCCCCGCCACCGACAGAACTCATCGCTCCGCCACTGGCCACTTCAGGCCGCCCGGTTTCGGGGGCGGCGGCCGGACGCGACCCGCCTGCGGGCGCCGGTATGATCACCGGCCTTCGGAGAGGTTGGATCATGACGACGACCCAGGGCGAGCGGCAAGAGGCCCCCGCGTGCTACCGGCACCCCAAGCGCGAGACGTACGTCCGCTGCACGCGGTGCGACCGCTACATTTGCCCCGACTGCATGCGCACGGCGGCGGTGGGCCAGCAGTGCGTCGACTGCGTGCGCGAGGGCAACAGGACCGTCCGGCAGGGCCGCACGGTCTTCGGCGGCAAGGTCGCGGTCACGCCCTGGGTGACCTACGTGCTGATCGCCTTGAACGTGCTGGTGTACCTGGGTGAACTGGCCAAGGACGACCTGATCGACAAGTTCGGGTCGCTGGGCATCGGAATGGTCGGCCCGGACGGCGTGCTGTTCACGTTCGACCCGTCGGCGCCCTCGGCTTACGAGCCCGTCGGCGTCGCCTACGGCGAGCCGTACCGGCTGATCACCTCCGCGTTCCTGCACCTCCCGCCGACGGACGGCGGCATCGGCTTCCTCCACATCGTCTTCAACCTGTGGTGGCTGTGGCGGCTCGGCCGGCCGACCGAGGAGATGCTCGGCCGGTGGCGCTTCCTCGCCCTGTACCTGCTGGGCGCGCTCGGCGGCTCGGTGCTCGGCTACCTCATCGACCCGGACATGAACGCGGTCGGCGCCTCGGGGGCGGTCTTCGGGCTCACCGCCGCCTACTGGATCTTCATGCGCCGGATCGGCCACCCCATGGACGAGGCCAACCGGCTCGTCGTGTTCGCGCTGATCTGGCTGGTCGTCTCGGCCGGGGTCACCGCGTGGCAGGCGCACGTCGGCGGCCTCCTGGCGGGCGGCGCCATCGCCCTGGCGTTCGCCCACGCGCCCAGGGAGCGCCGCGCCCTCGTCCAGGCGGGCGCCGCCGCGGCCATGCTCGTCCTGCTGGCCGTCCTGGTGGCCGTCAAGACCTCGGAACTCGGCGGCACCCTCCTCTGACGGGCGCGCGGGTCAGCGTCCGGGCTCCCACCACGTCAGGTTCGCCGCCGCCTGCGCGACGGGCTCGATGGTCTCCCAGCACTCGGCGATGAGACCGCCGTCGATCCGCCAGATGTCGATCACCGCCGTCTCCGGGCCGCCATCGGGGAGGCGCCGCCGCGAATGCATGACGACGTGGTCGCCGTCGGCCAGCAGGTGCTCGATCTCGACCTGCATGCCGGCGAGCGGGGTGAGCGCCGACTCCACGGCGGCGAGCCATTCCGCCTTGGTCGTGGACGTCGAGTCCGGCCGGTGGTGGAGGAAATCGTCGCTCAGGAACGGTCCGAGCCCGTCGGCGCTGCCCGTCTGCAGCAGTTCCGCCAATGCTCGCTGGACGATGCCCTTGTTGTCTGCCCGCGCCACGTCAGCCTGGTGGAGACGGGCAAGTCCAACCCGAGCGCCGACATGGTCCTGCGGCTCGCCGACCAGCTCGACGTGCCGCTGCGCGAGCCGCCGGTCAACCTCGTGCGGCTGGGGCTGGACCCGCGCGGGTTCGCTCCACTGGTCGTCAACCTGGCCGACGTGCGCGCGGTGTTCCGGTCCCGGACTCGACCATCACCACGTTCGGCACTCCGATGGACATCACCCTGGAGGAGATCGCCGTCGAGTCGTACGACCCGGCCGACGCGGAGAGCGCCGCCTACTTCGAGCGGCCGCACGCCCCCGGTCAGCGGGGGCGGGCGACCCGGGTCTCGTCCCAGACGGGTTCCGCGGACTCGTAGACCGAGCCGTCGGAGCCGAAGACCAGGTGGCGGTCGAAGGAGCGCGCGAACCAGCGGTCGTGGGTCACCGCGATGACGGTCCCCTCGTACGATTCCAGGCCCTCCTGGAGGGCTTCGGCGCTGGCCAGGTCGAGGTTGTCCGTCGGCTCGTCCAGGAGGAGGAGCGTGGCGCCGCCCAGTTCCAGGAGGAGGATCTGCAGGCGGGCCTGCTGGCCGCCGGAGAGCGTCTCGAAGGGCTGCTCCGCGCAGACGTTCAGCTCGTAGCGGGTCAGGGCGCTCATGGCGTCGTTGCGCAGGCGGGCGTGCTCGGTCATGACGATCTCGCACGGCGTGCGGCCCGCCAGATCGGGGCGGGCGTGGGTCTGCGCGAAGAGGCCGGGGACCACGCGGGCGCCGAGGCGGGCGATGCCGGTGTGCGCGACCGGCTCCACCGGCGTCGCGCCCCGGGGGAGTGCCTCGGCGATGGCCGTGAGCAGGCGCAGGAAATGGGACTTGCCGGAGCCGTTCGAGCCCAGGACCGCCACGCGTTCGCCGTACCAGACCTCCGTGTCGAAGGGCTTCATGAGACCCGTCAGTTCGAGGTCCTCGCAGACCACGGCACGCTTGCCGGTGCGGCCCCCGTGCAGACGCATCTTGAGGTTCTGGTCGCGCGGCGGGATCTCGGGCGGGCCCGCCTCCTCGAACTTGCGCAGGCGCGTCTGGGCCGCGCGGTAGCGGGACGCGAAGCCGTCGTTGACCGTGGCCTTGTTCCGCAGCATGGTGACGAGGTCCTTGAGCTTCGCGTGCTCCTCGTCCCAGCGGCGGCGGAGCTCTTCGAGGCGCTCGTTGCGGTCGCGGCGCGCGGCCGCGTAGGTGGCGAAGCGGCCGCCGTGGATCCAGACGCGGCCCGCCTCGACGGTGACGATGCGGGCGGCGGAGCGGTCGAGGAGTTCGCGGTCGTGGGAGACCAGGAGGACCGTCTTCGGTGTCTCGCGGAGCCTCTCCTCCAGCCAGCGTTTGCCGGGGACGTCCAGGTAGTTGTCGGGCTCGTCCAGCAGAAGGACCTGGTCGGGGCCGCGGAGCAGCGCTTCGAGGGCCAGGCGCTTCTGCTCGCCGCCCGAGAGGGTCCGGACTTCGCGCCAGCGGCACCCGTCGTAGGAGATGCCGAGGGCCGCGACGCAGCAGGCGTCCCAGAGCACCTCGATCTCGTAGCCGCCCGCGTCGCCCCAGCCCGACAGGGCCGTGGCGTAGCGCAGCTGGGTGGGCTCGTCGTCGCGCTCCATCATCGCGAGCTCCGCCGCCTCCACCGCCTCGGCGGCGGCCCGGACGCGCGGCGGCGCGAGCGAGAGCAGCAGGTCGTGGACGGACGAGTCGTCGCGCATGCTGCCGATGAACTGGCGCATCACGCCGATGCCGCCGCTGTGCCCGACGGTTCCGGACTGGGGCGCGAGGTCACCGGCGATCAGGCGCAGGAGGGTCGTCTTGCCGGCGCCGTTCGGGCCGACGAGGGCGGCCGTGACGCCGTCGCCGACGCGGAAGGAGACGTCGTCCAGCAGCACCCTGCCGTCCGGCAGTACATGGCTGATATGTCCGACTTCGACGTGTCCCACGGCTCCCCCTCGGTGAACCTCCGAGTCTCCGGAGGGGCGCCGCGAGCGTCAAACCGTTTTCGCCAGCAGCGACTCGATGTGCGCGGTGACCTCGGCCAAGCCGACCGCGGACGTCTCGCCGGTGGCGCGGACGCTGATCTCGGCGGCGCCCTCGGCCAGGCTGCGGCGGCCGATCGTGACCCGGTACGGGATGCCGGTCAGCTCGGCGTCGCGGAACTTCACGCCCGCCCGCTCCGGACGGTCGTCGATCACGACCTCGACGCCCGCGGCGGACAGGGCCGCGTAGACGTCCTCGGCCGCCCGCGCCACCTCGGCGTTGTCGGACTGCGCCGGGACGACCGAGACCTGGAACGGGGCCACCGAGATGGGCCAGACGATGCCGCGCTCGTCGTGGTGGGTCTCCACGATCGCGGCCATCGCGCGCTCCACGCCGATCCCGTAGCTGCCCATGATCACCGGGACGAGCTTGCCGTCCGGGTCCAGGACCTCGACGCCCAGCGCGCGGGAGTAGCGGTCGCCGAGCTTGAAGATGTGGCCCACCTCGATGGCCCGCACGATCTCCAGCGGCGACCCGCAGCGGACGCAGGGCTCCCCGGCGGCGACCTCGCGCAGATCCGCCCAGGCGCCCACGGCGATGTCGCGGCCGACGTCCACGCCGCGCAGGTGGACGTCGTCGGTGTTCGCGCCGGTGAACATGCCGCGGCGGCCCCGCAGCGCCTCGTCCGCGATGACCGGGAGCGACACGCCGACCGCGCCGAGGCTGCCGGGGAGGGCGCCCAGCGCGTCCTGGATCTCCGACGGCTCGGCGGCGCGGATCTCGGCGGCGCCCGTCGCGTCGACGAGCTTCTGCTCGTTGAGCGGGTGGTCGCCGCGCAGCAGCACGAGCGTGAGCGTGCCGTCCAGGATGTAGACGAGCGTCTTGACCTGCCGGTCGCCGGGCGCGCCGTAGGCCAGCAGGTCGTCGATGGTGCGGACGCCGGGCGTGTCGAACCGTTCGGGCGCGGGGAGCCCGGGGCCGTCTTCGACGGCGGGCAGGGCGGAGGTCGCGCGCTCGGTGTTCGCCGCGTAGCCGCAGGCGGGGCAGTGGGCGACGAGGTCCTCGCCGACGTCGGACGGGCACATGAACTCGGTCGAGCCGGAGCCGCCCATGGTGCCGCTGGACGCCTCGCACGCCAGCGCCGGAATGCCCAGCCGGGCGAAGATCCGCGTGTAGGCGCCGTGGTAGGCGTCGAACGACGCGTCGAGGCCGGCGCGGTCGATGTCGAAGCTGTAGGCGTCCTTCATCGTGAACTCGCGGGTCCGCATGAGGCCGCCCTTGGGGCGCGGCTCGTCCCGGAACTTCGTCTGGAACTGGTACCACTGCTGCGGCAGCCGCTTGTAGGAGCCGAGCTCCCGCGCGACGGTCGCGAAGATCTCCTCGTGCGTCATGCCGAGGGCGAGGTCGGCGCCGCGCCGGTCGCGGAGCCGGAACATCTCCTGGCCCATGAGCTCCCAGCGGCCCGACCGCTCCCACGGCTCGGCCGGGTGCATCGCCGGCAGCAGCATCTCCTGCGCGCCGATCGCGTCCATCTCCGCGCGGACGATGGCGATGATCTTCGACCGGACGCGGACGGCCAGCGGCAGCAGCGAGTAGTGGCCGGCGGTGAGCTGCCGGACGAAGCCCGCCCGCAGCAGCAGCCGGTGGCTCGGCGCGTCCGCCTCCGCGGGGTCCTCGCGGAGCGTGGGCACGAACATCTGGGACCAGCGCATCTCGCGAGCCTAGCCAATGGTTCCTGCCCACCGCCGCCGGTCAGTACCCTTGTGTGCCGTGAGTCGAGAAGGTGTGACACCGCAGAGCGAGGATTTCTCCGCCTGGTACAACGAGGTGGTCGTCCAGGCCCAGCTCGTCGACCGCGGCCCCGTCCGCGGCACGATGGTCATCCGACCGTACGGGTACCGGATGTGGGAGCTGCTCCAGGCCGACCTGGACCGGCGCATCAAGGACGCCGGGCACGACAACGCCTGCTTCCCGATGTTCATCCCGGAGTCCTACCTCAAGCGCGAGGCCGAGCACGTCGAGGGCTTCTCGCCGGAGCTGGCGGTCGTCACCCACGCGGGCGGCAAGGACCTGGAGGAGCCGCTCGTCGTGCGGCCCACGTCCGAGACCGTCATCGGCGAGTACATGGCCAAGTGGATCGACTCCCACCGCGACCTGCCGCTGCTGCTGAACCAGTGGGCGAACGTCGTCCGGTGGGAGATGCGGCCCCGGATGTTCCTGCGCACCACCGAGTTCCTCTGGCAGGAGGGCCACACCGCGCACATCGACGAGGACGACGCGATGCGCGAGACGATGTGGGCCCTGGACGCCTACGCCGCCGTCGCCCGCGACCTCGCCGCGATGCCCGTCGTCGCCGGGGAGAAGACGCCCGGCGAGCGGTTCGCCGGCGCCGTCCGCACGTACACGATCGAGGGCATGATGCGGGACGGCCGGGCGCTGCAGGCCGGCACCTCGCACTACCTCGGCACCAACTTCGCCAAGGCGTTCGACATCCAGTACCAGGACGAGGAGCGCAAGCTCGCGCACGCGCACACCACCTCCTGGGGGATGAGCACCCGCATGATCGGCGGCGTGATCATGACGCACGGGGACGACAAGGGCCTCGTGCTGCCGCCGCGCCTCGCGCCCTACCAGGTCGTCATCGTGCCGATCGGGCGCAAGGAGCAGGGCGAGCAGGCCGCCGCCGAGGCCCGCAGGCTGGGTGCGGCGATCAAGTCGACGGGCGTCCGCGTGCACGTCGACGACAACCGCCCGCAGCTGTCGCCGGGCTTCAAGTTCAACGAGTGGGAGATGCGCGGCGTCCCGGTCCGCATCGAGCTCGGCAAGCGCGACATCGAGGGCGGCGTCGCGACCGTCGTCCGGCGGCTGCCGACCGTCGAGGGCCAGGGCAAGGAGCAGATCCCGCTGGACAAGGTGCCCGAGCTGCTGCCCGGGATGCTCGCCGACTTCCAGGCGTTCCTGCTGGCCAGGGCCGAGAAGTTCCGCGAGGGCAACACCGCGGCCGTCGACTCCTGGGACGCGTTCGCGGCGCAGGTCGCCACCGGGTGGGCCCGCGCGTTCCACTGCGGCGAGGCCGAGTGCGAGGACGCGATCAAGGCCGACACCGCCGCGACCCCGCGCGTCATCCCCGCCGACGCGCCCGAGGAGACCGGCACCTGCGTGAAGTGCGGCACGCCGTCCGCCTACGGCAAGCGCGTCATCTTCGGCAAGGCGTACTAGGCCGCGCACGCGCGGCACGGGAGGCCCGCGCGATCAGCCGTCCTCGGTCTCGGTCGCGCGGGCGTTCGCCGTCATGCGGGTCATGTACGGCTGGACGAACCACGCCCAGCCGCACAGCGCCAGGATGGCCACGGCCGTGAGGACGACGGCGGCCGTCCGCTCCGACAGCGACTCCACGATCAGCATGGTGGCCGAGGTGATCGAGGCCGCCAGCGCGAACGCGCCCATGATCCCGAACCGGTTGGCGCGCTTGATCAGCAGGGGCTTCTGGCCGAGCTGGAACAGGATCCGGTGCTGGAACACCGGGGCGATGAAGCAGATCGACGCGAGCGCCGCGCCGAACAGCGCGATGTAGAACAGCGGCAGGCCCGTGCCGTCCACCTTGTCGAAGCCGGCGGAGAACGGGACGGTCAGCAGGAACGCGAAGAGCACCTGCACGCCGGTCGTCGCGACCCGGAACCCCTGGAGGAGCTCCATCAGCTGGCGGTCGAGCCGCTCGTGCTCGGTCTCGTTGCGCGGCTTGTCCGCGGGATCGACGGTCATGTCCCCGATCTACCCCGGCGAACGATCATCATCCCGACATTTCTCCCACGCCGGGCGGCGCCGTCCTACCCCAGGCTCGGCGGCTCCACGCGCAGCGCGAGCATGGAGACGTCGTCCCGCAGATCGCCGTCGCAGAAGTCCAGCAGGGCCCGCTCCACCCCGGCGAGCATGCCCTCCGGCGTGTCGCCGGCGTGCCCGGCGAGCGCCTCCAGCAGGCGCTCCTGGCCGAACTCCTGCCGCGTCATGTCGCACGCCTCCAGGACGCCGTCGGAGTGCAGGATCAGCGTGTCGCCGACGGTGAGGTCGATCGTGTCCAGGCCGGCCTCGAAGTCCTCGAACAGGCCGAGCGGGACGCCGCCCCGGGACGCCGACCTGATCACCCCGTCGGCGCGCACCACGATCGCGGGCGGATGGCCCGCCGTGCCCAGCGAGACCAGGATCCGCTCGGTCTCCAGCGTCAGGCCCGCCATGACCGCCGTGACGAAGCGGTCCTCGTCCAGCAGCGCCTCGTTCACGATGCCGAGGACGTCGCCGGGGGACGCCTTCCACCGCGAGGCGAGCCGGACGCAGTGCCGCGCCGTCGCCGTCACCGCCGCCGCGTCCTCGCCCTTGCCGCACACGTCGCCGAGGACGAGGCCCCAGCCGTTCTCCGTGCGGAACACGTCGTAGAAGTCGCCGCCCACGTCCGAGCCGTGCGTCGACGTCAGGTACTTGGCGGCCACGCTCACGCCGGGGATCGCCGGCAGCGACTTCGGCAGCAGCCCCGCCTGGAGCGTGTCCGCGACCTCGGCGCGCCGCCGGTACAGCCGCGCCGCCCGGATCACCAGCGCCAGGTAGCGGCCGAGCCGCTGCACGACGCCGAGGTCCATCAGGTCGAACGGGCCGTACTCGCCGCTCGCCGCCAATGTGATCGTTCCAATGGCGCGGTCGCCGTCCTCGATCGGCACGCTCAGCACCGACGTCGCGCCGATCTTGCCGCAGACGGGGTGCCCGTCCGGGCAGACGCCGAGCACGTCGAGGTTCTCCACGTGCGGCCGCAGCGCGCTCTGCCGGGTGACGAAGACGGTGTGCGGGAGCGTGCCCTGCGCGGGCTCGACCTCCTCCAGCATCCGCGCGGCCTCGACGGAGTGCTCGTCCTCCGGGCCCATCACGACCTGGCGGCGCAGCTCCGGCGCGCCGGCCGCGTGGATGCCGCCCTGGAGCTGCCCGCCGGGGCCGCCGTTCGGGCCGGTCAGGTCGATGAACGCCCAGTCGGCCAGCTCGGCGGCCAGCAGCCGGGCGCAGCGCCGGACGGCCACCGTCTCGTTGAAGACCGGCTCGTCGAGCAGCAGCTCGCTGGCGGTGGCGAGGACGTCCATCCGGTGCACGATCGTGGCCACGGCCTCGTCGTCGACCGGGGCGCCCTGCGCCGCCCGCGCCTGGTTCTTCGCGACGCCCTTCTGCGGCCGGTCGTCGGTGGGCGTGGTCGTCGGGCCCGCCGCCACCACGACCATCGGGTCGGGCTCGCCGCGGATCCACACCCGCGCCAGCGTCACCACGGCGTCGACGGGGTGGTCGCGGCCGAGGAAGCGCACGCTGACGCGGCGGCGCCGCCCCGTCCGGACGACGGCGGCGAGCTGCGACCGCACCGCCGCGCGGGTCGCCATGTCGCAGAACGCGGTGAACTGCTTGCCGGACACGTAGCCGGACGACGTGCCGAGCATCGTCGCCGCCTGCCGGTTGACGCGGCGGATGCTCGTCGTCCGGTCCAGCAGGAACAGCGGGACGGGGGCGTCCTGGAAGACGGTGCGCAGCACCCGGCGCTCGTTCTCCGCCGCGGCCGATCCGCCCGGCTCGCCGGTCTGCTCGCCGCCCATGGTGCGCAGCACGGTCAGCGCCAGCTCGAGTTCGACCAGCGCCGCGTCCAGGGTGGCGCGCAGGTCGGGTTCGGGGATGCCGGCGGCTTGGCGCAGCTCCCCGATGCGTCCTTCGAGGTCCGAGATCTCCCGCATCAGGGACTCGGGTTCGAGCTGGTCGGGCTGATCGTGCATCTGGTCTCCCTCTCGTCCGCGTCACACGGTGGAACCAGCTCGGCTCCCGTCCCGGACCGGGCCGGGCCACGATCCACGGGGCCGCTTCGGGCAGCCTATTCGCAACATCGGCATGCGTCTGTAAGCGCGGCTTAAGGAATGCCCTGATGACCGACGATACGCTGCGCGAGAGCGGTCAGCTTCACATGACGCGTCTGCGAGATACGGCGCATCTCGGCGAAAGCCTCGTCGGCGTCGCACCCCAGCGCGTGCATGAGAATGCCCTTCGCCTGGTCGACGATCGCGCGCGCCTCGACCGCCTCCTGCAGCTGGACGGCGGTCCGGTGCACGTCGTCGTACTGCTGGCTGTTGGAGACGGCGGCGGTGCCCTGCGCGATCAGCAGCGACGCGAGCGCGTGCCGGCCGTGCCCGAGCGCCTTCGGCGTCACCCCGTACAGCGTCAGCGTGACGAGCACGGGCGGGTTCAGGTGCGGGGTCGTGGTGAAGCAGCGCACCCCGCGGCGCAGCATGTCCGACATCGACTCGGGCCAGCGGGTCTCGGCGAGGATGTCGTCGGAGGTCAGCACCCGGCGCCCGCGCACCACGTCGAACACCGGCCCGTGCCCGCGGGACAGCTGCCGGTCGGTGACCTCGGCGAGATCGGGATGGCTCGCCGCCGTCGCCAGCGGCTCCGGGCGAGGCTCCTCCACTGCCCCGGAGTCCACGGTGGTCTCGGCGGCCGCGGGCCCGTCGTCCAGGGGCGGGACGGTCCCGGGGAGGGCCCATTCGGCGCCCGCGCCGGCGGCCGTGCCGATCGACCGGGGCAGCGCCCACCGCACGCTCGCGGCGCCCGCGCAGCCGGGGACGGCCCGCGCGGCCAGCTCGGTCACCCGGTGCAGGGTGCCGACATCGGAGGACTCCCCGACCATGCCGAGGCGGGCGATCTCCAGCGCCAGCTGGTCGGTCAGAACCGTTTCGGTGGGCGTCACCCCTCCGAGAGTATCCTGGCCGGCCGGCTGCGGGACATGCCCGGCCGCTCCGCCTCCCCGGCAGTTCATCGGCGTCGTCCATCGGCGGGCGGGGTCGTCGTCGGCACGGTGCGGGGGCTAATTGTTGGGCGGCGCCTTGCTGATCTCGGAGAGCGGCCCCGCCTCGCCGTTGGCCACTGCGAGGTCGCCGATGGACACGATGCCCACCGGGCGCTGCTCGGCGTCCACGACGGGCAGCCGCCGGACCGCCTGCTCGCACATCAGGCGCGCCACGGTCCCGGTGTCGTCGTCCGGATGGACGGTCGTCAGCTCCGCCGTGCACACGTCGCCGAGGGGCGTCAGCGACGTGTCGCGGCTCTCGGCGACCGCGCGGACCACGATGTCGCGGTCGGTCACCACGCCGCACAGCCGTCCGGCATAGGTGACCAGGACATCGCCGATCCCCTCGTCCCGCATCACGCGGGCCGCCTCGTACAGCGTCGCGTCCAGCGGCAGGGACAGCGGTGCCGCCGTCATCACGTCGCTGACCCTTGGTGGCATCGCGCGCACATCCTCCCGAATCGCCGGCGGCTCGCGGGCCCGTGTGCGCGCCTTACCCACGGTCGCCGCGCCTATGCGGGCCGTTCCAGCTTCGGTCACCGTTTCGCAAGCTCAGTGCCACCCGAAGCCGTCCGGCGGCCGGGACCGGGGACCGGCGTGGTCACGCAGGGCAAGCCGATGGTAACCGATCGGCCACGGAACGTGCAGGAGAATCGTGCAGGCAAATTCTGGGAGAAAAAGGGACGATCCCGCAGTCACGGGGCAACTGCGGGATCGCGACGGGGGAAGCGACGTGCGGGAGGCGTTACGCGGCCAGGATGTGCGCGGCGCGGCGGTGGTCGGCGAGGGACTCGCGGAGCTGCTTGCGGCCGCGGTGCAGGCGGGACATGACCGTGCCGATGGGGGTGCCCATCATCTGGGCGATCTCCTTGTAGGCGTAGCCCTCGACGTCCGCGAGGTAGACGGCGTCCCGGAAGTCCTTCGGCAGGGCGCGCAGCGCGGCGATCACCTCGGAGTCGGGGATGCGGTCCAGCGCCTCGGACTCGGCGGACCGGAAGCCCGCGGAGGACGCCTCGGTCTGCGCGAGCTGCCACTCCTCCAGCTCCTCGGAGCCGGCGCGCTGGGGCTCGCGCTGCTTCTTGCGGTAGGTGTTGATGAAGTTGTTGGTGAGGATCCGGTGCAGCCAGGCCTTGAGGTTCGTGCCCTCCTGGAACTGGTGGAAGTTCACGTAGGCCTTGGCGAGGGTCTCCTGCACGAGGTCCTCGGCGTCCGCGGTGTTGCGGGTCATGCGGACGGCGCTGGCGTACAGCGGGTCGGCGAGGGGCAGGACGTCGCGCTCGTAGCGCCGGGTGCTCTCGATGTTCGTGGTGCTCCTGTCGTCACGGCCGGCGGTCTTCGGGCCGGTGGTCGTGCGGACGGCGGTGTTGCGGATGGCGGTGCTGCGGCTGGCGTCGCGGCCGTTGTCGCGGACAGGCGCGGTGACAGCGGTCATCGTCGTCGCTCCCCGTTGGTAGTGCCCCCGGTGAAGGGGCCGGTTGCATGGCGCGTGGTCGGGGGCACGCGCGGACCGGGCGGACGAAGCCGCCCCCCGTTGAGTGGTACGTGCCACCGTTCCCGGCGGGTTCGGGACGGAACCCGGCCCCGCATGGAGAGTGGGCCGAAAGCCGTGCGCGGGATCGGTGATGAGCCAGGGCGACCCCGTTCTCCGGGACGTCGCGGGCCTTGCCGGATCGAGCGCCTTCACCACCCGCCGGTGGTCTTCCTGCTATGTAAGACGCCTGGAGGGGTCCAAAAGGTTGCCTTGACCTCGGTGTTGCTCATCACACCCGGCGGCGTGTCGTCCGAACCGCCCGGCCGGATGAGGTAGAGCGCACGGCCCGCGCACGTTATTCCCGCCCCGGCTCCCCGCCTGATTCGCCGCGTGCCGGCGGCCCTGTCGGGGGACTGCTCCGGGCCGAAGCCGAGGAGCACGGTGTCCCTGGTCGCCACCGGGGAGACGGAGTCGATCAGGGCTCGATCTCGCCGCGGTGCTCGGCGTAGTAGGTCTTGTTGTCGCGGCCGAAGCGCTCACCGCCGCTTGTAGGGGAAGTTGCGGTTGAGGTCGGTGCCGTCCGCGCCGGTGATCTGGCCGTCGCCGTTGTTGTCGCGGACGTTCTTGCGCCAGAGGCGGAAGCCGTCCTGGAACGTGAGGTCGTAGCCGTCCACGTTGACGACCGGGATGAACCACAGCTCCGTCGTGTCGACGATCTTGGTGAGCTCGGCGTCCGTCCCGTACCCGTCCACGTAGTGGTGCAGCAGCCGGCGGACCATCTCCGGGGTGATCCACTCGCGGGCGTGCTGCGCGGCCTGGTAGACGACCACGGGCCGCTTGCGCTGCCCGCGCCGTTCCCCGCCCGCGGCGTCCGCGGGGGCGGGGACGAGCGTCCCGATCAGGAGTGCGCCCGTGGCGAGGACTATGTGCGTATTAGGGCATCGCGTCGACTCTGGGGCTTAGTGGATTATTCGGGCGGTAGATGGCCGGACAGCACCGCGCGCACGAGCCCCGCCGCGAACTCCTCCGGGGCCGCCGGGAGCCCGGCCCCTGCCGCCACCGCCTCCGGTCCGGCGAGCCGGGTCAGGAAGGCGTGCTGCTGGCAGCCGCCGAGCAGGGCCGCCGCGAGGGACGGGAGCGGCGCGTCCGCCGTGACGCGTCCCGCCCGCCGCTCCGCCTCCAGGTAGCCGATCAGGGCGGAGTGCCCCAGCACTGGACCGGTCACCGCGCCCCCGGCGGGGTCGGCCGGAGGTCCACCGGGAGCCCCGGACGGCGGTGCTCCAGCGTCCTGGCCAGGTCCGGTCCGCGCGCGCGCCTTGGCGGACACCCCGTTCTGTGCTTTGGCGGCCCGCCTCTGCTCGCTGACCGGGCCGTTGTCGCGCAACCAGGCGATCAGCTCCGGATCGGCGAGGACGGGCCCGGTCATCGGCAGCAGCTCGCCATAGAAGCGGACCATGTCGGCGGCCAGCCGGACGAGGTTCTCCTCCACCGTGTTCCGGCCGGCCGACGCCGCGAGCGCCGCCATCGCCGTCCGCGCGGTTCCCGTGACCTCCGCCAGGGCCGCCGCGAACAGCGCCGTCTTGTTCGCGAAATGGTTGTAGAGGCTGCCTTCGGACACCCCGGCGCTGCGCGCGATCTCCTTGGTCGTCGCGGCCGTGATCCCGCGCGCCCGGATCACCGCGACGGCCGCGGCGAGGATCCGGTCCCGCATCGGCTCCGTCCGTGCCGCCAACCCGACTCACCGTCTTCCCATGTCGCCGTGCCCTTCGCCGTGGACGCTAGCACCCGCGGGCGGCTGAGTGAGCGCTCACCCGATGCTTTTTGAAAGAGTCTCGGCACACCCGACTTACACAAGGTAACGTCCCCTTTACCGCGTGTTGCCGGGGACTTCGGGCGTCGCTCGCCCGGGAGGGGGACCGCATGGTCATCGCGGACTTGCTGGGAGTGGCGAGCATGGCCGCCATCACCCTGAACGAACGGGGACGGATCAGCCACTGGGACGAGACCGCCGCCGAGCTGTTCGGCGTCGGCCCGCCCCGCGCGCTCGGCCGGACGCCCGCCGCGCTGCTGCGGCTGCCCCGCGAGCACCGCGGCGTCTTCGAGCCGGAGAGCTTCGGGCACGTCTGGTGCGGCGCCTGCACCCTGCCGCGCGTCGACACCGGCGAACCGGCCGAGGTCGGCTGGTGGGTCTACCCGATCGAGCGGGCGCCCGGCGAGCACGGCGTCAGCGTGCTCGCGCTGGCCGCCGACCTGCGCCGGCTCCGCCGCAACGGGCTCGGCGTCACCATCGGCGACCTGCCGCTCGCCCCGTCCGACCGGCCGGGTGCCGCGGCCACCGCGGTCCGCCGGCCCGCGGGCCGGCTGCTGCGGGTCGAGCCCGCGCTCACCCCGCCGGCCGGGAACGGGCGCGACGCGTCCACCGCCGCGTTCGCCGACCGGATCGCGGGGCTGCTGCCCGCGCTCGACCCGGCCGCGTCCGAGAAGATCGCCTCCCGGGTGCTCGGGCTCGGCTGCCCGGCCGTCTCGCTCGGGCTGACGATCCGGCTGCCGGTCGTGCCGCCCGTCGCCGCGTCCCCGGTCGTCCCGCCGCCGCGGCCCGCGCGGGCGCGCCGGTCCCGCCCGCTCCCGCGCGGCGTCCCCGAGACCCTGGAGCCGCTCGCCTACCTCAGCGAGGCCGGGCAGCAGATCGGCAGCTCGCTCGACCACCTGCAGGCCGCCCGGACGCTCGCCGAGGTCCTCGTCCCGCGGCTCGCCGACTTCGCGGCCGTCGAACTGCTCGAACGCGTCGTCGCCGACTCGGCCCCGCCCGCCGACGAGATCGACGAGCCGACGCTGATGCGCCGCGTCGCCGTCGCCCACAACGACGAGCCCGGACGCTGGGACGAGGACGTCCCCGAGGGCGAGGCGCTGTTCCTGCCGTCCGGGACGCCGTTCGTCCAGGCCATGCGGACCGGGTGCCCGGTCCACATCCGGCGCGTCGGCCCGGCCCAGGCCGCCCGGCTCGCCGCCGCGTTCGGCGACCGCGACCTGCGCCCGCTGTTCACCGGGCGGGCGCTGCTGATCGCCCCGCTGATCGCGCGCGGGCGGGTGCTCGGCACGTTCAAGCTGCTGCGCAAGTCCGACCGGCCCTGGTTCGACGAGGTCGACCTCGCCATGGTCGACGAGCTCGCCCGCCGCGCCGCGCTGTGCATCGACAACGGGCGGCTGTACCGGCGCGAGGTCCAGGTCGCCGAGGAACTGCAGCGCAGCATGCTGCCCGACGACCCGCCGGACGTCGCCGGCGCCCGCGTCCGCTACCGCTACCGGCCCGCCGAGCAGGCCGCGCAGGTCGGCGGCGACTGGTTCGACGCCATCCCGCTGCCCGGCTGCCGGCTCGGCATCGTCGTCGGGGACGTGATGGGGCACGGCCTCACCGCCGCCGCGATCATGGGGCAGATGCGCACCGCCGTGCGCACCCTCGCCGGCGACGACATGCGGCCCGACCGGCTGCTGCGCCGGCTCGACGGGCTCGCCCGCCGACTCGGCGAGGACTACCTCGCCACCTGCCTGTACGCGGTGTACGACCCGGTCGAGCGGCGGTGCACCTTCGCCAATGCGGGGCACGTCCCGCCCGTCCTCGTCGCGGCGGACGGCGAGAGCCGGGTCCTGGCCGTCCCGCCGGGCGTGCCCATCGGGGTGGGCGGCGAGCCGTTCGAGACGATGGAGGTCAAGGTCGAGGACGGGTCGCAGCTCCTGCTGTGCACCGACGGGCTCCTCGAACGCCGCGGCCGCGACATCGAGGAGGGCCTGGAGGCGCTGCGCGCCCGGCTCGCCGGGGCGTCCGCCGACCTCGACGGCACCTGCGACGACCTGCTCGACACGCTCGCCGCGGACACCGCCGCCGACGACATCGCCATCGTCGCGGTCGGGTTCGACGGCATCCCCCTGGACGAGGTCGTCACGTGGGAGCTGGAACCCGTGCCGAACAGCGTCCCGTGGATCCGCGCGCAGGTCGCCGCCCGGCTCGCCGGCTGGGGCCTGGAGCGCCTCACCGACACGGCGCAGCTCCTCGTCAGCGAGCTCGTCACCAACGCCCTCGTGCACGGCGCCGGGTCCCTCGGGGTCCGGCTCATCAAGGGGCGGACGCTGCTGTGCGAGGTGCACGACGACGGCACCGACCTGCCGCACCTGCGGCACGCCGACGCCACCGACGAGTCGGGGCGCGGGCTCCAGCTCGTCCACCATCTCGCGACCCGCTGGGGGACGCACCGCACCGACGCGGGCAAGATCGTGTGGGTGGAGCAGCGGCTGCCGCGCTGATCGTGGGCCCGTCTCGCCCGTTCGGGAGGTAAATGTCCCGTTGCCGCCAGGTACTCTCCGGGGCCCCATCGGCTGTGATCGAAGGGTGCCGGCTACCCGCGGGGGACGAGTTTGGGTGAACATCTGACGCTGCCCGTTCCGGAGACCCTCTTCGGAACCTACGCCGTGGCGCTCGCCGAGCCGCTCACCGACCCGGTGTCCCTCGCCCGCGACCACGTGGCGCGGCACACCCCGCCGCCGCTGCGCGACCTCGTCCTCGGCATGCTCGGCAGCCCGATGATGACCCTCGACCAGCGTCCCACCGCCGACTTCCCGCCGCTGCCCGCCGACCTCCTCGCCGCCTACGGCGCCGCCGCACCCGACCTGGAGGCGATCGCATCCGCCGCCCACGTGATCGCCGTCCGCGCCGCCTACCGCCCGGGCCGCCCGCCCGCGCACGAACTGGCGTCCCGCGCCGTCGCCGGCGCCCTCGGCACGATCGCCCGCGCCCCGGTGGTCGACGTCTTCACCCCGCAGGTCCTGGCACCGTCCCACCTGCGGCGCTCTTTGGGCACCTTCCGGCTCACCGACTGGATGCTGCTGCCGCACACGTCCGGGCCGGGCGGCTTCTTCGTCACCACCAAGGGCCTCGCCCGCTTCGGCCTCCCGGAACTGCGGACGGAGAACGTCCCGGCCGGCCTCGTCGAACCCTGGGGCCGCCTCCTGAACGGCCTGGCGCACCGCCTTCTGGACCTCTGGCTGGACGAACTCCCCGTCGACGCGCTGACCGCCGACATCCCCGGGACCATCACCGTCGGCCTGCGGGACGTGGCCGCCGCCCAGGGCGCCGAGGACCCGTCGCACCGCGAGGTGCCCGTCCGCCTCCGCCCGGCCCCGGGCCCCGTCCTCACCGCCGGCGACGACCCGCAGGCCCTGTGCACGGCCCTCTTCGGTACCCCACCTTGCCGATGATCTTGAAGAGAGCGCAGGATCGACACCGTGAGATTCGGCCCGCGTGACCGCCCCAGCCCCGAGCCCGAGGACCATCCGCCCCCGGAGGTCGAACCTCCCCACCCGGGCGACGTCCACGTGGCGGGCAGGAGCACGTCCGACTGGACCCCCCACCCCACGCCGCCCCCGCCGGACACCCCCGTGCCCCCGGCCCCGGAGGCCCCACCCCGGCCGTCCCCCCGCCACGAGCGCCCCCCGGCCCCCCGAAGGCCGTCCTGGACACCTCCCGAACCGACCCGCCCCCAGCCCCTGCCGGGCGCGCCGCAGCACGACCGGACCGCCGGCCCGGTACCGGGCCCCGAGCACCAGCCCCCACCCCAGAGGCCGCCGGCACCTCGCCGGCCCTGGACCGACAGGCCCATGCGCCGTCCGACGACCCCGCCCGAGGATCGGCAGACCCCACAGCCACCGCCACCGACGAGCCCAACGCCGTCCGGGCCACAGTGGGAGCCGCACGGCACAGGCGGTGGCTCGACAGGTCGTCCGCCAACCTCGCCCGAGGGGACGGGGTGGCCAGAGCCGCCGAAGCCGACCGCACCAGGCCCATCGGCGTCCACAACACGACCTTGGACGGCGAGCGCACCTGGCCCCAGACAAGAGTCATCGCCACCGGGCAGCGCCGCCGAAGGCCACACCCCGCCAGGCGAGCCGCCGTCGTGGCAACGACAAGAAGCCGGCGCCCCTGGCGGACCCGCATCGGAGGGCCCGGCAGCCGACCCCGTCCCAACCTGGACCCCGTACCAGGACGAGGAAACACCGCCCCCCGGAACGTCGCCACAGTCGCCGGGCGCGACCACCCAGCCCTGGGCACCACACGACTCCGCCACCAGCCGCCCGGCGTCCTCGTCCACACCCACGAACCCGCCACCCAGAACGCGCCACGATGCAGCACCGCAGGATGCGGAAGGCGAGCCACCCGCAGACCGTCCGGCACCGGGCGAACCTGCGCCGTCGTGGACGCAGCATGAGTCGGGAACGGCTGCGAGCGGTTCGTCGGGCGGTAGTGGGGCATCGTGGACGCGCCATGATGCGAGTGCCCCAGCGATGGAGGGCGGCTCAGCCGGAGACCGTCCGGCGGCAGGAGAACCCGAGTCATCGTTGCCGCAGCCGGAGCAGGATGCCGCCGTAGGACGTCCGCCGACCGGGAGCGGGGAGTCTTGGACGCGCCATGATGCGGGGGCGCGCGAGGCAGAGGGTGAATCACCTGCAGACCGTCCGGTAGTCGGTGAGCCCGAGCCGTCGTGGACGCAGCCGGAGTCGGGCGCGGCTGTGGGTGGTTCTCCGGCCGGTGGTGGGGCGTCCCGGACGCGCCACGATGCGGAGGGTCGGGATGCGGAAAGTGAATCACCTGCGGACCCTCAGGTAGTGGGCGAGTCCGAGTCATCGTGGGCGCAGCCGGAGCCGGAGGCCGCCGCTGGACGTCCGCCAACCGGGAGCGGGGAGTCTTGGACGCGCCATGATGCCGGGGCGGGTGAGGCAGAGGGTGAATCACCCTGGGCTCGTCCGGCAGCAGGCGAACCTGCATCGTCGTGGACGCGCCGTGATGCGGGGGCGCGTGAGGGGGAGGGTGAGGTCTCTGCGGAGCGTTCGGTAGGGGGCGAGTCTGGGGCGTCGTGGGCGCGGCCAGAGTCGGGCGTGGCTGCGGTGGAGGGTGAGTTGTCTGCGGGGGGTTCGGGTGCCGGTGCCGGTGTGGGGCGTCCGACGTGGGATGGGAGGGACGAGCCGTTCTTGCCTGGGAAAGGGTTGGCTGCCGGGCCTCCGGTCGTTGCGGATGCCGTTGTGCCTCGGCCCGGGCGCACGCTGGATCGCAGGGGCATGGTGGACGCGTTCGTGGGCGAGTTCGTCGGCGGGGCGACGTGGCGGGCGATGCTCGCGGTGCTGGAGGGCGCGTTCCCCGGGATGGGGATCGCGTCGGCGCTCGCGCGGCGCAGTGATGTGGCGATGGACGTCCTCGACCGGAAGGCGGCGGCGAAGCTCGGCGTGCCGGTGTGGACGGACGACCCCGGGATGGTGTTCGACCTCAGCGCCCGTTTCGGTGTGCGCACCGTCCGGGCGCGGGCGCGGACGGGTACGGCGCGGGCGTCCAGGCCCTACGCGGGGGCGTTCGTCATCGACACGCTCGATCCGCTGCGCTACCACCGGGCGGTCGGCGGGCCGAGGGCACCGCGCGACCTGCCGGGGGAGGGCGCGCTGCCGGTGCCGTCCGGGACGGAGGAGGACGACAGCGGCGTCGTGATCGTCGCGAACCTCACGCAGGCGGGCGTGCGGGTGCTGGACTCGGCGGCGCTGTGGCGGTACGCGGGCCGGGTCGTCACCGGGACGCTGCGCGAACCGGAGCGGGCGCGGGTGCGGCGGGCGCTGCGGGCGCTGCGGCGGGTCGTGTTCGTCGACCCGGATCTGCGGCTCGGCCTGTGCCTGCAGATCGACGCGGCGCGGGTGCCGCGGTGCCTGCTCGCGTTCGGGGTGGACGAGGACGGGGTGGTCCGGTTCGTCCGGCCGTGATCAGTCGTCCGAGCGCAGCCAGGTCAGGTCGCGCTGCCGGTCGGCGGGCAGTTCGCGGATGTGGTCGACGAGCTGCCACGGCTCCGGCGGCGTGCTCTCCTCGTCCGGGAGCACGCCGCAGAGCAGCGCGCTCTGCGTGCTGACCGCGACGAACGGGCCGAACTGGGCGATTCCTCCGCCGCGCAGCGACGCGAGTTCGGTCAGCAGCGCGTTGACGGCGGACGCGTCCTGCGGGTCGTAGAGGCCGCGCACGTAGGAGAACAGGTCCTCGGCGAGGACGTCGGGCCGCCGTCCCGACATGTGGTAGACGGTGCCCCAGTAGGTGCCGGTGGCCTGCGCGGAGCGCTGGTCGCGGATGCGGACGCGCAGCCCGCACTCGGCCGCGCATTTCTCGTACGCCTCCGCGAGCAGCGCCTCGCCCTCGCCCTCCTCGCTGAGCAGGACGCCGGTGACGACGCCCTCCTCGCGGTCCAGCCGGTCGAGCATCTCGCGGTGCAGTTCCAGGACGTCCTGCTCCACGGCGTCGAGGGAGCGGGCCAGGGCGCGCTGGGCGTCGCGGTCGAGGTCGATGCCGGCCAGTTCCTCGGAGATGTCGCCGAACTGCTTCTCCAGCCGCTCCACCCGCCCGGTGACGGAGTCCAGCTTCTCCAGGACGGCGGCGGGCGGCTCCTCCGGCTGGGGCGGGATGGGGATGCCGGCCGGCTCGGTGGCGTTGTCCACCACGGTCTTGAGGTCCTGGTGGTCGCGGGCGAGCCTGTCCAGCCGGTCCTGCAGGATGCGCAGGTCCTCCTGGGCGCGGGGGAGCCGCTTGTCGGACGCCAGGTAGAGCTCGCGTCCGGCGATCGCGAGGCAGAGCAGAACCAGGATCACGGTGGTCATCGGACTCCTCGGGAAGCGGGCTGCGCTCTCGACGATAACCAGACGTGGCCGGATCGGACGAGGACGCGGCGCATCTCGTCCGAATGGTCCCGCATTTCCCGTCGCCGGGGAGGGCGCGGGCGGTCAGCCGAAGAGGCCGCCCAGCAGGCCGCCGAGGACCTCCGCGGCGCCGCCGGCGATCTCCCCGGCCACGTCGCCCGCGATGTCCCCGGCGACGCCGCCGGCCGCGTCCGCGATCATGCCGCCGGCGACGTTGCCCGCGTATCCGGCGACGGCGTTGCCGAACGCGTCCACCGGGGCGCCGGCGACGTAGCCCGCCACGTTCGCGGCCTGGCCCGCCGCGTCGCCCATGGCGCCGATCGCCATGCCTCCGGCGACACCGGCCACTGCGGCGCCGCCGACCAGGCCGGCCGCGGCGATGCCGTGGTGCCCGTGCCGGTGGTGCCCGTGGTAGCCGGGCGGGCCGTGGTGCACGTGCATGGGCGGTGGCCCGGCCTGACCGTGCGCCGGTGGAGGCGGGTAGCCCGCCGGGCCGGGCGGAGCGGGCGGCGGCGGACCGACGGGACCCGGCGCCGGAGGATACGGCCCACCGGGCGCGGGCGGCGGAGGGACGGCGCCGTGCGGGACCTGCCCCGGCACGGGCGGCCCGCCGGGGACGGACGGTCCGCCGGGCGCGGGTGGTGGGCCGCCGTGGCCGGGAGCGGACATGCCACCGGGTGCCGGCGGCGGCGGCGCCCCGTACGGGAACTGGCCGGGCGGAGGCGGCAGGGTGTTGGGGCCGGGCGGGGGCGTTGAACCGTACGGGGGCTGGCCCGGCGTCAGCGGCGGCGCGCCATGGCCGAAGCCGCCGGGGGGCGTGGCCCCATGAGGGGAATGACCGGGTGTCGGTCCGCCGGGAGGCGGGAAGGCGCCGGGCGGTGGGGTAAGGGGGCCGGGGGCCGGGGCTCCGCCCGGAGGCGGTGCACCGTGGCCCGGCATGGGGGAGTTCGCGGCTTGGCCCAGTGGCGCAGGGGCGCCGTGGCCCGGCATGGGCGCGTTGGCGCCCGGGTAGGCGGGGGCCGGTCCGCCGGGGTAGCCGAGGCCCGGGTCCGCCGGGTACGCGGGGCCGGGCGCCTGACCGGGGGCGGGGGCAGGCGGCGGGAACTGAGCGTTGCCCGCCTGCCCGTAGGACGCCGCCGGCTCGGGCGACGGTGATGGCGGCGGGGGAGGGAAGGGCGTCGCGCCGCCGGGCGGCGGGAGCGGGGCCCCGCCCTGCCCGGCGGACGAGCGCGGCAGCGCCGCCGCGGCCTCCAGCCATTCGCCGATCTTGGCGTTCCAGTCGGTCTCGGCGGCTTCGGCGTGCGCGACCTGGAACACGCCGAACGACTCGTCGCGCGGGGTGTCGCGGTCCTCGGCGCGCAGGACGAAGGCCATGCTGCGCGGGCTGGCGACGAAGCTCAGCCCGACCTTGTCGATCCGGCCCTGGTACGCCGCCGGCGGGTTGAGGTGGATCTCCTGGTGGAACGGGAGCTGCTGGGCGACGCCGCGCAGCTTCGACTCCTCGAACGTCACGTTCGCGACCTGGAAGCCGAGCTGTGCGATCGAGGCGAGCACCCACTGCTGGGACTCCAGCGGCTCCACCGAGATCGGGTCGATGTCGCCGGGGTCGGGCTGCCCGGCCGCGTCGACCTCGGTGCACATCCCGATCGTGAAGCCGGGCAGCTCGTGGCCGAGGACGGTCGTGAACGGCAGTTCGTACGGCAGCGGGATGGAGAACGCCAGGTCGCGCTGCTGCGCCGCGTCCAGCCGGAACCCGCGGGTGAGGGCGCCCCGGTACACCTCGGGCCCGGCGGTCTCGCCGCCGTAGCCGTTCCGCATGCGCGGCATCAGCGCCAGCGTCACGTGCCGGATCTCCACGGGCCCGGAGCCGCCGCGCAGATGCACCTTGCCCGCCACGACCCCGCCCGGCTTGCAGTTCGGCTCCGCGAGGATCGTGTCGACGGACGGCCCGCCACCCGCCATCTGCCCGTAGGACACCGGCCGTTCCCTTCTCCCGCCCGCGAGGACGTCCTCCCCGCGCAAGTCGGCCCGCCGCAACCTAGACCGCGCGCGTTGGCCCATACAAGTTAGACCTACTTCACCATGCCATCGGTTCACGCCACGAACCGGAACCCGACCCCTTTTTCCAACAGAACACTCACCATCACCTCACCCATCCGCAGCCCGCCCCACCCCCACCGAAGACCTCTCCGCGCCCACACATCGCTCTCCGGCCTTCATGCGGGCGCGGTTGGCGCGGTGGTGGTCGAGTCGGCTGGAGCGGATGCACCGTGGGCCGCAGCCCGTTCCGGCGGCGGCCCAGTCCGAGGGCGGCCCGGTCTGGCGGCGGCCCGGTCTGGCGGCGGCCCGGTTCGGGGCGGGCCGGTCTGGCGGTGGCCCGGTGTGGCGGTGGCCCGGTGTGGCGGTGGGCAGGTCTGGGGGCGGGCCGGTGTGGCGGTGGGCCGGTCTGGGGGCGGGCCGGTGTGGCGGTGGCCCGGTTCGGGGCGGCCCGGTTCGGGGCGGCCCGGTGTGGCGGTGGGCTGGTGTGGGGGTGGGCTGGTGTGGCTGCGCCGTCTGGTGTTACGCCGCTGGGGAGCGGTGGTCCGCGGGGGTGCCGGTGGGGGGTGCCGGCGCCCCCGCGGATGGCTGGTTCTCGGGGTCAGGATTCCTTTGCGGTTACGGTCACCGTGGCGTAGCCGAGCTTCTCCAAGGGCTCGCGGATCTGGGCGGCGTCGCCTACGGCTATGACGGTCAGGGCTTCCGGGTCTACGTGTTTGCGGTAGGCGCGGGCCACGCCGTCGGGGGTGGAGGCGCGGACGGCGGCCAGGTAGGCGCTCGGGTAGGTGGAGCCCAGGCCGTTCGCGGAGGCGTCGGCCAGTTCGGCGGCGACGGCGCGGGCCGTCTCGTACTCGGCGGGGGCCCGGTCGGCGAGCGCGCGGACGGACATGCCGTGCTCCTCCGCGTCGATGCCGCGGGAGACGACGCCGCGCAGTTCGGTCAGCGCGTCGGCGACGGCGTCTGCGGTGACCTCGGTGTGGACGGAGCCCTGGGCGATGAAGAGGCCGCAGTGCCGCATGCGCAGCAGCCCGGCCCGCATGCCGTAGGTGTAGCCCTTCTCCTCGCGCAGGACGGCGTTCAGACGGGACGTGAGGCCGCCGCCGAGGACGTGGGCCGCGACCGTCAGGGACGGCCAGTCGTGGTGCGAGCGGTCGGGGACGCCGTGCCCGAAGCTGAGGTAGGTCTGCACGGACCCGGGACGGTCGACGACGACGATGCGGGCCGCCGACTCGGGCAGGACGCGGTCGGCGGTCGGCAGCGGCTCGCCGGTGGCCGCCCAGGACCGCAGGGCCTCCGTGAGCGCCGCGTCGGCGCCGGTGCCCGAGAGGTCGCCGGTCACCACCGCGGTGGCCTCGGCCGGGACCGCGGAGCCGTAGAAGGCGCGGATGTCGGAGCCCTGCAGCCCGCCGACCGAGGTGCGGGTGCCGCCGGTCGGGCGGGACGCGCGGGCCTCGGACGGGAACATCACCGCCCGCAGTTCGCGCATGGCGCGCGAGGCGGGGTCGGCGTCCTCCTGGGCGATCTCCTCCAGGCGCTCGCGGACGAGCCGCCGGACGTCCCCGTCGTCGAGCGCCGGGCGGCGGACGACGTCGGAGAACAGGTCGAGGGCGGCGCCGAGGCGGGAGGTGGGGACGTCGAGGGCGATGCGCAGCGCGGTCAGGTCGGCGTGCGCGTAGAAGCTGGCGCCGAGGCGTTCGAACGCGGCGGTGAGCGCGGTGCCGCCGCCCGGCTCGGTGCCCTCCATCAGGGCGTGCGCGGTGAGGGTCGCGACGCCGTCGAGGCCCGCGGGCTCGCGGCCGGCGCCGGCGTTCAGCACGAGCCGGACCGCGGCGAGCCGGCGGCCGGGCAGGTCGCAGCGGAGCGTCGCCGGGCCGGCCGGGACGCGGCCCTCGGTGCCGGCCGGGAACGCCCAGGCCGGGACGGGACCGGGGACGGGACGGGGCTGCAGTGCCAGGCCGCTGCTCACGAGGTGCCTCCGTAGGTCAGGGCGGTGCGGCCGCCCGGGGCGAGCCAGCGGCCCGCCATCTGCTTGATCGCGTCCCCGGTGACGGCGGCGGCGCGCCCGGGGGCGGTGAAGACCCGGGCCGGGTCGTCGAACTGGGTGGCGTTCTGCGACAGCGCGTTCGCGAGGCCGGTCACCGTCTCGGTCTGCTCCAGGAAGCCGCGTTCGGCCTGCGCGGTGGCGCGGGCGGTCTCGTCGGCGGAGGGGCCCTCGTTGGCGAACCGCTCCAGTTCCTCGTCCAGGACGGCGGCGATCTTGTCCGGTTCCGGCCCGATGGCGTCGACGATCGCCAGGGACGGCCCGGAGGCGAGCCGGGTCACGCCCGCCCAGACCTCGGTGGCGATCTGGTCGCGGCGCACCATCCGGTCGTAGAGGCGGGAGCCGGAGCCGCCGCCGAGGATCTCGACCGCGAGCTCGGCGGCCTCGACGTCGTCACCGCCGTCGGTCGGCAGCGTGAACATCGCGAAGTAGGCGGGGGAGGGGACGTCCTCCGTCAGCGTCTCCTCGCGGACGCCGGCCAGCGGCCCCAGCTCGCCGGGCCGGGCGGCGGGCTTCTGCGGCCCGGTGGGGATGCCGCCGAAGTAGCGTTCGACCGCCTCGATGGTCGCGGCGGGGTCGACGTCGCCGACGACGGACAGGACGGCGTTGCCCGGCGCGTACCAGGTGGCGAAGAAGTCGGTGCAGTCGTCGAGGGTGGTGGCGTCCAGGTCTTCCATGGAGCCGATCGGCGTGTGCGCGTAGGGGTGGCCCTCGGGGAACGTCAGCGCGCACAGCCGCTCGAACGCCGTCCCGTAGGGCTGGTTGTCGTAGCGCTGGCGGCGCTCGTTCTTCACGACGTCGCGCTGGTTGTCGAGGTTGGCCTGGGTGAGCGCGGCGGGCAGCGTGCCCATGCGGTCGGCCTCCAGCCAGAGCGCGAGCTCCAGGTGGCTGACCGGCACCGTCTCGTAGTAGTTCGTGCGCTCGAACGAGGTGCTGGCGTTGAAGGCGGCGCCCGCGCTCTCCAGCAGCGCGGCGTGCTCGCCCTCGGCGACGTTCGCCGAGCCCTGGAACATCAGGTGCTCGAAGAGGTGGGCGAGGCCGGTCCGGCCGGACCGCTCGTGCCGCGAGCCCACCCCAAACCAGATGTTCACGGCGGCCAGAGGTACGACGTGGTCCTCGCAGACCACCACGCGCAGGCCATTGCCGAGCGTGTGCTCATGCAGCGGCTGTTCTGCCACGGAGCGCTCCCGTCCGTTCGATGGTTCCCCGGCGGACAGCACCGCGCGCGTCGGCGGGACCTGCCCGGGCGGCGGGCTTGATCTCGGTCTCACCGTACCGGGTACGTCGCGCCTCGGGCGCGTCCATCGCGACCTGTGGATAACTCCGTCGGCAAAGCAGGACGGGCAGGGGCAAAAGGGAGCTCGGCGCGGTGCCGGAGGGGCGGGGCGGGGGTGTCGGAGGAGCGAGGGGAGCAGGGTTCGGGAGCCGCCGTGAAGGAGTCGGCGTGAAGGAGTCGGCGTGAAGGAGCCGGAGTAGAGGAGTCGGCGTGAAGGAGCCGGAGTTAAGGGGTCAGGGGGCGGCGGACTCGTGGGCCGCGATCGCGTCCTCCAGGGAGCGGTGCAGCACGAAGATCTTGGTGAGCTGGGTCACGTGGAAGACCCGGCGCACCCGGTCGTTCACGCCCATGAACGACATCGAGCCGTCGCGTGCGCGGAGCCGGTGGTAGATGCCGACCAGCACGCCGAGGCCCGTGGAGTCGAGGAACGTCACCTCGCCGAGGTCGATGACGAGGTGCGTGCCGCCGTTGTCGATGATGTCGAGCAGCGCCTCCCGCAGCCGGGGGCTGGTGAAGACGTCGATCTCACCGCTGATCTTGACGACCGTGAGGCCCTTCTCGACGCGGTGCTCGACGGCGAAGTCCACCGGTGCTCCTTTCGTCCGCGCGTCTCGTCGGGCCCATCGCGGGTGCCCGCCGGGGGAAATGGATAGTTACCCCAGTCGCGCTCCGTTACGCCCTCAGGTCAAGCGCATCCCACTTCGGGCGCATCCCGTTCAAGGAGAACGGAACAGCGCCCACACCACTTTGCCCTGGTGCAGTGCACGCCACCCCCACCGGACGCTGAACGACTCGACGAGGTGCAGCCCGCGTCCCGTCTCGGCGATGTAGTCGGGTTCCTTGCGGCGCGGCGCGGTGCGGCTGGCGTCCATGATCCCGCAGAGCAGCCACGGGGCCTCGTGCCCCAGCCGCAGCCGGATCGCGGACGGTGCGGAGCCCAGCGGGTCGGCCGGGTCGCCGTACACGCCCTCGCGGTGCACGTCGACGCCCGGCCGCCCGCCGGAGTTCACCCCTCCGCTGTGCCGCAGCGCGTTCGTGACGAGTTCGGAGACGACGAGGCCGACGTCGTCGGCGAGTTCGGAGAGGTTCCATTCGGCGAGCCGGCAGAGCGCGAAGTGGCGGGCCGCGGTGACCGATTCCGGATCGGGTTCCACGGTGAACGACACGGTCGAGCCGCGCAGCCGGGTGAGCGCCGTGACGGCCGTCTCCAGCCGCGGCGGCAGGTCCACCGACTCCGGGACGGGCGTCGAACGCCCAGCGTGGTCCCGTGGGTCGACCGGCCCCGCGAGGGGGCCGAGCTCCCACCGCGTGTCGTCGTGCGCGTGGCGTGACGTCATTCCACCGGACCCCGCAGAGTGATCTCGTTGTGCAGCCGTGGCTCGGAAGTCTCGTGCGTTATCCTGCGCATCGTAGCGTGCGAATGCAAGGCCCAATGCACGTGCATCCGCGTTGTGAGGGTGTGGGGCGACGCGGATCGCGTCCGGGTGAACGGAGGTAACCGCAGGACACTCAGGCCAGTGGCACACTAGGTTCGCTGTCCGCCGAATAGCCGGGAGGTTGGGCGTGACTCCAGAGACGCCGGGAAGCGGGTCGACGGTTCGTCGGATCCTGCTCGGGTCCCAGCTGCGCCGTCTGCGCGAGCAGCGGGGAGTGACCCGTCAGGAGGCCGGCTACGTCATCCGTGCGTCGGAGTCGAAGATCAGCCGCCTCGAGCTCGGACGTGTCAGCTTCAAGGAACGCGACGTGGACGACCTGCTCACGTTGTACGGCGTCAGCGACAAGACGGAACGCGAGGCGCTGCTACAGCTTGCGCGGGAGGCCAACACCCCCGGTTGGTGGCACCGGTACAACGACGTGCTGCCCGGCTGGTTCCAGACCTATGTGGGCCTGGAGGAGTCGGCGGCGCTGATCCGCACGTATGAACTGCAGTTCGTCCCGGGACTGCTGCAGTCGGAGGGGTATGCGCGAGCGGTGATCCGCCTGGGCAACGCCGGTGCCGCCGAACACGAGATCGACCAGCGCGTGGAACTGCGCATGCAACGTCAGGAACGCCTCACCGGCCCGGACGCCCCGCGGCTGTGGGCCGTGGTGGACGAGGGCGCGCTCCGCCGTCCGATCGGCGGTCCGGAGGTGATGCGGGGCCAGTTCGAGCACCTCATCGAGATGTCCAAGCTGCCCAACGTCACCATCCAGATCATGCCGTTCCGGTTCGGCGGCCACGCCGCCGAGGGAGGGGCCTTCACCATCCTGCGCTTTCCCGAGCAGGACCTGCCGGACGTGGTTTACGTCGAGAACCTGACCGGCGCGATGTACCTGGACAAGCGCGACGACGTCGACACCTATCTGCAGGCGATGGAACGCCTGTGCGTCGACAGTGCGACCCCGGAACGCACCGTCGAGCTTCTCGGTGATCTTCTCAGAGAGACATGATGCTCCAAACCGATTACGACAACGGGATGCCGGCCGCCGACCTCGCCGGAGCGCGGTGGCTGAAGTCCCGGCGAAGCAACTCCCAGGGGAACTGTGTGGAAATCGCCGAACTGCCCGGTGGGCGGGTGGCGATGCGGAACTCCCGCCATCCCGACGGTCCCGCCCTGATCTACACCCGCCCCGAGATCGAGGCGCTGATCCTTGGCGCCAAGGACGGCGATTTCGACCATCTCATCGCCTCCCGGAACTGAACCATCGGAAAACCGCCAAACAGGTGAACAGCGGCGGGTCGGCACCGGAACACCGAACGTCGGCCCGTCCGTCCGGAAGAACCCGCCGACAGAGAACAAGAGGCCACCCAGGCGCGAGGGTGGCCTTTCGCTTTGCCCGGGAGACTTACCCGCAGTTCCCGTAGGGCGCGCTGCGGCCGTTGCCGCCGAACCTGACGCACACCCCGGGGGCCTTCACGTATACGGGCCCCGCATACCAGGCGAACGATCCGCTGTCGGCGATGGAACTGCCGCCCTGCCTCTGGATCCACACCGAGACCGGTGACGCCTTGCCGACGTTCTTGGTCTTCATGGTGACCGCGCAGTTGTAGCCGGAGCTGTTGTAGAGCAGGTAGGCCACGCCCCCGGAGACGCTCAGCGACCGCTGCACGTAGTAGCCGCCCCCGTGGCCGCCGCTGTTGCACGCCTGCTGCGGGGTGTACTTGTTGGCGGGCTCCTGGACGGGCGTGGAGCCTCCGCCTCCGGTGCCGCCCGTGCCCGTCGTGGGCTTCGACCCGCTCGGCTGCTGCGGTGCCCCGGGCTTCTTGGACGTGCCGGGGGACGCGGGCACGCCGCTCTTGCCGGTCTGCGGCTGCCCGCTCTTCTTCTTGGCCGGGTTCTCGGCCGCGTTGCCGGAGCCGTCCGAGCTTCCGGCGCCGCCCTGCGCGTCGTGGTTCTGATCCGCCGCCGCGACCTGCTGCTTCTTGCCCTGGTCGTCGCCGCCCCGGGTCGCGGCCCAGGCCGCGCCGCCTCCCAGGACGACCGCGACGGCCGCCGCGGCCGCGATGGGCACGATCAGCCGCCCGCGCCTCCTGCCGTCCGGCCGGCCAGGATGTGATGCCCCGGGAGGCCCTGGCGGGACGGGCGGAATCGCCGGCGGCACATTCTGCATCCCACCCGACATCCCGCCCGGCATGCCGCCGTGCATCTCGCCGGGTGCGCCCGGAGGCGGGGTCAGCGCGTCGTAGGGCGGCGGCTGCGGAGCGGTCCTGTGCCTGATGCCGGACGGGTCCGTGACGTGGTCGGGAGGCAGCAGGGCGCCCGCCATCGCGGACGGCGACGCGTGCGGGTCCGTCGCACTGTGCGGCGTCCCGGCGCCCCCGGACGCGGCCGGGTCCACCGGCAGCCCGGGGAAGGCGGGCAGCGGCGGCACGGGCACCCCCGCCGAGGTCATGCCGCTGGCCGCGCCGACGAGGCGCTCCTGGGCCTGGCGCGCGGTGGGACGCTGCGCGGGCTCCTTGTTCAGGCAGGCCAGCACCAGCTCGCGCATCGGTTCGGGCAGGTCGCCGAGGTCGGGCTCCATGGTCAGGATCCGGTGCATGACCGTGGCCATCTCGTCGTTGCCGAACGCAGGACGCCCGGTCGCGGCGAACGCCATCGTCGTGCCCCACGCGAACATGTCCGACGCGGGCCCGACCTCGCCGCCGGTGAAGTGCTCGGGCGACATGTAGGCGGGCGTGCCGACGTTCTGCGTCTCGCCGGCCGCTCCGAGCGCGCGCGCGACGCCGAAGTCGATGACGCGCGGGCCGTCCGGGCCCATCACCACGTTGTGCGGCTTGAAGTCGCGGTGGACGATCCCGGCCTGGTGGATCGCGGTGAGCGCGGTCAGGGTGCTGACGGCGAGCCGCTCCAGCGCGCCGCCCGTGCGCGGGCCCTCCGACCGCACGACGTGGTGCAGGGACAGGCCGGGCACGTACTCGCTGACGATGTAGGGCTGGTCGCCGGCGACGTCCGCGTCGAGCACCTGCGCGGTGCAGAACCGCGCGACCCGCTTGGCGACCTCCAGCTCGCGGACGAAGCGCGCGCGGGCGGACTCGTCGCCGGTGAGCCCGCCGTGCAGCAGCTTGATGGCGACGTGGTCGGCGGCGCGGACCGTTCCGGTCTCGCCGGCCCTACGGCCCAGGAAGACCGCGCCCTGGCCGCCCTCTCCGAGGCGGCCGAGGATCTCGTATCCGCCCAGCTCGGTCGGGTCGCCCGACCGCAGTGGAAGGGCGTCCGGCATCGTCCTGTCCGTCACACCACTCGCTCCCCGTCGCTCGCGCCTCGTCCGCACACCTTGGGCAAGACTATGGCCACACGATGGTAGGCGCTCCGCGCCGTACGTGATCTCCAGTCCGCGGCATCCCGGCCCGCGCGACCGCCGAGATCGAATAGGACTATAGTCCGGTTGACCCCGACGAGGAGGCCGCCGATGGACCGCGGAGCCGCGACCGGGCGGCGCGTCGACCTCGAGCTGATGCGGACGCCGCCGCCCAAGGAGCGCGCCGACGCCGCGCGCAACCGCGTGAAGGTGCTGGACGCGGCGGCCGTGCTCTTCGCGCGGCACGGGGTCGAGTCGGTCTCGATGGACGCCGTCGCCGCCGCGGCGGGCGTCGGCAAGGGCACCCTCTTCCGCCGGTTCGGCGACAAGGCGGGGCTGGCCGCCGCCCTGCTGAACCAGCGCGAGCGCGACCTGCAGGACGCGATCCTGTCCGGCCCCGCCCCGCTCGGCCCCGGTAAGGGGGACGCCGCGGTCTCGCCGTCCGACCGTCTGCACGCCTTCGCCGACGCCTATCTCGACTACGCGCTGGACCATCTCTCCCTGGTGCGCATGTCCGAGACCGCCTCGCCTGGGGCGCGGTACCGCATCGGTGCCTACAGATTCTGGCATCGGCACGTGGTGATCCTGCTCGATCAGATGGGCGACGCCGTCCCGGACAGCGAAGCGGCCGCGCACGCGCTTCTGGCCGTGCTCGGCGCCGAGCACATCGCCGCCATGGTCGAGAGCGTGGGCAGGGAACGCGCGCGCGCCGCCGTCCACACGCTCTTCAACGCGGCCACTGCCTAGACCCTCCGAGACGACGAAACCCCCGTGCGCGGTGCACGGGGGCTTGCGGCGCCCAGACGGAGATCGGTCCAGGCGGAGCGGGTGTCAGGCCGGGTCGGGCGTCCGACGCTCAGGGACGGACTCCACCCGGCCGTTCTCTGTGCCCGGTGGACCCTCCAGGGCGTGGTTGCGTTCCAACTGGGCCGCCACCGCGAGGGCGCGCAGCGACGTCGTCTTCAGATGTTTGCGTTCGCGATTGGAACGGGTGCGGGGGATGCTGCTCGGCACGGTCACCTCCGTGGGTCGTGGACGGGTGCTACCCGGATCGCCGGTGTTCGCACGGTAGTTGCAACCGCAAGATCCTTCTCGCTATTCCGAGCGATCGGCGCTTTTATTCACGTCCGGATCCGGACGCGGCCGACCGCTCCGCTCTCTAGGTTGCAATGCTAACTAGCTAGCAGTACGGTCTAGCTCGTTGAACCGACACACCCTCCGGGAGTGACCGCAGTGGCCGCTGATCGCCGCGCCAGCTGGCTCAAGGGCGTCCTCGACCTGCTGGTCCTCGCCAGCCTGACCGGCGGCGAGAGCTACGGGTACGAGATCGCCAAGACGCTCGCGGGCGCGGGCCTCGGGCAGATCAAGGGCGGCACGCTGTACCCCGTCCTCAACCGGCTGGAGGAGGCGGGGCTGGTCGCCGCGGAGTTCCGCGCCGCCGAGCGCGGCCCCGGCCGCCGCTACTACCGCCTCACCGGCGCGGGGCGCCGGACGCTCGCCGAGCAGGGCGGCCTGTGGCTGGAGTTCGACGCATCAGTCCGGACGATGCTCACCCAGGGAGCCGACCGATGACGCACCCCTACTTCGACGAGCTGGCGGAACGGCTCCGCGGCCGCGGCCTCCCCGCCGCCGAGGTCGACCGGACCGTGGCCGACCTCGCGGCCTTCGCGGCCGAGTCCGGCACCGATCCGGTGCGCGAGTTCGGCGCGCCGGAGGAGTTCGCCGCGCGGCTCGCCCGCGACACCGACCCCGACCCCGATGCCGGCCCCGGTGCCGGGACGAGCGCGGGCGCCGTCCCCCCGGACGCGGCCGAGACCTGGACATGGCGCGCCGACGCGTTCCACGAGCGCGAGGTGCTGAACCGCTACGGCGACGAGGGATGGGAGGTCGAGCGCGTCGACCCGGCCGGCCGCTTCGTCAGCCGCCGCGCCGGCGACCACCCGCTGCGCTGGGAGTACCGCCGCGAGATCGCGCTGCCCCGCACCCGCGCCGCCGTCGCCGAGCGCCTCGCGCCGGACGGCTGGGAGCCGTGCGGCACCTGGTTCCACTTCGAGTACTTCAAGCGGCCCAAGGCGGTCATGCTCGGCCTGGAGGGCGAGGTCGCCCTGCCGCCGGAGGCCCCGGCCCGGCGGGCCTTCTGGAGCGGGCGCTTCCACCTGTTCGTCGTCTGCTACCTCGCCCTTCTCGTCCTCCTCGCGGTCGCGTGGGGCGCCCTGGCGATGGACGACCTCCCGGTCGCCCTCCTCGGCGGCCTCGTCGCCGGCGCCGTCATCGCCGCCGGGCTGCTGGGCCTGCGCCTCTGGCGCGACCGCGCGCGCTAGAAGGGGTAACGCCCCGCGATAGGAACAATCGTGCGTTTTTCCCTCTAAGTGCTATCTATCACTTTGTTCACACATCTCGGCCGCTCTGCGAGGCTGCTCCGACCGCTCAACTGGGTAGGTATCGCAAGATTCGGTTCGCCCGCCGGGGTGGCCGCGCCCTGAGCGGCTCAGCGTGGAGCCCGGGAGGCCTCGGACGCGGGCGGACGCGCCCGAGCGTCTCCTGGGAGAGATACGTTGATCAGAAAGCTGCTCGTCGCCAACCGGGGCGAGATCGCCGTGCGCGCCTTCCGCGCGGCCTACGAACTCGGCATCGCCAGCGTCGCCGTCTACGCGCACGAGGACCGGCTGTCCCTGCACCGGCAGAAGGCGGACGAGGCGTACGAGATCGGGACGCACGGCCACCCCGTCCGCGCGTACCTCGACGTCGACGGCATCGTGGAGACCGCACTGCGCGTCGGCGCCGACGCCGTGTACCCCGGGTACGGGTTCCTGTCGGAGAGCCCGGAGCTGGCCGAGGCGTGCGAGCGCAACGGGATCAAGTTCGTCGGCCCGCCGTCCCGCGTGCTCAGCCTGGCCGGCAACAAGATCGAGGCGGTCGCGGCGGCGCGTCGCGCGGGCCTGCCCGTGCTGCGGTCGGCGACGCCCGCGCCGGGGGAGGAGCTGGCGGCGGCCGACGAGGTCGGGTTCCCGCTGTTCGTGAAGGCCGCCGCCGGCGGCGGCGGGCGCGGCCTGCGCCGCGTCGACCACCGCGAGGACCTGGAGGCCGCCGTCGACACGGCGCGCCGCGAGGCCGAGAGCGCGTTCGGCGACCCGACCGTGTTCCTGGAGCAGGCGGTCGACCGCCCCCGCCACATCGAGGTGCAGGTCCTCGCGGACGGCGCCGGGCACATGGTCCACCTGCGCGAGCGCGACTGCTCGGTGCAGCGCCGCCACCAGAAGGTCGTCGAGATCGCGCCCGCGCCCCGGCTGGACGCGGCCGTCGCCGCGCGGCTCTGCGAGGACGCCGTGACGTTCGCCCGCGAGATCGGCTACGAGAACGCGGGCACCGTCGAGTTCCTCGTGGACGAGCGCGGCGAGCACGTGTTCATCGAGATGAACCCGCGCATCCAGGTCGAGCACACCGTGACCGAGGAGGTCACCGGCGTCGACCTCGTGCAGAGCCAGCTGCGCATCGCGGGCGGCGAGACGCTCGCCGACCTCGGCATCGCGCAGGAGAACGTGACCGTCAGCGGCTTCGCCGTGCAGTGCCGCATCACCACCGAGGACCCGGCGAACGGCTTCCGCCCCGACACCGGGAAGATCTCGGCGTACCGGTCGCCGGGCGGCGCCGGGGTGCGGCTCGACACCGGCACCGCCTACGGCGGCGCGATCGTGTCGCCGCACTTCGACTCGCTGCTGGTCAAGCTGACCTGCCGCGGCAGGACGTTCGAGGAGGCGGTGCGGCGGGCGCGCCGGGCCGTCGCCGAGTTCCGCATCCGCGGGGTCGCGTCGAACATCCCGTTCCTGCAGGCGCTGCTGGACGAGCCCGACTTCCGCGCGGGCGGCGTCACGACGTCCTACATCGCCGACCACCCGGAGCTGCTGACGGCCCGGTCGAGCGGCGACCGCGCGACCCGCCTCGTCCGGTACCTGGCGGACGTGACCGTCAACAAGCCGCACGGCGAGGCGCCGACCGACCTCGACCCGGCGGCGAAGCTGCCGCCCCTCGACCTGGCCGGCCCCTTCCCGGAGGGGTCGCGCGACCGGCTGCTGGCCCTCGGCCCGCGCGCGTTCGCCGAGCGGCTCCGGAACCAGAGCGCGCTGGCCGTCACCGACACCACGTTCCGGGACGCGCACCAGTCGCTCCTCGCGACGCGAGTACGCACCTACGACCTGCTCACGGCCGCGCCTTACCTGGCCCGCATGACACCGGAGCTCCTCTCCATCGAGGCGTGGGGCGGGGCGACGTACGACGTCGCGCTCCGCTTCCTCGGCGAGTCGCCCTGGGACAGGCTGGCCGCGATCCGCGAGGCCGCGCCGAACCTGTGCATCCAGATGCTCCTGCGCGGACGCAACACCGTCGGCTACACGCCGTACCCCGACTCGGTGGCGCGCGCCTTCGTGAAGGAGGCCGCCAGTACGGGCGTCGACATCTTCCGTGTGTTCGACGCGCTGAACGACGTGGAACGCATGCGCCCGGCCATCGACGCCGCGCTCCAGACCCACGCCCTGGTGGAGGGGACGCTCTGCTACACGGGCGACCTCTCGTCCCCCGGCGAGAACCTCTACACGCTGGACTACTACCTGCGGCTCGCAGAGGAACTGGTCGAGGCGGGCGTCCACATCCTGTGCATCAAGGACATGGCCGGCCTGCTCCGCGCGCCTGCCGCGCGCACCCTCGTCAAGGCCCTGCGCGAGCGTTTCGACCTGCCCGTCCACCTCCACACCCACGACACGGCCGGCGGACAGATCGGCACCTACATCGCCGCCATCGAAGCCGGAGTCGACGCGGTCGACGGAGCCGCCGCGCCGCTCTCGGGCACCACGAGCCAGCCGCCGCTCCAGGCGATCGTGGCCGCGACCGACTTCACCGACCACGCCACCGGGCTCGACCTCGGCGCGCTCACCGCGATGGAGCCGTACTGGGAGGCCGTCCGCAAGCTGTACGCGCCGTTCGAGATGGGGCTCCCGTCGCCGACCGGCCGCGTCTACCGGCACGAGATCCCGGGCGGGCAGCTGTCCAACCTGCGGCAGCAGGCGGTCGCGCTCGGCCTCGGCGACCGCTTCGAGGAGATCGAACGCTGCTACGCGGCGGCCGACGCGATCCTCGGACGGCTCGTGAAGGTGACGCCGTCCAGCAAGGTCGTCGGTGACCTCGCCCTGCACCTCGTCGCCGCGGGCGCCGACCCCGGCGACTTCGCCGAGAACCCGGACCGCTACGACATCCCCGACAGCGTCATCGGGTTCCTCAACGGCGAGCTGGGAGACCCGCCGGGCGGCTGGCCCGAGCCCTTCCGCACCAAGGCCCTCGCCGGACGCCAGTACACGCCCGCCAGGGCGGAACTGGACGGCGCGGAGGAGAAGGCCCTGGCCGGCCCGGAGGTCCGCGACACCCTCGACCGCCTGCTCTTCCCCGGTCCCGCGAAGGACTACCGCGAGGCCCGCGCCGCGTACGGCGACCTGTCCGTCCTGCCCACCGGCCCGTTCCTCTACGGGCTCCGCACCGGGCACGAGGTCGCGTTCGACCTCGAACCCGGCGTCCGCGTGCTCGCCGGACTGGAGGCCGTCGGCGCCGTCGACGAGGCGGGCGTCCGGCAGGTCATCTGCTCGGTGAACGGCCAGCTGCGCACCCTGTCCGTCCGCGACAAGTCGGTCGTGTCGGACGCGCCGCCGGTCGAGCGCGCCGACCCGTCCGAACCGGGCCACGTCGCCGCCCCGTTCGACGGCTCGGTCACCCTGCGCGCCGCCAAGGGCGACCGGGTCGCGGCCGGCGATGTGGTGGCCACGATCGAGGCCATGAAGATGGAGGCCGCCATCACCGCCCCGGTCGCCGGGACCGTCGCCCGCCTGGCCGTCCCCGCGGCCACCCCCGTCCAGGCCGGCGACCTGCTGCTGGTCATCCAGGAGGGGTGAGCACGGCCCGGCGGGGTCTTGCGGCGCTCAGGGCGGCGCCGCAAGACCCCGGGGGCCGTGCGTCAGCGCACCGCGTAGTCGTTCAGCGAGGGGGCCAGGAGGTCGAACGCCGTCCGGGCGGACTTGGCGAGGACGGCGGCGATCTGGTCCGGGGGCTCGTTGTCCAGGGTGCGGCGCAGGGTCTCCTGGAACAGGACGCGGTGGACGGCGCCGAGCTGGGCGGCGACCAGGCGGGGGAGCGGGTCGTCCGGGGCGGCGGCGGTCTCCCGCGCGAGGACGGCGGCCAGGGCGTCCTCGCGCTCCTCGTGGAACTCGCGGAGCCGGGAGACCAGCGCCGGGCTCTCGGTGATCATGCGGGCGAAGTCGGGGCCGGAGAAGCCGATGACCGGGTCGTGCCGGTGGACGGCGTCCAGGAAGGCGCGGCGGAGCGCGGCGAGCGCGGACTCGCCGGGCGCCCGGCCGGCGACGGTGCGGCCCAGCAGGCCGACGAACTCCTCGTGCAGATCGAGTGCGAGGTCCTCCTTGCGCGGGAAGTAGTTCGTCACGGTCATCTTCGCGACCTGTGCCGCCGCGGCGACGTCGGCGATCGTGACCCGGTCGAAGCCGTGCCGCAGGAAGAGGCGCGTCGCCTGGTCCGAGATGTTCTGCCTCGTCTGCTGCTTCTTCATCTCCCGCAGTCCCATGCGGCCATCATTGCATAGTTCGACCTAAATTTGTGCTTGACCTAGTTCTAGGTTCGTCCTAAGTTTATGTCGCGGGGCAGGCGGGTACCGAGATCGCGTGACCCCGTTCCCTCCCCCGGCCGGACGAGCAAAGGACACCGCCCTGAACGCCAGCCACGCGCCGAGCGCGTCCCCCCGCGCCACCGTGAACCTCGTCGACCCGATGAAGGACTACCTGTCCCGCATCGGGCGCACCGCGCTGCTCACCGCCGAGCAGGAGGTCGACCTGGCCAAGCGCATCGAGGCCGGCCTGTTCGCCCGCGAGCGCCTTGAGACCCTCGGCGACGACCTCAGCCTCCAGGACAAGGAGGACCTGGAGTGGATCGCCGCCGACGGGGCACGCGCCAAGCAGCACATGGTCGAGGCCAACCTGCGCCTCGTCGTGTCGCTCGCCAAGCGCTACATGGGCCACGGCCTGCCGCTGAACGACCTCGTCCAGGAGGGCAACCTCGGGCTGATCCGCGCCGTGGAGAAGTTCGAGTACCGCCGGGGCCTCAAGTTCTCCACCTACGCCGTCTGGTGGATCAAGCAGGCCATCAGCCGCGCGCTCGCCGACCAGAGCCGCACCATCCGCATCCCGGTGCACGTCGTCGAGGTCCTCAACCGGATGACGCGCGTCCGGCGGCGCATGATGCAGGACCTCGGCCGCGAGCCCACCTCGCGCGAACTGGCCGTCGAGCTGGACATCACCCCCGAGAAGGTGGAGTGGCTGCGGCGGCAGGCCCGCGAGCCGCTGTCCCTGCACACCCCGCTCGGCGAGGACGGCGACGGCGAGCTCGGCGACGTCATCGAGGACCCGGAGGGCGGCGACCCCGCCGACGTCGTCGCGTCCTCCATGCTGCGCGGCAAGCTCGACGCCGTCCTGGAGACGCTCACCGAGCGCGAGGCCGGCGTGATCTCGATGCGGTTCGGGCTCTCCGGCGGCGAGCCGAAGACGCTCGAAGAGGTCGGCAAGGTCTACGGGGTGACGCGCGAGCGCATCCGGCAGATCGAGTCGAAGGGCATGCACAAGCTGCGCCACCCGTCCCGGCGGGAGACCCTCGCCGACCTGCTCGGCTGACGCCCGCCGGCGTCCGCGGGGCCCCGCGCGGTCCGGTCCTGTGATGAACCGGACCCCGAGTTCTCACGTATTGGGATGACAGGGCGGCTGATCACCGAGGACACTTTTCCTCGGACGTGCCGTGCGTGGAGAGCTGGGGACGATGGCGAGGCGGTTGGGGCGGATGGCGGCGGCCGCGGGCGTCGCGGCGGCGCTGGCGATCGCGTCCGCGCAGGTCCCGGCGCACGCCGGCGGGCCGGGCGGGCTCGCCGCCGCTCCGGTCGCCCCGGTCGCCCCGGACGCTCCGCTCGCGGCGGGCGCGCAGCGTCCGCCGACCGCGGCGTTCGACCCGGCCAAGCTGCGCGCCACCCTCGACGCCACCCGCGACGCCGGCATGTACGGGCTGTTCTCCGAGGCCCGCGACGGCCGGACGGCGTGGGACGGCGCGTCCGGCGTCGCCGACGTGCGGACGGGACGCCCGGTCGCGCCCGGCATGCGGACGCGGGTCGGCAGCATCACCAAGTCGTTCGTCGCCGCCGCGATCCTCCAGCAGGTCGAGAAGGGCGCCGTCAGCCTGGACGCACCGGTCGCCCATTACCTGCCGGGCCTCATCCCCGGGCGGCTCGGGCGGCAGATCACCGTCCGCATGCTGCTGAACCACACCAGCGGGATCGGTGACTACGTCCTCACGGCGTTCCCGTCGCTGAAGGAACTGTCGCCCACGAGCCTGGACGAGTTCCGCTACCGCGACGTCACGCCGGAACAGCTCATCAAGTGGGGTTTGCGCGCTCCCCGCACCGGCATGCCGGGCGAGCGCTGGTCGTACTCCAACACCAACTACATCATCGCCGGACGGCTCCTGGAGAAGGTGACCGGGACCAGGGCGGAGAAGTACATCACGCGGAACGTCATCGAGAAGGCCGGGCTCAAGCACACCTACTTCCCCGACTCGCCCTGGGTGGACGGGCCGCACTCGCGCATGTACGAGTCGCTGTACCGGCATGTGAAACCGCCCCGCGACTACAGCGTGTTCAACATGAGCTGGGCGGGGACGGCGGGCGCGCTGGTCTCCACCATGGACGACCTCAACCGCTTCTACCGCAGGCTCCTCACCGGCCGCGTCGTCGGCACGGACGCGCTGGCGCAGATGAAGCGCACCGTCCCCGTGAAGGACGCCGACGGCAACGTCCTGATGAACTACGGCCTCGGCCTCTACTCGCTCGACCTCCCGTGCGGGACGTTCTGGGGCCACGACGGCGCCGTGTTCGGCGCGGGCACCCAGTCGCTGACGTCCGACGGCGGCGCGCGGCAGGTGTCGGTCGCCCTCAACCTGATGAAGTACCAGCAGCTCAACGCCAACGGCACGCCCGTCCCCGACCCGATCGACAGCGCGCTCGCCGCGCACGTGGTCGAGGCGCTCTGCGGCACGCGGCCCGGGGTGCGCACGGCCGGTCCCGACGAGCTCTTCCGGCTGCTGCCGCTGCAGGTCGCACGTACCCTCCGCTGATCGCCGGTGCTTTCTGTCGGTGGGGCCGCCTAGTGTCCCGGGCATGCCGAGCGCGACCGAGATGACCGACACCCCCGCCTGGGAGAAGATCGCGGCCCTCATCGACGATCAGAACCCCGACGCGGTCGCCGCCGCCGTCCGCGGACTGGACGACGCCGGGCGGCGCGCGGTCGCGAGGGCGCTGCCGGGCCACGTCAAGGCGGTCCGGGCACGGCGCGAACCGTGGGAGGGCATCAACGATTTCGCCCTCTCCTTCCGGGCGGCCGGTGCCGGCGTGCTGGGCGGCGCGTCCGCCGTCGCGGCCTGGCTGACCCGGCGCGAGTTCAACTCCCGGTGGGCGGGCGAGCACGACGACACCGGCCGGCTCCTGGACCTGTGGGACGACCGCGACGACGCCTGGCTCGCCGACCTCGCGCGGCGGCTCACGCTCCGGCTGCGCGGCCCCCGGCACATCGGGCTCGACCTCGTCCTGGCGCTGCTGGCCGAGACGGGCATCGAACCGCCCGACCACGATCCGCTCGTCGTCGGCTGGGTGTCGTCCGCGCCGCCCCGCCCGAAGGACCCGCTGCTGCCGTTCCTGCTGCCCCGCGTCTTCGAGGCCGACGGCGTCGGCCGCGAGCTGCGCGACAACTCGTCCTGGCTGCGGACGCTGCCGACGCTCGCCGACCGTGGCGCGGTCGACCGACGGATGCTGCTGGACGGCTGCGTCCGCCGGTTCCTGCGCGGCGGGACGGTCCTCGACCTGCGGTTCTTCGTCCGCCTGCACGGCCTGCTCATGCCCGCCGACCCGGCCGCGCGGGAACGGGAGATCCTCGACCACGCCCGCGACTACGTCCGGCTGCTGCCCGCCGCGCCCGGCCCCGTCGCCGACCTCGCGCTCGGCCTGCTGACCGAGCCCGCGGAGCTGCCGTCCCAGCACGTCGCGGAGGCGCTGGACGGGGTGCTCTTCCGCGCGGAGTCGGGCCTCGTGAACACGGGGCTGACATGGTTGCGGAAGACCCTCAGGGCCAGGCCCGACCTCGCCGGCGACTGCGCCGCCGCCCTCGCCCAGGCGTTCGGGCACGAGTCGTACACCGTCCAGGAGCGCGCGGTCAGGATCGCGCTCAAGCTTCCCGAGGGCGTGGACACGTCCGTGCTCGCCGACGCCGTCCCGCTGCTCGCGCCCGACCTCGGCGCGAAGGCGGCCGCCCGCTTCGGCGGCACCGTGGCCGACCCCGAACCGGACGACGCCCCACCGCCCGCCCTCGTCGCGCCCCCGCCGGACCCGCTTCCCCCGCTCCCGCCGCCGATCACCCGGCCGGCGGACCTGGTGGAGGCGCTCGCCGGCTACCGCCTCCAGTGGCCCGCCATCGAACCCGTCCTGGCGGCGTTCGCCCGGTTCGCCCGGTGGGACGCCGACGACCTGCGCGCCGCGTTCAGGGACGGCCCCCGGCCGCACCCCTACCCGGGGCTGGACCAGCGGTACTGGACCTGGCCGAGCCAGTGGCTCGAAGCGGCCGGCCTGCTGCTGACCGGCTCGGCGCCGGTGCCCGCGGGCTGGCGCCACCGGCTGCCCGTGCTCCAGGACGGGCTCTCCCCGCACATCATCCTGCTGTCCCGGTGCGCGGAGGTCGCCGCGGCCGTCGCGGACGGGACGCCGCCGCCCCTGCTGCTCGCCACCCCCACCGAGCCGACCGGCCACCTCGACCCGGGCACGCTCGTGGACCGGCTGGAGACCCTGCAGGCCGCGGGCATCGAACCGGGGCCCGCCGACCTCCAGCAGGCCCTGCTGCGGCTGCCGCGCGAGATCGACCCGGGCGAGGTCCGGCGCGCGTCCGCGCTCGTCTCGCCCGCCGGCCGCGTCGCCGCGCACTGGCTTGCCAAGGGCGGGCTGCCCGCGGCCGAGGTGTCGATGGGCCCGCTGGAGAACGCCCGGCCGCAGCCCGTGATCGACGCCCCGCCGACGGGGCTGCCGCTGGTCGACGCGGTCTTCAAGGCGCCGGCAGGGTATGCCGAGGGGCCGCACGGCTTCTTCCGGCACGACTGGGCGCGGGTGCTGCCGTCCCATCCGGAGGTCGTCGCCGCGCACGTCCTGCCGCACCTCCGCGCGGGCCGGTTCGGCCCCGGCGTGCCGGTCGGCGAGATCATCGCACTCACCGCCGGCACCGGCCCGTTCACCGAGGCGGTCGCGCACTTCCTGGCACGCCGCCTCGCGGAACGGCGCAATGAGGCCGCCGGCGACACGCTCCTCACCATGGCCGCCCGCGGCGACCTGCCCGCCGCCGACCTCGGCCGCCACATCGGACACCTCGTCCGCGACGGCGAGATCCGCCCGGTGCGGATCGTCGAGGCACTCGAACGCGCGGCGGACGAGGGCGCCCACGCCGAGGTCTGGACGGCGATCGCCGAGGCTCTGCCCGTCCTGTGCCCCGAGCCGGGCGAACGGCCGGTGAACTCCCTCGACCGCCTGATCGCCCTCGGTCTCAAGACGGCGCGCTGGTCAGGGGCTCAGGGCACCATTCCCGAGGTCGAGCGACTCGCCGCCCGCAAGGGGTCGTCCAACGTCGTCCGCGAGGCCCGCGCCCTTTCCGCCCACCTCGCCGCCGCTCCGTGACTCGCCGCCGCGTGACCGGCGGGGGTGGTCAAGCCAGGTCGGAGGGGTCGGTGTTGGCGCCGCAGAGGACGACCATCACGCGTTCGTCCGGGGACGGGCGGTAGGCGCCGGTGCGGAGGGCGGCGAGCGCGGCGGCGGTGCCGTGCTCGACGGCCAGGCGGTACTCGGCCCACAGGTGCCGGCGGGCCTCGATGATCGCCTCGTCGGAGACGAGGACGGGCTGGACGCCGGTGCGGGACGCGACCGAGAACGCGATGTCGCCGAGCCGGGTGGCGCCGAGGGAGTCGGCGGCGATGCCGGAGACGTCCACGTCCACGGGGCGTCCGGCGTGCAGGGCGCGCTCCAGTGTCGGGATCGTCTCGGGCTCCACGCCGACGACGCGCGCGGTGCCCTCAAGGGCCGTGGCGACGCCCGCCATCAGGCCGCCTCCGCCGACGGCGATCAGGACGGTGTCGACCTCGCCGCCGGTCTGCTCCAGGATCTCCAGGCCCAGCGTCCCCTGCCCGGCGCAGACCTCGGGCAGGTCGTAGGCGTGGCAGAACAGGGCCCCGGTGTCGGCGGCGCGCTTGGTGGCGGCGTCCTGCGCTTCGGCGTACCGGCTCCCGACCTGGACGACCGCGGCGCCGAGCGCGCGCAGCCGGGCCACCTTCACCGCGGGCGCCGTCTCCGGCACGAACACCTCGGCGGGCACGCCCGCCTGCGCCGCCGCGTAGGCGAAGGCGAGGCCCGCGTTGCCGCCGGAGGCCGCCACGACGCCGGCGCCCGGCAGGCGCCCCTCGTCCCGTGCGGCGAGGACGTGGTTGAACGCGCCCCGCGCCTTGAACGACCCGGTGTGCTGGACCAGTTCGAGCTTCAGCCACATCCGGCCCGCCGGCCCCGGTTCCACCTCGGTGACCGGCGTGCGGCGAACGTGCCCCGCAACCCGCCGCGCCGCGGCCTCAACGTCCAGACGATCGATCACCGGGTCCCCTTCCCGCACGTCTCCATCAGCAGCCCAACCTCCTTTGGGACATTACAGACACCCTGCCACGCCGAACCAGCAGCGCACCTCCCCGCCGAGCCCGACTGGCTCGCGGGCGACGGCGCGTTGAGCGTCGGCCACGGGAGCATCCCGACCCGTCGCGGTGATGAAACGGCGACGGGTCCGTGGCTGAGCAGTGGCTCTGCTGCGGGTGACGGAGTGTCAGGTTGTGGGTGGGGCGGGGGTGCCCAAGGCGGCGGCGCGGGATTGGAGGGTTCTGCGTTCGGGGGCGTTGCGGGTCAGGGTGGCGGCGCGTTCGAACTCCGCGCGGGCCTCCTCCCGGCGGCCCAGGCGTTCCAGGAGGTCGGCTCGGACGCTCGGGAGCAGGTGGTAGTCGCGGAGGGTCGGCTCGTCCACCAGGGCGTCGGCGATTTCCAGGCCCTTCTCGGGGCCGTGTGCCATGCCCACCGCCACCGCACGGTTCAACTCCACCACGGGGGACGGGGCGATGGTCGCGAGGATCTCGTAGAGGGACGCGATCTGGGTCCAGTCGGTGTCCTCGGGGGCGAGGGCCTGCGCGTGGGTGGCGGCGATGGCCGCCTGGAGGACGTAGGGGCCGGGCGGGGCGCCGATGTCCTTCGCGCGGAGCAGGGAGGCGAAGCCCCGGTGGATGAGGAGGCGGTCCCAGCGGGCGCGGTCCTGCTCCAGGATCGGGATGGGTTCGCCGGACGGCCCGGTGCGCGCGCGGGTCCGGGACGCCTGGATCTCCATCAGCGCGGCGAGCCCGTGGACCTCGGGTTCGCCGGGCGCGAGCCCGGCGAGGACGCGGCCGAGGCGCAGCGCCTCCTGGCACAGGTCCGTGCGCACCCAGTCGTCGCCGGCGGTGGCCGCGTACCCCTCGTTGAAGATCAGGTAGACGACCTCCAGGACGGACGACAGCCGCGCCGCGCGGTCCGGCCCGGTGGGGACCTCGAACGGCACGCCGGCGTCGGAGAGCGTCCGCTTCGCCCGGACGATCCGCTGCGCCACGGTCGGCTCGGAGACGAGGAACGCGTGCGCGATCTCCTCGGTGGTGAGGCCGCCGAGCATCCGCAGGGTCAGCGCGACCCGCGCCTGCACGGACAGCACCGGATGGCAGGCCGTGAAGATCAGCCGCAGGACGTCGTCCTCGATGTCCTCGTCGTCCGGGACGTCGAACTCCGCCGGCGCCTGCGTCTCCAGGTCCCGGCCGATCTCCTCCAGCTTGTGCTCCAGGCGCTGCCGCCGGCGGATCCGGTCGATGGCGCGGCGCTTGCCGACGGCCATGAGCCAGGCGCCCGGGTTGTCCGGGACGCCCGACTCCGGCCACTGTTCGAGCGCGGCGACCAGCGCGTCCTGCGCGAGTTCCTCGGCGAGCCCGATGTCGTTCACCATGCGCGCGAGCCAGGCGATGATGCGCGCGGCCTCCAGCCGCCACACCGCGTCGATGCTCGCGTGGACCCCGGGCGCGTTCGAAGCCGTCACGCTGCCGATGAGAGCACCCGCACCGGCCGCCGCGCAAGCTCAGCGGTACGGGCTCACTGGCCCGGGAAGGGGTCCTCCGGCCCGAAGACCTGCTTGATGACGCCCTCGCCGTCCCCGACGATCGAGTAGAACCGCTTGGACAGCTCGATCGCCTCCTCGCGGGTGCGCACCTCGACGAGCGCGAAGCCGACGACGCCCTCCTTGGCCTCGGTGAACGGGCCGTCCGTCACGGTGACCTTGCCGCCGGACGAGGTGATGCGGGTGCCGTACGGCTCCAGCCCGCCGGTCGCGAGCAGGACCCCCGCCTTGGCCGTCTCCTCGATGAACTTGCCCATCTCCTGCTGGAGCCGCTCGTCCGGCGCCGCGTCCTCGGAGCCGGCGTCCGTGGTCATCATCAGGAACCGCATGGGTGCCTCCTTTGTCGGTGTCCGGGTCAACCCCGGTGCTTGCCAACGCGTCGAAGAAGGGGAGGCCGATTCGACGTCCCGTGCACATCTTTTCCAGATTTTTTTTCGGAACGGGAGTCCTGCCAGGTCAGCGCCCGGCGGTCTGCCGCCAAAGCTGGACATTGCAGCGGATCCTGACAAACCAGGATGATCGGGACAGGTGGGCAAGCGACCCGCGGTCGAGTAACTTCTCCCCGTAGGTAGTTTTCCTGCGCGTCGAGGAGGAGTTCCGTGGGAGATTCAGGACCGGACGCCGGCGCACGGCCCGGCCCCGAGTTCGACGACACGGTGCCGCAGTCCGCGCGCATCTGGAACTACTGGCTCGGCGGCCGCGACAACTACCCCGCCGACCGGGCCGCCGGCGACCAGTTCGTCTCCGTCTACCCGCAGATCGTGGACGTCGCCCGGCACTCGCGGGCCTTCCTGTCCCGCGCCGTCCGGTACATGGCGGGCACGGCCGGCATCCGGCAGTTCCTGGACGTCGGCACCGGCCTGCCGACCGTCGACAACACCCACGAGGTCGCGCAGCGCGCCGCGCCCGACGCCCGCGTGGTGTACGTCGACAACGACCCGCTCGTCCTGTCGTACGCCCGCACCCTGCTGACCGGCAGGACGGAGGGCACCGTCAGCTACATCGACGCCGACCTGCGCGACCCCGGCCGCATCCTCGCCGAGGCGGCCCGGACGCTCGACCTCGACCGCCCCGTCGGGCTGATGCTGCTGAACATCCTCGGCCACATCGCCGACTACGACGAGGCCCGCGCGATCGTCCGGCGGCTGATGGGCGCGCTCCCGGCCGGCAGCCACCTCGCGATCGCGGACGGCACCGACGTCATCACCGGCCAGGCGTTCCGCGACGCCATCGAGCTGTGGAACCAGGCGAGCGAGACCCCCTACCACCTGCGCACGCCCGAGCTGATCGGCGGCTACTTCGAGGGCCTGGAGATCCTGGAGCCGGGCGTCGCGTCGGTGTCGCGGTGGCGCGCCGAGCCCGGCCGCTTCGGGGAGGCGGACGAGGTCGACGAGTTCTGCGCCGTGGGAGTGAAGGCGTCATGAGACCCGCCGAACGCCGGGACGCGCCGGTCCCCCTGGCCCCCGGCCTGCGCGCCGCGTCCGACCTGCTGACCGCGTCCGACCTGCGCGCCGCGGGGCCGACCGTGCTGCGGATGGTGGTCGGCATGCAGCTGCGCCGGTTCCGCGAGGCCGCCGGGATCTCCACCGAGGACGCCGGCTACGAGATCCGCGGCTCCCACTCCAAGATCAGCCGGATGGAGCTCGGCCGCGTCGGCTTCAAGGAGCGCGACGTCGCCGACCTGCTGACCCTCTACGGGGTGACCGACCCCGGCGTCCGCGGCCCGCTGCTCGACCTCGCCGACCACGCCAACACGCCCGGCTGGTGGCAGGCGTACGGCGACGTGGTGCCCGGCTGGTTCGAGCCCTACCTCGGGCTGGAGCAGGGCGCCGAGGTGGTCCGCGTGTTCGAGGTCCAGGACGTGCCGGACCTGCTCCAGACGCCGGAGTACGCCCGCGCCCTCATCACCGCCCGCCACCCGGAGGCGTCCAAGGAGGAGATCGAGCGGCGCGTCGAGCTGCGGATGGCGCGGCGCCGCGTGTTCGAGCGCCCCGAGCCGCTGAAGCTGTGGGCCGTCCTGGACGAGGCGGTGCTGCACCGCGCGGTCGGCGGCCCGGCGACGCTGCGCGCGCAGATCGAGCACCTGATCGAGGCGGCGGAGCGGCCGAACGTCAGCGTGCAGGTCCTGCCGTTCGCCGCCGGCGGGCACGCGGGCGAGAGCGGCGCGGTGACACTGCTGCGGTTCGCCGAGCCCGAACTGCCCGACGTGGTCTACCTGGAGCAGCTCACCAGCGCCCTCTACCCGGACCGCGCGGCCGACATCTCCCGCCACCGGGACGTCCTGAACCGCCTCGGCGTGCAGGCCGAACCGCCGTCCCGCACGCGGGAGATCCTGCGCGACCTCCTCGGCGCCTGAGTCACGTCGCGGCCGGGACGTAGGTCGCGATGATGACGCCCGTCTTGAAGACCTCGGTGTCCGCGAGCTCCATGGAGGCCGCGAACCCCTTGCGGGTGAGCAGGTCGTCGGGGTCGCCGGGGCCGACGAACACGGGGTGGACCCACAGGCGCAGCTCATCCAGGAGGCCGTGCTTCACCAGCGTCCGCGACACCGGGCCGAACCCGTACTGCAGGATGTCCCGGCCGCGCCGCTCCTTCAGCCGGGTGATCGCGGCGACGGCGTCGGCCCGCCGGATCGCCGTCGTGTCGCCCCAGCCCGGCTTCCGCAGGGAGTCCGACACGACGTAGTGGGGGAGCGTGTTCATCCGGACGCCGAAGTCGCCGGTCGACTCCTCCATCGCCGGCCACGCCTGCGAAAAGCCGTCGAACGTCCTGCGCCCCATGAGCAGCGCGCCGCAGGAGAACAGCAGCTCGCGCGCGTAGGCGGCGGCCTCGTCCTTGAAGTACGGACCGGTCCAGTTCTGCGGGTTCTCGACGACCCCGTCCAGTGAGACGTACGTCGAGTTGATGATCTTGCGCATGGTGCCCTCCGCGGCTCGGTGCGTCCTGCCCTTCTCCCGCGCCGCACCGCCGCGCGCCACCCCGTTTGCCGGATCCTTACGTGCGCCGGATCCTCACGCTCCCTCTCGCGCGGCGGCCCTGATCCGCTCCCGCACGCCGGGATCGACGGCGTTCCGCTCCAGCCAGTACAGGATGTCGCCGGCCGGATCCGGGGGCGGCTCGATGCGGAGTTCCGGGCCGATGAGCGCCGCGACCTCCTCGTAGGCGTCGCCGTGGTCGGTCAGCGTCCAGCCCCGCCATCGAGGTACTCCATCACCGCGTGCAGGCTGCGTGTCGCCCAGGTGACCTCCCAGCCCGGCCAGACTGCCCGGACCACACGAAGCCACACGCGGATCTCGGGGATGGACGGATCACGCACGTCGTCCAAGATGTGGACGAGCATCTCCCGTCGCGTGAGGTCCAGAAGGAGAACGGCGTTCCACCACACCGAGTTCATCCAGAAGTCGGCGGTGCCGCCCTTCTGGTCGCGGATGAACGCGACCGTGCCGTCCGGGCCGCGCAGCACGTCGTGCCACAGCGTGTAGGCGCCGCGGTGGCGGGACCAGACGCGGTGCCCGTCGCGGTCGGCGATGACGTAGTGGGCGTGTCCTCCGCTCATCGGATCAGGCTCCCACCAGGGCGATCCGAGGCGGGCCGATGGCCGCTTTCGGCGGACCGATATCTGATTTGTCCGTATTTCGGGGAGGTCCGCGAACGGTCAAGGAGTCATCACGCCGCCTTGTGGCCCGCGCCGCACCTGCTGATCATGAGGGGTCGTGGGGCGACGCGGGCTCGTGCTCAGCCGGATGGCCGGCGACCGGACGCTCGTGCTCGCCGCCTGCGCGACCGCGCTGTTCGCCACGACCGTCCTGGCGGCGCTGATCGGCTACACCGCGTCGGTGACCGGCGAGGGGCTGCGCCGCACGCTGGGGGCGGCGACGTTCGAGACGGCGGGGACGGCGATCGGCGTGCACGTCCCCGCGAACGGCCTCCCCGGCGTGCGGGACCAGGTCGGCCGGGGCCTCAAAGACGTCTACGGCGACGTCCCGCTGACGATCTCGATGAGCGCGCGCAGCGACACCTACACGCTCCCAGGGCAAGAGGGCAGCGCCCATCCGGACCTGACCGCGTTCGAGACGTGGACCGGCATCGAGAAGCACGCGCGGCTCACCGCCGGGCGCTGGCCGCGCCCGGACGGCGGTGGCGGCGACCTGATCGAGGCGGTCCTGCCCGTGCCCGGTGCACGCGCCGTCCAAGCCGGCGTGGGGGACGTTCTCACGCTGCACGGCCGTGTCGACACGAAGTCGGTGGCGAGGGTCCGCGTCGTCGGGGTGTTCGAGGTCCGCGACCCCAACGGCTACTTCTGGCAGGACGACCGGCTGATGACCGCCGGCGTCGAACGGTTCGACTACACGACGTACGGGCCGTTCGTGGTGCCTCCCGAGGTGTTCGGCGAGCGGTTCACCGGGACCGGGGTCGACGCCCGCTTCACGGTCCTGCCGGACCTGCGCGGGGTGGCCGCCGGCGACCTCGGGCACCTGCACGACCGCGTGGCCTCCGCCCAGCACGTCCTGGAGCGGACCCGTGGCGGCGGGACGCAGTTCGTCGCCGTCACGCGGCTCACCGAGCTGGTCGGGCAGCTGCGCGACGCGGTGCTGGTGGCGAGGTCCACGATGCTGATCCCGGTGATCCAGCTCGTCCTGCTGGCCGGATGCGCGTGGCTGCTGGTCGCCCGGCTGCTCACCGACCGCCGGCGCGCCGAGGTGGCGCTGCTGCGCACCCGCGGCGCCGGCATGGGGCAGCTCGCGCGGCTCGGCCTCGCGGAGGGGCTGCTGATCGTGCTGCCCGCAGCGGTGCTCGGCCCGCTGCTGGCCGGGCCGCTGCTGCGGCTCGCCGGGCACGCCCCGGCGGTGCGGGCGTCCGGGCTGCGGCTGGACGCCGGACCGCTCATGCCGCTGTGGGCGGTGTCCGTGCCGACCGCGCTGGCGTGCGCGGTCGCGCTGGCGGTCCCGGCGCTGCGCGGCGCGCGGCGCACGTTCGTCCAGGTGCAGACGGGGCTCGGCCGCCCGCCGCGCGGCGCCGGCTTCGGGACGGGCGTCGACCTGGCGCTGCTGCTCGTCGCGGGCCTCGCGATCTGGCAGCTGGTCCGGTACGGCGCGACCGGCACGGGCATCGAGCGGGGGCCGGGCGCCGCGGTCGGCGACGGCCTGGCCGGCGTGGACCCGTTCATCGTGTCCGGGCCCGCGCTGGCGCTGCTCGCCGGCGGCGTCCTGCTGCTGCGGCTGCTCCCGGCCGCGTCCCGGATCGCCGAGCGGGCCGCCGCCCGGAGCCGCGGGCTCGTGCCGGTGCTCGGCACCCGGCAGGTCGGGCGGCGCCGGCTCCGGTACGCGGGCCCGGTCCTGCTGCTCGCCATGGCGATGGCCGTCGGGGTGCTGTCGGTGGCGACGATGGCGACCTGGCGGCGCTCCCAGACCGACCAGGCCGACTTCCAGAGCGGCGCCGACCTGCGGCTGGCCGGCCCGGACGGCGTCGAGGGCCCGGGCCCGCTCGGCCGGGGCGGGCGGTTCGCCGCGCTGCCCGGCGTCACCGCCGCGACCGCGGTGCTGCGCATGGACGCCGATGTGGGCGACCGCCCGGCGACCGTCCTCGGCGTGGACACGGGGGCGCTCGGATCCGTCCTGCGCGTCCAGCCGGGTCTGCGGCGTGATCTGCGGCTCGGCGAGCTGGCGAAGGCCCGGCCGGCCGTCCCGGCCGTGGCGGTTCCCGGACGGCCCCGGACGCTGCGCTTCGACGTGCGGCTCCGCCGCGCGGGACCGCTCCCGGATGCGCTCCGCGGGCAGGAGTCCTCGGCCTTCACGGGTTTCCGGGCCGCGGTGACGCTGGTGGACGCCCGCGGACTGTCCCAGCGCATGACGCTGCCCCCGCTCGCCGCCGACGGCGACGAGCGCACCCTCGTGCTGGACCTCGCCGACCTCGCCGGACCGGGCGGCGTGCTCACCTATCCGCTGTCGATCCGGAGCATCGACTACGCCTACGACCTCAATCCCGTCGCCGGCCCCCTCGACCTGGACCTGCTGCGCGTGCGCGGCGAGGACGGGGACGCGGTGCCGCCCGCGGGCGTCCGCTGGGACGCGTTCGGCCTGTCGACCGACGCCCGCACGAGCGTCGCGCCCACCGTGACGGCGCTGCCGGGCGGGCTGCTGCGGTTCAGCGTTCCCGCGACCCCGTACGAGCGCGGCTACGCGGGGGAGGGCGTGATCGTCCCCCAGATGTTCGCCCACGCGACGGCCGCCACGTCCTCGCCGCCGAGCCACGTGTCGGACAACACCGACCTGCGGCCGTCCGTCCCCGGCGTCATCACGAGCGCGATGGCCGCCCGCGCGAACGTCGGGGTGGGCGGCACCGTCACCCTGACCACCGCCGCCGGCGACCAGCCGGTCGAGGTCGTCGGGGTCGCCCCGGCGCTGCCGAGCGTCCCCGCCGGCGAGCCGGGCGCGCTCGTCGACCTGCCCACGCTGACCGAGCGGTGGACGGCCGCGGCCGGAACGGACCCCGCCGCCCTCGCGCCCGGCGAGTGGTGGGCGTCGGTGCGCGGCGGCCGCACCGGCCCGGCGGCGCGGGCCCTGGACGCCCGCCCCGCCTGGGGGAAGGTCGAGGCCGACCGCGCCGCGCTGCGCGCCCGGCTCCGCGACGCCCCGCTCGGCGCCGGCCTGCAGGGCGCGCTCGTCCTCGGTTCCGGCACCGGGCTGGCGTTCGCCCTGATCGCGTTCGCGGTGAACGCCGCCGTGACGGCCGGGGAGCGGTCGCGCGAGTTCGGGGTGCTGCGGATCCTCGGCGTCCACCCGCGCCAGGTCGCCGGGGTGCTCGCGGTCGAGCAGGCGTACCTGGCCGCGCTCGGCCTGCTCGGCGGCACGGTGATCGGCCTGCTCGTGGCGCGCCTCGCCGTCCCGCACATCGTGCTCGGCGTGCGCGCCGCCCGCCCGTACCCGCCGGTCGCGGCGGTCTTCCCGTGGCCCGTCCTGCTCGCCGTGGTCGCCGGTGTGGCGGCGGTGCTCGCCCTCGTGCTGCGGCTGATGATCGGCGCGCTCCGCCGCCGCGACCTCGCCACCGACCTGCGCATGGGGGAGGACCGGTGACGGGCGGCGGCCCCCTCAGAACGACCCGCTGAGAACCGGGACTGAGGGCGATTTGTCCGTATTTCGAGAAGGTTGCGAAACGTCAAAGAATGGTCACGGACTCTTGTCCTGATCAACGCATCGCAATGATCATGACTCCCCGTGGGGCGACGGGGGCTTGTACTCAGGCGGATGACCGGCGATCGGACGCTGGTCCTGGCCGCCTGCGCGACCGCGCTGTTCGCCACCACCGTCCTCGCGGTCCTGGTCGGCTACACCGGGTCGGTGACGCGCGAGGGCCTGCGGCGGACGCTCGCCGACGCGACGTTCGCCTCCGTCGGGACGACGATCGGCACGCACGTCCCCGCGAACGGCCTCACCGAGGTGCGGGGCCAGGTCGACCGGGCGCTCGAGCAGATCTACGGGGACGTGCCGCTGGCCGTCTCGATGAGCGTCCGCAGCGACTCCTACACCCTGCCCGGCCAGGAGAAGAGCGACCACCCCGAGCTGACGGCGTTCGCGACCTACACCGGCATCGAGAAGCACGCGCGGCTCGCCGAGGGGCGCTGGCCCGCCGCGACCGCCGGCGAGCTGGAGGCGGCGCTGCCCGCCGCCGCGGCCAAGGCCATCGGCGCCCATGTGGACGACGTCCTCACGCTGCACGGGCGCGTCGACAAGAAGTCGGTCGTGAAGGTCCGGGTCGTCGGGCTGTTCGACGTCCCCGACCCGCGGCTCTACGTGTGGCAGGACGACCGGCTCATCACGACCGGCGTCGAGCGGCTCGACTACACGACCTACGGGCCGTTCGTGGTGCCGCCCGAGGTGTTCGCCGCCGAGTTCACCGGGACCGGGTCCGACGCCCGCTTCACCGTCATGCCGGACCTGCGCGGTGTCGAGTCCGGCGACCTCGCCCCGCTCGGCGACCGCGTGACGCGCGCCGGCGACACGTTCAAGGACATCGGCGGCGGGGCGCAGTTCACCGTCGTCACGAAACTCCCCGAGCTGACGGCGCAGCTGGACGGCGCCGTGCTCGTGGCACGTTCCACCATGCTGATCCCGGTGATCCAGCTCGTCCTGCTCGCCGGATGCGCGTGGCTGCTCGTCGCCCGGCTGCTCGCCGACCACCGGCGCGGCGAGGTCGCGCTGCTGCGCACCCGCGGCCTCGGCATGGGCCAGCTCGCCCGGCTCGGGATCGCCGAGGGGCTGCTGATCGTGCTGCCCGCCGCGGTGCTCGGCCCGCTGCTCGCCCCGCCGCTGCTGCGGCTCGCCGGGCACGCCCCGGCGGTGCGGGCGTCCGGGCTGCGGCTGGACGCCGGGTCCGCCGCCCCGCTGTGGGCCGTGTCGGTGCTGACCGCGCTCGCCTGCGCCGTCGCCCTCACGATCCCGACGCTGCGCGGCGCGAACCGCACGTTCGTGGAGGCGCAGGCCGGGATGGGCCGGCAGAGCCGCGGCGGCCTGCGCGGCTCCGGCGTCGACCTGGCGCTGCTGGTCGTCGCCGGGCTGGCGGTCTGGCAGCTCACCCGGTACGGCGCGGACGGCGCCGGCGGGGCGGGGGACGGCACGTCCGGCATCGACCCGTTCATCGTGTCCGGCCCCGCGCTGGCCCTGCTCGCGGGCGGGGTCCTGCTGCTGCGGATCGTGCCGGGGGTGTCGCGGGTCGCCGAGCGGGTCGCGACGCGGGGGCGCGGGCTCGTGCCCGTCCTCGGCACCCGGCAGGTCGGGCGGCGCCAGCTCCGCTACGCCGGCCCCGTGCTGCTGCTGGTCATGGCGATGGCCGTCGGCGTGCTGTCGGTGACGACGATGGCGACCTGGCGCACGTCGCAGACCGACCAGGCCGACTTCCAGAGCGGCGCCGACCTCCGGCTCACCCCCGCCACCGGCACGACCTCCACCACCGCGGGCGGCGGCGGCCCGGCGGTGCTCGGCCAGGGCGGGCGGTTCGCCGCGCTGCCCGGCGTCACGGCGGCGACGGCGGTGCTGCGCACCGAGGCCGACCTCGGCAACGAGCCCGCGACGCTGCTCGCCGCCGACACCGGCGAACTCGGGCGGGTGCTGCGCGTCCAGCCCGACCTGCGGCGCGACCTGCGGCTCGGTGAACTGGCCAAGGCCCGTCCGGCCGCCGCCGCGCTGACCGTCCCCGGCAAGCCGCGGCGGCTGCTGTTCGACCTCCGGCTCACCCGCACCGGCCCCGCGCCCGGCGGCGACGAGCCCGCCGCCGACGCCGGGTACAAGGTCGCGGTGACCGTCGTGGACGCGCACGGGCTGGCCCGGCAGGCGGAGCTGCCCGCCTTCCCCGCCGACGGCGACGAGCACACGGTCGCGCTGGACATCGCCGGGCTGGCCGGACCGGGCGGCGTGCCGTCCTATCCGCTGTCGGTCGGAGGCGTCCACTACGCCTACGACGAGAACCCCTACACGGGGCCGATGGACCTGCAGGTCCTGGGCGTGCGCGGCGACGCCGCCGGCGATGCCCGGCCGTCCGCCGGCCTGCGCTGGGACGTGTTCGCGTTCTCGCCGGACCCGACGAAGCCCATCGAGCCGAAGCCGAAGGACGCCGGGGACGCGCTCGCGGAGATCGCGCTGCCCGCCACCGCGGACCCGAACCCGAGCCGCGGCATCTACAGCAGCGCGACCGGCGCGGCCGTCCACGCGATCCCCGCCGCGGGCGCGCCGTCGCGGCGCGGGCCGCAGAACGGCGACCTCCAGCCGCCCGTGCCGGGCGTCGTCACCGCCGAGATGGCCGAACGCGCCAAGGTCGGCGTCGGCGGCACCGTCACCGTCAGCACCGTGGACGGCGACCAGCCGGTCAAGGTCCTCGGGATCGCGCCCGCGCTCCCGACGATGCCGGCGGGCCGGCCGGGCGTCCTCGTCGACCTTCCGACGCTCACCCAGAGCCGCATCGCCGCGGACGGCGTCACCACCGACAGCATCGAGCCCGGCGAATGGTGGGCGTCGGCGCGCGGCGGCGACACGGCCGCGGCCGTCCGCGCGCTCACCGATCATCCGGCCTGGGGCGAGGTCGCCGCCGACCGCGTCAAGGTGCGCGCCGAACTCCGCGACGCCCCGCTCGGCGCGGCGCTGCAGGGCGCGCTCGTGCTCGGCTTCGGCGCCGCGCTGGCGTTCGCGGTCATCGCGTTCGTCGTCAACGCCGCGGTCACCGCCGGCGAGCGGACCCGCGAGTTCGCGGTGCTGCGCGCCCTCGGCGTCCACCCCCGGCAGGTCGCCGGGATGCTCGCGATCGAGCAGGCCTACCTGGTCGTGCTCGGCCTGCTCGGCGGGACGTTCCTCGGCCTCGCCGTGGCCCGGCTCGTCGTCCCGCACGTCGTGCTGAGCGTGCGGTCGGCGCAGCCCTACCCGCCCGCCGAGCTCGTCGTCCAGTGGCCCGTGGTGCTCGGCGTGCTCGCCGGGGTCGCGGCCGTGCTCGGCCTCGTGCTGCCGCCGGTGATCCGGGTGCTGCGGCGCCGGGACCCCGGCGCCGGCCTGCGCGTGGGGGAGGACCGATGAGACGCTCCGCCGTGCCGATGGGAGGCTCCGCCGTGCGGCTGGCGCGGGCCCAGTGGGCGCCGCTCGCCGCGCTGGCCGTGCTGTCGCTGCTGGCGGCGCTGCTCGCGGTCGCCGTCCCGTCCCGTACCGCGGCCGGGTACGACCGCGCCGCCGCCACCGCCATCGGCCCCGCCGCCGACCTGCGGGTCGAGGGCAAGGCGCGGAGCGGCCGGGCGTGGACGGCCGTCCCGGGCGGGGCCGCGATGGGGGCCAATGCCCTCACCTGGCAGCAGATGCTGCCGCGCTCGCTGGCGAGGACCGCCGGGGAGCCGGAGCCGTCCATCACCACCGAGCAGATGCTCGTCGAAGGGCGGTTCTCCGCACCGCGGGTGCTCTACCTGAGCTGGGAGCTCACCGCGTGGAAGCGCATCCGCATGGTGGCGGGCGAGCCTCCGGCCAACTCGCCGTCCGAGACGAGCGGCGACCTCCAGATCATGGTGTCCAAGAAGTACGCCGACCAGCTGGGCTACAAGGTCGGCGACCGGATGGACCTCATCGATCTCAAGGCCCGGATCTCCGGCCTCTACGAACCGGTGGACGCCGCCGACCCGTTCTGGCTCACCCGCCCGGGCCAGGTCGGATCGGTCAAGGTGTCGTTCGACAGCGAAGGGACCCTGGCCGACGGGGGCACCGCGCTGATGGGCGCCGGCGGGTACTCGCGGGTCGCGCGCGGCGGCGACGCGCTGCTCACCTACAGCTGGCGCTTCCCGGTCCGCGGCGCCGTGGTCGAGGCCGGCGAGGCCGGCGCCATGGCGGAGGACCTCGACGCGTTCCGCTCCTCCGTCCGGGGGCACACCGGGCTGTTCCCCTGCGACGTCGTCACCAATCTCGACGACCGGCTGAACGAGTTCAACGGGCGGCTGCACACCGCCCGGTCCGTGCTCGGGCTCGCGTTCGGCGGGCTCGCCGCCGTCGCCGCCGGGGTGCTGCTGCTCGCCGCCGGGCTGCTCGCCGAGCGGCTCCGCCCGATCCTCGGCACGATGCGGGCGCGCGGCGCCTCGCTCCGGCAGCTCGCCGCCCCCGCCTGCGGGCTCACCGCGCTCGCCGTCGTCCCGTCCGCCCTGCTCGGCTACCTGGCCGGCCTGCTGCTGGACGTCGGGCCGCCGCAGCCGACGTCCGTCTACGCCGTAGCCGTGCTCGTCGCGGCCGTGCTCGGCGTCCCCGCCGTCATGGTGGCGCGGGAGCGCGGCGGGGGCCTCGGCTCGGCCGCCGACCGGCGCGACGACCTCGTCGCCGCCCGCCCCTCACCGCGCCGGCTCGTGCTGGACGGCCTGCTGGTCGTGCTCGCGGTGATCGGCGTCGTGCTGCTGCGCGAGCGCGGCGCGTCCGCCGGGACCGACCCGCTGGTCGCCGCCGTCCCCGTGCTGCTCGGCGCGGCGCTCGGCGCCCTCGTCCTGCGCGCCTACCCCTACCTGCTCCGCGCGACGGGGCCGATGCTGCGGCGGCGCAGCGGCGCGGTCGCCTTCCTCGGCCTCGCCCGCGCGTCCCGGCAGAACCTCGTGGGGGCGCTGCCGCTCGTCGTCCTGCTGCTGGCCGCGACCGTCGCCGGGTTCACCGCCACCGTGGACACCGCGCTGCGGGACGGCCAGGTCCGCGCGTCCTGGTGGGAGACCGGCGCGGACGCCCGCATCGAGGCGGGGCCGGTGGACGACGCGACGTTCGCCCGCATCCGCGCGCTGCCCGGGGTGACCGGCGCCCTCCGGGTCCGGGTCATCGGCACGGCGTCGACCGCCACGGACCAGGCGCCGCTGACCGTGGTCGGCGTGGACCTGGACGCCTACCGGAAGATGGCGCCCGACGTGCCGGGCATCCCGTCCGGGCAGGGCGTCCTCCTGTCGCCGCTCACCGCCCGGACCCGGGGCACCGGGCCGCTGACGCTGAGCCGCCCCGGGATGACCCCGATCAAGATCAAGCCCGCGGGGCAGATCGAGCACTTCCCCGGTCAGGGCCTCGGCACGGCGTTCGTCGTCGTCCCGTACTCGATGGTCGCGGCCGAGAAGGGCTTCCCCTCGCAGGTCTTCGTCACCGGCGACGTGGATGCGAAGGCCCTGCGCGCCGCCGCGCCCGGACGCGACGTCCAGCTCCGGCGGGACGTCCTGCGGGACATGACGCGCGACCCGATGGTGACCGTCGTCCACGAGACGTTCCGGAACGGGGCGCTCATCGGCGGCGCGTTCGGGCTGCTCGCGGTGCTGCTCGTCCTGGTCGTCGGCGCCCGCGCCCGCGGCCGCACCATCGCCCACCTGCGCGCCCTCGGCCTCAGCCGGCGGCAGAGCCGGGGCCTCGCGCTCGTCGAGATCGCGCCGGTGCTGCTCTGCGCGGTCGGCGCCGGCTGGGTGCTCGGCCTCATGCTCCCCGAGATCACCGGCCCGGTCGTGGACCTGCGCCCCTACACCGGCGGCTTCGCCGTCACCGCGCACGCCCCGGGCCTCGCCGCGCTGCTCGGCCTCGCCGGCGCCCTGCTGCTCGCCGCCGCCGCGGCCGTCGCCGTCGACCGCCTCTTCGACACCCGTCCCGGAACCGCCCTGAGAACGGGGGAGTGATGACCAACGCACCCGACCTCGCCGAACTGGAGCGCCGCGCCGCCGAACGCGGGCCCGTCTACGGCGAGGGCGCCCACATCGTCTGCGACAACCTCGTCCGCATCTACAAGACCGACGGCATCGAGGTCGTCGCGCTCCAGGGCCTCGACCTGCTCGTCGACCCCGGCGAGCTGATCGCGATCGTGGGCGCGTCCGGCTCCGGGAAGTCGACGCTGCTGAACATCCTGTCCGGGCTGGACGTCCCCACCGCCGGGGTCGCCCGCGTCGCCGGCTCCGACCTGCTCACCATGACGTCCAAGCAGCGGCTCCGCTTCCGCCGCGAGCAGGTCGGGTTCGTGTGGCAGCAGACGTCCCGCAACCTCCTGCCGTACCTGACGGCGGCGCAGAACGTCGAGCTGCCGATGCGGTTCGCGGGCCGGTCCCGGCGCGAGCGCGCCACCCGCGCCGCCGAGCTCCTCGGCATGCTGGACGTCGGCGACTGCGCGAACCGGCGCCCCGCCGAGCTGTCCGGCGGGCAGCAGCAGCGCATCGCGATCGCCGTGGCCGTCGCCAACGAGCCCCACGTCGTCCTCGCCGACGAGCCGACCGGCGAACTCGACACCGCCACGGCCGCCGGCGTCTTCGAGGCGCTCCGCCGCGTCAACGAGGAACTCGGCACCACCACCGTCGTCGTCACCCACGACGTGCAGGTGTCCGAGCGCGTCGACCGCACCGTCGGCATCCGCGACGGCCGCACCAGCGTCGAGGTCCGCCGGGGCGGCGGCACGGCCGAGGAGTACGCCGTCCTCGACCGGGCGGGCCGCGTCCAGCTCCCCACCGCGTTCACCAGCGCCCTGGAGATGCGCGACCGCGTCCGCCTCGCCCTGGAGAGCGACCACGTCGGCGTCTGGCCCGACCGGGAGGAATCCGATGACTGACCCGATGGTGGCCGTGGAGAACCTGACCCGCACCTACCGCACCGGCACCATCGAGGTCCCGGCGCTGCGCGGCGCGTCCTTCACCGTCGCCGCAGGCGAACTGGTCGCCATCAAGGGCCGCTCGGGCTCCGGCAAGACGACCCTGCTCAACCTGATCGGCGGCCTGGACGCCCCCGACGGCGGCACGGTCCGCGTGGACGGCCGCGAGGTCGGGTCGCTCCCCGAGGACGACCTGCTGGCCCTGCGCCGCGACCGCATCGGCTACGTCTTCCAGTCCCACGGCCTGATCCCGGTGCTGTCCGCCGCCGAGAACGTGGAAGTCCCCCTGCGCCTGGTCCGCACGAACCCGGCCGAACGCGACGAACGCGTCCGCGTCCTGCTGGGCCTGGTCGGCCTCGCGGACCACGCCGCGCAGCGCCCCTACGAACTCTCCGGCGGCCAGCGCCAGCGAGTGGCCATCGCCCGCGCCCTCGCCAACCGCCCGCGCCTGCTCCTGGCCGACGAGCCCACCGGCCAGCTCGACTCCGAAACCGCCGCCGCGATCATGCCCCTGCTCCGCGCGGTCGTGGCGAGCGAAAGCGTGACGGTCCTGGTGGCCACCCACGACCAGGCCCTCCTCTCCGAGGCCGACCGAGTCCTCCACCTGGAGGACGGCGTGATCACCGAGTCGACGGCGGCCCAGGCGGCGAGCTAGCACGGTCTCGTCCGGCCCATGCCGACCCGACCGGAGGTTGGGGGGTGGGCGGGGTGGGAAATGATCGTTCATGGCGACTGTGGTTCTCGTGGGGACGCTTGATACCAAGGGCGCGGAGTACGCCTGGCTTCGGGAGCGGGTGCGGGAGCTCGGGTGCGAGGTCGTGCTCGTGGACGCGGGGGTCGGGGCGGCCGAGATCGAGGCCGATGTCTCCGCCGAGGACGTCGCGCGTGCCGGGGGCGCTTCGCTGAGCGCCCTGCGGGACGCGGGTGACCGGGGCGCCGCCGTCACCGCCATGGGTGAGGGCGCGGCGGTCGTGCTGGCGGGGCTGGAGCGGGTCGACGCCGTGCTCGCCGTGGGAGGCAGCGGCGGGTCCTCCATCGCGGCCCGGGCCGTGCGGGATCTGCCCATCGGGCTGCCGAAGGTCATCGTGTCGACGATGGCGTCCGGGGACGTCTCGCCCTACGTGGGCGCCAAGGACGTGACCCTGATGTACAGCGTCGTCGACATCGCCGGCGTCAACCGGGTGTCCCGGCTCATCCTCGGGAACGCGGCGGGCGCGGCCGTTGGCATGGCGAAGGCCTACGAGGAGGCGCGGACGGCGCCCGCGGTCGATGAGCGGCCGCTGGTCGGGGCGTCCATGTTCGGCGTCACGACCCCGGCCGTGGACGCCGCGCGGGAGCGGCTGGACGACCTGGGCTACGAGGTGCTCGTCTTCCACGCGACCGGGGCCGGCGGACGGGCCCTCGAAGGGCTCGTGGAGAGCGGCCTGCTGGCCGGGGTGCTCGACCTGACGACGACCGAGCTGGCGGACGACCTGGTCGGCGGCGTCCTGTCGGCCGGGCCCGAGCGGCTCACCGCGGCCGGGCGCCTCGGGGTTCCGCAGGTCGTGGCGCCGGGGGCGCTGGACATGGTCAACTTCGGGCCGCTCGAAACGGTCCCCGAGCGGTTCGGGGGACGCACCCTGTACGTCCACAACCCGACCGTGACGCTGATGCGGACGACCCGGGAGGAGATGGCCGAACTCGGGCGGCGGATCGCTGAGAAGCTGCGGGGCGCGAGCGGCCCGACCGTGCTGTTCCTGCCGCTCGGCGGGGTGTCCGCGCTGGACGCGCCGGGCATGCCGTTCCACGACCCGGAGGCGGACGAGGCGTGCTTCGCGGCCCTGGAGGGCGCCGTGGAGACGGAGAGGCTCGACATGAACATCAACGATCCGGCGTTCGGCCGCGCGATGGCCGACCGGCTGCACCGGATGATCTCGGGGGGAGCGCAGTGAACCGCGACACCGTCCTGTTCCGGCTGCGGAACGCCGTCGAGGAGGGCAAGCCGATCATCGGCGCGGGGGCCGGCACGGGGCTGTCGGCCAAGTGCGCGGAGGCCGGCGGGGTCGATCTGATCATCATCTACAACTCCGGCCGGTACCGGATGGCGGGGCGGGGCTCGCTGGCCGGGCTGCTGCCCTACGGGGACGCCAACCAGATCGTGGTGGAGATGGCGTCCGAGGTCCTGCCGGTCGTGAAGAGCACGCCCGTGCTGGCCGGGGTGTGCGGCACCGACCCCTTCCGGGTGATGCCCGTGTTCCTCGACCAGTTGAAGGCCATGGGGTTCGCGGGCGTGCAGAACTTCCCGACCGTGGGGCTCTACGACGGGGTGTTCCGGCAGAACATCGAAGAGACCGGCATGGGCTACGACCTGGAGGTCGAGATGGTGCGCCTCGCCCATCAGCGCGGCCTCGTCACCGCCCCCTACGTCTTCGACGAGCACCAGGCGCGCGCGATGGCGGAGGCCGGCGCCGACGTCCTCGTCCCGCATGTGGGGCTGACGACGAAGGGCAGCATCGGCGCGGGCACCGCCCTGACGCTGGACGAGGCCGTCGAGCGGGTGCAGGCCATGCGGGACGCGGCGGCCGCCGTGCGGCCCGACATCCTCGTGCTGTGCCACGGCGGTCCCATCGCCGAGCCGGACGACGCCGCCTACGTCCTGTCCCGGACGGAGGGCGTCGTCGGCTTCTTCGGCGCCTCGTCGGTCGAGCGGCTGCCGACCGAGCGGGCCATCACCGAGCAGGTCGCCGCCTTCAAGAACCTGGAGCTGTGAATGCTGGTCAATCCCGGTGACGTCACGACGATGTCCTTCGACTGGGGGTCCATCAAGTGGTTCGTCACCCCGTCGAGTGTCGAGGGTGCGGGCAGCACGCTCGGGGAGGTGATCGTCAACCCGGGCAAGGGGCACGCGCGGCACAACCATCCGAACGCCGAAGAGGTCATCTACGTCATCTCCGGTGAGGCGACGCAGATGGTGGACGACGGGGAGCCGTTCCCGATCAGGGAGGGCGACGCCGTCCACATCCCGAAGGGCGTCTGGCACTCGACGTACAACACGACGTGGCGTCCGCTCCGGCTCATCGTGACGTACACGCCGGGCGGCGAGGAGAAGGCCCTCGAAGGCGCCCCCGACTTCTGCCTCCACGAGGCCGGTGCCGTGCCGGAGTGGCGCCGGGCCTAAGCACCGGACCAGGCTTCCAGGCCCTCTTCGGTGAGGAGGACGTCGAACGCGGCGTCGGCGGCGCCCGCCAGCGGGCCTCCCGGGCCGAGCGCCGACGGGAGGACGGGCGGCGGGGCCGCGCGGCGGTAGCGCATCAGCGCGGCCGTGTAGCCCTCGTTCAGCGCCGCGGGCGCGGTCTCGATCAGCTGGTGGGCCAGGCCGGAGAGCGTCACGGCGTCCGGGTCGAGCGCGTTGACCAGGGCGCCCATGCCGCGTCCCAGCGCGCGGGCCGCGGCCGCGACGGCCGCGCGGGCCGCCGGGTCGGACGCCGCCGACGCGATGATCTCCTCGGCGGCCGTGCGCGGGTCGCGGGGCGCGGGACGGTGCAGGGCGCGGGACATGGCACGCCCGTCGACCTCCAGGTCCCAGCAGCCGCGGGCGCCGCAGGGGCATGCGCGGGCGGGGTCGCCGAACGGCATGTGGCCGAACTCGCCGCCCGCGCCCGTCGCGCCGTCCACCGGACGCCCGTCCACGACGAGGATGCCGCCGACGCCGACCTCCACGGTCAGGTGCAGGACGACCCGCGAGCCCGCCCCGGCGCCGCGCCGCGCCTCGGCCAGCCCGGCGAGCGACGCGTCGTTGCCGACGAGCAGCGGGATTCCGGCGGGTTTGAGCGGTTCCAGGGAGACGTCGCGCCACCCCATCCCGGACGCCTGGACGACCGTCGTCCCGCTGACCGTCCCCGCGACGCACGCGGACACCGCGCGGAGCCGCCGCCCGTGGCGGGCGTGGAGCGCGGCGACCCGCTCGGCCAGCGGCCCGATGACGTCGGGCGAGCCGGTGTGGCGCCCATCGGACTCGGTCAGGACCCCGCCGCCCAGTTCGACGGCCGCGACCCGCCACGCCTCGTGGCTGATGTCGACCACGCAGACCAGCGGCCCGTCCGGGTGCGGGATGAGCGACGGCGACGGGCGCCCGCGTCCGCCGGTGCGGGGCGGCGCGTCCTCGTCGAGGAGCCGGGCCGCCTTCAGGCGGCTCGTGATCTCGGTGGCGGACCCGCTGCTCAGCCCCAGCGCGCGGGACGCGTCCGCGCGCGTCGCCGGCGGATGCGCGTGGACGTACCGGAGCACCGCCAGCGCGCCCTGGCTGCGCAGCGCCCGGGCGGAGTGCGCGGTCTTCGGCTGCATGGTGACATCCTGGCCCGTCCAAATTATGCTCGTTGGACGAGGATAATGGTGGAGGCCGTGATGGGCGAGCGACGGTGAGCGAGGCGAGGACGCTGCGGCGGGCGTCCGGGACGGCCGGCCTGTACGCGATGTTCGGGTGCCTCGGCTACCTGCTGACCGGGCTCGGCGCGATCCTGCCGGAGCTGCGGGAGGAGCGCGGGCTGCCGCGCGGCGAGGTCGCCCTCTACCCGTCCGCCTTCGCGCTCGGCCTCGTGATCGTCGGGTTCGCCGGGCACTGGGCGGCGGCCCGGCTCGGCCGCCTCGGGCCGCCCGCCGCCCTCGCCGCGCTCGTGACCGGCGCCTGCGTCATGGCCGCCGGCGGCGGCCGCCTCGGCGCGGGCCTCGGCGCGCTGGTCCTCGGGCTCGGCGGCGCGGGGCTCGTGCAGCTCGTCCCGGCGGCGCTGCGGGCCGCGCACACGGACGGCGGAACGGTCCAGATCGGGGTGGCGAACGCGGTCTCCAGCGCGGCGTCCGTGCTCTCGCCGATCCTGATCGGCGCCTCGCTCGCGCACGGCCTCGGATGGCGGGCGGCGTTCGCGGTCCCGCCGCTGGCCGTGGCCGCCGTCCTGATCGCCGTCGGCCGCCCGGCCGCGGCGGGGACCCCCGAGGCCGCCCCGGCCGCTGCCGGGCCGGGGCGGACCGCACCGCCGGCGTTCCGCCGCAGATGGCTCGATCTCGTCCTCGCCGTGGGCGTCGAGTTCTGCATGGTCTTCTGGGCCGCCGACTTCCTCGGCGAGGTGAAGGGGCTCGGCTCCGGGGCCGCGGCGACGCTGTCGGCCGCGTTCGTGCTCGGCATGGCCGCCGGCCGGGCCGCCGCCGGGCCGGCCGTCCGGCGCGGCGGCCGCCCCGACCGGCTGCTCGCGGCGGCCGCGCTCGTCGGCGTCGCCGGGTTCGCGGTCCTGTGGACGTCGCCCGCCCCGCTCGCCGTCGCCGGCCTGCTGGTCGCCGGGCTCGGCGTGGCGCTGCTCTACCCGGTGATCCTCGGGCAGGCGCTCGGCGCGTGGCCGGAGCAGCCGGTCCGGGCCGCCGCGCGCTGCGCGCTCGCGTCCGGGGTGGCGATCGGCACCGCCCCGCTCGTGCTCGGGACGCTCGCCGACCTCACCACGCTGCGCGCGGCCGTCTTCGTCGCCCCGGCACTGCTGCTCGTCCTCCTCGCCCGGTGCGTGCGGCGGCTCAGGCCGGGCCCGAGTCGATGATCTTGCCTCGGACGTAGACCCAGTCGCCGTCCTGCCGGACGAACCGGCTGACCTCGTGCAATTCCCCGGGACCCGAGCCGTCCAGGTAGTGGGCGCGGAATTCCACGACGCCCTTCTCGTCGTCCGGGCCGCCGTTCTCCTCCCGGACGATCTCCAGCCGCGTCCAGCGCGTGCCGTCCTCGAACCCGATCCGCTCCGGGCGGGTCGCCGGATGCCACGTCCGCAGAAGGTACGCCTCGTCCCGGACGGCGAACGCGCTGAACCGCGACCGCATCAGCTCCCCGGCCGTCGCTGCCGCCGCCCCGCCCCGGTGCAACCGTCCGCAGCACTCCGGGTACCGGGCGCCGACACCGCACGGACATTTCTTCGCCACATGAGGATTCTGCCTTGCGGCCCGCCATGCGCGCGGCAACGATAAGGCCCGGACCTACCCGAACCGGGTGCCGTGTCCACCTCCCGGTGGCGGCCGGAGGAGAACCGGTTCGGCCCGCCGCCCCCGGTGGACGCCTTCCGCGGGCTCGTCCGCAAACCCCGACCGCCGTATCTCCGGATTTTCGGGGGAGGTGTCGGATCGGGCCGCCGGCCGTTCGTCTAGGAGGTGAGAACAGCCGGCAGCCCCGCCACCGGGGCCATCGAAGGGAGCAGGTCATGGACCTGACGATGAACGTGATCGACATCCTGGTGTCCGACATCGACGCCGCCGCCGCCTTCTACCGCCGCCTCGGCATCGAGTTCAAGGTCGACGCCGCCTACCCCGACCACGCGGGCTGCGACCTGCCCGGCGGCCTGCACCTGATGCTCGACACCGAGGGCTTCCGCGCCCCCAGGGTCGACGGGTGGACGAAGCCGTCCGGCAGCCCCCGCACCTTCCTCGCGTTCCAGGCCCCGTCCCCGGCGGACGTGGACGCCAAGTACACCGAGCTGACCGAGGCGGGGTACGCCGGAGTCAAGGAGCCCTTCGACGCGTTCTGGGGCATGCGGTACGCGACCGTCCTCGACCCGGACGGCAACGGCGTCGACCTGTACGCGCCGCTGCCCGCGAGCTGAGGAGGAGGCACCCATGAAGTACGTGCTCATGTTCGTCGAGACCGAGGAGTACGCCAAGGAGGTGGCCGCGATGAGCGACGGCGAGCGCCAGGACGCCTACGAGCGGGTCGCCGAGTGGTTCTCCCGGCACGCCGCGCAGATCACCCACCACGGCCATCTGCAGCCCGCGCACACGGCCACCACCATGCGCCTGGACGGGGCGGAGCCGCTGCTCACCGACGGCCCGTTCGTCGAGGGCAAGGAGGTCGTCAGCGGCTACGCCGAACTCGAGGTCGCCGACCTGGACGAGGCGCTCGCGGTCGCCCGCGACTGGCCCGCCTGCCCGGTGATCGAGATCCGCCCGCTCAGCTGAGGGCCGGGCCCCGTGGATCCCGCTCACTGCGACCGGGTGCACGCCGAGCTGACCCGCGTGCTGCGCGAGCACGCGGGCCGGCTCACGGCGTCCCTGATCAGGACGCTCGGCGACTTCTCCGCCGCCGAGGACGTCATGCAGGACGCCGTCGAGACGGCCCTGAAACGCTGGCCCGCCGAGGGCATCCCGGACCATCCGGACGCCTGGCTGCTCACCACCGCCCGCCGGCGCGGCATCGACCTGCTGCGCCGCCGGGCCAACTACCGGGAGAAGCTGGCCCGGCTCCAGTGGCCGGTGCCCGGCGAGCCCGACGACCGGCTCAAGCTGATCTTCACCTGCTGCCATCCGGCGCTGCCCGTGCCCGCCCAGGTCGCGCTGACGCTGCGGACCGTGTGCGGGCTGACGACCGGGCAGATCGCGGCCGCGTTCCTCGTCCCGGAGACGACGGTCGCGCAGCGCATCACCCGCGCCAAGCGCAAGATCACCGACGCGGGCATCCCGTACCGGATCCCGCCGGACGACGAGCTGCACGAGCGCGTGAACCAGGTCCTCGCCGTCGTGTACCTGCTGTTCAACGAGGGGTACCTGACGAGCGGCGGCGACCGTCCGCACGCCCGCGACCTGGCCGACGACGCGCAGTGGCTCGCCGAGAGCCTCGCCTGGCTGATGCCCCGCCGGCCCGAGGTGCTCGGCCTGGCGGCGCTGATCCGGCTGCACCAGGCGCGCACCGCCGCCCGGTTCGACGCCGGCGGCGGCCTCGTGCTGCTGCGCGACCAGGACCGCACCCGGTGGGACCGCGACGCGATCAAGGACGCCGTCCGGCTGCTCGAACGCGCCGCCGCGATGCACCGGCCCGGCCCGTACCAGCTGCAGGCCGCGATCGTCGCGTGCCATGCGGAGGCCCCCACCTGGGACGACACCGACTGGACGCAGATCCTCGTCCTCTACGACATGCTGCTCGGCATGACGCGGACACCGGTCGTCCGCCTGCACCGCGCCATCGCGCTCCGCTACGTCCGGGGCCCGCAGGCCGCCCTGGACGAACTGGCCCCGCTCGCGCGTGACCTGGACGGCCACCACCTGTACCACGCCACCCGCGCCGAACTCCTGCGCGACCTCGGCCGCGAGCGCGAGGCCCACACCGCCGACCGCCGCGCCCTGTCCCTCACCGACAACCCGGCCCAGCAGGCCCTCCTCACCGACCGCCTCACCTGGACCTGAACCCCCCTCGCGCTAGCACGGCGTCAGGGCGGCGTCAGGATCGGCTGGGGCGGTGTCAATAACGCGTAGCGACCGGCGGTGTGCCGCAAATTCATCCATATCGTCGGATTCGTCCGGCCGGAAAAGGTGCCGGGGATTCGATGGGGGCGCCGATCGTGGACGACCTGGCCTTCGTGCTGCTGACAGTGGCGGTGTTCGCCCTGCTCGGCCTGCTGGTGAAGGGCGTGGAGAAGCTGTGACCGCGGAGAACGCCGTCGGGCTGGCCCTGGCGGTGGCACTGATCCTCTTCCTGGTCGCGGCACTGCTGTTCCCGGAGCGTTTCTGAATGAGCACAACCGTGGCGGGGATCCTTTTCATCGGGTCCCTGGTATTCGCCCTGGCCGTGGTTTACCGGCCGCTCGGCGATTACATGTATCGCGTTTACAGCCGTCCGGAGCACGGCAGGGCCGAACGCGCCGTCTACAAGGTCGTGGGCGCCGACCCGGACGCGGAGCAGACCTGGGGCGCCTACGCCCGCGGCGTCCTCGCGTTCTCGGCGGCCGGCGTCCTCTTCCTGTACGGCCTGCAGCGCCTGCAGAACCACCTCCTGCTGAGCCTCGGCTTCGGCCCGGTCAAGCCGGACCAGGCGTGGAACACGGCGGTCAGCTTCGTCACCAACACCAACTGGCAGTCGTACTCCGGCGAGTCGACGATGGGCCACCTGGTGCAGATGTCGGGGCTCGCCGTGCAGAACTTCGTGTCCGCCGCCGTGGGCATGTCCGTGGCGGTCGCGCTGATCCGCGGGTTCGCGCGGAAGAGGACCGACCGCCTCGGCAACTTCTGGGTCGACCTGACCCGCACCTGCCTGCGGATCCTGCTGCCCATCGCCTTCGCCGGCGCGGTCCTGCTCATCGCGGGCGGGCTGGTGCAGAACTTCGGCGGCGGACACACCGCGGGCACCCTCACCGGCGGGACGCAGCACATCCCCGGCGGGCCCGTCGCGAGCCAGGAGGTCGTCAAGGAGCTCGGCACCAACGGCGGCGGCTTCTACAACGCCAACTCCGCGCACCCGTTCGAGAACGCGGCGTCCTGGACGAACTGGCTGGAGATCTTCCTCATCCTGCTGATCCCGATCGCGCTGTGCCGGACGTTCGGCCGCCTCGTCGGGCAGAACCGGCAGGGCTACGCGATCCTCGCGGCGATGGGCACGATCGCGCTCATCAGCGTCTCCCTGGTCAACGCGTTCCAGCTCGCGCACCACGGGACGGTGCCGACCGCCGCCGGCGCGGCGACGGAGGGCGTGGAGACCCGGTTCGGCGTCGCGAACTCGGCGACGTTCGCGGGCGCGACCACGCTGACGTCCACCGGCGCCGTCGACTCCTTCCACGACTCCTACACGAGCCTCGGCGGGATGATGACGATGCTCAACATGATGCTGGGCGAGGTCGCGCCCGGCGGCGTCGGCTCCGGCCTGTACGGGATGCTGGTCCTGGCCGTGATCACGGTGTTCGTCGCGGGGCTGATGGTCGGCCGGACCCCCGAGTACCTCGGAAAGAAGATCGGCTCACGCGAGATCAAGTTCGCGGCGATGTACTTCCTGGCGACCCCGATGCTCGTGCTGACCGGGACGGCGGTCGCGATCGCGCTGCCGGACGGGCGCGCCGGAATGCTCAACGCCGGCCCGCACGGGTTCAGCGAGGTCCTCTACGCGTTCACGTCGGCGTCCAACAACAACGGGTCGGCGTTCGCCGGCCTGACCGTGAACACCGTCTTCTACGACACGGCGCTCGGGCTGTGCATGGCGTTCGGCCGGTTCCTGCCGATCGTGTTCGTCCTCGCGCTGGCCGGGTCGCTGGCACGGCAGGGCGCCGTCCCCGAGTCGGCCGGGACGCTCCCGACCCACCGCCCGCAGTTCGTCGGAATGGTCGTCGGCGTCACGGTCGTCCTCGTCGCGCTGACCTTCCTCCCCGCGCTCGCGCTCGGCCCGCTCGCCGAAGGGATCCGCTCGTGACCACGCCGATGATGGACCCCCGGCAACTGCTCCGGTCGCTGCCGGACGCGGTCCGGAAACTCGACCCGCGCACCCTGTGGCGCAACCCCGTCATGTTCATCGTCGAGATCGGCGCGGCGTGGACGACCGTCCTCGCCGCCCTCGACCCGACCGTGTTCGGGTGGCTGATCGTCGCCTGGCTCTGGCTGACCGTCCTCTTCGCGAACCTGGCGGAGGCGGTGGCGGAGGGACGCGGCAAGGCGCAGGCCGACTCGCTGCGCAAGGCCAAGACCGATGTCGTCGCGCGCCGCCTCACCGGCCGTCCGGGCGTCCCGGAGGAGAGGGTCCCGGCGCCCGACCTCCGCCGCGGCGACCGCGTCGTGGTCGAGGCCGGGGAGGTCATCCCGGGCGACGGCGACGTGGTCGAGGGCATCGCGAGCGTGGACGAGTCGGCGATCACCGGCGAGTCCGCCCCGGTGATCCGCGAGTCCGGCGGCGACCGGTCCGCGGTGACCGGCGGGACGCGGGTGCTGTCCGACCGGATCGTCGTCGAGATCACCCAGGAGCCGGGCCGGTCGTTCGTCGACCGGATGATCGCGCTCGTGGAGGGCGCGAGCCGGCAGAAGACGCCCAACGAGATCGCGCTCAACATCCTGCTCGCCGCGCTCACCATCGTGTTCCTGCTGGCGGTCGCGACGCTCCAGCCCATGGCGGTCTACGCCAAGGACGCCAACCCCGGCGTCCCCGGCGGCCCCGCCCTCGGTTCGCACGGCGTGACGGGCATCGTGCTGGTGTCGCTGCTCGTCTGCCTGATCCCGACGACGATCGGGGCGCTGCTGTCGGCGATCGGCATCGCGGGCATGGACCGGCTCGTCCAGCGCAACGTCCTCGCGATGAGCGGACGCGCGGTCGAGGCCGCCGGCGACGTCGGCACGCTCCTGCTCGACAAGACCGGCACGATCACCCTCGGCGACCGGCAGGCGGCCGCGTTCCTCCCGGTCGCGGGCGTGCAGGAGGACGCTCTGGCCGACGCGGCGCAGCTGTCCAGCCTGGCGGACGAGACCCCGGAGGGGCGCTCGGTCGTCGTGTTCGCCAAGCAGCGCTACGGCCTGCGCGAACGCACCCCCGGCGAGCTGGCCCACGCGACCTGGGTGCCGTTCAGCGCCCAGACCCGGATGAGCGGCGTCGACCTCGACGACCCGGAACGGGCGCTCCGCAAGGGCGCGGCCGGCGCGGTCGCCGCGTGGGTGCGCGAGCAGGGCGGCGCGGTCCCGTCCGACCTGGCCGCGATCGTGGACGGCATCGCCGCGTCCGGCGGCACCCCGCTCGTCGTGGGGGAGCGGTCGGGCGGCGCGGCGCGCGTCCTCGGCGTCGTCCACCTGAAGGACGTCGTGAAGAACGGCATGCGGGAGCGGTTCGATGAGATGCGCCGGATGGGCATCCGCACAGTGATGATCACCGGCGACAACCCGCTGACCGCGAAGGCGATCGCCGACGAGGCCGGGGTGGACGACTACCTCGCCGAGGCCCGCCCCGAGGACAAGCTCGCGCTGATCAGGCGGGAGCAGGACGGCGGCCGGCTCGTCGCGATGACCGGGGACGGCACCAACGACGCGCCCGCCCTCGCGCAGGCCGACGTCGGGGTCGCGATGAACACCGGCACGTCCGCGGCGAAGGAGGCGGGGAACATGGTCGACCTCGACTCCGACCCGACCAAGCTCATCGAGATCGTGGAGATCGGCAAGCAACTGCTCATCACGCGGGGCGCGCTGACCACGTTCTCGATCGCCAACGACATCGCCAAGTACTTCGCGATCATCCCGGCGCTGTTCGCGGGCCTGTATCCGGGGCTGGACGCGCTGAACATCATGCGGCTGCACAGCCCGCAGTCGGCGATCCTCGCCGCGGTCGTGTTCAACGCCCTGGTCATCGTCGCGCTGATCCCGCTCGCCCTGCGCGGGGTGCCCTACCGGCCGGGCGGCGCGTCCCGGCTGCTGTCCCGCAACCTCGGCGTGTACGGGCTCGGCGGCCTCGTCGCCCCCTTCGCTGGCATCAAGATCATCGACCTGCTCGTCCAGTTCCTTCCGGGGGTGGCGTGACATGCGGTTTCCCACCTGGATCCGAGTGCATCTGGCCGCCGTGCGGGCCCTGCTCGCGCTGACCGTGCTGCTCGGCGTCCTCTACCCGCTGGCCGTGTTCGCGGTCGGCCGCCTGCCCGGCCTGCACGACCGCGCCGACGGTTCGCTGATCACCGCGAACGGCCGGACGGTCGGCAGCGCGCTCATCGGCCAGTCGTTCACCGGCAAGGACGGCGAGCCGCTGCGGCGGTACTTCCAGAGCCGCCCGTCCGCCGGCGACTACGACCCGACCGCCTCGGGCGCGAGCAACCTCGGCCCCGAGGACGTCGTCGACACGCTGCCCGGCGGCCGGGCGAGCCTGCTCACCCTGGTCTGCGAGCGCAGCAAGGCGATCGGCGAGTTCAACGGGGTCAGCGGCGCCCGCCCGTACTGCACGCCCGGCGGCGTCGGCGCGGTGCTGGCGGTCTTCGGGCACCGCGCCCCGGACGGGACGGTCCCGCACCCGACCCGCGTCGTCAGCGTGAACGAGGCGCAGGGCACGGTGAAGGCGCCGTTCATCGCGTCCTACAAGGGCGTCAAGGTCGACCTGGCCCGGCCCGGCGACGACCACTCCACCGGACTGATCGTCCCCCTCCGGGGCGACGCTCCGGCCGACCCCGCCGTCCCGCCGGACGCGGTCACGGCGAGCGGCAGCGGCCTGGACCCGCACATCTCCCCGGCCTACGCCGACCTCCAGGTCAAGCGGGTCGCCGCCGCGCGCGGCGTTCCGGCCGCGCGCGTCGAGCGGCTCGTCCAGCGGAACACGACCGGCCGCGCCCTCGGCTTCATGGGAGAGCCGGCCGTCAACGTGCTGAAGCTCAACCTAGCCCTGGACCAAGCGTTCCCAGCCCGCTAGAAAACGTTCACCAGCTCCGTTGACCTGCGGCGTGTTGTTGTTATGAGGGCTCTCATAACAACAACACGCCGCAGATCAACGCGGGGTGAGGCGGGCTAGGGCTGGTAGCGGTAGCCCATTCCCGGTTCCGTCAGCAGGTGCCGGGGGTGGGACGGGTCCGTCTCCAGCTTGCGCCGCAACTGGGCCATGTACTGCCGCAGATAGTGCGTCTCCGTCCGGTACGAAGGGCCCCACACCGTGGTGAGCAACTGCTGCTGGGAGACGAGCTTGCCGGGATTGCGGAGCAGGACGTCCAGCAGCCGCCATTCCGTCGGCGTCAGGTGCACACCGCCCGACACCGTCTTCGCCGCCAGATCGACGGTGTGCCCGCCCACCTCCACGGGCACGACCGCGTCGGCGGACGGGACCCGGCGCGACACGGCGCGGATGCGCGCGACCAGCTCCTCGATGTCGAACGGCTTGGTGACGTAGTCGTCGGCACCGGCCTCCAGCGCCTCCACCTTGTCGCCGCTGCCCGCCCGCCCCGACAGGACGATGATCGGGACCTCCGTCCAGCCGCGCAGCCCGTGGATCACCTCGATGCCCTCCAGATCGGGCAGCCCCAGGTCGAGGACGACCAGGTCGGGATGCCACGAGCCGGCCCGCCGCAGCGCGGTGGTGCCGTCGGCGGCGACCTCCACCTCGTAGTCGCGGGCGCGCAGGTTGATCCGCAGCGCCCGCAGCAGCTGCGGTTCGTCGTCGACGACGAGCACGCGCGTCACGGCGCCTCCTTCCGGTGCACGGGGAGCGACACGATCATGGTGAGGCCGCCGCCCGGGGTGTCCTCGGGGATCAGCGCACCGCCCATCGCCTCGGTCAGCCCGCGCGCCAGCGCGAGCCCGAGGCCGACGCCGGTGTGGTTGTCGCGGTCGCCGAGCCGCTGGAACGGCAGGAACGCCCGCTCCCGCTCGCCGGGCGGGATGCCGGTGCCGCGGTCGGCGATCCGCAGCTCCACCCGGTCCCGGATCGCGCCCGCGGTGATCAGCACCGGCTCGCCCGGCGGGCTGTGCCGCAGCGCGTTCGCGATGAGGTTGACGAGCACCCGTTCGAGCAGGGCCGGGTCGGCCGACACCTCCGGCAGCGCCGGGTCGAGCCGCACCGACGCCTCGCCGCCGCCGAGGTCGTCCAGGTTGTCCAGGGCGCGCGGGACGACCTCGTCCAGCGCCAGCGGGCGGGCGGCGATGCCGAGGACGCCCGCCTGCAGCCGGCTCATGTCGAGCAGGTTCGCCACCAGCCGGTCGAGCCGGTCCAGGGACTGCCGCGCCGTGTCGAGCAGTTCGGCGCGCTCCTCGTCCGTCCAGGCGATCGAGGTGCCGGTGAGGCTGTCCACCGCGGCCTTCGCCGAGGCCAGCGGCGTGCGCAGGTCGTGGCTGACCGCGTTGAGCAGGGCGGTGCGCATCCGGTCGGCGGCCTCCAGCGGGCGCGCCCGCTCGGCCTCGGCCCGCAGCCGCTGCTGCCGCAGCGCGCCCGCCGCCTGCACCGCGAACGCCTCCAGGACGCGCCGGTCCCCGGCCGGCATCGGACGGCCCCGGACGGCCAGCGTCAGATCGTCCCCGACCGGGATCTCGGCGTCGCCGTCGCCGGGCGTCCCGCAGGGGCGGCCCCCGACGGTCGCGACGATCCGCCAGTCGTCCTCCGCCGACGGGCGCTCCAGCAGCGTGACCGACGCCAGCCCGAACGTCTCGCGGAGCCGGCCGAGCACCGCGTCCAGGGCGTGCTCGCCGCGCAGGACGTCCCCCGCCAGCGTCGACAGGACCTCCGCCTCCGCGCCCAGCCGCGCCGCCTCCCGGGACCGGCGCGCGGCACGGTCCACGACCACGCTCACCCCCATCCCGACCAGCACGAACACCGCCAGCGCGAGGAGGTTCTCCTCGGCGGCGACGGTGAACCGGTGCACGGGCGGGGTGAAGAACCAGTTCAGCAGCAGGAACCCGGCGACCGCGGTGAACAGCGCCGCGCGCATCCCGCCGACCAGCGCGATCGCGACCACCGCCGCCAGGAAGAACAGGATGTCGGACGGCAGCGAGATCGCCGGACGGGCCTCCAGCAGCCCGAACGTCAGCAGCGGCAGGCCCGCCAGCGCCAGCAGGAACCCGCCGACCCGGCGGCTCACCGGCAGCCCCTGCTGCCGCCCCGGCCGCGCGACGCCGCGCCGGGCCTGGTCGTGTGTGACCATGTGCACGTCGATCGAGCCGGACCGGGCCGTCGTCGTCACCCCGATGCCGGGCCGCAGCAGTTGCGCGAACCGTCCGCGCCGCGACACCCCCAGCACCAGCTGCGTCGCGTTCGCGCCGCGCGCGAAGTCCAGCAGCGCGCGCGGTACGTCGTCGCCGACGACCTGGTGGTAGGTGCCGCCGAGCCCCTCCACGATCTGCCGCTGCCGGGCGAGGTCGCCCGGCCGCGCGCCCGCCAGCCCGTCGCCGCGGGCGACGTGCACGGCGAGCAGGTCGGCGCCCTTGGACCGGGCCGCGATGCGGGTGGCGCGGCGCAGCAGCGTGTCGCCCTCCGGGCCGCCGGTCAGCGCGACGACGATCCGCTCGCGCGCCTCCCACGTCCCGCCGATGCCGTGGTCGGCGCGGTACCGGTCGAGCTGGTCGTCGACCTTGCCGGCCAGCCACAGCAGGGCCAGCTCCCGCAGCGCCGTCAGGTTGCCGACCCGGAAGTAGTTCGACAGGGCCGCGTCGACCTTCTCGGGCCGGTACACGTTGCCGTGCGCCATCCGCCGCCGCAGCGCCTCCGGCGCCATGTCGACCAGCTCGACCTGGTCGGCGCGGCGGACCACCTCGTCCGGGACGGTCTCCCGCTGCACCACCCCGGTGATCTGCTCGACCACGTCGTTGACCGACTCCAGATGCTGGACGTTCACGGTCGAGATGACGTCGATCCCGGCGTCCCGGATCTCCTCGACGTCCTGCCACCGCTTCGCGTGGCCGCCGCCGGGGACGTTCGTGTGCGCCAGCTCGTCGACCAGGACCACCGCCGGCGCCCGCTCGATCACCGCCGCGACGTCCAGCTCGGTGAACTGCGCGCCCCGGTACGTGAGCGTCCTGCGCGGGACGACCTCCAGGCCGTCCAGCAGCGCTTCGGTGCGCGGACGATCATGCGTCTCGACGAATCCGACGACGACATCGGTGCCGCGCTCGCTGCGCCGCCGGGCCTCCGACAGCATCGCGTACGTCTTCCCCACGCCGGGGGCGGCCCCCAGGTAGACGCGGAGCTGCCCCCTGGCCATGCCCCCATTCTCCCAGGCCGTGCCCGTTCGCGATGCCGCGCCCTCCCGTCTTGACGCCGTCCATACGCCATCGCCGCCGACCTCGACGCTTCCCATACGCGAGGAGGGTGACGGACGGGACCGGTGAGCCGGGTACCGTTTCGCCGTATACCGGTCACGCCGAACGACCGCGTCCGCCAGCCATTCCAGTGAGCGCCCGTGCAGACCCTGATCATCGACAACTACGACTCGTTCACGCACAATCTCGTCCAGTACGTGGCGGAAGCCGGGGCCGAGCCCGTCGTCCTGCGCAATGACGAGGCCGAGTGGACCCCGGGGCTGCTGGAGCCGTTCGACAACGCCGTCATCTCGCCCGGCCCCGGCTCACCGGAGCGGGCCGAGGACTTCGGGATCTGCGCGGACGTGATCAGGCACGCCCGGATTCCGCTGCTCGGGGTGTGCCTCGGGCACCAGGGGATCTGCCATGTCCTGGGTGCGCGCGTCGTGCCCGCTCCGGAGGTTCGGCACGGGCTGCCCTCGTGGGTCGAGCACACGGGGGAAGGGCTGTTCCGGGGTGTGCCGTCGCCGTTCTCGGCCGTCCGGTACCACTCCCTGGTCGTGGAGGAGCTGCCGCCGGAGCTGGAGGCGGTGGCGTGGACGTCCGACGGGGTTCTGATGGGCGTCCGGCACCGGCGCCGGCCGATCTGGGGCGTCCAGTTCCACCCGGAATCGGTGTGCACGGACCATGGGCGGCGCATCATCGCGAACTTCCTGGAGCAGAGCGGCCCCGTCGGCGCGGCGCCGCGTCGCGGTGGCGCCGCGGCGGAGGCGCGGGCGCGGGCGAAGGCGTTCAGGGTGGTCGCGCGGCGGCTGGGCGCGCCGGCGGTGGCCGAGGACGTCTTCGATGCGCTGTTCGCCTCGTCCGACCGGGCGTTCTGGCTGGACAGCAGCCGGACCGGCGAGCACGGCGGACGGTTCTCGTTCATGGGGGACGCCGGCGGCCCGCTGGCGCGGTTCGCCGCCTTCGACGTGGCCACGGGTGATCTGACCGTCGAGTCGGCGAGCGGACGGGAGCGGATCGAGCGCACGTCCTTCTTCGACTGGATCGACGCCGACGTGCGCGCCCACGCGGCGGAGGCCCCGGACCTCCCGTTCGGCTTCTCCCTCGGCTGGGTGGGATACCTCGGCTACGAGCTCAAGGCCGAGACCGGGGGCTCCCGGACGCACCGCTCCCCGCACCCCGACGCCGCCATGGTCTTCGCCGACCGGGCCGTGGCGTTCGATCACGTGGAGGGAGCCGTCCACCTTCTGGCGCTGTGCCCGGCGGACGACGAACGTGCGGCGGTGTCCTGGCTGGACGAGACGGAAGCGCGCCTGGCCGACCTGCCCGTCCCCGACGCACCCGCCCCGATCGCCGGATCGTCCGGGACGTCCGGGACGTCCGGGGCGTCCGGGCTGACGCTGCGGCACGGACGCCGCGCCTACCTCGGCAAGATCGCCGAATCCCGGCGGGAGATCATCGCCGGGGAGACCTACGAGGTCTGCCTGACCAACATGCTCACGGCCGCCGTGCGCGCGGACCCGTGGGACCTCTACCGCCGCCTCCGGCGGAGCGACCCGGTGCCGTTCGGGGCCCTGCTGCGGTTCGGCGACCTGTCGGTGCTGAGTTCCTCGCCCGAGCGCTTCCTGCGGGTGTCGGCGGACGGGGAGGCCGAGTCGAAGCCGATCAAGGGCACCCGGCCGCGCTCGCCCGACCCGTCCGAGGACCGGCGGCTGCGCGCGGACCTCGCGCGGAGCGCCAAGGACCGCGCCGAGAACCTGATGATCGTCGATCTCGTCCGGCACGATCTCGGGGGAGTCGCCGAGGCCGGGTCGGTCACCGTCGACCCGATCTTCGACGTGGAGAGCTACACGACCGTCCACCAGCTGGTGAGCACCGTCCGGGCCCGGCTCCGGCCGGACGTCTCGGCGGTGCGGTGCGTGCGGGCGGCGTTCCCCGGCGGCTCGATGACGGGGGCGCCGAAGATCCGCACCATGCAGATCATCGACCGGCTGGAGGAGGGGCCGCGCGGCGTGTACTCCGGGGCCATCGGCTACTTCTCGCTGTCCGGGGCGGCCGATTTCAGCATCGTGATCCGCACGGCCGTCGCCTCGGCGTCCGCCGGACGCGTCGAGTTCGGCATCGGCGGCGCCATCACCGCGCTGTCCGACCCGGCCGCCGAGTTCGAGGAGACCGCGGTCAAGGCCGCGCCGCTGCTGCGCCTGCTCGGCGCTCCCTTCCCCGACCTTCCCGCCCGCCCCGGCTTCCCCGAGGCGCCCGTCTCCGAGGCGACCCTCGTGGGCGGAGCCTGACAGGGACGCCGAGGCGGGGGCGGGGCGGGAGCGCGAGACCGCCCCGCCCCCGCGCGTCACTCGCCGCCGCAGGCGGGAGTGACGGTCTCGGGCGTCCCCGTGCCGATGAACCCGAACGTGCTGCTCGCGCCGGGCGCGAGCGCGCCGTTCCAGGATTCGTTGGCCGCGCTGACCGACGCGCCGTCCTGCGTCACCTTGGCGCCCCAGAACTGCGAGACGGTCTGGCCGCCGCCGAACGTCCAGGACGCCCTCCACGCGTTGATCGCCGCCGTCCCGGTGTTCTTGACGGTGACCTCGCCCTGGAAGCCGCCTCCCCACGACCCGGTCGTCCTGTAGACGGCCGTGCAGCCGCCATCGGACGGCGGTTCGGTGGTCGGCGGGTCGCTGGTGACCGGCGGACTCGTCGGGGGCGTGGTGTCGGAGGTGTCCCCGTAGACGATGCCCCGCCCGTTCGTGCCGAGGTAGACGCGGCCGTAGACGCGGGGATCACCGGTGAGCGCCTCGCCCGCGTTGCCGTACTGGTGCTGGTCGTCGTTGATGCGCGTCCAGGTGCCGCCCGCGTCGTTCGACCGGAACAGCCCGGTCGTGCCGCCGACCGTCCCGACGAGGTAGACCGCGGAGTAGCCCGCGCCCGGAGCGGCCTTCCCGAACCCGACGTTCACCGCCTTGGAAATGCCGGCCGCCTTGCTGAAACTCGCGCCGGAATCGGTCGAGTGGAACAGCCCGGTGCCGCCCGCGAGCCAGATGTCGCCCTCCGTGCCGGGCACCGCCTTGAAATGGACACCGCTGGACGGCAGCCCGGACGCCGCCGTCGCCGAGAACGACTGCCCGCCGTTCGTGCTGACGTAGAACCTGCCTCCGGAGAACGCGTAGAACTTGCTCGCGTTCACCCGGTCCGACTCGACGATCGCGTTCGCGGGAACGCCGGACGACTGGCTCCAGCCAGTGCCGAACCCGACCGAGTAGACGACCTGCTGGCCGCTGTCACCCGGCGCCCACACGAACCGGCTTCCGTCCGCCGCCGCCGCGACGGTGCCGCCGTTGTTGACGCCGCCGGGCTCCGTCCCTTGGAACCAGGTGGCCCCGCCGTCGGTCGAGAACGCGACATGGCTGTCGTTGGGACGGTCCGAATCGGTGAAGCTGCCCGCCCGCACCATCACGCTCGGCTTGCCCTCGGCATAGTCGAGGCTCGTGGTGCTGGTGAAAACGGGCTGGGTGAACATCGCCGGCGGAACGGCTCCGAGATCGGTGTGCCGGAACCCGCCGATGTCGCCGAGCCCGCTGACCAGCGGCGCCCCGGACGGCGGACTGATCAGGTCCAGGACTGCGGTCTCCTCCAGCCCCTTCACCATCGGCTTGATCGCGATCTGGCCGCCCGCGTCCCACTGGGTGAGGTTCTCGGTGCCATAGACGGTCGCGCCCGTTCCGTACATCAGCCGGTCCGAATTGAACGGGTCGATCTCCACCGACTCGTTCATCCAGCCGAGCTTCGGGGTGACTTCCGGCGGCGACGGATTGGTCCCGAACGTCAGCCAGGGCACGCTGGAGATGTCCTGGGTGTAGCGGAAACTGCGGTTCGGGTAGCTCGTCCAGTCCCAGATGCGGGTCCAGGACGCGCCGCCGTCCGTGCTCCGCCACATGATCATGTCGGGCCACCAGGACACCTGCGTGGCCACCATCAGCGTCCCGGGACGCTGCCGGTCGATCGTCAGGCCGCTGTAGCCGAAGTAGTCGTCCGAACTGCTGGACGGAATGGGGCTGATCTGCGTCCACACACCCGACCGCGTATCGAACTTCCACACGTCGCCCTTGCCACCGTCATAGGGGCCGGACGTGTCGCTCGTGGCGATGTAGAGCACGTGATTCGCGGCGTCGAGCACACCCTTGTGCGCGATGTACCCAGTCGGCTGCCCCGGCACGCGCTCCCACGTCGCACCCGCGTCCGTGCTGCGGTAGACGGTGTTCTCCTTATCCGCCACGCCCACGTAAATCGTCCTGCTCGGCGTGCCGGCCGTCCCGCTGCTCTCGTCGAACGTCACCCACACGACACCGGGCCGGTGATTTCCATATCCGGTCGTGTCGCTCGGATTGTCGGAGTAGTCGCCGGGATTGGTGAAGCTGCTCACCTTCGCCCACGTCACACCCCGGTCGGTGCTCCGCCAAAGCCCATGCCCCTCGGACGTGCCCATATAGAGCACCCGGTCGTCATTCGGATCCACCGCGAGCCGCTCGCCCATGCCCCGCCCGGGCATGTTGCCGCCCAGTTTGAACGGCAGCTCGGTCGCCTGCCATGTCTTGCCGCGATCGGCCGACCGCAGCACGGCCCCGTTATTGGGGTCCCAGCCATTGGTGTACATCCCGACGGCCGCATAGACCCGATCGGCGTCCACCGGATCGGCGGCGAGGCTGATGACGCCGTTGTAGCCCCACTTGTCCCAGCCGACCCAGTCCAGCAGCGGAACCCACCGCCCGGCCGACTGGTCCCACCGATAGGCCCCACCGATGTCGGTGCGGGCGTAGACCAGGTTCTTCTCCTTGCGGCTGAAGACGATGCCGGGCACGAACCCGCCCCCGTCGATCCGCACGTTCTTCCAGGTGTACGTCTCGGCGGCCGCCGCCGGACGGACCGCGACGGCGGCCACCACCGCCACCATCGAGGCGACCAGGGCCAGCGCCGCCACCACGGCCGCGACGGCCCCGCCGATCGTTCTTCGCATGGGCATGCACAACCTCCTTGGATCTGACTGGAGGCTGATCGAAGCGCTTCGATTCGTCAACGATGTCCGCGGCCTTTCACGAACGGGCCCGCTCACCTGCGCAGACGAACGGTCGCGCATGAAAACCCGCGAAAGCCGTCTCGGCGGGGTCAGGAGTGTTCGAGGGATGTGCGGGTCCAGGCCGCGGCCTGGCGGGCCAGTTCGTCCTGCTGATCTCGCTTCGTGCCGTACTGGATCTCGGCCACCAGGTTGTCGACGTGGAACCAGATGACCGAGTCGCCGTCCGGGCCGAAGGTGGTGAAGGCCCCGTCGCCCAGCTCGGGGAGCGGTGCGACCTGCTCGGTGGCGTTGCCCTGCTCCTCGGCGAGAAGGCGGCGGGCGTCGCCGGCGGTGTCCGCGGTACGGAGGGTGAGGGTGAGCCGCTCGTCCCCGTCCGCCAGTGCGGAGGTCTGCCAGACGCAGTTCTTGCGCGGCCGTCCGGTGGACGAGTCGGGGCTTTCGTCGCCGTGGTTGTGGAAGGTGCGCACCAGCCGCGTCGCCTGTTCCGCGCTGATGAGGCCGCAGGGGGCGGGCGCGGACGCGAACGGGGTCGGTCCCGCCGTGCCCGCGGACGCTTTCGCTCGCGGGACGGGGGAGGACGGCTCGTCCTGGCCGCGGGTGGTGATGATCACGATGGCCGCCATGACCGCCGCCGTCGCCACGGCGACGGCCAGGGCAAGGAGGAACCAGGGGCGGCCGGTCCTCGGCGAGTGGGCGGGGAGGGTGGGGTACCCGGCATTGGCTGAGTGCGGCGTCGGGGGCGGGGCCGACGGGAGCGGGCCGGTGCGTTCGCCCGCCACCAGAGCGCGCAGGTACGCCTCGGCCTCTTCCGCGCTCAGGCGCGCCCCGGGGTCTTTGACGAGGAGGCGCCCCAGCAGCGGGGCGAGCGGCCCGGCCGCACGCGGCGGGTCCGGCTCGTCGGTCAGGACGGCTCCGAGCGTGCCCATCACGGTGCTCCGGGCGAACGGGGAGCGGCCCTCGGTCAGGGCGTAGAGCGTCGCCCCCAGTGACCACAGGTCGGAGGCGGGGCCGCCGGTGTCGTGCCGCGCGCGCTCGGGCGCCATGTAGGACGGCGACCCGATCAGCGAACCCGGTCGTGTGAGCGTGGCCTCGCCCTCCAGCGCCGCGATGCCGAAATCGGTGAGGACCGCGACCCCGTCCTCGCGGAGGAAGATGTTGGCGGGCTTGACGTCCCTGTGCAGGATGCCCCGGGCATGGGCTGCGCGGAGGGCGCCGAGGATCTCCAACCCGATGCGCGCCACCCGGTCGGGCGGGAGCGGGCCGTCGTCGGCGAGCACCGCGTCGAGGGAACGGCCGGGAAGCAGGTCCATGACGATGCACGGCCGGCCCTCGTCCACGACGACGTCGTGCACGGTGACGATCGACCTGTGCTGGAGGAGGGCGGCCGCCCTCGCCTCGCGCAGGGCGCGCTGAGCGGCGTGGTCGCGCTGCTCGGCGCTCAGATGGTCGGGGAGCAGCAGCTCCTTGACGGCCACGTCCCGGCCGATGCGCTCGTCGCGGGCGCGCCAGACCACGCCCATGCCGCCCGCGCCGAGGCGCTGGACGAGCCTGTACCGCCCGGCGAGCGTCCGGACCGGCGCGGTCATGGCGCCGCCGCCGCTCGCGCGACCCAGCGTGCGGCCTCACGGGCCTCGCCGGGGGACGCGGTGCCGCGCTCGTACATCAGCTCGACTCTCAGCACCGTGTTCTTCACCCGGAGCACGACCCCGGAAATGTCCATGGACTTCGACAGTCCTGTGGACGTGTAGGCGAACGCCTCGTCCCCTATGCCGTCGAGGGTGCGGGCCCCGGTCTGCCGCGCCTTCACGTGATTGACGTCGATCTCGGGCCATCCCCAGTAATGGATTCCGGGTGTGGCCGCGTTCTTGGTGCTCACATACTTGTTGTGCGCCTCGACGGCGGATCGCGGGGGACCGTCGACGGTGGTGCGGCCGAGGTCGGTGATCGCGAATCCGCGTTTGGGCGCCGCCCATCCGCAGGATTTCCCGTCTTTCTCCACCTCCGGCTCCTCGCCCGGTATCAGGCGGCTCACCTGCTGCTTCGTGAGCAGGCCGCACAGGTCGAGGCCGGGCGGCGTACTCGGAGGCGGAGTCGTGACGGGTGCCGCCGCCTCCGGTGTGGACGACTGCGATCGCGCCGGATTGCCGCTTCTCCCGGTCTCGCCATCGGAGGAGTTCGCGGCGATGACGCCCACGAGCAGAACGCCGATCGTGACCAGGGTGGCGCCCGCCGCGATGGGCATCCATATTCGACGTGATCCCGTCTGCCCGGGAATGGGCGGGACGGGCATCGGCTCGGGGAGACCGGTCGGTCTTCCGGCGGACACATTCCACAGAGCCCGCCGCACGTCCTCCATTCCCGGCCGTGCGGACGGGGCCTTCCGAAGGAGCTGCCACAGCAGTGGCGCAAGGTGCCCGGCCTGCCGCGGCGGCGCCGGTTCCTCGGCCAGCACGGCGCCCAGCACCGCCATCGGGCCGTCCCGCTCGAAGGGCGGCCGGCCCTCGACCGCCGCGTAGAGGGTCGCCCCGAGCGACCAGAGGTCGGACTCGGGACCGCCCGGCTGCTCGCGCAGCCGCTCGGGGGCGGTGTATCCGGGCGAGCCGACGAACGTCCCGGTGCGGGTCAGGGCGGGGTCGGCCTCGATGCTCGCGATCCCGAAGTCGGTCAGGACGACCCGGCCGTCCTCGGCGAGCAGCACGTTGCCGGGCTTCACGTCCCGGTGGACGATGCCCCGGGCGTGCGCCGCGCCGAGCGCGTCCAGCAGCGCCAGGCCGATCCGGGCGGCCGCGGCGGGCGGGCAGGGGCCGTCGCGCCGGATCACCTCGGCCAGGGAGGCGCCGCGCACCAGCTCCATGACGATCCACGGCCGCTCGTCCTCGATCACCACGTCGTGGACGGTGATGACGCCGGGATGGTCGATCAGCGCCGCCGCCCGCGCCTCCCGCTGCGCCCGGTCGGTCGCCACCCGGCGCTCGTCCGCGGTGAGGACGTCCGGGAAGACGATCTCCTTGACCGCCACGGTGCGGTGCAGCGTCTCGTCCACGGCCGACCAGACCGTCCCCATCCCGCCGCTGCCGAGCCGCTCCCCGAGGCGGTACCGGCCGGCGAGCACATGACCTGACACCTGAGCCCCGGACCCCCTTCCACCGACCGATCATGGTGCCGATCGGGCAATGATCCGACACCGGACCGCCCTTGCGCGACCCGGGGGCCGTATCCGGTGGCGCCTCGGTCGCCGGACGGGGCCGACCAGTGAGGGGACCGGCGCCCTCCCTCTTCTGCCGCCGCCGTCCCCTGGTGTACGGGCCCACCCGCGACCCGGGCGCCGCCGTGCTCCTGATCTGCCCGGCCCTCCGCGATCCGCTCGCCGCCGCGGAGATCTGGGCGCCGCGCCGGGCTCCTCACCTCGCGCCGGGACGCCAACCGCGTCCCGCATCACCTCTCCGTCCTCGGCGCCGCCCTCCTCGACGGCCGGAGCCCGGCCGTTGAGGAGGGCGTGATCGCGATGGGCCCGCCGCCGGCCCGCAGGGAGGGCGGCGGCGGGCGCTGGTGTCCGTCAGCTGGCGAAGGTGAACCAGTTGAGGTTGACGAAGTCGGCCGGCTGGCCGCTGCTGAAGGTGATGTAGACGGTGTGCTTACCGGTCACCGCGGACATGTTGGCGGGCACCGTCCGCCAGCTCTGCCAGCCGCCGGTGTTCGCGACGGCGAACTCGCCGAGCACCTGCCCGGTCGGGCTGTCCAGCCGCGCCTGCACCAGGCCGCTGACCCCCGCCGGCGCGCCGGAGGCGACCCGGGCCTTGAACTGCGTGGCCGGGGTGCCGCCGAAGTCGACGTTGTCGTAGCGCAGCCAGTTGCCGTTGTTGATGTAGCCGACGTCCTGGCCGCCTCCGCTGTCGGTCGTGCTCTCCAGCTGGGTGCCCGACTGCGCCTGGTAGCTCTCCGCCTGGATGGTCGAGCGGGCGTCGACCCCGCCGCCCGTCGGGGGCGGGGTGGTGGTGCCGCCTCCGCTCTGCCAGACCGCGACGTAGTCGACGACCATCGGACGTCCCGAGACGGTGTCGGCGGTCGGCGTGCCGAACCCGGCGACGCCGTTGGGGAAGCCGCCGCCCATGGCCACGTTGAGCAGCAGGAAGTAGCCGGCGTGGCTCGTCATGTTCGACCACGTCGTGGCGTCGAGCTGGTTCTGGCCGATGCTGTGGAACTGCTGGCCGTCCACGTACCAGCGCAGCTGGTTCGGGCTGACGCTGCGGTCCCACTCGAAGCGGTAGGTGTGCATCGCCGACTGGCAGGACGAGCCGGGGCAGGCGCGGTTGGCGCCGATCCCGTTGGTCTCGTTGCAGGCCCCGCCGGGGTTGACGCCGCAGTGCAGGACGCCCCAGACGGAGTTGATCCCGTTGACGTTCTCCATGATGTCGAACTCGCCGATCGCCGGCCAGTTCTGGTAGTTGCCCCGGTACGGGGAGCCGAGGGCCCAGAACGCCGGCCAGTAGCCGAGGGCCTGGTTCCCGGTGACGTTCGGCATCTGGATGCGCCCCTCGATGCGCAGGACGCGGCCGTCGGCGGGCTTGAAGTTCGTGCGCTGGGTCTCGATGCGGGCCGACGTCCACTCGCCCGAGGAGCTCTTGATCGGGGTGATCCGCAGGTTGCCGCCGCCGTCCAGGCTGACGTTGGCGGGGTCGGCGGTGTAGCGCTGGATCTCGCCGGTGCCCCAGTTGCCGGGGCCGCCCGGGTAGCCGTGGCCGGTGTCGATGATCCAGTTCGCCGACGAGGGGAGCTGCCCGGCGGAGCCGTTGAAGTCGTCGCTCCAGACCAGGCTCCAGCCGTCCGGGGGCGGCGGGACGGACGCGCCGGCCGTCGGCGCGGCCACGGTGGTGGCGATCACGGTGGCGGTCATGGCCGGGAGCGCGGCGGCGAGCACGGCGAGGGCCGACCGTCGCCAGAGGCGGGGACGTCTCGGTGGGGTCATGGCGGGGACCTCCAGAGCGGGGGTGGGAGCAGGCGCGGGGCGCCTGCCTCTGGTGGGGTCAATGTCGCCCGCCGGGACCCGTCCGTCAAGAGATCAGAGAGCGCTCTCTTTCGCCAGCCGGAGGGCAATGACGGCCGTCATCTGCGCATATGCCTGCTTCGCAGCAGATCAGATTCCTTAGGGAAATCGCTCTCTTGACAGCCATGGCTGCTGACGCCATCCTCTGCGAGAGCGCTCTCTCAGCCGGATCCCGGGCCGGTTCCGACCTCCACCCCCACCGAGGACAGCCATGCGCAGAGCCCACCGCCGCCTCCTGCCCAGCCTCGTCTCCGCCGCCGTCCTGGCGCTCGGCCTCTCCGCCTGCGGGAGCGGAGACGGCGGCTCCGGCGCGGACGGGACGGTCACGCTGACCGTCGACACCTTCAGCACCTTCGGGTACGAGGACCTGTTCAAGCAGTACGAGGCCGCCCACCCCGGCATCACGATCAAGCACCGGAACGTGGTGCAGCTCGACGAGTACCTGCCCCGCCTGGAGCAGTGGATCGCCGCGGGCAGCGGCGCCGGCGACGTCGTCGCCATCGAGGAGGGCATCCTCACCAAGTTCATGGCCCACCCGGACAAGTTCGTGAACCTGCTCGACCACGGCGCGGGCTCGCTCCAGGGCAACTTCCTCGACTGGAAGTGGAAGCAGGCGCTCAGCCCCGACGGGAAGTACCTCGTCGGCCTCGGCACCGACATCGGCGGCCTGGCGATGTGCTACCGCACCGACCTGTTCGAGAAGGCGGGCCTGCCGACCGACCGGGAGAAGGTCGGCGCGCTGTGGCCGACCTGGGACGACTACATCGCCACCGGCGAGAAGTACTCCGCGAAGGTGAAGGACTCCAAGTTCGTCGACGGCTCGGTGAACCTCTACAACACGATCCTCGCGCAGAGCGCGAGCCAGAGCGCCGGCTACACGTTCTTCGACCGCTCCGGCAAGCTCGTCGCGGGCAGCAACCCCGCGGTCAAGAACGCCTGGGACACCACCGTGAAGATCCAGGAGGCCGGGCTGTCGGCCGGGCTGAAGTCGTTCGAGCCGAGCTGGGGCTCCGGGTTCAAGCAGGCCAAGTTCGCGACGATCGCGTGCCCGTCCTGGATGCTCGGCGTCATCAAGGAGAACGCCGGTGCGGCCGCAGCCGGCAAGTGGGACGTCGCGGCGATCCCGGGCGGCGCGGGCAGCCGCGGCGGCTCGTTCCTCGCGGTGCCGAAGCAGAGCAAGCACGCCAAGGAGGCCGCTGAACTGGCCACGTACCTGACCAGCGTGAACAGCCAGATCGCCGCGTTCAAGGCGCGCAACAACCTGCCGTCGTCCCCGCAGGCGCTGGACGACCCGGCGGTGAAGTCGTTCAAGAACGAGTACTTCAGCGACGCCCCCGTCGGGGAGATCTACGCCGCCGGCGCGAAGGCGGTCAAGCCGCTCTACCTCGGTGCCGACAACAACCCGGTCGGGCAGCGCTTCGAGGACGCGCTCCTCGCGCTGGAGCAGGGCAGGCTCGCGCCCGACGCGGCGTGGAAGAAGGCCCTCGACGACGCCGAGCGCGAAGCTCGATGACGCTCTCCATCGGCTCCCGCACGGGGCCCCGGGCGGCCGGTCCGCCCGGGTCCCCGGTGCCGCGCCGCCGGTCGCGGACCGCGCTCACCCGGTGGGACATCAAGTTCTCGCCCTACCTGTTCATCTCCCCGTACTTCCTGCTGTTCTTCCTGTTCGGGCTGTTCCCGATGGGCTACACGGTCTGGGTCGCCCTGCACGACTGGGAGTTGCTCGGCGCCCATGAGTTCATCGGCCTGGAGAACTTCCGGCTCGTCCTGACCGACCCGCAGTTCTGGAACTCCGTCCGCAACACGCTCGGCATGTTCGTCATCGCCACCGTCCCGCAGCTGCTGGCCGCGCTGGTGCTGGCGAGCGCGCTGAACCAGCGGATGCGCGGGCGGACGCTCGTCCGGATGGGCGTGCTCGTCCCGATGATCACCTCGATCGCCGCGGTGGCGATCGTGTTCGGGCAGCTGTTCAGCCGGGACTTCGGCCTCGTCAACTGGGTGCTCGGCTGGTTCGGGGCCGACCACCTCGACTGGACGGCGCGGCGCTGGACGTCCTGGCTGGCGATCTCGGTCATGGTCGACTGGCGGTGGACGGGCTACAACGCGCTGATCTACCTGGCCGCGATGCAGTCGATCCCGCGCGACCTGTACGAGGCGGCGGCGATCGACGGGGCGTCCCGCGCCCGCCAGTTCTGGACGATCACGCTGCCGCTGCTGCGGCCCACCATCATCTTCACCGCGATCGTCTCCACGATCGGCGGGTTCCAGCTGTTCACCGAGCCGCTGCTGTTCGGCAACGGCGACATGGCCGGCGGATCGCTGCGGCAGTTCCAGACGGTCACCATGTACATGTTCGAGAACGCGTTCCGGCGGTTCGACTACGGCTACGCGTCCGCCGTCTCCTGGATGCTCTTCATGCTCATCCTCCTCGGATCCCTCCTCAACTTCCTGTGGCTGCGGCGGATGGGAGGGGGCACGAAATGATGATCCTGAAGACGCCGGGCAAGCCGCGGCGCAGGCGCGGCGGCGGCGCCGTCGCCGCGCTGTGGGACGCCGGCCCGCTCACCCGCGTCACGCTGCTCGCGACGATCGTGCTGTCGCTGTTCCCCATCTACTGGATGTTCGTCGTCGCGACCCGCACGAACGACGTCGTCGGCTCGACGCCGCCGCCGCTCACGCCCGGCGGCGAACTGGGCCGCAACCTGTCCCGGCTGTTCGGCAACGAGCAGGCGCACTTCACGCTCGGGCTGGTCAACTCGGCGATCGCCGCGACGACGGTCACCGTGTCCACGCTGCTGTTCGCCTCGCTCGCCGGGTTCGCGTTCGCCAAGCTGCGCTTCCGCGGGCGCGGGGCCCTGCTGCTGGTCATGCTGGCGACGATGATGGTGCCGGTCCAGATGGGCATCATCCCGCTCTACATGCTGATGGCCGAGATCGGCTGGACGGGGAGGCTCCAGGCCGTCATCGTGCCGTTCCTCGTCACCGGCTTCGGCGTGTTCATGATGCGGCAGTACACGATGCAGGCCGTCCCGGACGAGCTCATCGAGAGCGCCCGCATCGACGGGTGCTCGACGTTCCGCATCTACTGGAGCGTCGTCCTGCCGGTGCTGCGGCCCGCCATGGCCGTCCTCGGGCTGTTCACGTTCATGCAGACCTGGAACGAGTTCATCTGGCCCCTGGCCGTGCTCAACCCCGACAACCCCACCGTCCAGTACTCGCTGAACCTGCTCAACGGCGCCTACTACACCGACTACTCGCTGATGTTCACCGGCACCGCCGTGGCGACGCTCCCGCTGCTGGCCGTCTTCGTCCTGTTCGGCCGCCAGATCATCAGCGGAATCATGGACGGCGCTCTCAAGGCATGACCAGTCGTTCACCGATCTCACCAGAGGGACCAGCCAGAACGATGACGGCCACGACGCTCCAGACCGACGACCGGCCCCTCACCTTCCCGCCAGGCTTCGTCTGGGGCGCCGCCACCGCCGCGTACCAGATCGAGGGCGCGGCGCGGGACGACGGACGCGGGCCCTCGATCTGGGACACCTTCAGCCGCGTCCCGGGCAAGGTCGCCGGCGGGCACACCGGCGATGTCGCCTGCGACCACTACCACCGCTTCCGCGACGACGTCCGGCTCATGGCCGGCCTGGGCCTGGACGCCTACCGCTTCTCGGTCGCCTGGCCGCGCGTCCAGCCGGACGGCTCCGGCCCGGCCGACCCGCGCGGCCTCGGCTTCTACGACCGCCTGGTCGACGCGCTGCTCGACGCGGGCATCACCCCGTACGCGACCCTCTACCACTGGGACCTGCCGCAGACCCTGGAGGACCGCGGCGGCTGGACGTCCCGCGACACCGCGCTGCGCTTCGCCGACTACGCGAGCCTCGTCCACGACCGCCTCGCCGACCGCGTCGACACCTGGACGACGATCAACGAGCCGTGGGTGGCCGCCTACCTCGGCTACGGGTCGGGCGTGCACGCGCCCGGCCGGACCAGCGCCGCCGACGCGTTCCGCGCCGCGCACCACCTGCTCCTCGCGCACGGCCTCGCCGCCCGGCGGCTGCGCGCCGGCGGCGCCGAGCGGATCTCGCTGACCCTCAACCTCGCACCGATCGTCGCCACCGCTGTTTCCGGGGCCGGCGGCACTCCGGAGCAGGACGCCGCCGCGGCCGGCCTCATCGACGCGATGCTCAACCGGCAGTTCCTCGACCCGGTGCTGCGCGGCGAGTACGCCGAGCCGGTGCTGGACGTCGCGTCCCGCCACGGGGGCCTCGGCCACGTCCGCGGCGACGACCTGGCGGTGATCGCCGAACCGATCGACTCACTCGGCATCAACTACTACAACCCCACCTATGTCGCCGCCGCACCCGGCACCCCGCCGAACCCGGTCTACCCAGGCTCGGAGGGCATCGCGTTCCCGCAGGCCGCGCCGCCGCACACCGCGATGGGCTGGCCCATCGTCCCCGAGGGGCTCGGCGACCTGCTGATCCGGCTCAGCCGCGACTACCCGGGGGTGCCGCTCGTCGTCACCGAGAACGGCGCCGCGTTCGACGACGTCCCCGACCCGGACGGGAGGGTGCGCGACGACGCCCGCATCCGCTACCTGGACGCGCACCTGCGGGCCGCGCACGCCGCGCTCACGGCCGGTGCGGACCTGCGGGGGTATCTCGTATGGTCGTTCCTGGACAATTTCGAGTGGGCGGAGGGCTACGGCAAGAGGTTCGGCATCGTCTACGTCGACTACGCCGACCAGCGCCGCCTGCCCAAGGACAGCGCGCAGTGGTTCCGTGACGTCATCGCCCGCAACGGGCTCGGGGGAGAGGTGGCGTGAAACGTCCCACGCTGGAGGCCGTCGCGGCCAGGGCCGGGGTCTCCCGGGCCACGGTGTCGCGCGTGGTCAACGGATCGGCCACCGTGAACCCGGAGATCCGCGCGGCCGTCCAGCGCGCCGTCGAGGAACTCGGCTACGTCCCGAACTCGGCGGCCCGGAGCCTGGTCACCCAGCGCACCGGCTCGATCGGGCTGGTGGTGTCCGAGCCGCCCGCCCGCGTCTTCTCCGACGACCCCTTCTTCTCCCAGGTCATCCGCACGGTGAGCCATGAGCTGGAGGCCGCCGACCGGCAGGCCGTGCTGATGATGCCGTCCTCGCCGGCCGGGCAGACCCGCGTCGAGCGGTACGTGGCGGGCGGCCACGTGGACGGCGTCATCCTCCTGTCGCTGCACGGCTCCGACCCCCTGCCCGCCGCCCTCATGCGGACGGGCGTGCCCGTGGTGTCGCACGGCCGCCCGGTCTCCACGGCCCGGCCGCCGTACTGTGACGCCGACAACGTCGGCGGCGCGCGGGCCGCCGTCGAGCACCTCCTGGACCGGGGCCGGCGGCGGATCGCCACCATCAGCGGCCCGCTCGACATGTCCGCGAGCCTGGACCGCCTCGCCGGCTACCGCGACACCCTCTCCGGCACCGGCCGGCGCTCGCTGGCCGCGATGGGCGACTTCACCCGCGAGTCGGGCGCGGCGGCGATGCGGCAGCTCCTGGAGGACGACCCGGGCCTCGACGCCGTGTTCGCCGCGAGCGACCTGATGGCGATCGGCGCCGTCTACGCCCTGCGGAAGGCGGGCCGCCGCGTCCCCGACGACGTCGCCGTCGTCGGCTTCGACGACATCGACGCGGCCCGCTTCACCGATCCGCCGCTGACGACCGTCCGGCAGCCCATCGACGACGTCGCCAGGACCATCGTCCAGATGCTCCTCACCGGCTTCGACGGCCACCCCGCCCCGGTGATCTTCCCGACCGAACTGGTCGTCCGCGACTCGACCTGAGCCGAGGGGCCGGGGCGCCGTTCCGCGATCGGGGCACCGGCCCGATCCGCGCCGAGGGACCTCATGCCGCGCCGCGTCCCGGGAGGCGGGCGGCCGAACCCGGATCACGGGACGGCGCCGTCATGCCCGGAAAAAGCTCGTATCGATCTATTGAACATATTGAATGTGCCCCTTAGGTTGGGATGCCATGAGGACGCGTCGCCGGAAGGGGCGCGGCCGTGCCGCAGTTGCCGACCGAGACCGGCGGTGAGCCGCTGACCAGCGGACTTGCCGGTGTCGGTCCACTGTGCCACGGCCGCGCCGCATCCGGCGAACGCACCTCGCTCGGGGCCCCGTCCCGCACCGGAACCACTGACGACCATTCCGCGCCTGGCGCGCCCGTTCCCGGGAGTACCGACATGTCCCTTCTCCAGCGCGCCGGCCGCGGGCGCCGTCCCGCACCGCTCGCCGCCTGCGCGGCATCCGCGACCCTGGCCCTGGCGGCCCTCACCGGCTGCGGCTCCGGCGCCGCGAAGGTCTCCGCCGACGGGACGGCCGAGGTGAAGCTCGGCGTCATCCCGATCATCGACATCGCGCCGGTGAAGCTCGGCATCGCCAACGGCGTGTTCGCCCGCCACAAGCTGAAGGTCACCACGCAGGACTCGCAGGGCGGCGCCGCCATCGTGCCCGCCGTGGTCAGCGGCGACTTCCAGTTCGGGTACTCCAACATCGTCAGCCTGCTCGTGGCCCGGGAGAAGGGCGTCCCGGTGACGATGGTGTCGGTCGGCGCCCGCGCGTCCGGCGACGTGCTGGACGACGGGTCCGGCCAGCTGATGACCCGCGACCCGAAGATCACGAAGGTGGCCGACCTGAAGGGCCGGAAGGTCGCAGTCAACACGCTGAAGGGCATCAACGAGGTCGCGGTCGCGTCCGTCCTGGAGAAGAACGGGCTGCGGCGCGCCGACGTCGAGCTGGTGGAGGTGCCGATCCCCACGATGCCCGACACGCTGGAGAGCGGCCGGGTCGACGCCGCGATGATGAGCGAGCCGTTCATCACGATCGCCGAAGGGCAGGGCGCGAAGCGGCTGCCGGTCAGCTACGCGGGCATGGGGACGCACCTGCCGTTCGCCGGCTGGTTCACCTCCAAGCAGTACGCGTCGCAGAACCCCGACGTCGTGAAGAGGTTCACCGCGGCGCTGAAGGAGTCGATGGCCTACGCCGAGGGCCACCCGGACGAGGCCCGGAAGGCGCTGAACGGCTACCTGAAGCTGCAGCCGGGCCTCAGCGACAAGGTCACCCTGCCGGGCTGGAACCCGGAGGCGGGGAAGGCGGAGGTCGCCCCGCTGGCGCAGCTGTCCGTCGAGACCGGCCTCCTCGGCAGCACCCGCCCGCTCGACGAGCTGTTCGACCAGTGACGCCCCCCGATGACGTGTTCGCCGGCACGCTGGCGGAGCTGACCTGGTACGAGGTCGACCGGGCCGCCCGGTCGGGAGCGGTGCTGCTCTGGGCGTTCGGCGTGATCGAGCAGCACGGCCCGCACCTGCCCACCGGGACGGACGTCTACGTCCCCGGCGCCCGCCTGCGCGGCGTCCAGGCCCGGCTGGCCGAGCGCGGCGTGCAGGCGCTGATCATGCCGCCGTACTACTGGGGCGTCAACGTCGTCTCGGGCGCCTTCCCCGCGTCCTACGGCGTGCGTCCCGAACTGATGCGCGAGGTCATGGCGGACCTGCTCACCGGCATGGCCCGCGACGGGTTCCGGCACGTGTTCTGCTTCTCCGGCCACGGCGACGCACTGCACAACCGCACCGTCCACGACGGGATACGGACCGCGTCGGAGCGCGCCGGCGTGGACGCGAGCTTCGTGACCGAGCCCGCCCTGGCCCGCCGCATCGGCCTCGCCCTGGACGACCCGCACCTCACGCTCTACGGGCCGGACGAGCCTCCGCCCGCGGGGCCGCCCGACGTCCACGCCGGGCAGTGGGAGACGTCCCTGATGATGCACATCCAGCCGAAGCTCGTGCGCGAGGACGTCCGCGTCCGGCTCGAACCGAGCGGGCTCGGACCGGCCGACCTGGCGACCTGGCGGCAGGGGTTCGAGCACGCCCGCCGCGTCACGCCCGACGGCTACTTCGGCGACCCGGCCGCGGCCGGCGCCGAGGAAGGGCACCGGATCCAGACGACCGCCTCCGAGCAGGCCGCCGACGCCATCGTGCTCCGCCTGCGGCGCACGGCGCCGTCCCATCCCCATGAAGAACGGAGGAACCATGGCTGAGATCAGCGTCGCCATAGCCGCGAGCCACGCTCCCGGCCTCACCGGCTGGTTCGACAAGGCGCCCGAGGCCGACCGGAAGACGGTCCTCGCCGCCTACGCCGAGATCCACGAGGCCATCGTCGAATCCCGCACCGACGTGCTCCTGGTCATCGCCAACGACCACATCGCGAACGGGTTCGTCAGCGACTACAACGACTTCACCTTCGGGCTCGCCGAACGCCACACCGGCCCCGACGAGTGGTTCAAGCCCTGGCTGCGCGTCCCCGACTACGAGCTTCCCGGACGTCCCGACGTGGGCGAGGTCCTGTACGAGAGCGTCAAGGACTGCGCCCCGCGCGTGCGCGCCGTCCGCGAGAACCTGCGCTACGACGACAACCTCTCCGTCCCGACGACCATGGCCGACCTCGTCTCGACGGGGGTGGCGGTCGTTCCCGTCCTGCAGAACTGCACCGTCCCGCCCGTCCCGGACGAGAAGGTCTGCTACGCGCTCGGCGAGACGCTCGGCGAGGCCATCCGCACCCGCCTGCCCGACGGGCTGCGCGTCGGCCTGTTCGGCTCCGGCGGCCTGTCCCACGAGCCGGGCGGACCCCGCTACCTGGAGATCGACGAGAAGTTCGACCGCTGGTGGATGGACCTGCTGGTCGAGGGCGACCACGAGCGGGTCCTCACCGACGTCACGTTCGAGCGCATGGAGGAGGCCGGCTCGGGCGGCACCTCCGAACTGCTGTCCTGGATGGTCGTCATGGGGGCGATCGGGCCCCGCCCGTGCAAGGCGCTCGGCTACGCCGCCGTCGACCAGTGGCGCTGCGGCTTCGGCGCCGTCCGCTGGGACCTGTCATGACCGCGCCGACCGGAGGCACGCCCGAAATGGCACTCGAGCACTTCGACCCGCAGCTGCGGACCAACGACCTCGTCCAGGAACTGAAATGGGACCGCGAACTGCGGACCCGGTTCGAGACGTCCGAGAAGGAGGTGCTGGACGCCTACCCGCTCACCCCCGAGGAGCGCACGGCGATCCTGGACCGCGACTTCCGGACGCTGTTCGAACTCGGCCTGCACCCCTACCTCCTCGGCCAGCTCGCCCGGCTGATCTACGGCACCGGCGAGAAGGCCGGCACCTCCGGCGCCGCGACCGCCCTGATCAAGTCGCTCCTGGGCGACCGCTACGAGGCCTACATGGCAGAACGCGGTGAGTAGCGCGCCGCGCCGGGCCGGACCGGCGCGCATCCGCGGACGCAGGTGATCGGATGCGGCGACCCGCCCACGCGGTCGCCGCTGCCTGCGTGCGCCGCCCCGGCCTCGGGGCGGCGCCCGGCCGCTCCCCGAACCCCCCGCCCGTACGGCCCCTCCTCCGCGAGGCGGATCCGCCCCCGCCCCTCCACGCCACACCCGAAGGACGAACCCGATGAGCACCGACAGTCCGGTGAGAGACCTGCCCCGCCCGTCCCGCGCCGAGACCGTCGCCGAGCGGATCGAGGCGCGCATCGCCGAGGACGCCCTCCCGAACGGCCACCGCCTCGGCACCAGGGACAGCCTGCGCCGCGAGTTCGACGTGGCCGCCGCGACGTTCAACGAGGCGGTCCGGCTGCTGACCGCGCGCGGTACGGTCTCCGTCCGTCCGGGCGTGAAGGGCGGGATCTTCGTCGCGACCCCGCCGCCGCTGGTCCGGCTCGGCCGCAAGATGCTCGAACTCAGCGGAGACTCCGTACCCGTCTCGGACTGCCTGGTGATGCGGGACGCGCTGGAGCCGCTGCTGGCCCGCGAGGCCATGCGGCACCGCACCGAGGCCGACATCACCGACCTGCGCCGCCTCGCCGCCGAGATGGCCGCCGCGGAGGCGGAGAGCGGCGTCGGCTACCTCGCCGCGAACTGGGCGCTGCACCGCCGCATCGCGGAGATAACGCCGAACAAGATCCTCCAGCACACCTACGTCTCGCTGCTGGAGTTCGTGGAGACCCGGCTGCGCGGCGTCACGTCCGACGAGGCGACCACCCGCCATGTGGACGGCCCGGCCGTCCACCGGGAACTGGTGGAGGCGATCGCGGCCGGCGACCCGGAACGCCTGGACGCGGCCACCGCGGCGCACAGCCGCCTGACCGCCGCGCGTGGAGGTGAGGCATGACCGCGCTCCTGGTCATCGACATGCAGAACGACTACTGCCATCCGGACGGCGTGTTCGCGCAAGCAGGGCTTCGCGTCACCGGGCTGGACGACCTAGTGCAGAACGTCAACACCCTCACCGCCGCGGCCCGCTCCACAGGCCGACCCGTCATCTGGGTGCGGATGGAATGGGCGGACGACGCCGACGTCGGACTCCTCGCCCAACGAAGCCCGTTCCTGCGCAAGCAGGGCCTGCGACGCGGAACGTGGGGCTGCGAACTGGTAGCCGGCCTCGACCGCGCGCCCGGCGACCACGAGATCGTCAAACCGCGCTTCGACGCCTTCCACCGCACCGGCCTGGACGACCTGCTCCGCGACCTCGGCGTGGAGACACTCGTGATGGCCGGCGTCCGCACCGACTTCTGCGTCGAGTCGACCGTCCGCGCGGCCTTCTTCCGCGACCTGAAGGCAGTCGTAGCCCGAGAGGCCGTCGCGGGCTACTTCGAGGACCTCCACCTGAACAGCCTGCGCCTAATGGCCACAGTCTTCGCGAACGTAGTCTCCGTGAACGACGCAGCCGCCCTCCTCACCACACCGCAATCCCGCCCCTGACCAAGCACCCGCCACCACCCAACAAACCGCGAACCCACCCCGCACGCCCCACCGACGTACGACTGCCCGACCAGACGCACCACCGAGACCATCCAAGGCAACGCAACACAAACAGCAGCCCGAACACCCCGTACGGAGCAGCGAAGCACGAACACACCGAGCACAGCGACCCGGGCGGACGGGGGGCGGCGGATTAGCGTGGTCGGCGGACGGCCGTGGGTGTTCGCCCGCCCACTGGTAGGGCTTGATCCGTCGGCCTCAGCGGATTGGTGGATGGACGAGCAGGGCGTCAAGGCGGACGGGAATCACGCTGCATGAGGTGGTTATGGCGCTCGCTGGGCGCTGGTCTTGCTCGTCCGGCCACATGCTGTGCGGCACGGCTTGGCGGCGCTGCTGGTCGGGCCTCAAGGACATGTCGGACCTTCTGGCCGCGCTCGTCTGCCGCGCAGATCTACGCGGTGGTGGCCGGAAGATTCTCCGAGGACGTCGGGTACTGGGGTGCGTTGTTTGTGACGTACCGGGGCCGCGCGGGGGCGGGGTGGTGCCGGGTGCGGGGCCGTGGTGGGCTGCCGGAACGACGAACGCGCCGTCCGGCCGTTGTGTTGTGGCTGGTCGGCGCGCTTTGGCGGTGGCGCCCCCGGCAGGATTCGAACCTGCGACACCCGCTTTAGGAGAGCGGTGCTCTATCCCCTGAGCTACGGAGGCGTGTCGTCGCTCGCGCTAGAGCGTAGCGGACGGCAGGTACAGGGTAGGGGAAGGGGAGCGGTGTGCGCTTCCCCTTATGGGGTGGCCGGGGGCTCTAGGCCGGGTGGGGCCGGTGTGGGTACGCTTCGGTGCCGTGACGGGACGGCATCGCGGGCAGCCGAAGGCGGCCGAGGACGAGGTGGACGAGCGCGCGTCCCGGGGTAGACGGATCGCGGTGATCGCCGGTGCATTCCTGGTTCCCGTCGTGGTGGCGTCCGTGATCGCGGTCGGGCTGCGGGAGGAGTCCGCCCCGCAGCGGCCGGAGACGGCGAGCACGCCGGTGCAGAACGTGGCGCCGGTCCCGCCGGAGACCGAGCCGACGTACGGGAAGTACGTGCCGCCCGAGTCCGAGCAGCAGGCGGCGACGAAGGCGGTGCCGAGGCGGGCGCCCGCGCCGGTGACGAAGCCGCGGAAGGCCGCGACTCCGGCGCCGACGCCGTCACCGACGAGGTGGGTGCGCCGGCCGTGCCCGTCCGGGTGGGACGATGTCTGGTGGATGCGCCGGTGGTGCGAGCGGAACGGTTACCGTGACCGGTGAACCGGTTACGCACAGGTCATCGTAGAACCTGTAGTAGCGTTCTGCCGCTGTTCCGCATTTGGGCATCTGGAGGAAAACCACCGTGCCGTACCCTCGGTCGGCGGCGCTGACCGCGGTCTTCCTGGTGATGGCGGTGCTCTCGCCGCACGGCGCCGCGGCCGCGACGCGGGCCGACACGCTGGAGTCGCTGCGGCGTGAGGCGGCGAAGGCCCGCGACCAGCTGGAGAAGGCCACCGATCAGATGAAGGGCCGGCAGAAGGAGCTCGCCGCCTCGCAGGTGAAGCTGCGCGCCACCTTGAAGGACCTCGCCGTGGCCGAGGCCGAGCTGAACACCATCCGGGAGCCGCTCGCCAGGCTGGCGAACTCGTCCTACCAGCAGAGCGGCGCGGCCGGCTCGATGGCGATCTTCGGGGGCGGCGACCCGAGCGAGGCGCTGCGGTCGACGGCGGACGTGACGCTGCTCGCGCGGTCGCAGCAGGCGCTCGTGGACCGTGCCGACGAGCTGCAGAACCGGCGGCAGCGGCTCGCGTCCACGGCGCAGGAGCTGCAGTCGCGCAACGCGGTGGAGCAGACCCGCCTCCAGCAGGAGGTGGACGGGCTGAAGAACAAGTCGGCGCAGCTGACCAAGCAGCTCAACGCGATGCTCGACAAGCTCGCGGTGTCCAGGCAGAAGCGGCTGGAGCTCGGCTGCGACAAGACCCTCGCCGCGGACGCGAAGAAGTTCCCCAACGGGCTGATCCCGTCGAAGTACCTGTGCCCGTTGCCGCAGAAGGGCGGGCACAGGCTGCGGGCGGACGCGGCGCTGGCCTTCTACAAGCTGAACGCCGCGTACAAGCGCCGGTTCGGTCGCGACATGTGCGTGACGGACGCCTACCGGAGCCTGTCCGAACAGCACGCGGTCTACGCGCGGCGCCCCGGTTTCGCGGCCGTCCCCGGGACGAGCAACCACGGCAAGGGGCAGGCCCTGGACCTGTGCGGCGGCGTCCAGAACTCGGGGTCGGTCCAGTTCAACTGGATGGAGGCCCACGCCGGCAAGTACGGCTGGATTCATCCGGCGTGGGCCTACAGCAACCCGTTCGAGCCTTGGCACTGGGAGTTCGGGACCGAGGACGAGTGACCCCGGCACCCGGCGTGCCTACTGCCGGTGCGGTTGGTAGGACGGAACCTCGTTGGCGGGGACGACCTCCGCGGTGCAGTAGCGGCAGCGGCGGGCCTTCACGGGGATCTCGCTGAGGCACTGCGGGCACTCGCGCTCGGTGGCCTCCTTGCCGCGGTCCAGCCGCTCGATCAGCTTCGCCGTCGGCAGGACGACCAGGAAGTACACGATCGCCGCCGTGATGACGAACGCGATCGCGGACGTGAGGAAGATCCCGTACGGGAACGTCGTGCCGTTGATGGAGACGGCCAGCCGGGTGTAGTCCGGCTTGCCGCCGATGAGCGCGATCAGCGGGGTGATGAACGAACTCGCGAAGTCCTTCACCAGGCCCGCGAAGGCGGCGCCGACGACGAACGCGACCGCGAGGTCGACCAGGTTCCCGCGGAGGAGGAACTTCTTGAATCCGCTCATGTATGGACTCCAGGGGTAATCAGGGGAGCGCCCTCCTGGCTGACGAGGGCACCGGAACGGCTACGGATCGTAGAGAACCCTCCCGCGTTCGCCAAGTCGCTCCCATGATTCGCCCGTCTGCCCGTCTGCCCGTCTGCCCGTCTGCTCGTCTCGCGCGTCTGCTCGTCTCGCGCGTCTGCTCGTCTCGCGCGTCTGCTCGTCTCGCGCGTCTGCTCGTCTCGCGCGTCTGCTCGTCTCGCGCGTCTGCTCGTCTCGCGCGTCGACTGCGCTGTGGTGGGCGGTGGGGGAGTGGGGCGGTCAGTTCTCGGTGATCGTCAGGGAGAGGGGTTCGGGGGCGGCTGCGAGGGCCAGGGCTTGGGCTCTGTCGGTCGCTAGGACGATCAAGGCGCCTTCCCGCCCGCCGTCCTCGGTCGGCGGTGGGATCGCGACGACCGGTACTCCCGACACCACGACTCGGGCGCCGCGCCATTTGGTTCGGAGCGGGGTGGTTGCTGATTCGGTCCCGGCGAGGGTGTCGGGGGGTGGGGTTGAGAGGACGTCTATGTGGTCGCCCGGGTGGAGCAGGTGGACGGCCGCTCGGTCGGCTATGCGGATCGGGGTGGCCACCGTGCCCGGGGCGTAGCCCTTGAGGAGGGCTTCGCCCAGGACGCGGACGTCGGTCAGCGGTTCGCCCTCGCGCATCGGGCCTGCCAGGACGCGGCCCACGGCGGATGACCGGAGCGCGCCGGACGGGACGGCGGGAGGCGGAAGGTCGACGTGGCCGAGGTCGGCGGCGGTGAGGGTCGTGCCCGCCGGGAGGTCGCGGGCGGCGGACAGGACGCGGACGGACGGGGGCGGGCCGGGCCGCAGGGCCAGCAGGGCGAGCCCGGCGGCGGCCGCGGCGAACAGGGCCGCCAGGGGCCGCCGCAGGCGGGCTAACCGGGGGCTCACGGCAGTTCCAACGGGAGATCCATGCCGTCCAGGACGTGGGGGCAGGGGCAGGTGCGTTCGGTCGGCAGCGCTTTGACCACGTCGGCGACGAGGGTGCGGAGGCGGCCGATGTTCTCGCCGAAGACGCGCAGCACCTCCTGCATGGTGACGCCCTCCCCCTCCTCGATGCCCGCGTCGAGGTCGGTGACGAGGCAGAGGGAGGTGTAGCAGAGCGCGAGTTCGCGGGCGAGGACGGCCTCCGGGTGCCCGGTCATGCCGATCAGCGTCCAGCCCTGGGAGGCGAACCACTGGGACTCGGCGCGGGTGGAGAAGCGCGGGCCCTCGATGACGACGAGGGTGCCGCGGTCGACCGGGTCCCACCCGGCGGTGCGGGCGGAGTCGGTGGCGGCCCGGCGGCCGGAGGGGCAGTACGGGTCGGAGAACGACACGTGGATCGCGGCGCCCTCGTCGTAGTAGGTCTGGCCGCGTCCGGACGTGCGGTCGACGATCTGGTCGGGGACGGCGAGCGTGCCGGGCCCGTAGGCGGGGGTCAGCGAGCCGACGGCGGAGGGCGCGAGGACCTGCCGGACGCCGAGGGAGCGCAGCGCCCACAGGTTGGCCCGGTAGGGGATCCGGTGCGGCGGGAACCGGTGGTCGCGGCCGTGCCGGGGGACGAACGCGACCCGGCGGCCGGCGAGGTCGCCCACGGCGATGGGGTCGCTCGGCGGGCCGTACGGGGTGTCGACCCGCACTTCCTCGATGTCGTCGAGGAACGAGTAGAACCCCGAGCCGCCGATGACCCCGATCTCGGCGGCGGGCTGGGAAGCGGAAGTTGGCATGCCGCCGACACTAGCCACCCGCCCCCGGCCGGCGGCAGGGCGTTCGCCGATTGTGGATAACTCGGCGGAGGGGGCCCGGCCGCCCGGCCGGACCCCCTCGCTTCCCCGTCCCGGCCGGAGCCGGGAGTCGGTCAGCCGACCGGGTCCAGGACCCGCGGCTCGGCGGCCGGCCTCGGCGCGGCGAGGCGTCCCGGCGCCCAGATCCGCCGTCCGATGTCGTGCGCCAGCGCGGGGAGCAGCAGGGACCGCACGATGAGGGTGTCCAGCAGGACGCCGAACGCGACCACGAAGCCCATCTCCACCATGCTCACGAGCGGCAGCGTGACCATGGACGCGAACGTGGCCGCCAGCACCAGCCCGGCCGAGGTGATCACGCCGCCGGTCACGGTGAGGCCGCGCTGGATGCCGCGGCGGGTGCCGAGCGTCTGCGACTCCTCCCGGACGCGGTGCATGAGGAAGATGTTGTAGTCGACCCCGAGCGCGACCAGGAAGATGAAGGCCAGCAGCGGGAAGCCGGCGTCGGTGCCCTCGAACCCGAAGCCCTCCTGGAAGATCACCGCGCAGGCGCCGAGCGAGGCCAGGAACGACAGCACGACGGTGCCGATCATCAGCAGCGGCGCGACGACGGCGCGCAGCAGCGCGACGAGGATCAGGAACACCACGGCCAGCACGATCGGGATGATCACCTTGTTGTCGCGGGCGGAGGCGCGCTTGATGTCCAGCGCCGTCGCGGTCGTGCCGCCCACCTTCGCGTCCGCGGACGGGACGTCGTGCACGGCGGTGCGCAGCCGGTCGATGGTCGTGCGGGCGGCCTCGCTGTCGGCCGGGTCCTTCAGCACCGCCTCGTACTTGACCAGGCCGTTCACGGTCATGGGCGATCCGAGCTCGGCGACGCCGGACGTCCCGCGCACGGTCTGGGCGATCTGCTCGGACGCCGAGGCGCGCCCGATGATGACGGCGGGGGAGCCCGATCCGGCGGGGAAGTGCCGGGCGACGGACGCGGAGCCCTTCACCGAGTCGGGCGTGCCGGTGAACTGTCCCGCGTCCGACAGGCCGTCCGTCTTGAGCGTTCCCAGGCCGAGTGTCAGCACGACCAGGCCGAGCATGGTGACGGCCCAGAGCGCGCGCGGGCGCCTGCCCACGAGACCGGCCACGCGGCTCCATACGCTGTGCTCGGCCTCGTACGCCTCGGGCTTGAGGTATTTCTCGTCGTACCGGGGGACGAGCGGCCAGAACAGCCAGCGGCCGAAGATGACCAGGAGGGCCGGCAGCAGCGTCGTCATGGCGGCGAGCGCGGTGAGGACACCGGCGGCGGCGACCGGACCCATACCGGCGGTCGAGTTCATGTCGGCGAGCATCAGGCACAGCAGCCCGACCGCGACGGTGGCGGCGGACGCGATGATGGCGGGCGCAGCGCGACGCAGCGCGAAGGCCATGGCCTCATGCCGGTCCTCGTGGCGGTGGAGCTCCTCCCGGTAGCGGGCGACGAGCAGCAGGGCGTAGTCGGTCGCCACACCGAAGACGAGGACGGTCAGGATCCCGGCGCTCTGCCCGTTGACCGTGAGGTCGCCGTACTTGGCGAGCAGATACACCGTCGACTGGGCCAGCCCCAAGGCGAACACGGCGCTGAGCACCGGGACGAACCACAGGATGGGGCTGCGGTAGATGAAGAGCAGCAGGACGATGACGACGAGGCCCGCGGCCATGAGCAGGAAGCCGTCGAGGCTCTGGAAGACCTCGAACATGTCGGCGCCGCTGCCGGCGGGACCGGTGACGTGCGCGGTCAGCCCGGGAGGCCCGCGCTTGGCGATGTCGCGCGCGCCGTCGACGGCTCCGGTGAGGTCCTCGTCCGTGAGCGGCACGAGCGTCTGCAGGGCCTTGCCGTCTTTGGACGCGAAGGGCCCCTGCACCTGCTGCGCCCCGGGGAGCTTCTGCAGGGCGGTCACGTCCGCGGCGGCTTTGGCGCGGTCCGCCGCGGTGAGCCCGCCGGAGCGCTCGTAGACGATGACGGCGGGCATCGTCTCGTCCTTGCGGAACCGCTCCTCCAGCTGGACGATCTGCGTGGACTCGGCTCCGGCGGGCAGCCATGCCGCCGCGTTGTTCTCCTCCACGTCGCCGAGCTTGCCGGCGAGCGGGCCGAGGGCCACCAGCAGGGCGATCCAGACGGCGAGGACGGCCCACTTGCTGCGCCGTCCGGCGATGAGTCCGGCGATCCGATGGGCGGGTGGTCTCGGCGGAGCCGGTCTTGGTGCGTTCATGTTCCTCTCCCGAAGGCGCTGGCAAATCAAGATATGTCGCGTTGCCTCAGGGTCTCTCGCTTGTCGAGAATAAGTCAAGTACTATCGCGAGATTTCCCGGCGAGGCCGGCGATGCGGTGGGCGGTGGGCGATGGGCGCGGGAACCGCGGGGGCCGCCGAGCTCCATCCCCTCAATCGTTCGCCAGGGGAGGCGTCCGCGCGTCCGGCGTGAGAAGTGAACGCGGCTACTTCGCTCGGGGCATGAGAAAGCCGCCGACTACCTCTAGAGATGTAGTCGGCGGCTGATACGCCGAAAGCCGGGGGACCCGCGGATGGGATCCCCCGGTGGGCGTGGAGAACGTCCTAGAAGGTCAGGCGACCTTTTCGGACGAAGACTTGCCGGCCGACGTGCCGGACGACGAGGAGCCGCCGGACGACGACGAGGACGACGAGTCAGCGGACGACGAGGACGACGCCCCGGAGTCACCGCCCGAGGAGCCGTTGGACGACCCGTTGGACGACCCGTTGGACGAGGAGCCCGCGGTCGAGGACGACTTGCCGGAGCCGCGGCTGTCGGTGCGGTAGAAGCCCGACCCCTTGAAGATGATCCCCGCCGCGGAGAAGACCTTGCGGAGCCTGCCGCTGCATGCCGGGCATTCGGTCAGCGCGTCGTCGCTGAACTTCTGCACGACCTCCAGCGGCTCGCCGCACTCGGTGCAAACGTACTGATACGTCGGCACGGTTCCTCCTAGCTGACTCAGCCCGGCGGAGTCCGGACTGGCACTCACTCTGAACGACTGCTAATGGTACTCGCGTGTGGAACACGATTTCCCCCCGGCCTGTTCCCTGACCGGTCAGGGAACGTCCACCGCAGGTCAGGCGCCGGTCTCGCCGAACCAGCCGGCCAGCCTGCCCTTGCGGCTCACGGCGCGCAGCCGGCGTTCGGCGGCCTCGCGCACGGAGTCGGTGGTCACGACCAGCAGGGTGTCGCCCGACTGCAGCGGCGTCGTGGGCTCGGGGACGAAGCTCGACCCGTCCCGCACGACGAGGGTGACGGACGCGCCGGACGGCAGCCTCAGCTCGAAGATCTCCACGCCGCTCAGCATCGAGTCGGCCGGGATCCGCACCTCCAGCAGGTCGGCGTGCAGCTCCTCCAGCGGCGCCGCCTCCACGTCCAGCTCGCGGGCCTGCTCGTCGCCCTTCAGCCGGCACCAGCGCGCCACGAGCGGCAGCGTCGGGCCCTGGAGCAGCGTGAACAGGACGACGATGTTGAACACGATCGCGAACAGCCGGTCGGCGCTCGCGACCTCCGCGACCATCGGGATGGTGGCGAGGACGATCGGCACGGCGCCGCGGAGCCCGGCCCAGGACGTGAAGACCTTCTCGCCCCAGGTCAGCTTGAACCCGATCGTGGACAGCGCGACCGATACCGGACGGGCGACGAGCAGCAGCACGAACCCGATGATGAGCGCGGGCACGATCTGGCCGGGCAGGTCGCCGGGGTCGGCGAGCAGCCCGAGCATCACGAACAGCCCGATCTGCGCGAGCCAGCCGACGCCTTCGGCGAAGCCGCGCGTCGCGGGGCGGTGCGGGAGCCGCGCGTTCCCGAGGACGACGGCGCTGACGTAGACGGCGAGGAACCCGCTGGCGTGCAGCAGCGACGCCGCGCCGTAGGAGCCGACGGACAGCGACAGCACCGCGATGGGGTAGAGGCCGGAGGCGGGCAGCGCGACGCGCCGGAGGCCCTGCGCGCCCAGCCATCCGACGGCGATGCCGATGACGGCGCCGGCGGCGAGCTCGTACACCATGACGCCGAGGAGTTCGGCCAGGTTGGGGGCGGCGCTGTGGGCGCTGAGCGTGACCACGATGATGACGACGGGGGCGTCGTTGAAGCCGGACTCGCCCTCCAGCAGCCCCATCAGCCGCGAGGGCAGGGGCAGCCGCCGCAGCACCGAGAACACGGCCGCCGCGTCGGTCGGGGCGAGCACCGCGCCGAGCAGGAACGCCGGGCGCCAGTCCATCCCGATCAGCCACATGGCGGCGAGCGCGACGACGCCGATGCTGATCAGGGTGCCGATGGTGGAGACGCTGATCGCGACGGGCACCGACGGCCGCATCCGCCGCCAGTCGGTGGTGATGCCGCCCTCGTAGAGGATCAGGACGAGGGCGGCGAGGCCGAGGGTCTCGGCCAGTTCCGCGTTGTCGAACTGGATGTGGAGGGGGCCGGACTCGCCGATGAACAGGCCGAGGCCCATGTACGCCAGCAGGGTCGGCAGTCCCGCTTTGTGGGACAGCCGGACGGCGATGATGGCGCAGAGTACGAGCGTGGCCCCGAGGAGTAGCCAGATGTCGAGATGCACATCCCACCCTTCGGGGTCGTCAAAGTTGAACGTTTAGCAATCCTACAGATTCAACGGTCGATCGCGCATTTCCAGTTGAGGGACGGCATGTCGCGAACCGGCATTATCGTCGTATGACCTGCGGTTTTACCCCGTTCACGATGTTCCGCACGTCCCGTCCCTGAACGGCCGCGGTGACGTTCTCGCGCACCGCCGCGAGCAGGTTCCGCTGCGACTGGACCGACGATCCGGCCGCGTGCGGCGACAGCAGGACGTCCTCGCGGGAGCGCAGCGGATGCTCCGGCGGCAGCGGCTCGTGCTCGAACACGTCGAGCGCCGCGCCCGCCAGCCGTCCGGACTCCAGCGCCGCGAGGACGGCGCCGTCGGGCGCGATGCCGCCCCGCGCCACGTTGATCAGCAGCGCGTCCGCGGGCAGGAGCGCGAGCCGCTCCGGGCCGATCAGGCCCCTGGTCTCGTCCGTCAGCGGCAGGGCGAGGACGAGGATGTCGGACGTCGCGACCAGGTCGTCCAGCTCCCGGTACGTCGCCGCCGCCTCGGGGCGCCTGCGCCTCGTCCAGTAGGAGACCGCGCAGCCCAGCGCCGCGAACAGCCGCGCCGCCTCCGCGCCGATCGCGCCGAACCCCGCGATACCGACCCGCTGGGCGTGGACCTCCCGCGGGTTGCGCTCCGCCATCTCCGCCTGCGGCCACCCGCCCGCGCGGACCGCCCGGTCGCCCCAGGCCAGGTTCCGGCACAGCGCGAACGCGGCCCCGACCGCCCACTCGGCGACCCCGCGCGCGTTGAAGCCCGCCGCGTTCGCCACCGGGACGTCCGCCGCGGTCAGCGCGGCGAGGTCGAGCCTGTCGACGCCGACCGCGGGCATCTGCACGAACGCCAGCCGCCGCGCGGCGGCCACGGCCTCGGCGTCCAGCACGAACCCGCGCGAGAAGTCGGCGATCACGATGTCGGCGGACGGCAGCGCGGCGAGCAGCCCGGCGCGGTCCCTGGTCGCCGGGAACACCACCTCGGCGGCGTCTCCGAGCGGCGCGAACAGGCCGCGGACGACCTCCTTGCCGACCGGTGGCAGCGACAGGATCCGCCACGGCGCCGCCGTCCCGGCCGTCGACCCGTTCGCCATGTCGCCCGTCATCCCAGCCGGACCAGGCCGCTGGACGGGGTGACGGCCGCGCGGACGCGCTGGTCGTGGGGCTCGGACGGCAGCGACTCCACCAGTTCGCCGTCGTACAGCAGCGCGACCGTCAGGATCGCCGGGCCGACTCTGGCCAGCGCCCGGTCGTAGGAGCCGCCGCCGCGCCCGAGCCGCACACCCGTCCGGTCGACGGCGACCGCCGGGGTCAGGACGACGTCCGCGCCGGCGATGGCGCCGGGCCCGCGCGGCGGCTCGGACGGCTCCGGGCACCCGCGCGCCCCCGGGACGAGCGAATCGGGCCCCTCGTAGGACGCCCAGTCGAGGTCGCCGTCCGGGAGCAGGCGGGGGAGCAGCACGTACGTCCCGCGCTTCCAGAGCGCGAACAGCAGGCTGCGCGTGTCCGGCTCGTCGCCGATCGACACGTACGCCGCGATCGTCCCCGCCATCTCCACCTCCGGCAGGGACAGCAGCGCGTCCCGGATCGGCCGCGCCGCCGCGGCGCGGGTCTCCGATGGCATCGCCGCACGTCGGCCGAGCATTTCGGCCCGGAGATCGGTCTTCGAAACGATGTCCTGCACGTCGTCGTCCTCACGGATGGTTATGGTCGGTACATGGCCGACAGTGCACCTGTGCTCAAGGCGGTCGTCCCCGCGGCCGGCCTCGGTACCCGATTCTTGCCCGCGACGAAGGCGACGCCCAAGGAAATGCTGCCCATCGTCGACAAACCGGCGATCCAGTACGTCGTCGAGGAGGCGGTCGACGCCGGACTCTGCGACGTCCTGATGATCACCGGCCGCAGCAAGCGGTCCATCGAGGACCACTTCGACCGAGCCTACGAGCTCGAGGAGGCGCTGAGCGCGAAGGGCGACGAGGACCGGCTCGACGCCGTGCGCGAGTCCAGCGACCTCGCGATCATGCACTACGTCCGGCAGGGCGAGCCGAAGGGGCTCGGGCACGCCGTGCACTGCGCCCGCCAGCACGTCGGGAACGAGCCGTTCGCGGTGCTGCTCGGCGACGACATGATCGACGACCGCGACAAGCTGCTGCGCCGCATGATCGAGGTGCGGAACCAGTACGGCGGCAGCGTCATCGCGCTGATGGAGGTCGCGCCCGACCAGGTCTCCGCCTACGGCTGCGCGGCCATCGAGGCGACGGACGAGGAGGACGTCGTCCGCATCTCCGACCTCGTCGAGAAGCCCGCCGCCGAGGAGGCGCCGAGCAACTGGATCATCATCGGCCGGTACGTCTGCGACCCCGCCGTGTTCGACGTCCTGGAGAAGACCCCGCCCGGGCGCGGCGGCGAGATCCAGCTGACCGACGCGCTGCGCACCCTCGCCGACACGCCCGCCGAGCAGGGCGGGACCGTCTACGGCGTGAAGTTCCGCGGCCGCCGCTACGACACCGGCAACAAGCTGGAGTACCTGCGGACGGTCGTCCAGTTCGCGGCGGAACGCCCCGACCTGGCGCCGGAGTTCATCCCGTGGCTGCGCGAGTTCGTCGAGCGCCAGGACGGTGCGGCGAACGGCGCGGGGGACGGCGCGGGCGGCGCGTGACGGCCCGTCGCACGGAAAGCGTGGTCATGAGGGAAGCCTGGTCATGAGAACGGTCGATGAGCATCTGACGGAGATCCTCGGCAGCGTGAAGGTGCTGCCGCCGCTCGATCTGGCGCTGCTGGAGGCGCAGGGCACGGTGCTCGCCGAGCCCGTGTCCGCGCCCGTGCCGCTGCCGCCGTTCGACAACTCCGCGATGGACGGCTACGCCGTCGTCGCGGCCGACATCGCGGCGGCCACCGACGCGGCGCCGGTCGCGCTGCCCGTCGTCGGCGACATCGTCGCGGGCGACTCCGGCGTGTCGGCGATCCGGACCGGGCTGACCGCGCGGATCATGACGGGCGCGCCGCTGCCCGCCGGCGCCGACGCGGTCATCCCGGTCGAGTGGACCGACGGCGGCAACGCCACCGTCAAGGTCTTCCGCGCCGCACCGCCGGGGAACTACATCCGGCGTGCCGGTGAGGACGTCCTCGCGGGCCAGGTCGTCGCCGCGGCGGGCACGCGGCTCACCGCGCCGCAGCTCGGCATGATCGCGGCGGTGGGACGCCCCCGGGTGACGGTGCGTCCGAAACCGCGCGTCGTGGTGGTCGCCACGGGCGACGAACTGCGCGAGCCGGGCTCCACCCTGGCCCCGGGCCAGATCTGGGAGTCGAACAGCTTCATGCTCACGGCCGCCGTGGTCGAGGCGGGCGGAGTGGGGTTCCGGCAGGCGACGGTCGAGGACGAGCCGGGCAAGGTGCTCGAAATGCTCCAGGACCAGCTCGTCCGGGCCGACGCCATCGTCACCACCGGCGGCGTTTCCATGGGCACCAGGGACGTCGTCAAGGAAGTGCTCAGCACCACCGGGACGGTGGGCTTCCACAAGGTGCGGATGCGTCCCGGTAAGCCGCAGGGGTTCGGCCTCCTCGAAGGCACGCCCGTGTTCACCCTCCCTGGGAACCCTGTGAGCGCCTACGTGTCGTTCCAGGTTTTCGTCCGTCCGGCACTGCTCGCCATGCAGGGGCTGGCGCCGGAACCGCTGCCGACCGTGAGCGCGGTCCTCGCCGAAGACGTCAAGTCGCCCGTGGGGCTCCGCCACTACCTGCGCGGCAAGCTGTCGTTCAACCGGGGCTCGTACAGCGTCACCGCGGCCGAGGTACAGGGCTCCCACCAGCTCGGGTCGCTCTCCTCTGCGAACGCGCTCATCGAGCTACCGGAGGACGTCGAGGCCCTCCCCGCCGGTTCCCACGTCAACGTTCTGAGGTTGCCGTCTTGACCGAGTTCACCCACCTGGACGACACGGGCTCCGCCCGCATGGTCGACGTGTCGGCGAAGGACGTCTCCGCCAGGACCGCGACGGCGACGGGCTTCGTCCGCCTGTCACCGGAGTGCGTCGGCCTCCTGCGCGCCGGTGACATCCCCAAGGGCGACGCCCTGTCGGTGGCCCGCATCGCCGGGATCATGGGGGCCAAGCGCGTCCCCGACCTCGTCCCCCTGTGCCACCCCATCGCGCTGCACGGCGTCACCGTCGACCTGGAGATCACGGACGACGGCGTCGCGATCACGGCCGTTACCCGCACCGCCGACCGCACCGGCGTCGAGATGGAGGCGCTCACGTCCGTGAGCGTCGCCGCGCTCGCCCTGGTCGACATGGTGAAGGCCGTCGACCCGGCCGCCGTGATCACCGACGTCCGGGTCGAGGAGAAGACCGGCGGGAAGACGGGGGTGTGGCGGCGGTGACCGGGACGCCTCTGATCAGGGCGATGGCGGTCACCGTCTCGAACCGGGCCGCGGCCGGCGTCTACGCCGACAAGTCCGGGCCCGTGCTGGTCGAGATGCTGGAGGACCTCGGCTGCCAGGTGGACGGCCCGGTCGTGGTCCCCGACGGCGACCCGGTCGCCGAGACCCTGGCAGACGCGGTCGCCGGCGGCTACGACGTCGTCGTGACGACCGGCGGGACGGGCCTCACCCCGACCGACCAGACCCCGGAGATGACCCGCCGCGTCCTCGACTGGGAGATACCGGGCATCGCGGAGGCCATCCGGCTGGAGGGCCGCGAGCAGGTGCCCGCCGCGATCCTGTCCCGCGGCCTCGCCGGCGTCGCGGGCCGCACGCTCATCGTCAACCTGCCCGGCTCGACCGGCGGCGTCCGCGACGGCATGGCGGTGCTGGGCAGAGTCCTGACCCACGCGGTAGACCAGATCAAGGGCGGCGACCACCCTCGTCCTATGGCCGCAGACGCGTAGGTGCTGCGGCGGGCCTTCGCCCGCCCGAGCGAATCAGTCGGCGATGTGGGCCAGGTCGGGGATGTGCGCGGCGGCGATCCGGGGCCTGGCCGGCGGCTGGAGAAGGAAGATCTTCTTGTCCAGCCGCTCCATCTCTCCACCTCGCCCGCAGATCAGGCCGGCGCAGAAGTCCACCAGCTCTCTGGCCACGTCGTCGGTCAGTTGGGTGAGATCCATGAGCACGGGGTCGCCCTTGCAGAAGAAGTGCCCGACGTGGAGCGCCTCGTTGTAGCCCGTGGGGGCAAGCTTCCTGATCACGGGTCAAGTCTGCCAACACTCCGACGTAGTGCAAGGGCACTGCGGGCTAGACGCGGCGGGCTGGACACCGTGGTTAGGAGCGGCGGGCTAGGCGCGGATGACGCGGACGCCGGCCTCGGTGAAGGCGGCCACCTCCGCGTCCGGCACCGTCCCGTCCGTCACGAGGACGTCGATGTCGCCGACGTCGCAGATCCGGGCGAACGCCCGATGGCCGACCTTCGACCCGTCCGCCACCACGACGACCTGCTCGGCCCGCTCGGCCATCAGCCGGTTCACGTCGGCCTCGCCCTCGTTGTGGCAGGTCGCGCCGTGCCGCGCGTCGATCCCGTTCACCCCGATGACCGCCACGTCCAGCGTCACGTGGTCGAAGATCCCGGTGGCGAGCGGCCCGGTCAGCTCGTAGGACTGCGGCCGCGGCACCCCGCCCGTCAGGACGATCTTCACATGCGGCCGGACGGCCAGCTCGTTGCCGATGTTCAGCGCGTTCGTCACGATCGTCAGCGCCGGCGTCGCCCCTTCGGCGTGCAGGTCGGCGCGGGTGGCGAGGACCCGGGCGACCTCGGACGTCGTCGTCCCGCCGTTCAGCCCGATGATCGACCCCGGCCGGGCCAGCTCGGCGGTCGCCGCCGCGATCCGCTGCTTCTCCGACGCGTGCCGCGCCGCCTTGTAGCGCAGCGGCAGGTCGTAGCTGACGCTCTGCGCGACGGCGCCGCCGCGGGTGCGGGTCAGCATCTGCTGCTGCGCGAGCTGGTCGAAGTCGCGGCGGATCGTCGCGGCCGACACCCCCATGCGCAGGGACGCCTCCTCGACCGTCAGCCTGCCCGCGTCCGCGAGCAGTCCGAGCAGCGCGTTCCAGCGCTCGTGCCGGGTCACGCCGGCCCCCTTTCGCGCGGACGGGGGAAGGTCAGGGGCTGAGGTCATCCGATGGATTCTAGCCTGCGTGGCCCTGGCCCTACCTGCACGTTCAGGCCGTGGAACAATCAGCAACGGTCATGTGCGCGCATCGAGAGGACCTCATGCCAAACCCGAACGATGGGCCAGCTCGCGGGACGATCCTCACCAGCGCCCGGATCGTGCTCCCGGACGGCGTCCGCCGCGGAGACCTCCACATCGCGGACGGCAAGATCACGACATCGGCCGCGGGCGACGAGATCGACCTCGCCGGCCGGTACGTCGTCCCCGGCTTCGTGGACATGCACGTCCACGGCGGAGCGGGCGTCTCCTACCAGCGCCCCGACGACGGCGCCCGACGCGCCGCGTCCTTCCACCTCGCCCACGGCACGACCACCACGATGGCCAGCCTCGTCACCGGCGACCCGCACGAACTCGCCGACGCCGTCACCCACCTCGCCGACCTCGCCGCCGACGGCGTGATCGCCGGCATCCACCTCGAAGGCCCCTACCTGGCCCGCGACCGCTGCGGCGCCCACGACCCGGCGCTGCTGCGCGCCCCCGACCCCGCCGAGTTCGCCCGGCTCGCCCGGCTCGGGCGCGGGCACCTCCGCATGATCACGATCGCGCCCGAACTGCCCGGGGCCTTCGACCTCGTCCGGCAGGCCGTCGACGCGGGCGTGATCGCGGCCGTCGGCCACACCGAGGCCACCGGCGCCACCGCCCGCGCCGCGTTCGACGCGGGCGCCCGCGTCGCGACGCACCTGTTCAACGCCATGCGCCCGCTGCACCACCGCGAGGGCGGCCCGATCGCCGCCGCGCTGAGCGACCCGCGCGTCACCGTCGAGCTGATCAACGACGGTGTCCACGTGGAGCCTGCCGTGACCCGCCTCGCGTTCGCCGCCGCCCCGTCCCGCGTCGCGCTGATCACCGACGCCATGGCCGCCGCCGGGATGGGCGACGGCGACTACCGCCTCGGCGTGATGGACGTCGAGGTCCGCGGCGGCCGCGCCACCCTCGCCGGCGGGACGTCCATCGCCGGCAGCACGATCACCATGGCGGACGCCTTCCGCCGCACCGTCACCGACACCGGCCTCCCCATCGAGGACGCCGCCCGCGCCGCGTCCCTGACCCCCGCCCGCGCGCTCGGCATCGACGCCCGCACCGGCTCCCTGGAGCCCGGCAAGGACGCCGACCTGGTCGTCCTGGACGACGATCTCCGTGTCACCCGGGTGATGAAACAGGGCACGATCGTCCCGCGTGCCCGAATTCTCGGCGACAATTGATGGCGTCCAGACGTCCGACCAGGGAATCATGGAACCGTGGAACGTTTACGGGGATGGCCGGTCACCCTGACCGAGGGCCCTGTCGGCCTGCGCCCGCTGCGGCATCGCGACGCCGCGGTCTGGCGTGAGCTGCGGGTCCGCAACGCCGACTGGCTCCGCCCGTGGGAGCCGACCAACCCCGAGACGCCGCTGTTCCGCAGCGGCCTCGGGCCTTACCTCAGCATGGTCCACACCATGCGCCGCGAAGCCCGCCAGGGTCTCGCGCTGCCCTGGGTCGTCACCCACGAGGACGAATTCGCCGGCCAGCTCACCATCGGCGCGATCGTCTGGGGCTCGGCCCGGTCCGCGCAGATCGGCTACTGGGTCGACAAGCGGGTCGCCGGACGCGGCGTCATTCCCACCGCCGTCGCGCTCGCCGTCGACCACTGTTTCTTCACCGTCGGCCTCCACCGGCTCGAAGCCAATATCCGCCCGGAGAACACCGCGAGCCGCCGCGTCGTCGAAAAGCTCGGATTCCGCGAAGAGGGAATTCGCCGCCGCCACCTGCACATCGACGGCGCCTGGCGCGACCACATCTGCTACGCCCTCACCGTCGAGGACGTGCCCGGTGGCCTGCGCGCCCGCTGGCTCGCCGAGCGCAAACAGGCATTTCCCCGCGGCACATGAGCCCGCCGTGACTTTCCCGCCGTAAGAATCCTGCGATCGAGAAGGCGCGGCAAACGGAGAGTAACGGCGGGATCGATCTCGCGACACACCGCCCCTTATGCTCGTCAACCTCTGACACCCCCTCGTACCGTGCGGGGCGTGACCCTGCTCCCATTGCACGTTCGCGCGCCGAAAGTCGGCCCGCCTGTTAAGCGTGCCCTGGGACGGTGGGGCCGGTGAGCAGCGCCGTCCTGTACCTCGCCATCGTCGCCGTCTGGGCCGTCGTCCTCGTGCCCATGTGGCTGCGCCGCGACACCGAGACGACCGGGATCTCCCGCCTCCTCCACAAACGTCCCGAGGAGGACGAGGAGGAGGAACCGCTTCCCGAGGAGACCCCGGAGCCGCGCCGCCGCGTCACCCGGGCCACCGTCATCGCCCGGCGCCGCCGCCGCACCACGGGCCTGACCGCGCTCGTGCTCACCGCCGTCGCCGTCGTCGCGTCCGGCGTCGCGCCCTGGTGGATCACCATGCCCCCGGCCGCCCTGCTGGCCGGCCACCTGGCGCTGCTCCGCGTCGCCGTCGGCATGGACACCGCCCGCCGCCGCGCCGCCGCCGAGGCCCGCGCCGCGGCCCGCATCCGCGCCCTGGAGGCCCGCCGCGCCGCCGAGGAGGCCGAGCCGGCCGAGGTCATCGACCTCATCACCCCCGACGAGGTCTTCGACCAGTACGCCGACGACCGCCGCGCCGTCGGCGAGTAACCGGTGCGCGAGCACCCCCCAATGTTTGCTAACCTTACGGAGTCCTCGGGGCTGTGGCGCAGTCCGGTAGCGCACCTCGTTCGCATCGAGGGGGTCAGGGGTTCAAATCCCCTCAGCTCCACCCAGGTCAAAGGCCGGTTCTCCGAAGAGAAACCGGCCTTTTTGGTGCCCGTACAGCAGCGAAGTACAGCTACGACCCCGCACGCTTGGAGTCGAGGCTCCGACCGAGCCGCGTCGCGTCCGATGACACCTCGCTGTAGACGTTCATCGTGACCGAGATCTGGCTGTGCCGGAGGATCTGCATCGCCACGCGCGGGTGTACGTCCATCGCCACCAGGAGCGAGGCGCACGTCTTGCGGGTCGCGTGTACGGGGATCTGTCGGACGCCCGCCTTACGGCAGGCGGTGACGAAGCTGCGATTGAAGTTGCGCGGTTCGATCGGCTGCCCGGTGCGGGATCTGCTAGACGACCGTCAGTTCGGCCCCGTCCAGGTCGACGTCTTCTCAGCAGAGCCCGAGCATCTCGCCGCGCCGCAGGCCCAGGACGAGGATGAGGACGTAGGCGGGGGACAGCGGGTAACGGCGCGTACGGGCCGCTTCGAGGAGCTTGCGGGCCTCATCGACCGTCCAGGGCTTCACTTTGCGCCGGCGAGGCTTGGGGACGCGCAGGAGGCTGCCACGTTGCGCGGTAGTACCTCCTCCCGGACGGCGTTGTTCAGGGCCGCCCGCAGGACCGTCCAGGCGTCCCGAACGGTCCGGTCGGAGGTGAACTGCTCGCAGTACTCACCGACGGCGCAGCATCGCCGCTCGTCCTTGCCTTGTGCGGAGCACTGGCAGCGGCCACGGAGCCCGTTGAGCCACGCCCGGACGTCCCTGAACGCTCAGCTTGTCGAGTCGCTTCTTGCCCAGCTCAGGAACGATGTAGAGCCGCACGAACATGTCATAGTTCGTCGCCGTCGCGGGTGCCAGGTTCGGGTCTACGAGCTCCCGGAGCCAGTACGCGAGGTAACTGGCCAAGGTCGGCGGGGCGGTAGCCACCGGCCCGGACCTCATGGTGTGTGGACGGGCCTGTTCCCGGGCCCCGCGGGACTTGGCCGACGCTCCTGATCGCGGGCCCGAGGCGGGCATGACCGGCCGGGATAGCCGGTTCACCGGCGACCTGGCAGCGCCGGCCACCGTCCAGCACATCGCCCGCCAACTGCCCGTCGCCCAGGCCGACAGCGGGCGGAGTTGCGGCCCAACCGCCGCTTCCGGGGTGAACCAGCAGGTCATCGCGCCGATCTTTTGAGTGGATGCTCCTGGCCGGACGTCGCCATTGTCGCCCGCTTGGGTCACGCCCTGGCCCACGACTGCGGCCGGTCGTCCGACCCGGCCGTCAGACGCGCTGACGGGTGACCGGAGCGGCACCGGTCGGCACGAGCGGATCGGTCGTCGTCCGGAGTGATGGATGGCGGTTGGGTAGACATGGCATCGTCGGCCTCTTCACCTGCCTTGGCCGCCACATCGTCGTCGCGGACCAGGCGGCAGGTAATTACGGCTCGACGAGTCCGAACGAGCGTCAGCTGGATTATGCGTCGAAGCGCGAGTCCCTATTGGCTATCGGTCGGGCAGCGCGCGCGACTTCGCGGCTCTAGCGGTCCCTCGGCTTGCCTTAGCTTCTGCCGAAGCTGTTCCACGCGTTCACGCGTGTGCTGCTCCATCCGGTCCAGACGCTGACGAATGAACCAGGACGTCATAAGCGGACGGACCACGCCCGCCATGCGATCACTCAACGATTTCTGCACCTCCCACTGTAGAAGTGCCCTGGCGTGGGACGCCGTGGCTTTGCAGACAGAACCCACCAACTCCCGGCTTCGACGGCGCGCCACCCTGGCGGGTGCAGCACCTATCTGTATGGACTGGTCCTGGGGTTCGTCCGCAGCTCATGGGCTTTTGTGATCCGCCACGTTCCGGGGGCGGTGGAGTCAGAGCGGCGCTGCTGCCTGCAGGAGCAAGCTGCGTTCTTGGGGGCCGACCAGTTCTTCAGGCAGACTGGCGTCCTCTGCCAGCAGGCGTAGGGCGTCCGCGTGCTCGAGAAAAACAGCTTTGCACTGTGGTCGCTCGGGGTGATCGCAGTCAGGGCCGAGGAGCGTTGACCAGTTGTCGTCCGGGGCCAGCGGCTCGCTGAACACCGCAGTCACGGCCAGCAGCTCAACCAGCTCGGCGCGGGCCGGCACGGCGGGATCGACCGCAAGTCGGATCAAGTACGGCAAGGCCGTCGGCATTGCTGTGCTCACCTGGAAGAGCCCGTCATTCAAGACGATGCCCAGCACCCGCACCGCCTCCGGAGCGGCGGCAGCGTCCAGAAGCCCTGCGAATACCGCCGGGGTCTGCGCAGGACACCCTGGGATGTCTGCCCAGCGAGTGTCGTCCAAGCCCTGGAGCGCAGGGTGATCACATGAGGCCTGGGCCAGTGATGGAAACTTCTCCAGGAACCGGGCGATCGCCGCCTCCCGGTCTGCCAGATCATGCAGGCACATCTGCCAACTCCAACCTCAAGCGGCGTCCGCGCGAACGTAACCCGCCGCCGCACCGCCGCAGTGACAGTGCCACAGCGTAAACGTGCTCAGGCACGACAGCATTGCCAGGTTGGGGACGGCTCGGGTGTGAAACCCGCGTGCGCCTGTACCGGGGGAGCGGCGCGCATGGAGGACGAGGCGCGCGCGGCTGGGATTGGCGCAATCAGCGGCGCCGCTCAGGGGGCACAGGAGGTTTGAGCGGGGCCCGTCTCTTGGACGCCAGCCCGGTGCGCGTTGTGCAAGTGCTCGCGACCGTGCCCAGCAACCCGCGCCGGACGGCATCAGCGGCACGGTTGGCGTTCGAACGCTGAGGTCGACGGGCTGACCAATGACGGGTAATGATGGCTATCAAGTAGCACCACGGGCGCACGTCGGGTGTGGCCTGGCCTCGGTTTCGGGACTTTGGGCGTCGTCGGTGACTCTAGCCGTGGGCTTTCCGCTGTGTGCTCGGCATGAGCTTCAGGGTGCCGTGGGAGACGCTTACGCACAGCGCCGTGGGGGCGAGGACTGTGAGTGCCCCGAACAGGCTCGCCAGTAGGGAGTGCGCAATGCCCACACCGGTGGCCACGGCGGTAAGAAATGCGTAGACCATGGCCAGGGCTCCGGCCACGGTGGTGGCGACGAGCCACTTGGTCAGCAGGCGCCCCTTCTTTGCGGCCATCTCTCCGATAACGCCGGCCGGCAAGAACAGCAGCGGCACCAGGACGACGCCCATCAGGCCGGCAAGCAGCACCAAGAAAGGCCCGGCCAGTGGACCGCCGGTGTCCGTATCAGTGACGACTGCGTACGCGAGCAGACCGGCGTAGATGACGGCGGCCTGCACGATGAATGCCAAGCAGGCGACTGCCGCACCGATCAGGTGCTGACCGGTCTTCACGAACATAAGGCTCCCCCCCCGCGCTCGCGCCCCGGTCGGCAGTTCCCGGTCCGGATGCGTCGAGTCAGAACAAGTCGGTAGTTCGCCCATGTCATCAGCCGAAAGTGTCCAGCTGGTGATCGTATCGGACGGGTTTTGTGGTTGATGGCGGCGGCCGGCGACGCAGCGGGAACGCCCTGCCGCGGGCCGCACGGTCAGCCCGCGCCTCTTCGTGGGTGGTGTCCCCGTCGGTAGCGACTTGTTGGGGGCGGGGTGTTCTTGGGTCTTGACCCGGGGTTGGGGTGATCATACATTCGATCAATAAGTGTATGAATGGAGGCTCTGGATGCGGTCTGGGACGGCGGTGGTGCTGGGTGGGAGCGTCGCGGGGTTGTGTGCGGCGGGGGTGCTGGCCAGGCGCTTTGAGAGAGTGGTCGTTCTGGAGCGGGACGAGCTTCCGCCGGGGGCCGAGCATCGGCGCGGAGTGCCGCAGAGCAAGCATCCGCACTTCCTGCTGAACTCCGGGCGCCGGGCGATCGGGGAGATCTTCCCCGGGTTCGAGGAGGCGCTGATCGCCGCGGGCGGGATGCGGCTGATGCCGTCGATGGACGCGGCCTACTGCGAGAACGACGGCTGGGCGCCGCGCAAGTCCGGGTCGATGACGATGGTCTACAGCTCCCGGGTGCTCATCGAGCGCGTCCTGCGGGAGAAGGTCCGCGAGGTGCCGGCCATCGAGATCCGCGAGGGCGTGACCGTCACCGGGCTGCGGTCGAGTGGTGGCGGCACGGTGGGCGGGCGCGTCGAGGGGGTCGAGTTCCGCGGCGGGGACGGTGCGGGCTATCTGGCCGCCGACCTCGTGGTCGATGCGCTCGGGCGAGGGTCTTCGGTCGTCGAGTGGCTCGTGGCGGACGGCTGGTCCGCGCCGCCGGAGAAGACCCTGGACGCCAAGGTCACGTACGTCTCGCGCTGGTACGACCTGCCGCCGGCCGGACGGCGTCCCGAGTCGTGGTGGTGGCGGCACCTGGTCATCACCCCGACCCAGGACACCGGTGACCATCCCGACGAGCACGAGTTCCTCAGCAACTTCTTCCCGATCGAGGGCGACCGCGCCATCGTGTGCATGGGGTCGTGGGGCATCCAGATGCCGCGCAAGACCGAGGCGTTCGAGGACGCGGTGGACCGGGTCCGCGCCGCGGCCTTCGGGCGGGCGACCCGGGCGTGCACCCCGACGTCCGAGGTCCATCTGACCCGTTCCACCGGCAACAAGTGGCGCCGCTTCGACCTGCTCGACGTGCCGCCGGTCGGGCTGGTCTCCGTCGGCGACTCGATCTGCGCCTTCAATCCGTTCTACGCCCAGGGGATGAGTTCGGCGGCGCGTTCCGCGCTGATCCTCGGCGAGATGCTGGCCGGGCGGGAGGTCCTCGATGCCGCCTTCTCCAAGGAGTTCCTCGCCCGGCAGAAGACGTCGCTGGACGTGCCCTGGATGCTCGCGATGGCACGCGACCAGGCCTACGACTTCGCGACCGGGAGCGAGGTCGCGGCGCCGTGGCGGCGCAGGCTGGCCGCGCGGTTCAGCTGGCCGGTCTTCAACGCCATCAACGCCGCGAGCCGCGAGGACGCCTACGTCGAGCAGACGTTCGCCCAGGTGTTCAACCTCGACAAGTCGCTCAGGGAGATGGCCGCCGACCCGCGGTTCTGGTTCGGCATCGCGCGGTACAAGCTGCGCCAGCGGCTCGGACGGACGGTCGTGCCCGGCGGGTTCGACGAGCGGGACGATCCGCCCGGCACCGACTACACCGGCTACACCGGCCGGGCGGGCGCGCCGTCCGCCGGAGCGCGCCGGGGCGACGACCTCGTCGAAACCTGATCAGGGGAGCTGAACATGGGCTACACGTGCGACCCGGTGGCCGAGCGCATCGCCGAAGGGCTCGGGTTCTCCTGCCGCGGCGCGGACGCCGTGGTGACGTTCCGCAATCCGTTCGGGCTGGAGAACGGCACCATGCCGTTCCTCGAACTGCTCATCATCGGCGGGGCGGTGTTCGCGCTCGTCCACGCGTGGCGACGGTGGCGGCGCGACGGCGACCCGGTCAACATCTCGCTGTGGTTCGCCTCGGTCGTGTACCTGGCCGTGATCGAGCCGCCGCTGTACTTCCCCGGCTGGTTCGGTCTGGAGGAGCACGTCGGGTTCATCTTCTCCCACAACGTGTTCACCGTGCAGTTCATGTACGACCGGCTGCCGCTCTACATCGTGGCCTTCTACCCGGCGATCTCGCAGCTCGCCTACGAGCTGGTGCGGGTCCTGGGCGTGTTCGCCCGGCGCGGTCCGCTGCTTGGCTCGGTGGCGGTCGCGTTCGCCTGCCAGGTCTTCTACGAGATCTTCGACCAGCTCGGGCCGCAGCTGAAGTGGTGGGCGTGGAACCCGGGCAACGAGATGATCAACCAGCCGGCGCTCGCGTCCGTCCCGATGAACAGCATGCTCCTGTTCGCCTCGGTGTCGTTCGGCGCGATGACCTACCTCGTCGTCCGGCTGGTCGGGGTGGACGAGGGGCGTGACGCGCGCACGGGATGGAGCATCGGCTGGCGCACCGTCCTCGCGGGTGCCGCGACGCCGCTGGCGATGATCGTGGTGAGCGCGCCCAGCGGCGCCTTCCGCGGTGAGGACCAGCTCGGTATCCAGCGGGGCATCCTGTCCGCCGAGCTCGCCGTCGTCTGGATCGCCGGCCTCTACCTGCTCGTGGACGCCTGGCGCGCGACGCGTACCGACTCCGGCCCTGTCCAGTCGCCGGCGTTCGCGCGGGTCTACCCGGCGGTGTACCTGGGCGTGCTCGTCGTTCTCTGGCTGACCGCGCTCCCGGCGTATTTCGCGTCGTCCGGTGGCGTCACCGAGCAGGGCACCCCGGTCGGCAGCCTCTGGTACGCCGCACTGTGCGCCGTCGCCGCGGCGGTGCTCGTCGTGGCCGCGGTGCGCGTGCGGGCGCCGCGTCCGGCCGTGGAGCCTGTGGGATCCTAGGGCCATGGCGCACCACGGCTGGGGAGGCAGGCCCCCTGCATCAGACGCCGAGGCCCGGCAGCGCATCGTCGACGCGACCGCCCGCTGCATCGACCGGCACGGCGTCGTGAAGACGACCCTGTCGGACGTGGCGACCGAGCTCGGCGTCACCCGCCAGACCGTCTACCGCCACTTCGCCCGCATCAGCGACATCGTGGGCGAGGTGGCGGCCCAGGGCGCGGAGTCGTTCGTCGATCGGCTGGTCGCCCACCTCCAGGGGATAGGCGATCCGGCCGAGGCCGTGGTCGAGGGCATGATGTTCTGCCTGCGGACCATCCCGACCGAGCCGCGGTTGAGCCTGCTGCTGCAGCTCAGGGACTCCGGTGCGTTCGGCCGCGGCGCCACCACCGCGGACGCGATCGCCTACGGCGCCCAGATGCTGAAGCGCTTCCCGGTCGACTGGACGTCCGCCGGGGTCGGCGAGGACGACCTCAACGGCCTCGCCGAGATCATCATGCGGCTGCTGACCTCGCTGCTGGAGAACCCGGGCGAGCCGCCGCGGCCGGAGGCGGAACTCCGGGCCTTCCTCGACCGCTGGCTGGCCCCGGCGCTGCGCCGGCCGTCCGGACGCCGTGTCCCGGTGGGCGCGCGGCCTGACGCTTGATCGCCGCGATCAGTCATTCCCGCTGCGGCGAAGTGCTCCTCAGGCGGCCTGGCGCCGGTCGGCGAGTGCGGCCGTTGTCAGCGTCTCCATGCGCTTGCACGCTCGCCTGTAGAACCTGACCTGCGTGAGCCGTCCGAAGACGATGAAGCCGAGCCGGACGATGGGGTTCGGGATGGGGCCTCGCTGCGAGAAGACGTGGATGTGGAACTCGACCTCGCCGGTGTCGAGCCATTTGCGCACCTCCTGGTCCATCTGGCCGCGTTCGAGGTGGCCTTTCAGCGTCCGGTAGTTCCAGCCCCATACGCGGGCGCGGCGGCCGTCCTCCTCGATGTAGCCGTCGACGACGTCCCCGATGCGCAGCCCGAGGTAGAAGCGGAGGCCGTAGAAGCGGGCCTGCAGGAGCATGTCCTTGCCGGGTTCGGGCGGGCCCGACCGGCTGACCTCCCGGATGATGGCCGGGTCGGCGTACTCGTAGTTCGCCACCAGGTGGCGGGCGGTCTCCCAGCTTCCGCCGTGGACGGGCGGGCCGGGCGGCTCGCTCGGCAGCGCCTGCCGGTAGTCGTCGATGTGCCAGCCGTCCTCCGGCCGGTGCATGTCGTGCTGCCGCGGGTCGAAGTTGAGCGGGAGGCGATGCAGTTCGGCGCGCCGGCGCAGCATGCGCCGCTGGACGCGGGTACTGCCTCTCATCGGGGCGTCCTCTGCGGTTGACGGCGTTGCGCTGACCGGAGGTCCCGGGTGCGATGGGGCACCCGCTGGACGGCGGCGTACGTGGGGCCGCGCACCTGCTGGAGCAGCCCAGCGGGAGGCAGTTCCGGGATGGGGTTCTGGGCCGGGTTGAAGCGCATCGTTTCGTTGTCGCCTCGTCCCGGGCCCAGGATTCGCAGCCTGCCGAAGCGCTCCCAGCGGCCGGCCTCGGTCGCCACCACCAGGTCCAGTTCCAGTGGCCGGTAGTCCACGGCGGATGCGAGCGTCGTCAGGTCGGCCGGGATGAACCGGGACGAGTCTCCGACCGCGCCCAGCAGGACCCGGCGGTCGCCGGCCCGGTAGGCGAGCAGGGAACCGTAGAACGCCGGACTCCAGTGGTATCCGGGCCGCAATAGCCGGCGGCCTATCGGCGTGTGCCCGGTCGTGGCCAGCAGCAGGTCGGAGGTGGCGTCCGACCCCGCGTCGCCTGCCGAAGGCTGCGTCCAGCGCAGCGCCAGGCCCAGCAGATCGGGCAGTTGCGGCGGCAGCCCGATCGCGCGGGACAACCGGACTTCGGCCCGCATTTCCGCACGCTCGTCCAGGAATGGGACGCCCCAGTATCGGGACGCCCCGTCCAGCATGAGCACGGCGTCGAACACGATCCCCCGGGGATGCAGGGGCCGGTCGCGCACCCGCGCCGCCAGCGCGAAAGGCCGCGCGAACGCCGCTGTGACGGCGCGGGTGAGGAGCTGCTGCGCCGGGCCGCTGCCGGGGACGTCGGTTCGCTCGGTATGGACTTCGACCTCGCCGACCCGGTGGCCGTCCGACATCTCGGCGACGCGAGCGCAGAAATGCGCCCACATATGGAGCTGCATCTCTTTGGCGAGGCCCACCCCTTCATAGAGCGCCTCCGCCAGCCGATCACCGCTCCGCGCCCAGGACTCGATCGTGAACACGAGCTCGTCGTCCCTGGTCCTGGACGCCCGGAACTCGATCTCCCCGGCCTCCAGATGTCCGCTCAGCGTCACGAACCGGAATGACTCCGGTGTGCGCTCCACGACCCGGACCGGGCAGTTCCACGGCCCCGGCATGTGGACGACGTACTCGTCCCCCATCTGCATGGGCCGGGACGTCCCCGCGGTCTTGTCGAAGACGGCGACCTCGACCGGTGAGGCGGCGTTCAGATCGGCGCCCACACGGCTGATCAACTCCGCGGGCGACAGCGGGCTGCCGGCGATACGGACGGTGTATCGCCGCTGGTAGAGCGGCCCGACGCCCTCCCGAGGGCCCTGGATCCGCTCCCCGTCCCGCCGGGGGAGCCGGTCGATCTCCGAGCGGTCCCCGGCCCGCAGCCTGTACCGCGAGACCGTGCGAGAGCGCCGCAGCCACCGCCACCCCGCGATGCCCATGCCCACGGGCCACCGCATCGCCCGCACACGGCGCCGCGAACGCACCCGCATCGCGTCCCCCCGATGTCCCCCGCTGGCTCGACCCGCCGTGCCATACCCCCGCTGACCAGCACGAACCGCACACCACCGGAACCCGGACGGCCACACCGGGAGCCACCGCGACGCTGCCCCGCGCACGCCGGCAGCCCCTCATACCCGGCTGGAGCCGTAGCCACATGTGCTGGTGAGAGCAACGGGTCGGCCGTCCGGTGCCCCTCGTGCGTGTCACTTCTCGATGGTCATGCGATGCCGGTGTCGTAGGACGCCTTGATGCCGTCCGATCCGCGGGTCAGGTGAGGGCGAGTGTTCGCATCGTCAGGCGGGCGGTGCGGGCGCCTTCCTCTTCGGCTGTGCGGAGGGCGGTGGGGACGTCGAGGTCGTTGAGGAGGGCCTTGGTCACGGCTGCTTCGGCGGTGGGGGAGTTGCCCGGACGGCCGGCGGCGGTGTGGAGGCGGTCCAAGAGGGCGGCGGCCTGCTCCAAGGCTTCGGGGGTGTAGTCCCATTCGTCCTGCCAGGGGGTGCTCATCAGCATGAGGCGGACGGCGGCGGGCGGGTGGCCGGGGACGAGGTCGGAGACCAGGACGAGGTTGCCGGTCGACTTGGCCATCTTCTCGCCGTCGCGGCGGACCATGCCGACGTGCAGCCAGGCCCGGGAGAAGGGGCGGACGCCGGTCAGCGCCTCGGCCATCGCGGATTCGTAGGCGTGGTGCGGGAAGCGCAGGTCCGTGCCGCCGGCGTGCAGGTCGAGGGACGGTCCGAAGGTCGTCATGGCCATCGCGGCGCACTCGGCGTGCCAGCCCGGACGGCCGGGACCCCAGGGGCTGGGCCAGGCGGGCTCGCCCGAGCGGGACGGGCGCCAGACCGCGACGTCGAACGGATGCCTCTTGCCGGGCGCGCCGGGCTCGTCCCCGTACTCGGCCAGGAGGGCGTGCGCCTCGTCGTCGGGCAGAGCAGGGACGTCGGCGCCGTGGAAGTAGACCGCGTTGTCGTGGACGTAGGCGTGGCCGGACGTGAGAAGGCCCTGCGCGAGCGCGATGACCTCCCGGACGTGGTTGTGCGCGCGGGGCTGGTGGTCGACGGCGTGGACGCCGAGGGTGTCGAGGTCGCGTTCGAAGTAGTACTGCTGGACGGCGGCGAAGCTGTCGTAGGGGCTTCCGGCGCGGTGGGCCGCCTGGTTCAGGACGTCGTCGACGTCGGTGACGTTGCGGCAGACGCGCACGTCCGCGCCCGCGTGCCGCAGGACGCGGGCCGCGACGTCGGCCCAGACGAAGGTGCGGGCGTGGCCGAGGTGGGTCGCGTCGTACGGGGTGATCCCGCAGACGTACATCCGGGCGGGTCCGGCGACCGGCAGCGGACGGCCGCCGATCCGGAGCGTGCGGTCGGGTGCGTTGAGATCCACGGGATGCCGTCCCTCACGGTGGGGAAGCCCGAAGGCCGTCCTCCCTCCAGTGTGCGAAGCGGGAGGTAAAGACGGAACCGGGACGTTGGTCCCACCGGCCGGGGACCTTGGGACCCTGCTCTGCGACCTGCCGCGTCAGAGGCTGGGCACATGACAGAAGTCTCCGGCGGGGCGCGGGCGCGGGTCGTCGCGGTCATCGGGGTGTCCGGTGAGCACCGGGCCCTCCTCGCCGACCTGCTGGGCGGCGGTTTCGACGGCGCCGTCTACGCGGTGAACCCGCACTGCGCCGGGAACGCCGCGGACGGCGTGCCGTGCGTGGCGACGCTCGCCGACCTGCCCGAGGTGCCCGATCTGGCCGTCATCGCCGTCCCCGCGTACGCCGTGCCCGGCGTTGCCGAGGCGTGCGGCAGGTCCGGGATCTCCGCCCTCATGGTGAGCAGTTCGGGAATGACCGTGGGCCAGGAGCGTGCGCTGCTCGCCGCCTGCCGCGAACACGGCATGCGGCTGGTCGGCCCGGATCACCTGCACGCCGCGCACTAGTCGCGGGCCTTCAGAGTGGACGACACCCGGGTCTAGGCCGCTCAGACCGCTGCCGGTCGTCTAAGTTGCGGTGACCAGGGAAGAGCCATGGGGAAGCGGGCGTGCCGTTCGCTCTCAGTCGGTACCATTCATGATTGCCGTAGGGCAAGGAGTGCGGTCGGAGGGACGGTCATGACCGGCAGCGGGGAGCGGGTCGGCGATCACCCGGGTGCGGGGGCGCGGGCCGCCGTCGAGCCGTCCGACCGGCCGCGGCGATTGCCCTTCAACGCGCGCACGCTGAAGGTGGCGCGGGCGATGGTCGTGCAGTGCGCCGCCGCGGCGGGCCTCACCGAGGACCGCGTCCAGGACGCCGAACTCGTCGCCAGCGAGCTGACCGCCAACTCCGTCGAGCACGGCGGCGGCTCGGGCGTGCTGTGCCTCTGGTACGACGCCACCCACCTGATCATCGAGGTCAGCGACGCGGGGCACATCACCGATCCGCTGGCCGGGCGGCGTCCCGTCCCGCCGGACACGGTCGGCGGCCGCGGGCTGCTGCTCGTCCACAAGCTCGCCGACCTGGTGCGCATCCACACGGGGCCGGACGGGACCACTGTCCGCGTGTACTTCACCCGCGCCATGATGTGATCATGAGTGAGATTTCCGCGCAGGGATACGGGCCGGACCACGAGACGCCGTTCGCCTTCGGGGTGCACCACGTGCAGATCGCCATCCCGGCGGGCGGCGAGGACGCGTGCCGCGCGTTCTACGTGGACGCGTTAGGGATGAGCGAGGTCGCGAAGCCGCCGGTGCTGGCCGCGCGGGGCGGGCTGTGGGTGCGCGCCGACGGGCTGGAGATCCACCTGGGCGTCGAGCAGGACTTCCGCCCGGCCCGCAAGGCGCACCCCGGCATCCGCGTCGAGGACCTGGACGGGCTGGCCGAGCGGCTGGCCGAGCACGGCATCGAAGTCGACTGGGACGACAACTTCCCAGGTCACCGCCGGTTCTACGCGTTCGACAACCTGGGCAACCGGCTGGAGTTCCTGCAGCGGGACGGCACGGTCCCGCAGTGGTGACGCGCTAGCGGGCCGACGGGAACGGCCCGGCGCGGCCGAGCAGGGCCTGCACCGGGCTGTCGAGCCGCTCGCCCAGCCAGGCCGCCGTCTCGGTCACCGGGGCCATCCGCACGCCCGTCGCGACGCCCATGCGGTCGAGGGAGTAGAGCAGGTCCTCGGTCGCGATGTTGCCGGTCGCGGCCGGCGCGAACGGGCAGCTGCCGAAGCCGCCGGTGCTCGCGTCCAGTGCGCTCACCCCGTGGTCGAGCGCGGTGAGGGCGTTGGCGTAGCCGGTGTTGCGCGTGTTGTGGAAGTGGCAGCGCAGCGGGACGTGCGGGGCGATCTCGGCGGCGCCCGCCAGCAGCGTGCGCACCTGCGCGGGGACGCCCACGCCGATCGTGTCGGCCAGCGCGATCTCGTCGGGCTCGCTCTCGGCGACCCGCCGCACCAGGTCCAGGACGCGCTCGGCCGGCACCTCGCCCTCGAACGGGCAGCCGAAGGACGCCGCGATGGTGACGGTGCGGAAGAGCCCGGCGGCGCGGGCGTCGGCGGCGATCCGCGCCCAGGTCGCCACCCCCTCCTCGACCGTGCAGCCCTGGTTGCGGCGGCTGAACTCGTCGGTGGCCACGACGACGACGTTGACCTCGTCCACGCCGGTGGCGAGCGCCCGGTCGAGGCCGCGCCGGTTCAGGACGAGCCCGGCATAGCGCACCCCGTCCGGCCGGGGGACGCGCTCCATCACCGCCTCCGCGTCCGCCATCTGCGGGACGCGCTTCGGGTTGACGAAGCTGACCGCCTCGATCCGCCGCAGCCCGGCCGCCACGCTCCGCTCGATGAGCCGCACCTTGTCGGCGGTGGGCAGGATCGCGGCCTCGTTCTGCAGCCCGTCCCGGGGGCCCACCTCGATCAGTTCGACGTCCGCCATCGGCCTTCCCTTGTATGCAATCTGTGGATGTACTGCAGAATCGTTCAGGAAGAACCCTTGTGTCAAGCGACTGAAATGCTTATCTTGCATGCAATCGATCCACCGAGGAGGTTCGGATGGTCCGTGCCGTGGACCGTGTGTACACACGGCTGCGCGCCGACATCCTGGACGGCGTCCACCCGCCCGGGGCCCGGCTCGGCGAGGCCGAGCTGGCCGAGCAGACCGGCTCCAGCCGGACGCCGGTCCGGGAGGCGCTGCGCCGGCTGGAGGTCGAGGGCCTCGTCGAGGTCCTGCCGCACCGCGGCGCCCGCGTCCCCGACTGGACGCCGGAGGACCTGGAGGAGATCTACGACCTGCGGATGCTGCTGGAGGGCGCCGCCGCCCGCCGCGCCGCCACCCGGATCGAGCCCAAGGCCGCCGACCGGATGGCCGAGCTGTGCGACCTCATGGAGCGCTCCGCCGCCTCCGGCGACGGCCAGGACCTGGACCGGGTCGCCGAGCTGAACGCCGAGTTCCACGGCATCGTCCGCGCCGCGGCCGCCAGCACCCGGCTGGTGTCGATGCTCAACGCGGTGGTGCAGCTCCCGCTGGTCATGCGCACCTTCCACCGCTACTCGCCGGACGACCTGACCCGCAGCTCCGCCCACCACCGCGAACTGGTCGCCGCCCTGCGCGCGGCCGACGGCACCTGGGCCGAGTCGGTGATGCGCGCACACGTGCTCGCCGCCAAGGCGGTCCTCCTACGCGCCGCCCGCGCCCAGCCCGTCCCCAATGACCAGCCCGCCCCGAACACCCAGCCCAACACCCAGCCCGCCCCGAACACCCAGCCCGCCCCGAACAACGACCCGACCTGAACGACCCGGCCGCGACTGGCCGGCCCGAACGACGACCCGGCCGGAACCATCCGGCCCGAACGACGACTCGGCTGGAGCCGGCCGGCCTGAACGACGACCGGCCGGGACCGCCCGGCCCGAAGGACGACCGGCTGGGAACCGCCCGGCCTGAACGACGATCCGGCCGGTGCCGGCCGGGCTGAATGAGACGACTGAAACGAGGGTTTGCCAGATGTCGACGCACGACGGTGCCATGCAGGACGCCCGGGGGCCGCTCGCCGATCTGCGCGTGGTGGAGATGGGGCAGTTGCTCGCCGGTCCGTTCTGCGGGCAGCTGCTCGGCGACTTCGGCGCCGAGGTGATCAAGCTGGAGGCGCCGGGCGCGGGCGACCCGATGCGCCAGTGGGGGCGGGAGAAGCCGCACGGCAAGTCCCTGTGGTGGCCCGTGGTCGCGCGCAACAAGAAGTCGGTGACGTGCAACCTGCGCACGCCCGAGGGGCAGGACCTCGCGCGGCGGATCATCGCGCAGGCCGACATCGTCGTGGAGAACTTCCGCCCCGGCACGCTGGAGCGCTGGGGGCTGGACTTCGACACGCTCCGCGAGGCGAACCCGGGGCTGATCCTCGTGCGGGTGTCCGGTTTCGGGCAGAGCGGCCCCTACGCGCCGCGCGCCGGGTACGGGTCGATCGGCGAGGCGATGGGCGGCATCCGGTACGTGACCGGCGACCCGGGGAACGCGCCGTCCCGGGCCGGGATCTCGCTCGGCGACTCGCTCGCCGCGGTGTTCGCCACGATCGGCGCGCTCGTCGCCGTCCACCACCGGAGCAACACCGGGCGCGGCCAGATCGTCGACTCGGCGATCTACGAGGCGGTGCTGGCGATGATGGAGTCGCTGCTGCCCGAGTGGGCCGTGGCCGGCTACCAGCGCGAACGCACCGGGTCGGTGCTGCCGAACGTGTCGCCCAGCAACGTGTACCCGACCGCGTCCGGCGAGATGATCCTGATCGCCGCCAACCAGGACACCGTGTTCGGACGCCTCGCCAAGACGATGGGACGGCCCGAACTCGCCGATGACCCCCGGTTCGCCGGGCACGCCGACCGGGGCCGCAACATGGCCGAGCTGGACGAGCTGATCTCCGCCTGGTCGGCGACCCTCGACACCGAGGCCCTCCTGGAGACCCTCCACGAGGGCGGCGTCCCGGCCGGACGCATCTACACCGCCAAGGACATGTTCGACGACCCGCACTTCGCGGCCCGCGAGGCGATCGTGCGCCTCGTCCACCCCGACTTCGGGGAGCTCCCGATGCACAACGCGTTCCCCAGGCTCAGCGAGACGCCGGGGTCGGTGCGCCACGCCGGCCCCGCGCTCGGCGAGCACAACCGGGAGGTGTACGGCGGCCTCCTGGACCTGCGAGAAGACGAGATCGCCGCGCTGGCCGAGCGCGGATCCATCTGAGTAACGAGCACGGCACCGGGAGGCCGGCATGGGCTATCGCCTAGGCGTCGATGTAGGAGGCACGTTCACCGACGTGCTGCTGGTGGACGAGGAGACCGGCGTCAGCCACCGCGCCAAGACCGCGTCCACTCCGGCGGACCAGTCCGAGGGCGTCCTCAACGGCATCCGGAAGGTGTGCCGGGACGCGGGGATCGGGCTGTCCGAGGTGGCGCACGTGCTGCACGGCACGACGGTGGCGACCAACGCGATCCTGCAGGGCAGGGGAGCGCGGGTCGGGCTGGTGACGACCGAGGGGTTCCGGCAGGTGCTGCAGATCGCCCGGTCGTTCGTGCCGGGCGGGCTGGCCGGCTGGATCATCTGGCCGAAGCCGGAGCCGCTGGCGAAACTGGAGCACACCGTCGAGGTCCCGGGCCGGATCGCGGCCGACGGCCGGGTCGTCACCCCGCTGGACGAGGAGCGCGCCCGCGCCGAGCTGCGCAGGCTCGCCGGGGCCGGCATCGAGGCGCTCACCGTCTCGCTGATCAACGCGTACGCGAACGACGAGCACGAGCGTCGGGTCGCGGAACTGGCGGCCGAGGAGCTGCCCGGCGTGCCGGTGTCGCTGTCCAGCCACGTCCTGCCGGAGATGCGGGAGTACGAGCGGACCGTCACGACCGTGGCGAACAGCTACGTGCAGCCCGAAGTCGCCCGGTACGTCAGCAACCTCGACCGGTCGCTGACCGGCAGCGGCATCGCGGCGCCGCTCTCGGTGCTGCGCAGCGACGGCGGGCTCACCCAGGCGTCCAAGGCGGCCGAGGACCCGGTGTCGCTGCTGCTGTCGGGCCCGGCGGGCGGCGTGACCGGCGCCGTGTGGTTCGCCGAGCAGGCCGGGTTCGGCGACTTCCTCACCTTCGACATGGGCGGGACGTCCACGGACGTGGCGCTCGTCCTCGGCGGCAACCCCCGGATCGGCCGGGAGACGAGCGTCGGCGACCTGACCGTCCGGGCCACCAGCGTGGACGTCCGCAGCGTCGGCGCCGGCGGCGGCTCGATCGCGCACGTCCCCGAGCTGACCAAGGCGCTGCGGGTCGGCCCGCAGTCGGCGGGCGCCGACCCCGGCCCCGCCGCCTACGGCGCGGGCGGCACCGAGCCGACGGTCACCGACGCCAACGTCGTCCTCGGCTACCTGCCGACGCAGCTCGCCGGCGGGGAGATCTCGCTGGACGTCGAGGCCGCCCGCAAGGCCGTGAGCGGCATCGCCGAGGCGATGGGCCTGCCGAGCGTGGAGGCCGCGGCGGCCGGGATCATCGACATCGTCAACGAGAACATGCTGGGCGCGCTGCGGCTGATCAGCGTCCAGCAGGGCTTCGACCCGCGCGAGTTCGCGCTGATGTCGTTCGGCGGCGCGGGCCCGCTGCACGCCAACGCGCTCGGCCGGCTGACCGGCGCGTGGCCGGTGATCGTGCCGCCGTCGCCGGGCGTCCTGTGCGCCTACGGGGACGCGACGACCTGCGCCCGCGACGAGAGCGCCCGCACGATGGTGCGCCGCTTCTCCACCCTCGACGACGGCGAGCTGCGCGCCGTCCTCGCCGAGCTGGCCGACCAGGCCGCCGCCCGGCTGGAGTCGGAGGGCGTGCCGCGCGGCAGCCAGACCGCGGCGTACCAGATCGACCTGCGCTACCACGGGCAGGGCTTCGAGATCCCCGTCGAGGTCGACCGCGAGACCGTGGACGGCGACCTGCTCGCCGAGCTGGGCGCCGCGTTCGACGCCGAGCACAAGCGGCTGTTCTCGTTCCTGCTCGACAACGAGCGCGAGGTCATCAACCTGCGGGTCACGGTCAGCGGGCCGCGCCCCGAGGTCGCCTGGCGCACGCTTCCCGAGGGCGACGGCGACCCGTCGGCGGCGCGCGTCCGCGAGACCGAGGTGTGGATGGACGGCGCCTCGGTGCCCGCCGGCATCTTCGACCGCTCCAAGCTCCGCGCCGGGGACGTGGTGGCCGGACCGGCCGTCGTGGTCGAGATGGACTCCACCACCCTCGTCCTGCCGGGGCACGCCGCGACCGTGCACCCGAGCGGCAGCCTGCTGATCCGTCCGACTGAGGAGGGCTGATGGCCGAGATCCTGCAGACCACGACCGAGCCGGTCGACCGGGTCGACGTCGACCCGGTCACCCTGGACATCATCGAGAACGCGCTGCGCAACGCCCGCTACGAGATGGACGAGGTGCTGTTCCGCACCGCGCTGTCGCCGGGCATCCGCGAGCAGCACGACGAGTTCCCGCTGATCGCCGACCCGTCCGGGAAGATGGTCGTCGGCCAGTTCGGGCTGTCGGTGCCCGACTTCCTGGAGAACTTCGACGGGACGATCGGCGAGGGCGACATCCTGATGACGTCCGACCCGTACGCGTGCGGCGCGGCGATCAGCCACGCCAACGACTGGCTGCTGGTCGTGCCGATCTACCACCGCGGGCGCCTCGTCGGCTGGTCGTCGATGTTCGGCCACATGTCGGACGTCGGCGGCAAGACGCCCTGCTCGATGCCCGCCGACGCCCGGACCATCTACGAGGAGGGCGTGATCGTCCCGCCGTTCAAGCTGTACGAGGGCGGTGAGCTGAACGAGGCGGCGCTGCGCATCATCCTCAATCAGGTGCGGATGCCCGACTGGAACCGCGCCGACCTGAACGGCCTCGTCGCGGCCTGCACGACGGCCGCGCGGCGGGTGACCGAGCTGTGCGACCGGTTCGGCGTCGAGACGTACCTGTCCGCGCTGGACGCCCTGCTCGACCGCAACTACCAGGCGATGAAGGTGCTGCTCGCGACCCTCTTCGAGGACGGGCAGACGCTGGAGTTCGCCGACTACATCTGCGACGACGGCTGCGGCTACGGCCCCTACGAGCTGAAGATCTCCCTCACCCGGACCGGGGAGAAGATCCATCTCGACTTCAGCCACGCGGCGCCGCAGGCGGTCGGGCCGGTCAACTACTTCATCAACGAGAACCTCGTCCGGATGTTCTTCGGGATCTACGTCATCACGGTCGCCGACCCGCAGATCCTGTGGAACGACGGCTTCTACCCGCTGATCGACGTCACGATCCCCGAGGACTCGTTCTGGAAGCCGCGCCACCCGGCCGCGCTGAACGCCCGCAACCACGGCATCGGCCGCGTGTTCGACCTGTTCGGCGGGCTGCTCGGGCAGACGAACCCGGAGATCCTGAACGCGGCCGGGTTCTCGTCCTCGCCGCACTTCATGTACTCGGGGCACTACACGTCCGGGCCGCGCGAGGGCGAGTGGTTCCAGCTGTACTCGATCGGGTTCGGCGGGGTGCCGGGGCGCCCGGTCGGGGACGGTCCCGACGGGCACTCGCTGTGGCCGTCGTTCGTCAACATCCCCTGCGAGTACCTGGAGTCGTACTACCCGCTGCGCATCGAGCGGTGGGAGACGATCGCCGACTCCGGCGGCGCCGGCCTGCACCGGGGCGGCAACGGCGTGGACGTCGCCTACCACTTCGAGGAGCCGGGCACGATCGCGATCCACGACGACCGCTGGCTCACCTACCCGTGGGGCGTGAACGGCGGGCGTCCGGGGGAGCGGGGCCGCAAGTGGATCGACCGGGCGGACGGCACCCGCGAGGTGCTGCCCAGCAAGGTCCACGACGTGCCGGTGGCTCCGGGCGACGTGCTGCACTTCGTGACGTGGGGCGGCGGCGGATGGGGCGACCCGCTCGCCCGCCCCGCCGAGCTGGTGGCGCAGGAGGTGCTGCGCGGGCTCGTCACCGCCGAGGGCGCCCGTGCCGGGTACGGCGTCGTCTGCGGCGCCGACGGCGTGCTCGACGCGCAGGCCACCGAGCTGCTGCGGGCGGAGATGACCGCGGCGCGGACGGAGATCCCCGTGTTCGACATGGGGCCGCCGCTCGCGGAGATCCTCGACCGCTGCGAGGAGGAGACCGGGCTGCCCGCGCCGCGCCCGCCGGTCGACGTCCGCTCCGCCGACGCCCTCCGCCGATGACCGGCCCGGACGGCCCGGGTGGCTCGGGCGATCTCGTCGCCGACTACCGGGCGTCGGGGTTCGGCGAGAGCCTCGGCTGCGGTGACGCCCCGGCGGTGCTGGTGGTCGACTTCGTCCAGGCGTACCTGGCGGACGGTTCGCCGCTGCGCGCCCCGGTCGAGGACGCGCTGTCGGCGACCGTGGCGCTCATCGGGGCGGCACGGGCCGCCGGCGTGCCGGTGCTGTTCACGCGGGTGAGCTACCAGCCGGGCGGCGCGGACGGCGGGCTGTTCCGCCGCAAGGTCCCCGCGCTGCGGGTGTTCGAGGAGGGGAGCCCCCTCGGCGACTTCGCCGAGGGGGCCGCCCCCCGGGCGGGGGAGACGGTCGTCACCAAGCAGTACGCGAGCGCGTTCCACGGGACGTCGCTCGCGGCGACGCTGACCGCGTCCGGCATCGACACGCTGTTCATCTGCGGGCTGACCACGAGCGGCTGCATCCGGGCGAGCGCGACCGACGCCCTGCAGCACGGGTTCCGCCCCCTCGTGGTGGACGAGGCGTGCGGCGACCGCGACCGCCGCCTGCACGAGGCCAACCTGCTGGACCTCCAGGCAAAGTACGCCGACGTGATCTCCCTCGCCCGCGCCCTGGAACTGATCACCTAATCGTTGACCTGCGGCGTGTTGTTGTTATGAGGGCCCGCATAACAACAACACGCCGCAGGTCAACGTTTGTCAGGCGTGCTTGGCGGCGGTGGTGTGGAGGGCCAGGGACAGGTCTACGGCGCTTTCCACGACCGCGTCGAGGTCGTCGCCGAGCCTCCCGTCCGCCCACTGCTGGGCCAGCTCGGTCATGGCGCCGGTGAACATGGTCGCGGCGATGACGACCGGGAGCGACGGATCCTCGATGTTGCTCATCGCGAGCACGCCGTCCAGCAGGGCGGTCTGCGCGGCCCGGCGCCGCTCGGCGAGGACCTCGTTGCCGCGCGCCTCGGCGAACAGGACGCGCCCCCGGCGCGGGTCGTCGCTGATGAAGCGGAGCACGCTGCGGATGCCCGCGCGGGTGCGGACCTTCGGGCTCGGACCGGCCTCGTCGAGCGCCCTCGCCAGCGCGTCGGCGAGGGCGGTGGCCTCCCGGTCGTAGACGGCCGCGAGCAGCTCGTCGGTGCCGGCGAAGTTCTCGTAGAAGTAGCGCGTGTGCAGCTCGGCCTCGCGGCACACGGCGCGCACCGTGAGGGCGGCCTCGCCCTCGTCCCCGAACAGCGTGTACGCGGCCCGGACGAGCATGGCCCGCCGCTCGTCCCGCCGGCGGCCCGCCGGGACCCCGGCCCACCGGGTGGACGTGGCCGTGCGCGCGTTCGCCATGCCCCGACGATACCGGCCCCGCCCGTCCGCACCGCCCAGTCTGGACACGGGTGTACCCAGATGCTTATTCTGGCCACAGTTGTAGCCAGAATTGGGAGCGCAGATGCCGGCCGAGACCAGCCAGGGCAGGACCAGTCCGGGCAAGACCAACCCCGTCGCGACGCGGTTCGAGCGGGCCTTCGACACCGAGATCCGCTCCAGGTTCTTCAAGGGCCTCGACTTCGCCGGGCCGGAGGGCGACCCCGGCTGGTTCGGGCCCGGCAGCGCGGTCTGGTACGTCCACGCACACCTGCCCACGCTGATCCTCGGGCTGGTCGGCGCCGCCTACATCGAGGGGCTCGACCCGAGCATCAGCTGGATGGCCTACGACCACTCCCGCATTCCGGAGCGCGTCGACGGCATCCCCACGGGCAGGATCGACCCGGAGGGCGCCGCCGTCCGGCTCGGGCACTCCCTGTCCTTCTTCATCGGCACCGCCTACGGCTCCACGCCGACCGCCGAGCGGCTGGCCCGCACCGTCCGCGCGATGCACCACACCATCAAGGGCACCCGGCCGGACGGGCTCGCCTACGACGCCGACGACCCCGAATGGCTGCGCTGGAACTACGCCACCGTCGTCTGGGGGCTGGCGACCGCGCACGAGCGCTACCACCGGCGTCCGCTGCGCGACATCGACCGCTACTACCGCGAGTTCGTCCGCGTCGGCGAGTCCCTCGGCGGCACCGACCTGCCGGCGACCAAGGCCGAGGTCGCCGAATGCCTGGAGTCGTATCTGCCGCGGCTGGCGCTCACCCCGATCAAGGCGTTCCAGACCGGGCCGAACCTCCGCGGCGGCAAGGCCAAGCCGTGGGAGCCCGGCGGCCCGTTCATGGACTGGGCCGCCCGCGACCTGCTCCCGCATTGGGCGCAGAAGCTCTGCCTCTACCGTCCGCCGAACCCGCTCGTCGTGCGCGCGCGCCGGAGCACGCTGTGGCTCGTCCTCAACGGCCTGCACGACGCGACGGGCCCGATCCGCGAGTACCGCGAGGCCGAGGCGCGGGTCGCGGCGGGCGTCACCGCCGCGGTCGCCTCGACCGCCCCCGACCCCGTCCTGACCCGCGCCGAGGTCGAGGCCACCGCCTGACGTACCGGTGCCCGGCCCGGCGCCGCCACCGGTGTATTGGACGGCCTCCGGGATTTGACGCACGTTGGGGGACGGGAACGGCACTCGCGGCCGGGGTTCGATTTCTCCCGTGGCCTGAATGGGCCATTGATGGGATTGGCCCGGCATCTATTGTGGGAGACGCTGTGTCGATCCCGGAGGTAGGGCAGGCCATGAGCGATTCACACGCACCGTACCCGCAGTCGACTCCGGGGATCGATACGACGGTGTCCCATTCGGCGCGCATCTGGGACTATTGGCTGGGCGGCAAAGAGAACTACGTAGTCGATCGTGAGCTGGGCGATCAAATAGCGGCGGTGCTGCCCGACATCGTGGAGCAGGCCCGCGCCGACCGGCTGTTCCTCGGGCGGGTGGTGCGCTATCTGGCCGGCGAGGCCGGCATCCGGCAGTTCCTCGACATCGGGACCGGGCTGCCCACCGCCGACAACACCCATGAGGTCGCCCAGCGGGTCGCGCCCGCCTCCAGGGTCGTCTACGTCGACAACGACCCGCTGGTGCTGACGCACGCGCGGGCGCTGCTGGGCAGCACTCCGGAAGGCGCCACCGACTATCTCGACGCCGACATGCACGACCCGGAGACGATCCTGCGCGGCGCGGCCGGGACACTCGACTTCTCCCAGCCCATCGCGGTCACGATGCTCGGCGTCGTGTGGCACATCACCGACGACGACGAGGCCCGCTCGATCATCGGGCGGCTGATGGAGCCGATGGCGTCCGGCAGCCATCTGGCCATCGCGCACCCGACGATCGAGGTCACCGGCGAGAAGATGGCCGAGGCGATCCGGCAGTGGAACCGGTTCGGCAAGCCGCCCGGCGTCCACCGCACGCCCCGGCAGATCCAGGACCTCTTCCACGGGCTGGAGATGGTGGAGCCCGGAGTCGTCTCCTGCACGCGGTGGCGGCCGGAGGCCGCGCCGTTCGGAGAGCCCGCCGAGAGCGACCAGTTCGGCGGGGTCGCGCGCAAGCCCTGAACCGCGCCCCGGTGCGGACCGTATCCGGGGGAGCGGCCATGGTGACGAGAGGAAGCAGGTCATGAGCGCGGTCCCGGCCGGGCGGCACATCGCCGAGCCGGTCACCGAGCCGGCCGCCGACGCGGCGGCCGGGCTGACGCTGCCGAGGCTCGTGCTGGGCGCCCGGCTGCGCCGGCTGCGCGGCGGGCGGGGCATGAGCCGGGGAGCCGCCGCCTCGGCGGTCGGCTCCGAGGACAGGCTCGCCGCCCTGGAGGCCGGCACCACCCGGTGCCGGCTCGACGACGCGATGGCGCTGTGCGACCTCTACGGCGTCGACGAGCACGCCACCCGCGTCGCGCTGCTGGAACTGGCCCGCCAGTCCCACCGGCCCGGCTGGTGGCAGTCCTACCGGGAGGTCATCCCGGCGTGGTTCCTGCGGTACGTCGGCGCGGAGCAGGTCGCGGCCGTCATCCGCTGCTACGCCGTCCAGTACGTCCCCGACCTGCTGCAGACTCCCGACTACGCCCGCGCGCAGATCACGCTGGTGCACCGTACGGAGCCCGAAGCGGAGATCGCCTCCAGGGTGGGCCTGCGCATGCGCCGGCAGGACATCCTGCACCGCTCCCGGCCCGCCCTGCTCTGGACGATCCTGGACGAGGCGGCGCTGCGCCGCCCCGTCGGCGGGCACGCCACGATGTTCCGGCAGCTGGAGCACCTGCTCGACATGTGCGACGCGCCCAATGTCACCATCCAGATCCTGCCGTTCGCCGCCGGCGGGCACGCCGCGCTGACCGGTGCCATGACGCTCCTCCGGATGCCGGAGGAGGACCTGGCCGATGTCGTGTTCCTGGAGCAGCTCGACAACGCGCTGTATCCGGACCGTCCCGGCGACCAGGACTACTACCGGCACGCGATGAACGCCCTCGGGGTGCAGGCGCTGCCGCCGGCGCGCACCGCGGCGATCCTCAGCGACGTGATCTCCTCGCTGTGACGGCGGACGTGTCGTGTGACACAGAACGGCGTCCGCGGGCATGGGATCGTATGCGCGGCACGGGGCCGAACAGAACGAGGCTTCCATGGTCGATGAGCAGCCTGATCAGGAATTCCAGCGCCGGCTCCGGGAGCTCTACCTGCGGGCCGGCTCGCCCTCGTCCGCCCTGGTGGACGCGACCGCGGCCCGGCTGGAGGAGTTCTACCCGCTCGGCGGCGGCCGCCGTTCGGTGCCGCGCGGCATCAGCCGGTCCACGCTGAGCCAGGTCGTCAAGGGCACCCGGCTGCCCACGGCGGGGATGCTCGCCGCGATCGTGCTGAGCCTGCAGCGGTGCGGCTGGGAGAACGGCAGCCTGGACGACGACCCGGGGCCGGACGCGCTCCCCGAGTGGCACCGCCTGCTCCGCGAGGCGCAGGCCGCGCGCGCCGCACGCCCGGCGGCGTCCCGCCGGCCGGCCCCGGTGCCCGCGGACGGTCCGCGCCGCCGGGCCGACCCGGTCGTGCTCGAACCCCGCGAGCGCGCCGAACTCCGGGTGCACGGCCGGTACGCGGCGGCCCTGGAGCGGCGGGCGGCCGCCGGGGACCGCGACGCCGTCTACGAGATCGCGGTCCTGCTCGGCTGCGTCCCGGGCCACGGGCACAAGGCGGCCGGCTACCTGATCAACGCCGCGGCGGCCGGCCTGAGCGTCGCGGCGAACCTGGTGCCGGTGGACGGCGCGGAGGTCGACCGGGCGCTGGCGGTGGCGCACGCCCACGTCCTTGCGTACGCGGCCGGGAGGCGCGGCGACAGGGAGGCGGCACAGGCATTCCTCTCCTGCGCCGCCGCGGCCGACGCCGATCCCGCCCCGCGGCTCTGAGCGGTCCTGCGCGCGGGCATCGCCGGTCATCGAGCATTTCCCGTAATCGGGGCAGTGCGCTCGGGCGGTCGCGGCGTTCCCTGGCGTTCCGCGGCGGCCACTGGAGTGCTCAATAGGTCTCTACCGGGTTTTTCCCGCGAAATCACCACGGACTCGACTTAAGTGAGCGAAAGAGTCAGGCCTGCGCACCGAGAAACCAGTGATCCGCGGAGAGGAGAAGGCACGGCGATGCCCCCGATACCCCGGAGCGACCAGCGCCTCGCCCCGACGACGCCCAAGGCCGGTGAGCCGCGATGACGAGCGTTCTCCAGTGGCTGCGCCGCCTCCTGTCCGGCCGGCGCCCGCAGGGCGCGCGGCCCCGCCTGCACGTGATGCTGGCGCTCGACATCGCCCGGTTCACCAGCCGGGACGAGGCGATGCAGATCCACCTGCGCGAGGTCATGTACCGGATCGTCGACGAGGCGTACGTGACCGCTCGCGCCGGCCGCCGCCTGGAGGACCGCGGGGACGGCATCTTCATGATCGTCGGCCCGCGGACCGGGCTCGACGTCGTGCTGAGCTCCCTCATCCAGAACATCCGCGCGGGGATCCGCGAGCACAACAGGAATGCGGTGCCGGCGGCCCGGATCCAGTTGCGGATGGCGCTGCACGCGGGGTTCCTGCACGAGGACGCCCACGGCGTGGCCGGCTCCTCGGTCAACCGCCTGTTCCGGCTCCTGGACGCGCCGGTGATGAAGGACCGCCTGGCGGTGGACGGGACCGACTTCGCCCTCGTGATGTCCGACTACGTCTACGAGGCGGCGACCGGCTACCACCTGGTCGACGCCGCCGACTTCGAGATGATCAGAGTCGAGGTCAAGGAGACGTGCACGGACGCGTGGCTCTGGACGGCGCCGGCCGAGCCGTGGCCGCGGCTCGCCGGGCACGCCTGACGTCCCGCACCCGGCGCCCCCGCACCCCCGCCCACGCGATGACTTTTCGCTGTGGGCGCGGTCCACAGAGCAGTGGGACATCACCCGATCGGAGGCCGGTGTGCGAGCGGACGCGTGTGGCGGCAGGCTGCTGGACCGGGCGATCGGGTTCGCGCTGACGACCGTCCAGGCGGTGACGCCGGACATGCTCGCGCGCCGGACGCCGTGCGCGGCCTGGGACCTCGGCATGCTCCTGGTGCACCTCGGCGAATCGCTGGCCGCGCTGCACGAGGGCATGAGCGCGGGACGGGTCGGAAGGGAGCCCGGACCGGAGAGGCCGCCGGACGACCCGGTGTCGGCGCTGCGGGTCCGGGCCGTCCGCGTGCTGCGGGCGTCCGCCGCCCTCGACGCGGTCGCGGTCGGGGACCGGCGGCTGCCGGGCGGGATGCTGGCCCGGGCCGGCGCGCTCGAAGTCGCCGTCCACGGCTGGGACATCGCGCAGGCCACCGGGAGGCCCCGGCCCATCCCGCCGCTGCTCGCCGAGGACCTGCTGGCCGTCTGCCCGCTGGTGCTGCCCGAGCCGCCGCGCGGCCCGCTGTTCGCCGCCCCCGTCGAGATCCCGTCGGACGCCGCCGGCGGCGAGCGGCTGGTGGCGCTCCTCGGCCGCCGCCCGATGGCCTGACGCCCTCGGGGCGGATGCGGCGCGGCCGCGCGTCGGCGAGAATCGGGCCGTCCGCCCCCGGCCAGAGGAGTGACCTCGTGAAATCTTCGGCACCCGTCCGACACCTGACCCCGGAGGCCCGCGTGCGTGTGGACGACCTGATCGGGAGGGGCCAGTACATTCCGGCCATCAAGCTGGTCCGGGAGGTCACCGGGCTCGGCCTCAAGGACGCCAAGGAGTACGTGGACGGGTTGAAGGGCGAGGTCCTGGCCCGGCAGGTGCCGCCGGAGGTGGAGGCCAAGGTCCGCGCGCTGCTCGCCGAGGGCAAGGTGAAGCCGGCGGTCGCGATGGTCCGCGTGGAGACCGCGCTCGTGCGGCAGGCCGCCAAGGACTATGTCGACGCGGTCCACAAGGGGTTCGTGGCCCCGCCACCGGTGGACGGGGACGGGACGCTGGCCGACCGGGCGCGGGCGTTCCGGCGCGCGGGCGACTACGAGTCGGCCGTCGCGGTGGTCTGCGCGGAGACGGGGATGGGCCGCGACGAGGCGATGCGTTTCGTCGAAGCGCTCAGATAGATCGCGACACCCCCTCGCCCCGGACGGCAACCGAATGCCATTCTGGTCACCGGACGGAACGACGCTTGGAGGGGTCATGGCGATCGCCATCGGCGAGGAGCACCGCGAGCTGGCGCGGACGGCGCGCGCGTTCCTGCGCGACCAGGGGGCGCGGGCCGCGAACCGCGCGCTGCTGGACGCCGAGAAGGAGCCGCTGCCCGCGTTCTGGACGGAGTTCGCCGGCCTCGGGCTGCTCGGCCTGCACCTGCCCGAGGAGCACGGCGGCGGTGGAGCGGGCCTTCAGGAACTGGTCGTGGTCGCCGAGGAGCTCGGCCGCGCCGCCGCGCCCGGCCCGATGCTGCCGACGATGATCGCGTCCGCGGTGGTCGCGGCCGCCGGAGACGGCGGGCAGCGGGCGCGCCTGCTGCCGGACCTCGCCTCCGGGGCGGTCCCGGCGGCGCTCGGCACCGGCGGCTCGCTGACCCTGGGCGACGGCACCGCCAGCGGTGACGGGGGAGTCGTGCTCGGCGGCGGCCTGGCCGAGCTGCTCGTCCTCGCGGCAGGCGACGACATGGTCGTCGTGCGGGCGGACGCGCCGGGCGTCACCGTCGAGGTCCCCGGAAACCTGGACCCGGCGCGCCGCTCGGCCCGCGTCACGCTCGACGGCGCCGCCGTTGACGTCCTGCCCGGCGCTCGGGCTCTGTCCACCGCGATCGCCCGCACGCTCGTCTCTGCCGAGGCGGTCGGCGGCGCCCTCGAATGCGTGGAGAACGCCGTCGAGTACGCCAAGGTGCGGCAGCAGTTCGGCCGTCCCATCGCGACGTTCCAGGCGGTCAAGCACCACTGCGCGAACATGCTCGTCGCCGCCGAGCTGGCCACGGCCGCGGTGTGGGACGCCGCGCGGGCCGCGTCCGGGCCGGCCGGCCAGTTCGAGCTGGCGGCGGCCGTCGCCGCGGCGCTCGCCCTGCCCGCGTTCACCGCGAACACCGGCCTCAACATCCAGGTGCACGGCGGCATCGGCTTCACCTGGGAGCACGACGCCCACCTGCTGATGCGGCGCGCCGCGACGCTGGCGGCCGTGTTCGACCCGCACTCCGCCGAACGGGACGTGACCCGCCTGAAGGCCGCCGGCGTCGTCCGCGAGACGACCCTCGACCTGCCGCCCGAGGCGGAGGCGCGGCGCCCGGAGATCCGGGCGCTGGCCCGGGAGATCGCCGCGCTGCCGGCCGCCGAGCAGCGGCGGAAGCTCATCGACACCGGCTACGTCCAGCCGCACTGGCCGCGCCCGTGGGGCGTGGAGGCGAGCGCCGGGCTGCAGCTCGTCATCGAGGACGAGTTCCGCGCCGCCGGGGTGAAGCGCGCCCAGCTCGGCATCACCGGCTGGGTGATCCTCACCCTCGTCCAGCACGGCACGCAGGACCAGGTCGACCGCTGGGTGCGGCCCGCGCTCACCGGCGACGAGGTCTGGTGCCAGCTGTTCAGCGAGCCCGAGGCCGGCTCGGACGCCGCCGCCGTGAAGACCCGCGCGGTCAAGGTCGAGGGCGGCTGGATCGTCAACGGCCAGAAGGTGTGGACGAGCGGCGCCCAGCACTGCCGCTGGGGGTTCGCGACCGTCCGCACCGACCCGGACGCGGCCAAGCACGCCGGCGTGACCATGGTCGTCATCGACATGCAGCATCCGGGCGTGGAGGTCCGGCCGCTCCGCCAGATCACCGGCGGCTCCGACTTCAACGAGGTGTTCTTCTCCGACGTCTTCGTCCCCGACGCGGACGTGGTCGGCGAACCGAACCGGGGCTGGACGGTCGCCCGCGCGACCCTCGGCAACGAGCGCGTCAGCATCGGCGGCGGCGTCGGCGGCCCGCCCGGGCCCGACTTCGTCGCGCTCTACAAGGAGCACGGCGACCGCGTCCCCGCCGCCGCCGAGCGCGTCGGCGCCTACCTGGCCGAGGAGCAGGCCCTCCGCCTGCTCAACCTCCGCTCCGCCGAGCGCGCCGTCGCCGGCGGCGAACCCGGACCCGAGGGCAACATCACCAAGCTCGTCCTCGCCGAGCACGGCCACGCCACCGCCGACCTGCTGGCCGAGTTCGCCGGCCCCGGCACGGCGTTCGACGAGGGCCTCGGCCAGTTCGCCGGCCTGATGCGCCTCGGCTCCCGCGGCATGTCGATCGCCGGCGGCACCTCCGAGATCACCCGCAACCAGATCGCCGAACGCATCCTCAAGCTGCCCCGCGACCCGCTGATCAAGTAGGGCTCACCGGCGGCGGTTCCCGGCGTCCAGTGCCGGCGTGCCGGTGCGGTGGTCGATGCCCGCGATGTCGGTGCCCGGCGGGACGACCTCGTCGATCGCGTCCAGGACGGCGGCGTCCAGGCGGACGTCGGCGGCGGCGAGCAGGTCGTCCAGCTGGGGCATCGTCTTCGGGCCGATGATCGTCGAGGTGACGGCCGGGTGCTCGCCGACGAAGGCGAGCGCCAGGTGCGTCAGCGAGAGGCCGGCCTCCTCGGCGATCTTCGCGAGGCGCTCGACGGCGTCGTAGCGGACGGGGGCGCTGGGGTCCACGTCGACGGTGCGGCCGCGCCACGCCGGGTTGTCGGAGTGCCCGAACCGCGCGCCCGCGGGCGGCTGCTCGCCGCGCCGGTACTTGCCGGTCAGCCAGCCGCCCGCCAGCGGGCTCCACGGGATGACGCCCATGCCGTGCCGCTGGGCGGCGGGCAGCACCGACTCCTCGATCGACCGGGCGAACACCGAGTACTGCGGCTGCTCGCAGACGAACCGGACGCCGCCCCTGCGCTCGGCGGCCCACTGCGCCTCCACGATCTGGTCGGCCGGGAACGACGACGACCCCGCGTACAGCACCTTGCCCTGGCGGACGAGGTCGGTCAGCGCGTCGAGCGTCTCCTCCAGATCGGTGCCCCAGTCGCGGCGGTGCATCTGGTACAGGTCGATGCGGTCGGTCCCCAGCCGCCGGAGGCTGTCCTCCACGGCGCGGACGATGTAGCGCCGCGACCCGCCCCGGCTGTTGCGCTCCTCGCCCAGCGGGAAGAAGCACTTGGTCGCGAGGACGATGTCGTCCCGGCGCCCCTTGACGGCCTTGCCGACGACCTCCTCGCTCTCCCCGGCCGAGTACATGTCGGCGGTGTCGATGAAGTTGATCCCGGCGTCCAGCGCCCGGTGGACGATGCGCACGCAGTCGTCGTGGTCGGGATTGCCGACCGCGCCGAACATCATCGCGCCGAGGCACTGGCTGCTGACCTCGACACCGGTACGGCCGAGCTTGCGGTACTGCATTCTGCGCTCTCCCTCGTTAGGCGACCGCGCAGAACGCTAAGAGCTGGAGCGCGCTCAAGGTCAAGCCCCGCACCCGGCCGCGGCCGACCGGCTTCGCCGCGACGCCGGCGGCGGGCTCGGCTGATGCTCGGGGAGGTGGCGGGTCGGGCGTCCGGCATGGTCGCGGAAAACTTCCCCATTGCCGGGGCGGTGGCCGTGGGTTGTGAATCGGGCAATTGGCTGGAAAATGCCGTCGTGATGCTCGGCCCGGGTTTGTTTCAGGCTTCCTATTTCTCGGCATTTGCCCAGCTCGCAGGCGTGTCCTAGCGGCACTTTCGGCGTCCGCGGGCCTGGCGTTTACCAAATGCTGGGGCGGCGTGCGGCGGCTTTCCGGGCGGTGTTTCGGGGGCGGGCGGCAGGGCAGTCCGCTCTGGTGATGATCTGCGAACCCGCGCGCGGGAGGCGGGCATGAGCGGCGCGCCGGAGCTCGGGCTCGAGCTGCTCGGGATCGAGGCCGGGACGTCCGCGGCGACGCCGGCGCTGGACCTGCGGATCGGGCTGCGGCGGCCGGACGGCGGGCCCGTCCAGTGCGTCCTGCTCACCGCGGCCGTGACGATCGCGGCGTCGCGCCGCGACCACGACGACGCCGAACGCGAGCGGCTCACCGCCGTGTTCGGCACGCCCGACACCTGGGACACGACGCTGGACGCCCTCGCCTGGGCGCGCGTCGGCGCGACCGTGCCGACGTTCCGCGGCGCGACGGAGGTCACCCTGTCCCTGCCGTGCGGGCACGACGCGCAGGCCGGCGCCGACCGCTACCTGCGCGCGCTCGACGGCGGCGACGTCCCCCTCGACCTCGCCTTCGACGGCACGGTCTTCTACCCCGGCGAGGACGGGCCGCTGCGCACCCGGCAGGCCCCGTGGCGCCACGAGGCGGCCGGCGTGCTGCCCGTCCAGGCGTGGCGGGACCTCATGGACCACTACTACGGCCCCGCCCGCTGGCTCCGCCTGGACGACGCCTGCTTCGGCCGGCTGTCGGACTACCGGGCGCGCCGCGCGCACTCCTCGTTCGACGACACGGTCGACGAACTGCTCCGGAAGGCCGAGACGCGGCGCGAGGAGGAAGAGTGGACCGTGTGAGGGCGGTCGCGGACGCGGTCCTCTACGAGGGCCACCTGCTGTGGCCCTACCGCCGGCCGCCGTCGCAGAACCGCCGGCGGTGGACGATCGGCGGCGTCCACCCGCGCCCCTACGCCGAACGCACCGGCGACCGCTGGACGGTCCGCGCCGAGTTCGTCCTGGACGCGGCGCCCGAGGCCGACATCGAGATCACGCTGCGCTTCCTGCAGGTGGTGCACCGCCAGGTCATGGACGGCGACACCCCGGTGGACGCGCTCCACCGGGGCGGCGAGACGTTCACGACCTGGGACGAGGCCCGCGAACGCGAGATCACCGGCGGCCGGATCAGCGTGCGGCGCATGCTGACCGGCCCCATCCGGATCCCGGTCGCGGTACCGCCCGGCGCCGAGGACGAGGAGATCGGCGGCGGCGCGCGCCTCCGGCGGTCGTGGGGGCGGGTGGCCGGCTGGGTCGACGCGTCCGCCGTCCCGGCCGGGCACGGCGCGGTGCGGCTGCGGATCGACATCGTCAACGGCGGGGACGCGGCCGAGCGCGAGGACGCCGCCCGCGCCGGGATGCTCTGCGCGCACGTCGTGGCGAACGCCAGCGGCGGGGTGTTCGTCTCGTCCGCGGACCCGCCCGACCGGCTGGCCGGCGCCGTCGCCGGATGCCGGAGCGACGGGCTGTGGCCCGTGCTCGCGGGCCGGCCGGGCGACCACGGCACCGTCCTCGCCGCGCCGGTCGTCCTCTACGACTGGCCGCAGGTCGCCCCGGACGGCCCCGGCGACCTGCGTTTCGGGACCGAGGGCGACGGGCTGCTGTTCCTCAGCGTGCTCGGCCTCGCCGGGGACGAGCGGCGGGAGACGGCGGCGTGGTGAGCGCGAGGGCGCTCGTCCGCGGGCGGGAGCTGACCGCCGGGAGCCGCGTCCGGCTGCGGCCCAGCAGCGGCGCCGACGCCTTCGACCTCGCCATCGTCGGCCGCGCCGCCACCGTCGAGCGGGTCGAGGACGACCTGGAGGGCGGCCTGCACCTGCTCGTCGCGGTCGACGGCGGCCCCGGCGGGACGCCCGGCGGCGACGTCCTCGGCCACCGGTTCTTCATCGGCCTGGACGAGGTGGACCCGCTGCCGAGCGACGAGCCGTCCCGCAAGGTCCTCGTCGCCGGGATCGGGAACGTCTTCCACGGCGACGACGGGTTCGGGGTGGAGGTCGTCCGGCGGCTGCGGCGGCGCCCCGTGCCGGACGGCGTCGACGTCATCGACTTCGGCATCCGCGGCGTCGACCTGATGTGCGCGCTCGGGGACGGCCACCGGACCGCGGTCCTCGTCGGCGCCGCCGCCCGCGGCGACGCGCCCGGCACCGTCCGGGTCGCCGAACCCGACCCGGACTCGGGCGGCTTCGGCGGCGCCGCGGTCGACGCGCACGGGCTCGACCCGGCGCGGGTGCTGCGGCTGGCCCGCGAGAACGGCCCGGTCCCGCCGCGGATCCTGCTGGTCGCGTGCGAGCCGTCCGCGCAGGCGGCCGACGCCACCTGGGAAATGGACCTCAGCGCGCCGGTCGCCGCGGCGGTCGGGGAGACCGTCCGGCTGATCGAGCGGCTGGTCGCGAAGGAACTCTCGGCACAGAGAGAACTCACCGTACAGAGAGAGGGAGTCGTGTCATGAGGAAGGGAAAGCGGGTCGGCCCGCGCATGGTCAGGCTGATGGTCGCGCTGTCCGCGCTGTCGGTGCTCGCCATGATCGTCATGGTGGCCGGGCGGACGCCGGTGCTGCGCCGGTACATCAACTCAGGGACCAGGTGACCCCGGCGCCGCTGACACAGGATCGGAACCCGGCGATGAGGACGATCGACCGGCATCTCGTCGGCTACCTGAAGGACGCGCACGCGCTGCAGGAGCACGTCGAGGCCACGCTGAGCGAGCTGCTGACGACGGTGGCGGACGAGCCGGACGCCTGCCGCCCGCTCGGCCGCTTCGCGGAGACGACGCGGCTGCACATGCGCGAGATCGAGGCGCGGCTGCGGGCGCACCACTCGTCCCCGTCCATCGTCCGGGACGCGGGGCAGCTGTTCGCCGCCGTCGCGGAGGCCGGGCTCGGCCGCAGCCGCCGCGACGCCGCCGGCAAGCACATGCGGGACGCCTACGTCGCCGCCCACCTGCAGATCGCGGCGGCCGAGATGCTGCGGCGCGTCGCCGAGCGCGCCGGGGACGCCGAGACGGCGCGGGTGGCGAAGGCGATGTGCGACGACGCGCACGCGATGTCGGCGGAGCTGTCGGACCGGTGGGACCTCGCCGTGGAGCTGTCGCTGCGGCAGCACGGCGTGCGGGACGCCCCGCCGCCGCCCGGGAGCGGCCGGTGAGCACGGCGGGGAGCACGGTGGCGGAGGTGTTCGGGCGGCGCGCCGAACCGGGCCGGGCGCTTGCGGGCGCCGCCGGCGTCATCGCCGCCGCGTCCCACGCCATGGCGGGGCGCTTCCACCGCGGCGGGCGGCTGCTCGCGTTCGGCGCCGCCGCCGCGGACGCCCGGCACGTCGCGGTCGAGTTCGTCCACCCGGCGGTCGCGGGGAAGCGGCCGCTGCCCGCGGTGTCGCTCACCGGCGACGCCGCCACCGTCACCGGCATCCGCGCCGGCCAGGGGCCGGACGACGTCTTCGCGCACCAGATCCGCTGCCTCGGCGGCCCGGACGACATCGCGTTCGGCATCTCGCCGGACGGGCACTGCGGCGGCGTCCCGCACGGCCTGCGGACCGCACGCGACCGGGGCATGCTCACGGTCGCGCTGGCGGGCGGCGACGGCGGGGCGCTCACCGATGCGGCCGACCACCTGGTGACCGTGCCGTCCACCGACCCGCGCGTCGTCAAGGAAGTGCACGTCACCGCGTACCACCTGCTCTGGGAGCTGGTCCACGTGTTCCTGGAGCAGCCGGACGTGCTGGACCGGGAGGTGGTCGCGTGACCGAGATGCTCTACCCGTTCCTGTACGCGGGCGGCTCGGGGCTGGACACCCTCCTGGAGGACGTCCGGCGGTCGACGGCCGACAAGGCGAACGAGATCGTCCGGCTGCGGGAGGCCGTCCTCGCCGAGTACGGAGACGAGATCGCCGCCTGCGCCGCGCGGATGGCGGACGCGTTCCGCTCCGGCGGCCGGCTGTTCGCGTTCGGCAACGGCACCGGCGCGGCGGACGCGCAGGCCGTCGCCGCGCTGTTCCTCGACCCGGGCGGCTCCGCGAGGCCGCTGCCCGCGCTGGCCCTGGCCGGCGATGCCGCCGTCGTCACCGCGCTGTCCGACGACATCGGCTTCGAGGTCGTGTACGCGCGGCAGCTCGCCGCGTTCGGGCGCCCCGGCGACATCGCGCTCGCGCTGTCCACCAGCGGCGACTCCGACAACCTGATCGCCGCGCTGCGGGAGGCGTCGCGGCGCGGGATGACGGCGGTCGGGCTCGCCGGACGCACCGGCGGGCGGATGGCGGAGACGCCCGGCCTGAACCACCTGTTCGCCGTGCCGTCGTCGTCCGTCCACCGGATCCAGGAGGCGCAGACGACGATCTGCCACGCCCTCTGGGAACTGACGCAGGAGGCCCTCTGATGGCCCTACGGGAAGAGCAGGTCCTCGACCGCACCACGCGGGCCCGCGCCCGCCTTCGCGAGGACGCCGTCACCCTGGCGCACGGCGCCGGCGGCAGGGCCACCCGCACCCTGGTCGACGCGGTGTTCAAGGACGCGTTCGACAACCCGTTCCTGGACCGCATGGACGACTCGGCGTGCTTCGCCGTCAACGGCGCCGACCTGGCCTTCACCACCGACGCGCACGTGGTGTCGCCGCTGTTCTTCCCCGGCGGCGACATCGGCGACCTGGCGGTCAACGGGACGGTCAACGACCTCGCGGTCTCCGGTGCGATGCCGCTGCACCTGTCGGCGGGCTTCATCCTCGAAGAGGGCTTCCCGGTCTCGTCGCTGCGCCGCATCACCGCGTCGATGAGCGCCGCCGCCGAGGCCGCCGGCGTCGACATCGTCACGGGCGACACCAAGGTCGTCCGGCGCGGGCAGGCCGACGGCTGCTACATCACCACCGCCGGCGTGGGCGTCGTCCACTCCCCGCCCGCGGACGACGTCCGTCCCGGCGACGCGATCCTGGTCACCGGCCCGATCGGCGAGCACGGCGCCGCGATCATGCTGGCGCGCGGCGACCTCGACACCGAGGCGGACCTGGCCTCCGACACGGCGCCGCTGAACTGCCTGCTCGCCGACCTGACCGCCCGCTGCCCGGGCGCCGTCCGCCGCATGCGGGACGCGACCCGGGGCGGCGTGGCCGCCGTCCTGGACGAGCTGGCGGCCGGCGCGGGCCTCGCCGCGGTGGTGGACGAGGAGGCGGTCCCCGTCCGGCCCGCCGTCCGGGGCGCCTGCGAGCTCCTCGGCATCGACCCGCTGCACGTCGCGTGCGAGGGCCGGGCCGTGATCGTGGTCGCACCCGAGGCCGCGGGCACCGCCCTGGCCTCACTGCGCGCCCACCCGCTGGGCACGGGCGCCGCCGTCATCGGACACCTGCACGACGACCCGCCCGGCACCGTCCTGCTGAACACCGCCTTCGACGGCACCCAGCCCATCGGCCCCCTGCCGGACGACTCCGCACCCCGAATCTGCTGAATGCGGCGGCGGGCGCCCATGCCGGGCACCCGCCGCCGGACACCCGCCGCCGTATGTCCCGGTCAGCAGCCGCTGGACGTCAGCCGGATGCGCCAGGCCGGATCCCAGTCCACGTCCTTGATCGCCCCCGCCGCGATGCAGCGCAACTGGCCGCCGTTGACGTCGTCGACCCGCAGTGCCGCACCGCCGGTCTGGTTGTTCCAGACGCTTCCCGTGCCGCCCCAGTAGCTGAGCGAGTAGCCGCCGTAGTTGTAGAACTTGAAGACGTACCACCCGCTGGTGGAGGGCACCGCGGCGCAGGCGTAACCGCTCGGGCAGTCGGTGGTCTCGCCATAGGGAAGGAACAGGTGGCTGACGGTCGGCGAGGTCGTCGGCACGGCGCTCGCCGTGACGTCCGCGACCTTCCCGGTCGGGCGGCCGAAGTGCAGGATCAGGGCGCCGTCCGCCCCTTGCGTGACCGTGACCGGCGGCTTCGGCGCGGGCGCGGCCTGCGCCGGCGCCATCGTGGCGGCGGTCGTGAGCAGGGCCGCCGCGATGAGCCCGGCGGCCGCGCCGGCCTTCCGCAGACCGGTCCCCTCGGCCTTACGGGAGCTGTACATGAATACCCCTTCCGGAGAGCGCCGCATTGGACGGCGCCGTCCTCTTCCACCCCGTTCGGAGTGCTTGTCAGAAACAATTCTTTTGATCAGCAAGGAAATTTGTAAAGGCGACCGAAAACTCCTGCGCTGCGTGATCGCGCACGCGCGGATAGTCATAGTGACCAAGCGTCCAGAGTGATCGGCGTGCGACCGGGGGATCGATGACCCTGAGTCACGGGGATGCCGGGGTCCGTAACACGCGGTTCGGATCAGCGGGGATCGTGGAGAACCATGACATTCGGCCGGGGCGTCGTCCGGATCAGGTCATCGACATGGGGGTGCGCGCCGTCTCGCGGCCGGTCGTCGCGCTGTATCGGCTCCGCTCGGGGTGGCGGTGGCATGTCCGGAAATGGGGCGAGAGTTCAAGATCTGATCTGAAGGGGGTCAAGCTCTCGTTGGGGTGTATTGCCCCGGGGTGAGACGGGGCACCTCCCGGAGACGCTCAGGCGACACATCCTTGGGGGACACTTTCATGAGCGATCTCATCGCCATCGCTTACCCGGACGTCGACAGTGCCATTGAGGTCCGTGACCGGCTCATCGACATGCAGCGCCAGAACGTGATCGCGCTCGCGGACGCCGCCGTCGTCGAGAAGCGCCTCGACGGCGGGATCAAACTCCACCAGATTCACAACACGACCGGCCGCGGCGCGGCCTGGGGGACCGTCTGGGGCGGGCTGCTCGGGATGCTCTTCTTCGCCCCGCTGGTCGGCATGGCCGTCGGCGCCGCGGCCGGCGCCGCGAGCGGCAAGATGACCGACGTCGGCGTGGACGACTCGTTCATGCGCGAACTCGGCGCGAAGCTCCAGCCCGGCGGCGCGGCCCTGTTCCTGCTGGTCACCCGGGTGACGCCGGACAAGGTCATCCCGCAGATCACCCCGTACGGCGGCGAGATCCTGCAGACCTCGCTCAGCGAGGACGCCGAGCGCCACCTCCGCGAGGCCATCGAGGCAGACGCCCGCGTCCACGCCTGACCGCCCGCGCCTGACCGCCCGCGCGGCGGCCCGGCGGAAAAGGAATGCACGATGAAAAGGCGCGTCCGGTATGGCCGGGCGCGCCTTTTTTGTGTCGTGCAGGAATTCGCCGCAGGAACACTGTCCCGATCGTTTGCCCCAGGGGAGCAGGGGTAGCCGACGCCACATGGTGGCGACGAAATCGTGGCTGACCGGGGTCCCTTTGCGCGGTAGCTATGCCGCGGCGGTCGCGATGGCGCTGCTCGCACTCTGCCCGTTCATCGTGCTGTCGACCGCGTCCCTGCTGCTGCGGCAGCCGGTGGAGCGCGACCTCGGCGGCGGGCGCTTCGGCACGCAGCTGGCCGGGGGACTGTCCAACGCCTTCTACGCGTTCGGCGCGGTCGCCGCCGCCGACCTCATCCAGCGGGTACCGGGCCGCCGCCTCTTCCTGTCCTGCGAGTTGGCCTTCGTCGCCGGGTCGCTGCTCGCGGCCCTGGCACCGGGCATCGAGGTGTTCATCGCCGGGCGCGTCCTGCAGGGGGCGGCCACCGGCATGCTGCTGGTCGCCGCCCTACCGCCGCTGGTCACCAACCACGGCGTGGAGAAACTGCCGCTCACCGCCGCGTTCGTCAACCTCGGGCTGTTCGGCATGGTCACCCTGGGCCCGCTCATCGGCGGAGTCGCGGCCGGCTTCGACGCGTGGCGCGCCCTCTACCTCGGGATCGCGGGGTTCGGCGCGATCGGCCTGCTCATGGGCGCGCTGACCTTCGAGCGCTCCACCGCCCCGTCCCCGCGCATCGGCTTCGACTACTCGGCCATCCCCGTCGCGGCCTGCGCGACGATCCTGCCGTTCCTCGGCGTCGCCTGGCTCGGCCGCGGCTCGTTCACCTCGCCGGGCTTCCTGGTCCCGCTGCTCCTCGGCACGGCGGCGCTCGGCACCCTGCTGGTCCGCCAGTACCGCAAGCCGCGGGCGCTGATGCCGCTGAAACTCCTCGCCCACACCCTCCCCGTGACCGGGGTGTCCATCGCCATGGTGGCCGGCGCCGGCTTCACCACGCTGGTAGAACTCGCCGTGATCTACCTGCTGGAGGTCGACCACCGGACGCCGGCGGCGACCGGGGAACTGCTCGCCACCCAGATCGCCGGCGTGGTCGTGGCGGCCTGGCTCTTCAAGTCGATGCTGACCACCCGCTGGCTGCCGGTGCTCGCGTTCACCGGGACGGGCGTGGTGGTGGCCGGCGGCGCGCTGCTGCTGTGGCTCCAACCGTCCAGCAGTACCCCGGTCGTGGCGGTCGCGAGCGTCCTCCTCGGCTTCGGCGCCGGCGCGGGCGTCACCCCCGGACTGTTCATGGCGGGCCTCAGCGTCCCGTCCACCCGGCTCGGCCCGACGTTCGCGCTGGTGGAACTCCTGCGCGCGGAGGCCGCCTTCCTGGTCGGCCCCGTCCTCGTGCACATCGCGATGACCAGCACCGACCTCTCCCAGGGGATACACCTCGCAATCTGGATCATGCTGCTCATCGTGGCAGCGGGCGGCGTCGCCTCCCTAGCCCTCCTCCTGACCGGCGGCGCCCGCCCCCAGGCCCCCGACCTGCCGTCCTGGCTGTCCGGAGACTCACCCGCCTACCATTCCCCCGCCCCGCCGCCACCCTCCGCGACAACTAGGCAGACGCCGGGGCCGCCGCCCCGACCTCCGGTGGACGGCTGCAGCCGGGCATAAGCCGAACAGGTCATCGACGGGTGGCGGTGATCCGGGTACGAGCCGTCCAAGGACGACGTCGAGCCGCATGCCGAGGTCCTGCGCGACCGCATCTGGTGCGGGTCGGGCTCCAATGCCACCAACGTGTGGGCGGCCGAGCTGGGCCTGAACCTGCAGAACTTCACCCTGAAGGACGATGATACAAACGAACCGCTGCGCATCCAGCAGCACAGCAGATGTCGTCGGCGACGAACCCATTCAGGCCGCCGACACGCTGCTGCTCAGGGTCCCCAGCCAACTCGGCGTGAACTACAACGCCCACGTCCTGGAGAACATCCAGACCCACGCGGCCCCGAACCCGGCCGTCCCCGAACCCGCAACCGCTCCCCATCGCGGCAGAAGAGGGCGTTGCTCACTCAGCCGTTAGCGCTGAGGAGGATCTTGGGGTGAGTGTTCGGGGGCGGTCCTGCCGCGGCGAGACGGAGATGGGTGCGGTACGAACCCAGGTGCACCTGTGCAGGTCACAAGGTTCCTAGTGTTCGTACCGCACCGGTTGTCGGTTCAGCCGGGCAGGAAGGCTTGCATCTCTTCCTGAAGTTTGCTGTCGGGCTCAGCTGATGCGGCAGCGCTGATCCAGTCCCGAAGACGGCTCGGTCGGTGCTCCGGAGGCCAGGCCGTCAAGATCTGGAGCGCACGGCGCCGCGTCGGCGTTGTTCGAGCGGACAGGCAGCGCCTGAGCAGCTCGACGCCGGCGCCGGGATGTTCGTCCAGGTCGTTGATGACGGCGGCCAGCACACGATCGAGGGTGTGTTCGGGCCCGAGACCGCGGCTGACGGTGGGGCCGCTGGTGAGCACATCGAGCGGGAGGATCCGCATGGCCAGGGCGATCACGGAACCGGCGGTCTCGCTGTTGGAGTGCTTGACCACCCAACTCCAAACATAGGCGCTGGACGGATCTTGCTCCAGGTGGCGGAGCGCTTGGGCAACCACCGGCAACTTGAGACGGCCGGCGCAGGACAGCGCGGTCTCGAACCCGTACGGGCCGTAGGTGTGCGGATTGTTGAGGACCGCCAGCACCAGCTCGCGCCAGACGGGTCTGGCCAGCAGTTCCTCATAGCGATGTGTCAAGTGTTCGGGCTCGCCACGGGGCCAGTCGATGCCCGCGTCATGCTGTAACGCGCACCGGTTGATGGTCAGCAGATCGTGCAGCATGTCCAGTGTTGGTTCGGCTGTGGCGGCGAGTTCGGCGTAGCGGTGCATGGCGGGCACGGCGTCGTCGTAGTCGGTCATGTCCTTGGCCGGACCGCCGATGAGGGCGAGCGTGGCGAGGATGTTCCCGGCGCCTTTCAGCAGGGCCTGGTCCACTTCGGATTCCAGGAGGGCGGTGTAGAGGTCCCCGGTAGTTGCGGCGATGTGCGCCAAGTACTCGTTCAGAACGCCGTTGCGGAACCCCTCACGCAGCAGCCATGCCTGGATCTCAGGATCGTTGCTGCCCTCCAGGCGTTCCACTGCATGGATCCGGCCCCAGTTCTTGACCCGCTGCGCCAACTCATAGGCGGCGCGTTGCGGGTCTGGTTGGGTCTTGACCAGGGCCACCACGGCGTACAGGGTGAGTTCCTCGAGTGCGCCGAGCAGGAGCAGCAGCTCGCGGTCGCGTTCGTCTCCGCATTCCCCCAGCACCACGATGCCCAGCTTGACGGCGTTTCGCGCCCTGCCGTACTCGGTCAGATGCCGCGCCACCCCGTGCAGCGGTTCACGGGGCAGAGTGTGAGATCGAAGCTCTTCGACCAGGTCATCGGCCAGATCGACCGCAGGCTGCCGGGCGAGGACCGCATGCAGCCGGGCCAACGATGCGGGATCGGGGAAGGCTGACACTGCCGCTTCCAGGAGATCGGCCACTTGCGTGATGGCCGCCGGTTCCGAGGCCGTGCCAAAGTGGTGGGTCCGGACGCCGTCGAGTACCACGCTCGTGATGAGGGGCCCGTCCTCGCCGTTGCGGCGGGGCGGTTCGTCGGGGAGCGGGAATCCGCCGTCCGGCCAGGGGCCGGGGCCGTGCAGTGCGTGCAGAGCGAGAGCATGGGCCAGCAGGGTGGTCCGGTCATCGACGGGACCACGGTCTGGCTCCCACTGGCCGGGGCTCATCGGCCGCGGCGCAGGACGCCCTTTCCATAGAAGATCATGCCGCGATGATGACACTCACTCGGCAGAACCGCAAAGGAGACAGCTCCACAGGGCCCGACCGGCCACTCCACGAGCTCCCTGAGTTCATACCATGAGCCGACGTCGACAGTCCTTATGGAGTGGGGCAGGATCGGCTGTGTGACAGGACGAGTGGAGAACGCGATTCGCGCGGCTGTCTCTCCTGGGGAGCCGTTGGCGACCCCGTCAGGTCGTGGCCGCTTCACCGTTGCCCGCTACACCGCCGACGGGCTGGTTCTGCTCCTCGGTCAGAAGGAAGCATGGACGCCATTGCCGTGGCGGGCGTTGGAGGAAGTTCCAGAACTCCTGCGGGGACGCGGTTGGGTACTGATCGGCAGCGTGTACTCGGTGGACGCCAAAGTCGGAAGCCTGGATGAGCACCTGAAACGCTTCCTCAAGCGGGCTACGGCAGGGTGGGTCGCTGCCCTCCTGGAAGAAGCCGGAGTGCTTTCCATCGACCGATCACCGCCTTCGCGCGTCAAGCTACAGGCAGGCTGGTGACGCTCCGCGACATGAGAGGACTCGGCCGAAGGCGTCCGGTCTTGGTCGGTTTTCTGGACACACCCGAACGTGTCGGGGATACAACTGACACCCGAACGGTGGTGTAGGGCCTCGGATCGAGGGACCTCTCCCTTCGGCCTTGGACCTGGAGCGGATACGGCATGGCTTCTCCTGATGGCGGGCGTACTGTCGAGCAGTGGCGCCGATACCTCGCCGAGTACAGCGCCGAGGTGTTGCGGGGTGCCCCCGAGGATGAGCTACATGAGGTCGGCGACCTGCAACGGTCCGCCGGCTGGCTGGGCTTCGACGGCGCTGGCGAGGGTCGGCTCGCTGCTCTCGAGCAGCGTCTGGGCGTTCGGCTGCCACAGAGCTATCGGTCGTTCCTGGCAGCGTCTGACGGGTGGCTGAACCTCGGCCCGTTCATGTGGACGATGCGTACCAGCGGCGAGGTCGGCTGGCTCCGTGATGCCGATGTTGGTTTGTGGGAGATCCTCCGCGAAAACGCCACGCCTGAGGAGGGCGCGCTCGCCGACCGTGCGTTGCTGGTCTCCGGTGACGGCGACGCCCAGTACTGGTTGCTCGACCCCGGTGATGTGTCGGCGGCCGGCGAATGGGCGGCCTACGTCTGGGCCAGCTGGTATCCCGGTCTTGGGGACCGATACGACTCGTTCGCCGAACTGGTGGATGCCGAACGCGCATCCTTCGAAGACCTCAGTGGACGCGATGGCCGTCCGGTCCACCCCGACGGTGCCGACGAGCTGGTGGGCGAGGGTCGCGAATGGGCTCTGAAGGGTGAGGTCCGCGCCGCTGCGGAGGCCTTCGCGGACGCCGCTGTCAAGGGCTCGGGTACGGGCGCCTACCTCGCCGTCATCTTGAATGCTTTCCTTGATCCGGCCCATACGCACCACGAGATCCGCAACGGCATCCTCGCCCACCCTCACGTGGTCGAGGAGGTCGGCCTGGAACAGGTGCGTGCCGAGGCGGTGCCGCTGTTCCTCTACCACTCGGCCCGTACTGGATCGTCGGTTGCACCACACCGTCAGCTCTTCGCCGGGATCCTGACCGAGGAAGAGATCGAGCAGATCGACACCTTCAGTCCGACACAGCTACCAGAATCGCCCGACTTTCAGGAGGCGCTACACCGAGCCCGGACGCTCGTCCAGGCCGGAGCCACCGACCACGCCTGGAGCATCCTCGAAGCCGCGCTACCCCACTGGCACTCCGACTCCCCATGCCGCATCGCGCCGGTCGTACTGCTCACCGACCCGATGCTGCAAGACCTGGTCACCCCCGAACGCGCCAGAACCATCGTGACCACACCACGCGGAAGCAACCGCTACTGACGCTGATTCCGACGTCGGCTTCTACGACATTCGGCGGCCGATTCCCAGCGAAGAGGACTCCCGGAAGACCCCGTCCGAGTAACGCCAGAAGGCAGATCGAGTGAAAAGTTCAGCGGTTGGCAGTCCGGAGACGACGCTCTCAAGCCAGTAGGCCTGGAGGCGCCCGCAGGCCCTTAGCATCCGATCTGCGGCAGAGGGCGTTAGAGATGTGGGCGCTAGTGATCGTCTGTGCTGTGATCAGACTTCGTGGTCGCGGGGTAGGAGTGCAAAGACGTCACCGGGAAGACCGTCAGTCCTGGGTTCGGGCGACAGGGGAGCCGGTTCGCCGAGGGCGAGTTGCGCGCGCCACGTACCGATCGCGAGCCCGTCGGTGGCGTGCTGCGAGAGCCGGTCGTTGGCGGCGTCGCTGAGCAGACCAGCGTGCTCAAGGATGATGGACACGCGGAAGCACCCTGGTCCTGGGATGGTCGATGTGGAACCGGGACAGTGCTGTGGCCGTCACCTTGGTATCGACGAGGTCGAGGTGGTCGAGGTCGTACCGCTCGAGCACCGGGATGATCGCATCGCTGACCGGTGTCCCGCGAAGGGACAGCGATCTGATGCGCGTGACGCCGTCGAGTAGCGTGATCAGGTCCTCATCGGCGGCAGCGGTGAGGCGGATGGTCAGATTATCAAGCTTTGCCGGCAGGCTCGTCGAGCCGGCGACGTTGGCGGCCGTAAGGCTCACGCCATACAGGGACGGAGAGAAAGCAGCGTCCAACAGGAGAGTGTCCTTCGCGCTGAGGCGCACGTTCCTAAGGTGGGGGGCGACTTCGGTCAGCATTGCCTGACCCCATGGACGCGGTGGAAGGTTGGTAATTGTCAGATCGGCGAGAGCGTCGAGTTTCCCGCCGTCGGCGCCGACATGGAATGCACTCGGTTCCCTGAGATGCAGGCGCAAGCTCCGTAGTTTCGGGAATCGCAGAAAGGCCGACATGGCTTCGGCCTCGATTGTGCACGCCTGATGCTCGAAGACCTCAACGCATGGCAGATCCGGCAATGCGGAAAGTAGCTGGTCATCGAACTCTTCGGTCATCAGGGTGAACGACCACACCTTGCTAGAGGCGGTCGCCAGATGTTTGAGGTCGGAACGCTGCCAGCATTCAGCACGCGTGTGAATGCTGAAAGGGGTGCCGTCGTGCCGAGGCGGCAGCGGCGGACCCAGAACATGAAATGGTGGTGCCCCCTCTTGGGAGTGATAGAGTCGAGAATCGTCATTCGTGAAGCGCCCGCAACAAACGACTTCGACAACCGTCGCCGTGCCCGTCTCACTGACCGCCGCGACATTCACCCATTCGGGAACGTGGCCGTCACGCCACAATTCGGCCACGGCGGTTTCCGTGTCACATCTGCTCAGTGCGACAGCCCGGCGATGGACGCTGTCTTTCGGAAATCTCAACTCGCCGGGCTGTGGGGTGTGCCCGTCGTAGGACTGGTTGAGCCGAACCCGGAACACCAACGGCTCCGGCAACTCTTCGGAAACCAGCGACTGAGCGAACTGCCGTGCGGCCCGAACTGAAGCACTAAACCGCGCGGCGAACACCTCTCGATTCACCCGCCCAACCTACAGTCCGACCATCCAGGACGACCCATTCGGCCATCGGCAGATGAGGGCGATTGAGGTCCCCTGGGGGTGCAGGTTCGGACGGCGTGGGCTGGGAGCGGCTCTGATGTGGGCACGGTGCGGATGGGGTCGGGCTGGAGGAAGGTGCTAGCTCTTCCGCGCGGTGCAGTTCAGAGGTCGTGGGTTCCGGTTTTGATCGCGTGGAGGAACTCGGCCCACTGGTCGGTGGGGATGGTCAGGACGGCGCCGGCCGGGTCCTTGCTGTCGCGGACCTTGACATGTGTGCGCATGTCCGCGAGCTCCACGCAGGCGCCACCCGCTCCGTTGCTTCGGCTGCTCTTGCGCCATGTCGCGCTGGTCGAACTTGGCGGAGCCACGCCGTACTCCCTCTCACTCGCTCAGGCCCTCGGCGAGACGCCTGATGAAGGCTTTGGATGCTTCCGGGGACAGGGCAGATGCCCGCAGATGATCCGAGACGAGTGTATAGCGCTCGATGTCGGTTGGTTGCTCTAGATATTGGCTGCTGGTGAGGTCTTCGATGTAGACGATGTCGTCGGCGTCCTGCTCGGGAAACGTCAGGCGGTGGAAGGACGTCCCCATGGACGCATGGGCCCCCTGGTCGAACGGCAGGACTTGCAGGGTTACGTGTGGAAGGTCGGCGAGGTGTTCGAGGCGGCGCAACTGTGCCGCCATCGTCTTGGGGCCGCCGACCATGCGGCGCAGCGCGGCCTCGTCGAGGACGACCCAGAGTTCGAGGGGGTCGGGCTGAGTCAGCAGGGCTTGCCGTGCGGCTCGGGCCGTGAGTTGCCGCTCGACCTCGTCCGATTCGAGTGAGGGGCGGTGCGCACGGATGATCGCTTCCGCGTAGTCATCGGTCTGCATGAGGCCTGGAACCAGGTCCGCCTGGTAGATCATCAGAGCCTTGGCGCCGTCCTCAAGGCCGACGTAGTTCCGGAACCAATGGGGGAAGGCGTCCGAAAAGGAGTTCCACCATCCGCGGTGGTGGGCCTGTTTGCGGAGTGTACGAAGCGTACTCCGCGTGTCGCCGTCCACCTCATAGACGTCGAGCAGGTGATCAAGGTCGTCGGCCCGTATGCCGGTGCGGCCCGTCTCGATGCGGCTGACCTTCGACTCCGACCAGCCGACTGCACGGCCCACTTCGGCACAGCTCAAACTGCGATCTTCGCGAAGCTGTCGGAGGACGCCGGCGAGGCGCCGTCGACGAGCCGTGGGGCTTGAGCGCGGGGGCATATGCAGGTCCTTGTCTGATTCGTCCTTGCGGACTTTTTGTTGATCTCTGCAACTGGCTTGTAAATCTGCAAGATGCAATCTAGCTTGCAGGTGCTCAGTAGCAGTATGTCAGCCGTCGATGACGGACGGTGTCCGATCGGCAAGGTCGAGTCGTGGGGTGGTGATCGCGATGGAGAGACCCGGTAGGCAGGGAAGCGTGACGCTGGAGCGGTTCGAACTGCTGGTCGGGCTCATGTGGGCCCTGCGCGGGGTGGGGCGGGGGTCGGTGCTCGTCCTGGACGCTGAGGCTGAACCGGTGCTTTCGGTTCCCGTGCCCTCCCGGCGGAGGTCCGTGGCCGTCCTCGGCGTCCAGGAGTGCGACGGTGGGTGGGCGTTCCTGTGGGACGGGGTCTGCAAGGCCCCGGCCGGGTCCACTCTCATGGCCGCGCGGCAGATCGCGGAGGTCGAGCGATGATCGTCTGGGACGTCGGGTACACGGAGCAGCTGTGTTCGGATGGTGTGTTGGACGTCCGGCAGGTCCGGGCGAATGTCCGGCGGAGGCTGGCCGAGACCCTGGCGGCGCGCGACCACGGATTCGATGCGGGGGACGTCGATCTCATGGTCTGCGAGATCACGACGAACGCCGTCCGGCACAGCGCGAGCGGTTCGGCGGGCGGCGGGGTGTGGGTGACCATGCTCTTCGCGTCCCGCCGGATCCGGGTGGAGATCCAGGACGACGGCGGCGCGCGGGCGGTTCCGGCGATCCCGTCCCAGGGCGGCGGATGGGCCGAGTCCGGGAGGGGCCTCCTGGTGGTGGACGGGCTCGCGGACCGGTGGGGCACGTCCGTCGGGAACACCGGTCAGACCACGGTGTGGTTCGAGGTGGCCGGGTGAAGCGGGTGCTCCGGGGGATTCGGCGGCCTCGTCCGGAAGGGCGGGAGGAGTGGCCCGAGGCTGTGATCTTGTTCGCCGGGGCTGGATCCGGGCCGGGATCCGGGGCTGGGCGTGCGCTTCAGATGTTTCCCGGTGAGGCGCGGGCCTGGCGGGCGCTGGCGGAGAGGGAGATCGTGCGGGCTCGGGCTTGGCGGCGGGACGGGCGCGCGTGGGACGCGGGGGTGTGCGCCGGGCGGGCCGAGGCCTACCGGGCGGCGGCCGAGCAGGTGGAGAACGTCCTGATCGAGGCGTTCGAATTGTGGGATCAGTACGAGGGGCGGGTGGGGGAGGGGATGTAGGACGGACGCGCGTCGCTGGGACGCGCGTCCGCCGGTTTCAGGGGGTGCGGAGGGCCTTCTCTATCGCGGCCAGCTTGTCGGCCAGGTGCAGCAGGGCGCCGACAGACGGGTCCTCGGTGCTGCCCGCGAGGGTCTGGGAGCGTTGGTAGGCGGCTTTGATCTGGGTCCAGCGGTCGGCTTGGGGGGTGGTCAGGGTGCCGCGGAGTTCTCCGAGTTTGAGGATGTTGGCTTCGGCGTCGGAGGTCAGGGTCTGCGATTCGGCCTTGTAGTGGTCGTCGATCGCCGCTTCCAGTTCGGTGGCGTTCATGACCGGGAGGATGCGCTCGGCGAGTTTGTTCATGTCGCGGTAGGAGCCCTGGAGGCGGAACGGCGGTTCGGTGCGGGACGCGTCGTCCTGGGCGGCGGAGGCTATGTAGGCGCGGTTCACCGTCAGGACGGTCCGTTGGACGTGGATCAGCTTTTCGAGGACGGACAGGATCTCGTCCAACTCGGCCTGGGAGTAGGGGTGCGACAGGCGGTCGGGGCGGACGGTCTCGTCGCCGGAGGCAAGACGCACCAGCAGGTCGACGTCGCCGCGGTCGCGGGTCGTGAGGGGCGCCAGGACGGGGTTCGAGGTCAGCGTGTTCTCGATGTAGCTGAGCGCGAACAGGTCGTCCTTACCGGAGAGGACGTCGCCCAGGTTCCACACGTCCGCGCGGTTGGCGAGCATGTCGGGGATGCGGAAGCGCCGGCCGGACTCGGTGTACGGGTTGCCCGCCATGCACACGGCGAAGCGCTTGCCGCGCAGGTCGTAGGTGCGGGCCGCTCCCTCGATGCGGCGCTGGGCGTCGCAGAGGGGAATGAACTTCTGCAGGAATTCGGGCGAGGTGTGCTGGATGTCGTCCACATAGAGCAGGACGTTGTTCCCCATGTCGAGGGCGAGGTTGATCTTCTCGACCTCGCGGGCCGCCGTCGCGTTGGGCGCCTGCGCCGGGTCCAGGGACGTCACGTCGTGGCCGAGGGCGGGGCCGTCGACGCGGACGAAGGCCAGGCCGAGGCGGTCGGCGACGTACTCCATGAGGGTCGTCTTGCCGTAGCCGGGCGGTGAGATGAGCAGGAGCAGGCCCATCTGGTCGGTGCGCTTGCCATCGCCGGTGGCGCCGAGTTGTTTGGCGAGGTTGTCTCCGATGAGGGGCAGGTAGACCTCGTCCACGAGGCGGTTCCGGACGAACGCGCTCATGGTCCGGGGCTTCAGGTCGGCGATTCCGAGGCGCTTCTCCTCGGACGCGATCAGGTCGTTGCGGGTCTTCTGGTAGGCGCGGAAGGCGGGGACGCGCTCCGTGCGGAAGCGGTGGGTGCGGGCGAGCAGCTCGTCCAGGCGCAGGACGAGCCTGCGGTCGGCGATGCGCGGGTGGTCGCCGAGCAGGTCCTCGATCGTGGCCGTGAGCGCGGCGGGGGAGTCGTAGCGGTCGGACGCGCAGAGCAGCGTCGCGACGGCCTCGGGGACGTCGGCCGGGTCGCCGTCCGCGCCCGTCCCGAGATAGGAGGTGAGCCAGGCTTCGGCGAGCTGGTGGCGCGCGGCGAGAGTGCCGGCGCCGCGCAGGTCGTCGTCCAGGGTGCCGTCGCCCGCCGCCTGGGCGAAGCCCTTCAGGAGCGTGCGGGCGCCCTGGCTCGTCACGAAGCCGTCGGGTGCGGCCGCCAGTTCCTCGACCAGGTACTCGGCGGTGAGCGGGTCGGGTGCGGGCAGGTCGTGCGCCGTTGCGAAGCCGGTGATCGACGTGGCGAGTTCGGCGGTGAGGCCGGTCAGGGCGTCGGCGCGGCCGAAGGCTTCGCGGGCGCGGACGAGGGAGCGGGCCCGGGTCGTCCACGTGGAGCGTCCGGCCTCGTCGGTGCCGTGCGTCCAGAAGAGCTGCGCGGTGGCGCGGGCCGCGCCCGGGTAGCGGAGCAGGCCCGCGTCGGTGCGCAGGCGCAGCAGCGCCTCCAGGATGCGGGCCGCGTCGTGGTCGTGGACGCCCCGCTCGTAGCCCTCGTCGTAGCGGTCGGCCGCCGCGTCCCGGACGAGGGCGAGGAGGCGCCCGTCGGCCGCGGCCCGCCGCAGGTCGTCGAGGGGCGACGCCGCCAGGATCGACGCCGCCAGGTACTCGGCGCGGTAGGTTTCCGGGGTTTCCGAGACCAGGGTCTGGTTCCACAGGTGCCGGGTCGCGGCGAACCCCTCGTCCCGGACGGGCCCCCGGTAGTCGGTCCCCGTGATCGCGAAGGCGACCGTGTCGCGGTGCGGGACGAGGGTCAGCTCGATCGGCCGCGTGTTGACCGCGAACCGGTGCCGGCCCAGCCGGATCGTCCCGCCGCCGTCCCCGTACAGGTCGAGCCGGTCGCGCAGCGCGCGCCCGGCCTCCTGGCGGGCGGCCTTGACGCGTCCCTCCAGCTCCTCGGCCCGGACGCCGTCGTCCAGCCCGCGCAGCTCCTCGGCGATCGAGCGGAGCCGGGCCACCATCGCGTCGGTGGCGAAGTAGGTGTTGACCTCGTCCGGCGAGGAGAGCGCGGCCGCGCGGCGGCGGACCCCGGCGAGGATGCGCTCGGCCGACCCGGTGAGCCGGTCGGTGCGGCGGGCGCGCTCGTCCAGCAGCGTCTGCTTGCGGGACGAGAACGCCTCGTAGACCTCGGTCCGCTTCGTCTCCAGCTCGGCGAGGAACTCCTCCAGCTCGGCGAAGCGCGCCTGCAGCGTCTCGACGCGGAGCAGCAGGCGGCCGAGCTGCTCGTCGCAGTCCTCGGGCGTGCCGGCGGTCGCCAGGGCCCCGGCGATCGACTGGTCGAGCAGCGCCAGCTCGGCGGCGAACGCGGCGCGGCCCTCCCGTCCGAGCAGGTCGCGGCGCCGGTTGTCGAGGACGGCGCGGGCCCGGTTGAGGCCGCCGAGCACCTCGCCGACCCGCTCCAGGATCGCGGTCCGGGCGGTCGCGTCGGTGATGTCGAGGTCGCCGACGACCTCGGTCACGACCTCAAGGCCCTCGTTCTGCGCGGCGAGGAGGTCGGCCAGGGGTGCGGCGTCGGCGGCGGTCTCGATGGCGCGGGCGGCCTCGGCGATGCGCTCGACCTCGGCGTGGTAGCCGGTGAAGGCGTCCTCGCGCTGGAGGAACTCGACCGCGCCCTCGCCCGCGTCGCGAAGCTCGGCCTGGACGGATTCGGAGAGCTCGTCGATCCGGGCGGTGTCGGCGTAGCGGAGGTCGCGCAGGGTCTCCAGCCGGCCCTGGGCACGGCGGAACTCGGCGAGCCGGGAGATCCAGCCGTCCGCCGTCGCCGGCGGCTCCGTCCGCGCGCTCCGGACCAGCGCGGCGATGCCGTCGGCGGCCTCGGAAACGGCGGAAACGGCCTGCTCGGTCAGCGCCTGGACCTTCTCGAACTCGTCCAGCACCTGGCCGGCCGTCGAGCGGACGTCCGCCAGCGGCGCGGTGACGTCGCCGAGCTCCTCGTCGGCGAGCCAGTGGTAGAGGTCCGCGACCCGCGTGCAGGACGCGATCAGCGCCTCGAACACCCGCGCGGACGGCGACATCTCGTCCACCATCCGGGTGATCGACAGGCACTCGGAGATGCCGCGGACGAGGTCGGCGTTCCCGACCCGCTCCAGCGGCCCGGTGCCGACCGGCTGCGCGGCGGCGTGCGCGTCCGACACGTACGGGGTCGCCCAGATCTGCATCGGGTGGACGCGGGACGGCTCGTCGGAGAACGCCCGCATCACGACGAGCGTCCCGTCCTCGAACAGCGAGTACCCGTGGCAGGTGACCGGCGTCGCGACCCGCTTGCGGATCACGTTGTAGGGCAGCAGCAGCGACCGGCCGTCCTCCCGCGAGTGGAAGACGTAGAGGACGTCCTCGCCGTTCGGCGACCGGACGACCCGCTCGTACTCCAGCCCCGCCACGTCGGTGTCGAACGTCTTCGCGGCGCCGGTGTCGAGGTAGTAGCCGCCCGGGAAGATGATCCCGTGGTCGTCGGGGAGCCGCCGGCACGCCTGCTCGATCCCGTCGAGCCGCGTGACCTCCTTCGTCCGGACGTTGAACACCAGGTGCCGCCACGCGGACTCGTTGTAGGGCCGGATCCGCAGGAGGACCAGCGCCCCGACCCGCGCGTGCAGGACGTCGGCGTCCGCGAGCGACTGCAGGGGCTCGTCGACCGGCTCGGAGTAGATGCCCTCGCCCGTGCCGGTGTTGTCCTCGATCTTCACCGTGAGCGTGCCGCCGATCGTCTCGACGAACAGCTCGCCGCCGATCGAGATGTGCGGGTGGCGCCCGAGGACGTGGTCGTCGCGCGTGGTCTCGACCCAGTCGACGTCGTGCGCGGGCGGGAACGAGTGGTCGCGTTCGCCCTGGTTGTCCTCGTAGGCGACGGTGCCGTCCGGGGCCGTCCGCCAGCGCAGGACGCGCAGGTCGGTGAGGCGCGGGCCGGTCTGGAAGACCGCGAGCAGCCGCCCGTCCACCAGCCGGAGCTGGAGCAGCCGCGCCTGCCGGTAGTACCGGTACATGTCGGCGAAGTCGCGCAGGAAGCGCGGGTCGTCGAGCAGGCCCGGCACCGCCTCCGGCCCGGCCGGGACGAACGCGATGCCGTCCTCGCCGCGGGTGAACCGGTGCAGGGAGAACACGTCGCCGACCGCCGTCTCCGGCTTCAGCCCGAGGAAGACGTTGTAGCCGAACAGCATGACCCCGCCGAGCGCGACCACGTCGCGGGGCACGCAGCTGTGCTCCGTCCGGATCCGCTCGGTGCCGGCCAGCCGCATCTCCGTGCCGCCGAAGACCTCCAGCCGCCGCGCGTTCAGCGCCTCCGCGCGCCGCGCCAGCTCACCGGCGTGCCCGGCGAGCCGCGCCCGCAGGACCTCGTACGTCCCGTGGTCCAGCCCGTCCCGCCCGTGCTCGGCCTGGGCGGCCTCCCTGACGACCTCGCTCACCGTTGCTCCCCTCTACCCGAAGTCCACGCCGTCCCCGCGCCGCCGGTCCGCCGCGGCTGCGGCGGGCCGCCGGTCCGGCGGCCCCCGGACCCGGCGACCCGCCGCAGGTCCCTTCGATCAGCCGGCGGTCACCGCGGTTCCGTTGGCCGCCGGCAGCGGCGCGTCGGCGACGCCGAGGCGGCGGGCGGTGTCCAGGAGGTCCTGGAGTCCGGCCGCCTCCGGGCCGCCGGACTTGATCAGCCGCAGCAGCAGCGCCGACAGCGTGAGGTCGCGGACGCCGCCGGTGTCGAGCGAGCCGAGCAGCCGGGTCATGTCGTCGGTGAAGGACGACGTCCCGTCCAGCCACGGTCCCGCGAGCGACTGCGCGACCTCGGAGTTCCGCACGAAGCCGTCCACGCCCTTGCCGAGCGCGATCGAGCCGACCAGCCGGTCGAAGAACACCGAGTCGCCGCCGACGATGTCGATGTCGGCCTTCTCCAGCCCGGCCGCGAGCACGCTGGCCTGCGCCTCCGCGACCTGCCGCTGCACCTCGATGCCCGCGAGGCGGACGTCCTTCTCCGCCTCCAGCCGCAGCCGGTACTCCTCGTGCTGGCGGGACGCCTCGTCCAGCGCCGCCATCGCGCCGGCCTTCTCGTGCAGGCCCTCGGCCTCGGCGCGCAGGCTCTCCCGGATCCGGGCGGCCTCCGCCATCGCCATCTCCTGCGCGGCGAGCGCCTCGGCGCGGCCGACCTTCTCGATCGCCGCGGCGTCGCGCTCGCGGACCTCGACCTCGGCGAGGCCGGGGGCGGCCGACTCGGCGCGCAGGCCCTCGGCCAGCCGCACCTTCGCCTCGGCGTCCAGCTCGGCGGCCTGCCGGCGGGCCTCCGCCATCGTCACCTCCTCGCGGGCCCGGTGCTGCGCGGCGGCCTCCGCCGCCTCGGCGGCCTTGATGTCCTTGACCAGGTTCTCCTGCGCCTCGGCCTCCGCGTGGATGATCACCGACTGGCGGGCGCGCTCGGCCTCCTCGACCGTGCGCAGCCGCTTGATGGCCTCCTCCTGCTCGGCGACCGTCCGCTCGACCGCGATCCGCTCCCGGACGACATTGGCGATCTCCCGCTTCTCCGCCTCGACCTCCTTGTCGGCGGCGATCCGGGTCAGCTCGGTCTCCCGCTCGCGGGCGATCACCTCGAGCAGGCGGTCCTTCTCGATCCGCTCGCTCTCGATCGCGAGGACGCGCTCCTTGTTCTTCGCGGCGACCGACACCTCGCGGTCCTTGTTCTCGTGCTGCACGCCGAGCTGCTCGTCGGTGCGGATGTGCGCGGCCTGCGCCCGCAGCCGCTCCTCCGCCTTGACCCGCTCGATCTCCGCCTGCTCGCGGGCCCGGACGGTCTCGATCTCGCGCTCCTGGCGGAGCTCGGCGTCGGCCTGGCGGCGCTCCAGCTCCAGGATCGCCTCGCGCGCCTCCACGTCCTGGCGGGCGATCTCCTTCTCCTCGTTGCGGGTGTACTCGTTGGTGCGGACGTGCTCCAGCGCGGTCAGCTCGGTGATCTTCCGGATGCCCTGGGCGTCCAGGATGTTCGTCTTGTCCAGGGAGAGCAGCGACGTCTGCTCCAGGTAGTCGATCGCCGCGTCCTCCAGGCTGTAGCCGTTCAGGTCGGTGCCGATCACCTGGATGATGTGGTCGCGGAACTCGTTGCGGCGGGTGTAGAGGTCGGCGAAGTCCAGGTGCTTGCCGACGGTCTTCAGCGCCTCGGAGAACTTGGCGGCGAACAGCTCCTGCAGCGTGTCCTGGCTGCTGGCGCGCTCGGTGCCGATCGCCTGCGCGACCTTCACGACGTCCTCGACGGTCTTGTTGACGCGGACGAAGAACGTGATGCGGATGTCGGCGCGGATGTTGTCCTTGCAGATCAGCCCGTCCCGGCCGGTCCGCTCGATCTCTATCGTCTTGACCGAGATGTCCATCAGCTCGGCCTTGTGCAGGACGGGCAGGACGATCGCGCCGGTGAAGGTGACGTCGACCTTCTTGAGCTTGGAGATGATCAGCGCGCGGCCCTGGTCGACCTTGCGGAACAACCGGCTCACCATCAGCACGAGGCCGAGGGCGATGAGCAGGGCGAGCGCGAGGAGCACACCGGCTCCAATGGTGATGGTGTCCATCGGGATCCCTGTTCTGCTGGGGGACGAGGTCGCGGGGGGTCAGCCGGTCCGGCGGCGGTCTTCGGCCAGGTCGGACGCGGTTTCGTGCGGCATGACCCAGAAGAACTGGCCGTCCGGGTCGAAGTCGAAGATGAGGGCGGTGCTGCCCGCGGTCAGGCCCGCGGGCAGGCCGGCGGTGAGGCCCGCGCCCGCCACGGGCACGTCCGCCGCGGGTTGCCGGACCTGGACGATCGCGGACGACCCGTCCGGCGCGGTGACCTCCGCCTGGCCGAAGTCGGGCCCGACCCGGCCCGTCCGGATCACGCACGGCAGCCCGACGAAGTCGCGCAGCGACGCCGCGACCTGGTTCTGGAACACCCGGCGCAGCGGCAGCACGGCGAGGCGGGTCCCGGCCCAGGCCGCCACGAGCGCCCCGGACATGCCGAGCAGCCGCAGGGCGACGCCGCCGGTCAGCGCGGACGCCGCCAGGCTCACGAACCACGCGATCGCGATCAGCAGGGAGAGGACGACCGTGGCCGGGACGCCGCCGAGGCCCAGCATCGCGAGGCGTTCGGCGACGAGCCCGTCCCCGTCCCCGTCCGCGCCGCCGGCGTCCCCGGCGCCGGCACCGGCCCCCGTATCGGCATCGGTGCCGGCGCCGAGGAGGTCGACGCCCAGGCCGCCGAGCAGGACGAGCGTCCAGTACCCGGCGACGACCAGGAGGGAGAAGCTGAAAAGAGCGGTGGGGAAACCGAGCGCTGCGTCGAAGAATTCGCCCATGAGAAATGCACGCTTCCGCTTCGAGACGTCATTGGCCGCCGGGCGGCCGAAAACGGCGGTCCGGCATTGAGAAAGGATTCGCTGAGCGTGGAAAGGGGTCGAGCTCAGCTATCTGGGAAGGCGTGCGCCCAGGTGATGTGGCTCAGGTCGTACGGCCTGGCGTCCTGGGGGCGGGCTCTGCGCGGCGGAGCCGGCGCAATGAAAAAGTGCCGGGGAGTCATTCACACCCTCCTGGTCGGAGACAGATCCTGTCTCGCCGACCAGACTTCCCGGCACACCGGTAGTTACTTTAGCTTATTTCTTGCCGGAAGGGAAGTCTTTAAGCGGCGGATGGGCGGGTACAGGGCGTTGACCTGCATTTCAGTGCGAATACGGCGAACTCCCCGGTGCCCGCGCGGACGTTCAGGGAGCGTTGAGGTCCGCTGGAGCCCCGGCTCAGGAGCGGTCGCTACCGTCGCCCGCCATGACCCCGCCAGCCATGCTCCCACCTGCGGCGACGCAGGACTCCTGCCGGCCCGTCTTCGTCCTCGGGTGCCCGCGCTCGGGAACCACGCTGCTCCAGCAGATGCTGCATTCGCACCGGCGCATCGCGTTCCCCTCCGAGACCCGGTTCGTGCACGTCTCCTACGCGATGCGGCACGAGTTCGGCGATCTGGAGCGGGAGCGGAACCGGCGGGCGCTCGCCGAATGGATCACCGGCGGCGCGGACACCAAGTTCACAGCGCTCGGCCTGGACCCCGCCGCCGTCGTCGAGGAGATCGTGCAGGCGCCGCCGACGCTCGGGTCGGCGCTCGCCGCCGTCTTCCGCGCCTACGCGCGGGCGCACGGCAAGCCGCGGTGGGGCGACAAGCGGCCGAGCTACTTCCGCCGGGTGCCGATGCTCCGGCGGATGTTCCCGGACGCGCAGTTCGTCCACCTCGTCCGGGACGGCCGGGACGCGGTGAGCTCGCTGACGCGGATGCCCTGGTTCAAGGGCGACCTCTACGCCGCCGCGCTCACCTGGCGGGAGGCGGTCGACACCGGGCGGCGGCTCGGCGTCCGCCTCGGTCCGGACACCTTCTACGAGTTCCGCTACGAGGACCTCGTCACCGAGCCGGAGGGCGAGCTGGTGAAGCTGTGCGCGTTCCTCGGCGAGGAGTACGACGCCGAGATGACCAAGGCGTACCAGCACGCCCGCAAGACGGTGCCGGCCCGGCGCACCTGGCACCTGCGCACCCACGAGGCGCCCAACACGCGCGTGGTCGGGGCGTGGCGGGAGCGCTTCGAGGACGAGGAGGCGGACCTGGTCGAGCACGTCCTCGCCGACCGGCTGCGCCACCACGGCTACGAGCTGACCGGCGTGCCGCGCCCCGCCGCCGCGCAGCTCGCGAAGTTCCACCGGCTCGCCGCGCACCGCTGGCGGACCCGGCACGCGCACGCGGTGCGGGACCGGCTCGCCCAGGGCCGCGAGCCCAACCCCGTCGCCTCTCTGCTGACCGGACCGGTGCCGCTGACCGGAGGGTCTGAGGACTGACGCGCCAGAGACAGGTGACTCTGTCCCCAGGGCAAGGAGTACGGGGGACCATCGCGCTGGGTGATTCTGGCCGGTTGTCCGAAATTCTCATGGAACGTGCCGGGCCGGCCGGGGCCGCCGCCCGGCCCGCCGCCGCGCGGCTGCTGGGGAACGACGCAGGTGGCGTGCCGCGGGACGGCGCGCGGGGGAGAAGCGGACCGCTGGGACGGGCGGGGACAGCGTTTTCCGATCATCGTCGGCTGGGCCCCTTAACGGCAGGGTTACCGGCGGGTAGGCAGGGTGCCGTTTTACCGGCCTGCTGACTTAATTTACGGAACAGAGACATGGCCGTGTCCGATCGTTCACCCGGCCCCTTGAGGACACATCAAGCGTTTGGTTGTATCTTGCGTGTTGCTCGTCACCCAATGCCTATCGCGATTGATTCGACGATCCTCTGACATAAGGAGGAGTGCGGTGACCACATCGGAAACAATTTCCCACGGCGAGCTGCAATCGTGGCTTCTTGACAGGATCGCCTTCTACCTCGACAGGCCCCCGGAAAACATCGATCCGTCGGTCGAACTCGCCCGCTACGGGGTGGACTCGGTCTACGCGATCAGCATCATCAGCGACATCGAGGACCACCTCCAGGTCGAGGTCGACGTGGCCGAGGCCCGGCGCCGCGAGACCGTGACCGCCCTCACCGACTACCTGCTCGAACTCGTCGCGTGATGGGCGGCCGGCCCGGGGACGGGCCCGTGATGGTGGTCCTCGGCGACAGCGTGGCCGAGGGGCAGGCCGACCCCGACCCGGCCGGCGGATGGCTCGGCTGGGCCGGCCGTCTGGCCGCCCACCTGGGCATTCCCCGCGAATCGATGCTGAACGTCTCCGATCCCGGCGCGACGGTCGAGGACGTCGCCCGCGACCAGTTGCCGGCCGTCCGGCACCTGCGGCCGGCCCTGGTGGTGCTCGGCTGCGGCATGAACGACGCGCTGCGCGGCTTCGAGCGGCCGGCCGCGGCGGTGCGGCTGGACGAGCTGTTCGGCTGGGCCCGCGGGCGCGGCGCGGTGGTGGTGGCGATCCCGGTGCCGCGGCCGCCGCTGCTCGACCTCTCGCCCATCTCGCAGTTCCGCAAGAAACGGACCGTCCAGCGCATTCACGACTTCAACGCCGAGCTCGACCGCGTCTCCCGCGACTTCGGAATGTCGTTTCCGGAACCGGAGACGGTGGCGAAAGTCGCTGACCCCGCGATGTGGAGTTCCGACGGAATCCACCTGAACCCGAGAGGGCACGCATATGTGGCGGAGGTGATCGCGGAGATTGCGGGGAGCCTGCTCGGGGAGCGGGTGAGCTGAACTGAGCCTCGGGGGCCGATCCAGCAGTGTGGGATGCAGATGAAGAGACCATTCGCGTTCGCGCGCGCGCCCCAGTCGATGATGCTGATTCCGCTGGCTCCCGTGCTGGCCGTCCAGGCGTGGCGGACCGTGCGCCGGACACCCCGGCTCGACCCGGCCGGCGGGGACGAGCACGGCTTCGTGCCGGGCGCGAACCCCGGCACCGGCCGCCCCGCGTTCCGCGTCGTCGTGATCGGGGAGTCCACCGCGGTCGGCGTCGGCGCGTCCCGGCACGCCGAGGCCCTGCCGGGCTTCCTGGCCGAGGCGCTGCGCGACCGGCTGCGGCGCAGCGTGGCGTGGTCGGTCTCCGGTGAGAACGGCGCGACGGCCCGCCGCATCACCGCCGGCCTCATCCCCGCGGCGGGCGGCCCCGGGCCCGACCTCGGGCCCGACCTCGTGGTCGTCACCACGGGGATCAACGACCTGATCCGGCGCCGCCCGCCGCGCCGCTGGGCCGCCGACGTGACCGGACTGGTCGGCGCCGTGCGCGAGCGGTACCCGGACGCGAGCGTGCTGGTGGCGGGCATGCCGCCGGTGCACCGGTTCCCCGCCCTCCCGCAGCCGCTGCGGTACGTGCTCGGCGCACGCGCGCGGACCATGGACCGGATCACGCGGGACGCGGCGCGCGCCGGCGGGGCGGTCCACGCTCCCATGGACGAGGCGATGGCGCGCGACCGCGCGCTGTTCGCCTCCGACGGCTTCCACCCGTCGCCCGCCGGCTACCGGGCCTGGGCGCACGACCTCGCCCGCGCCGCGGCCCCGACCGCGGCCCCGCCCACCGTCCCGCCCGCCGTGCCGCCCGGCATGCCGAACGCCATGCCGAAGGCCGTCCCGCCCGCCGCGGGGCCGCCGCCTGTCCGGGCGCGTCCCGCCGAGAGCACGAGCACGCCCCCCGCCGGCACCGCCCCGCCCCGGAAGAACTGACACGCCGCAAGCGAAGGGAGCAGCTCGGATGACGGTTCCCGGAACGTTCCGATCGGCGGTGGAGGCCAAGGACCTCGCCGCCGTCACCCGCGCCCTGGACCCGGGCATCGAGTTCCGCAGCCCGGTGATGGTGAAGCCCTACCTCGGCCGCGACACCGTCGGCAGGCTGCTGGCGGTGCTGTTCGAGGTCTTCGAGGAGTTCCGCTACACCGACGACCTGGTGAGCCGCGCCCCGAACGGGGCCGGCCCGCCCACCCAGGCGCTGATCTTCGAGGCGCGGGTGCTGGGCAAGTCCGTCCAGGGGCTGGACCTGCTCAGCTTCGGCGGCACCGGCCTCGTCACCGGCCTGACCGTCATGGTCCGCCCGCTGCCGGCGGCGATGACGCTCGCGCGGGCGGTCGGGCGGCGGATGGAGGACGCCGCGGACGGCGCGCACGAGGACGCGCACGGCCCGGGGGACCCGGGCGGCTCGGGGGATTCCGGCGACTCGGGGGGAGCGGAGGGAACGGGGGGCCCGTCCGGCACGACGCGGTCATAGGCCGCGCTCCCCGGGGCGCGGCCGGACGGCGGGCCGCGGGGAGCCGACCGAGGAAAAGGGAGTGGAACGAAAGATGGACAGTAAGGTCCCCGCACACCCCGCAGTCGCGGCCCCGGCGCTCGCGGACCCCGGACTCGCGGATCCCGCGCTCGCCGGCCCGCCCGTCCCGGCCGCCGCCGTCCCCGACCGGGCGGCGCCCGAACCCGCGGCGGCGGATCAGGCAGTGCCGGACAAAGCGCTGCCGGTCAGAACGGTGCCGGATGAGGCCGTGCCCGGTAGGGCCACCCCGGACCAGGCGCTGCCGGATGAAGCGGTGTCGGAATCCGGGCACGCGGGCCCGGCGCGTCCGAGCCGGCTGCTCCCGGGGCTGTCCCCGGCGCACCGGATCGCCGCCGACCTGGACGGCTACCTCGGCGATCCGATGGACGACGAGGCCGGGCCGTTCTCCTACAAGGCGATCGTGGAGGCCGAGGAGCGCGACGAGCTCCCGCCGGGCGCGGTGGACGCCGTCCGGGCGTGGGGCTTCCCGAAGTACCTGGTGCCGTGCCCGCTCGGCGGGCGGCTGTCGACGCTGGAGGAGCTGTTCTTCGTCACGCGCGGCATCTCCCGCCGCAGCGTCACGGTGGCGGTGATGTACGGGTCCGGGCTGCTCGCGGTGAACCCGGTGTGGCTGTGGGGCAGCGCGTGGCAGCGCAGGACGGTCGCCGACGGGGTGCTGCGCGGCGACCTCGCCTGCTTCGGCGTCTCGGAGGCCGACCACGGCAGCGACGTGATGGCGTCGGAGTCGGAGGCCGACCTGCAGGGCGACGAGCTGGTCCTGACGGGCGTGAAGTGGCCGGTCGGCAACGCCACCCGCGGCCGGTTCGTGACCACCTATGCCAAGACCGGCCCGCGCGACTTCTCCCTGATCCTGGTCGACAAGCGGGAGCTGGACCCGGCCGCCTGGTCGACGCTGCCGCCCGTCCGGACGGTGGGGCTGCGCGGCCACGACCTGTCGGGCGTGGCGTTCTCGGGCGCGCGGGTGCCCGCCGACCGGGTGATCGGGCGGCGCGGGTCCGGGCTCGTCCAGACGCTGAAGACGCTGCAGATCACCCGGACCGCGATCGCGGCGCTGTCGGTCGGGACGATCGACGCGGTCGTGCGCATCGGGATGGAGTACTCGCGGCAGCGCACCCTCTACGGCTCGGACATCTACAAGATCCCCGTCATCCGCGACCACCTGCTCAAGGCCCATCTGGACCTGCTGATCGCCGAGTGCGTCGCGATCCCGGTGACGCGCTGCCTGACGGTCGCGCCGGGGCGGCTCAGCCTGTGGTCGTCGATCGCGAAGTACTTCGTCCCCGTGCTGGGGGAGGAGGTCGTGGCGAGCATCGGGACGGTCCTCGCCGCGCGCGGCTACCTGCGCGAGGGCGTGGCGCACGGGGTGTTCCAGAAGCTCCAGCGCGACCACGCGATCGCGAGCATCTTCGAGGGCACCACGCACGTGAACCTGGCGAACGTCGCCGGGCAGCTCCCGTACCTGATCGACCCGCCGGAGGAGACCGGCGGCGAGGACGGGCTGCTCGCCGAGCTGTTCTGCTGGACGCGGACCCCGCCCGCGTGGGAGCCGGACGGCCGGCGCCTCCAGCTCACCAACGAGGGACGCGACGAGGTCGGGCAGCGGTTCGAGCAGATCGCCGAGGCGGTGCTGGAGGCGGCGAACGCGCACGCCGCGCCCGGTGTCGCGGCCGAGCTGAAGGACCTCGTGTCGAGCATCGGCGGCCTGCGCGCCAAGGTGGACGAGGGCATCAGGGCGGCCGAGGGCGACACCTCGTCGGTGGCCGCGCTCGCCCGCGCCAAGCGGTACTGCGAACTGCACGCGATGGTCTCCTGCATGCTGACGTGGCTGCACAACCGCCACGCGTTCGGCGGCCCGTTCGCGGACGGCCAGTGGCTCGCCCTGTGCCTGCAGCGCCTGCTGCAGCGCGCGCAGCCCGACGCCGCCCTGTCGGAGGAGTTCCTCCCGTCGCTGGAGGACGCGATGTTCCGCAGCTTCGAGGAACGGCGCTGGTTCTCGCTGCTCTCCCTGGCCGAGGACGAGTGATAGGCCGTGTACACGGATTTCGTGTCCCTCGTCCGGGACAACATCCAGACGTACGGTGACGACCGCTCGTTCACCTTCATCAGCGAAGAGCCGGGACGCAAGTACAAGGAGAACGTGCTCGGCTTCGCCGAGCTGGACCGCAAGGCGCGCGCGCTCGCCTGCCGCCTGGAGGCGCGCGGGCTGCGCGACAGGGCCGTCCTGCTGCTGTACCCGGAGGGCCTGGAGTTCATCACGGCGTTCCTCGGCTGCCTGTACGCGCGGGTCATCGCCGTCCCGGCGCCGCTGCCCGACCTGGACGCGGGACGGTTCGGACGCACCCGCCGCATCATCGAGGACGCCGACATCGCGCTGATCCTCACCGACACCGCCCACCGGGCCACGCTCGACGCGTGGCTGCGGGCGGCGGGTCTGCGCAACCGCGTCCACTGCCTCGACACCCAGGCGGGCAAGGACGCCGATCCGGGCGACTGGACGCCGCCGGAGTTCGAGCCGGCGACCATCGCGTTCCTCCAGTACACGTCGGGCTCGACCAGCGACCCGAAGGGCGTGATGGTCTGCCACGGCAACCTGCTGTGCAACGGCGAGGAGATCAAGCGCCGCATCGAGGGCTCGCCCGACACCGTCGGCGTCGGCTGGGTGCCGCACTACCACGACATGGGCCTGGTCGGCCAGTTCCTCGAACCGCTCTACCTCGGCTGCCGGTACGTGTTCACCTCGCCGATCGCGTTCATCAAGCGTCCGGTGCTGTGGCTGGAGCTGATCACCCGCCACAAGGGCACGATTACCGTCGCGCCCAACTTCGGGTACGAGCTGGCCCTGCGCCGCGTCACCGACAAGCAGCTGGACGGCCTGGACCTGTCGTCGCTGACGGTCGCCAAGAACGGCGCCGAACCCGTGCGGGCGTCGACGCTGGAGGCGCTGACCGAGCGGTTCGGCCCGGTCGGGTTCCGGCCCGGGATGTGGATGCCCTGCTACGGGATGGCGGAGACGACGCTGCTCATCACCGGCGCCCCGCGCGGCACCGGCCCGGTCGTCCGCGACTTCGACGCCGAGGCCCTCACGAAGGACGAGGCGGTCCCCCTCCCGACCCAGGAGGGCGCGGGCCGGGAGGGCGCGGGCCCGGAGGGGACGCGGCGGCTCGTCAGCAGCGGGCGCCCCGTCACCCTGGACGTGCGGATCGTCGACCCGGAGACGCGCGCCGAACGCCCGGAAGGGCGGGTCGGCGAGATATGGGTCCGCGGCGGAAGCGTCGCGCGGGGCTATTGGGGCAGCCCGGAAGAAAGCAGAAAGACTTTCGGTGCGCGCACCATTGCCGACGACGGTCCCTATCTGCGGACCGGTGATCTGGGATTCGTCCTCGCCGGCGAACTCTTCGTCACCGGAAGGATCAAGGACCTGATCATCGTCAACGGCCGGAACATCCACGCCCACGACATCGAGGAGGCGGCGCGCGCGGCCCATCCGGCCGCGCTGATCGGCGCCGCGTTCGCGATCGACGGCGCCATCGACGCCGATGTCGGCGGCGGCCTGGACGGCGGCAGGGAGCACGTCGTCCTCGTCCAGGAGATCAGTACCCGGGCGGCCGCCGGAACGCCCCTGGACGAGCTGGCGGCCCTCATCAAGGCCCGTGTGGCGCGGGCGTTCGAGCTGCCCGCGGTGAGCGTCGTGCTCGCCGCGCGCGGCACCGTGCGGCGCACCACGAGCGGGAAGATGCAGCGCCGGCTGACCCGGGAGGCGTTCCTCACCGGGGAGATCACCGCACTCGCCGATGATCTCGAATCGGACGTCGCCGACCTCCGGCGGGCACCGGCATGAAAACCGTGCGCAGGCCCGTGACGTGCCATTTCGAAGATCCAAAAATTAGTGCTGACCAATCCTAGTCAAAAGCATGACTAATCATGTCTTTGTCTGCTAACGTCGGTCGCAACCCTGAGTCAAGGCGGGGAGAGAAGGCCGATGGCGCTACGTCACGCGGTGCTGGCGGCGCTGCTCGATGGCGAGTACAGCGGCTACCAGCTGGCCAAGATCTTCGATTTGTCGGTCTCCAACTTCTGGCATGCCGTACCGCAGCAGCTCTACTCGGAGCTGTCGAGGTTGGAGACGGAGGGCCTGATCCGCGGACGGCAGATCATCCAGCACGACCGTCCCAACAAGCGGGTGTACACGGTCACCCAGGCCGGTGTCGACGAGCTCGAGCGGTTCGCCGTCACCCCCGCCAAACCCGGGATCATCCGGGAGAACCTGCTCGTGATGGTCCAGGCCGTCGACCACATCCGCGCGGAGTCCGTCATCGCGCAGCTCGAGGACCGCGCGGTCGCGGCCGCGGCCAAGGTCGAGGTCTTCGAGCACACCCTCAAGCACCTGCGCGGCGACCTCGACGAGGAGACGTTCCTGCGGACCGGGTCCCCGCTCGGCCCCTACCTCACCTGCCTCCGGGGCCGCCGCTTCGAGCAGGAGAACTACGAGTGGTTCACCAGCACCGCCCGGCTGCTGCGCAGCCGGACGGGCACCCAGGCCGAGGGGGACGAGGCGTCATGACGGCCATCATGCCGCCCGCGGCCCCCTCGAACGCGGCGCCACCCGCGCCGACCCCTCACGCCCACCCCAGCCCCGCACCCCGGCCGGGCTGGACCCGGGCGACACGCCTTAGTCAAGGAGGCGTTCACCATGTCGGGCGAACACCACACCATCGAACTCCCTAGCAGCCCACTCCCCAACACCGCACTGGCCGACGACGCCCTGCCCGCCGACTCACTCCGCACCGACGCGCTGCCCGCGGCCGCGCCGGCCGGCGACATGGTCGCCACCGCCGCGCACGGCCTGCCGGCGATCGACGAACCGCCCCCGCTGCTGCTGGGCGAGCTGACGCTCCCCGCGGAACGGGAGTCCGTGCCCCGGGCCCGGCGGTTCAGCCGGTCCGTCACCGTCGCCTCCGGCATCGCGCACATCCGCGACGACGCCGAGGTCCTGGTCTCCGAGCTGGTCACCAACGCCGTCCGGCACGCGACGGTGTCCGGCGCCGCGCTCCGCCTGCGGCTGCTGCGCGCCGGCACCCGGCTCCGCGTCGAGGTCCACGACCACGGCACCGGGGTCCCCCGGCCGCGCCGGGTCGACCTCATGGAGGAGACGGGCCGGGGCTGGTTCCTCGTCGCGGTCATGGCCGACCGGCACGGCACCGACCACACGCCGTCGGGCAAGTCGGTGTGGTGCGAAGTGCGCGCCTGGCCGCGGGACGAGCACCCCGGGCACTGAGCACCCCGTCCGCAGCCCCCGGTTCGGCGAATGGACGTGCCATGCCCGAGAACGCGCACACCGCCCGCTACCACCGGTCGGACGGGAGCCCCGCCACGGCCGAGGAGGCCCAGCGGCTGCTGCTGGACGTGCGGGGACGCCTGCTCGCGCAGGACGTCATCCGCGTCGGCGCCGCCGTCGTGGTCGTCTCGACCTGGTTCACGGTGGTCGACCTCGGCATCGCGGCGAACGGACGGCCGCTGCTGTGGCAGACGATCGTGTCCGACCTCTCGATGCACGCCGACATCGGCCAGTACACCTCGCGGGAGAAGGCCGCGCGCGGCCACGCGCAGGCCGTCGCCATGATCTCCGGCAGGCTGCGCGGACTGGTCGCCCGCGCGGCGCTGGACGAGGTGCGTCCGTGAGAGGCGAGCCCTGACAGGCGAGCGCTGAGAAGCGAGAACGCCACCCCGCCCCCGCATTCCCCCCACGACACGGGCCGCGATCCCGGCCCGCCCTCGGCATGAGGTTGTGATCTGATGGCCTCGAAGGCACCCCGCGACGACGTCCCCGGCGGCAAGGCCCGGCGGAGACGTCCCATCCGCCTGCGGATCACGGCGCTGCTGCTGGTCCCGCTGGTGTCCCTCATCACCCTGTGGGCGTTCGCCGCGAACATCACGCTCGGCGACGCGTTCGACAAGTACGACTTCTCGACGACGTACGAGAAGATGGGCCTCCCCGGCCTCTACCTCGTGAACCAGCTCCAGGCGGAGCGTTCCCTGAGCGTCGTCGCGCTCGTCTCCGGCGACGCCGCGAACAAGCAGAAGCTCGGCGTGCAGCGCGCCCGGGTCAGCGCCGTCGAGAAGTCCTTCCGCGGGACGGCGCTGTCGGCCGACGCGCAGGACGCGGCGCAGCCCGAGACGAAGCAGCGCCTCGCCGAGGCGATCAAGGCCCTCGACACGCTGCCGCGGCTGCGCGGCAGGGTCGACACCGGGCAGGTCGCCCCGCTGGACGTCATCAACTCCTACAGCACGATGCTCGACCAGGTCATCAAGGTCTTCGACGGCCTGGTCTCGGTGAACGACGTCGCGATCCTCACCCAGGGCCGCGCGCTGATCGGCATCGGCAACGCCCGCGCCTACATGCTGCGCGAGGACTCCCTCGTCACCGCGGCGATGGCGCGCAAGGGCCGGCTCACCCCGGCCGAGCACACCGCGTTCGTCCAGTGGGCGGCGGAGGGGCGGCGGGAGTTCGAGGCCGGGCTCGCCGACCTCGACGACCAGATCCGCGGGCCGCTGCAGCAGCTCGCCGCGTCCGACCAGTTCAAGCGGTACCGGGCCGCCGAGGACGCGATCGTGAACGCGCGCGGCGACCGGCTGCCGGCCGAGGCCGCCGACTGGCAGGCCACCACCCAGCTGCTGTCGCAGGCGTGGGGGCAGAAGGTCCAGCAGGCGAGCCTCGCGCTGAACGAGCTGGCCAAGCCGATCGGCGAGCGGATCGTCATGCGGCTCGTCCTCGCCGGCGGGTTCGGGCTGCTCGCGGTCATCGCGTCCATCGTGCTGTCGCTGCTCGCGGCCCGTAGCCTGTCCCGCGAGCTGCGCGGGCTGCAGCGCGCCGCGCTGAACCTCGCCGAGGACCGGCTGCCCGCCGTCGTCGCCCGGCTCCGGCGCGGTGAGGAGGTCGATGTGGAGGCCGAGGCGCCGCCGCTCGTCATCGGCAAGACCAAGGAGGTCGCGCGCGTCGGCGACGCCTTCACCCAGGTGCAGCACACCGCGATCGAGACCGCCGTCCGCGAGTCGTACCTGCGGCAGGGCATCAGCCGCGTGTTCCTCAATGTCGCCTGGCGCAGCCAGTCGCTGCTGCACCGCCAGCTCCGCATGCTGGACGAGATGGAGCGCGGCGCGTCCGACCCGAAGGCCCTGGAGGACCTGTTCCGGCTCGACCACCTCACCACCCGCATGCGGCGGCACGCCGAGGGCCTGGTCATCCTGTCCGGGACGTCCCCGGGCCGCGGCTGGAGCCGGCCGGTGCACGTCGAGGACGTGCTGCGCGCCGCCGTCGCCGAGGTCGAGGACTACACCCGCGTCGAGGTCGTCGTCATGTCCGGGCAGGCCGCGCTGATCGGCGAGGCCGTCGCCGACATCATCCACCTGCTCGCCGAGCTGATCGAGAACGCCACCGTGTTCTCGCCCGCGCCGACCGAGGTGCTGGTGCGCGGCGAGATGGGCGCGAACGGGTTCGCCGTCGACGTCATCGACCGCGGCATCGGGCTCGACCAGTCCGAGCTGGACGCGCTGAACCTGCGGCTGTCGCGGCCCCCCGAGTTCGACCTGGCCGTCACCGACCGGCTCGGCCTGTTCGTCGTCGCCCGGCTCGCCGGCCGGCACGGCATCAGGGTCGCGCTCCAGCCGTCGCTGTACGGGGGCGTGAGCGCCGTCGTGCTGATCCCGCGCGAGCTGATCGTGGACGTCGACCAGCCCGAGGACGAGGGCGGCGCCGCGTCCGGCGCGTCCGGCGGGGACGTGCCGGTCGCCGGGCCCGTCCGGCAGAACGGGCACGCGGCGGCGAACGGCTCGACGCGCCAGTGGCCCACGCCGTCGGCGCCGTCGTCCACGGCGATGCTGAACGCCCCGGTGTACGACACCGTGCAGGACGCGCCGCCCTACGACGCGGCGCCGCCCTACGACCCCGGGCCGCCGTACGACGGCCCGTCCCCGTACGGCGGCGCGCCGCCGTACGAGACCGCGGCGCCCGATACGCCGGCGTCCCTGGAGGAGCGGCCGGAGCACGACGCGACGGTGGGGTTCGGCCCGTACGACGGAACCGAGACCCCGACGCCGTACGGCGCCCCACCGTCGCACGGGGCGCAGCCCGGACCGCCGCCCGCGTTCGACGCGACGCGCCCGTTCCAGGCCGCGGGCCCGCGCATCCCGGCCTACGGCCACGACCCCTACGCCGGCCAGGGCCGCTACGAGACGCCCGCCTCGTTCGGCGAGGGCCAGTCGTTCGGTGAGGCGCAGTCCTTCGGGCAGGCGCAGTCGTTCGGCGAGGTGCAGGCCCGCGGCGGGAACGGCGGGCGCGCCCCGCTGCCGCGCCGCGTGCGGGGCGGCAACCTGGCGCCGCAGCTGCGCGACGCGGACGCCTTCGACGACGAGCCGGCCCCGGCGGCGCCCCCGGAGGACGCGCTCGCCGCCTGGGAGGAGCGCTCGGCGGAGGCGTCCCGCGACCTGTTCGCCTCCCTGCAGGCCGGCTGGCTGCGGGGCAGGGACGAGGACGAAGGACCGGCCGACGGCATGGAGGGAAGATCATGACCCAGCAGGGAGTCGCCGCCGAGCTCAACTTCCTCCTCGACGACCTCGTCGACCGGGTTCCGCAGATCCGCAAGGTCGTGGTGCTGTCCCGGGACGGGCTCGTGATGGGCAAGTCGCGCGGTGTCGGCCGCGAGGACGCCGAATACCTCGCGGCCCTCGCCGCGGGGTTCCACAGCCTCGCGAACGGCGCGCGGCCGCAGCTGGAGTCCGGCGAGATCCGGCAGACCCTCATCGAGATGGACCAGGGCCTGTTCTTCGTGGTGCCCGCCGGCGCCAACAGCTGCCTCGCGCTGCTCAGCGAGGTCGGCGCCAACGCGGGCCTCGTCGCCTACGAGATGACGATGCTGGTCAAGCGCGTCGGCCGGCAGCTGTCCACCGGAGTCAGGCAGAGCGCCGCCGGCCCCGGACCCAGGTGACCCGCCATGGACCCCAGTGACGTGCCCGGTGCTCCCCGGGGTCCCGGCCGGGAACGGTGGCTCGACGCCGCCGCCGGGCCCATCGTCCGCCCCTACGCGGTGACGCGCGGCCGGACCCGGCCGGCCGGCGAGCCGCTCGACATCGTGGCGATCCTCGTCGCGACCGGGCGGCCGCCGGCCGAGCCGGGCCGGCTGTCGCGGCACCAGCGCCGGCTGCTCGCGCTGTGCCGGCGCCCGCACGCCCTCGCCGACCTCGCCTCCGACCTCGGCCTGCCGCTCGGGGTGATCCGGGTGCTGGCCGGCGACCTGATCGAGTCGGGCCTCGTGGACGTCCAGCGGTGGTCCACGCCGGCCACGCCGACCGGGCAGCCCGCCATGATCCAGCCGCATACCGACCAGAACCTGCTCAGGATGGTGCTCGATGAACTCCGTGCACTCTGACCCCCCGCCTGTCGCCGAGGAGACCGACGACCGGGCGGACGGGCCGCGCGTCGCCCTGAAGATCCTCGTCGCCGGCGGCTTCGGCGTCGGGAAGACGACCCTGGTCGGCGCGGTCAGCGAGATCCGGCCGCTGCGCACCGAGGAGGCGCTGACCGACGCGAGCATCGGAGTCGACGACCTCGACGGCGTCGCCGCCAAGACCACCACGACCGTGGCGATGGACTTCGGCCGCATCACGCTGCGCGACGGCGTCGCGATCTACCTGTTCGGGACGCCGGGCCAGGAGCGGTTCTGGTTCATGTGGAACGAGTTGTCGCGCGGCGCGCTCGGCGCGGTCGTGCTCGCCGACACGCGGCGGCTGATGGCGAGCTTCGCCTCGATCGACTACTTCGAGCGCAAGGGCACGCCGTTCGTCGTCGCGGTCAACTGCTTCGACGACGCCGACCGCTACGACCCGCCGGAGATCCGGACGGCGCTCGACATCGACCCGCACGTCCCGGTGCTGCTGTGCGACGCGCGCCGGACGGGGTCGGCGAAGGACGTCCTGGTGTCCCTGGTGGAGCACGCCCTGCGCCTGGCGGGCGGCGCCAGCCCCCGCCGCCCCAACTGACCGCCCTCGTTGATCTGCGGCGTGTTGTTGTTATCCGGCCCGCCATAACAACAACACGCCGCAGGTCAACGAGAGTCTTCTCCGGGGTTCGGGGGGCGCATGATGATGTCGTCTACGCCCACGTCGTGGCCTTCGGCGCATCTCACCTGCGCCGTCACGCGTTCGCCGCAGCGGGCGTGGGTCAGCATGACCTGGCGCCCCTCCTCGTTGGGCAGGTACGTCTCGCCCCATTCCATGAGGCTGACGAGGGTCGGCGCGAGGTCCAGGCCCATCTTGGTCAGGTGGTACTCGTAGCGCGTGCGCTGGCCGGGCTCCTGGTACGGCTCCCGGGTGAGCAGCCCGGCCTTGACGAGGTGGCGCAGGCGGGCGGTGACGGCGGATTCGGTCATGCCGAGGTTGCGCACGAAGTCGCCGAAACGATTGGTCCCGAAGAACGCCTCGCTGAGCACCAGCACCGCCGACGGCGGTCCGAGCGCGGCCAGGGTACGGGCGACCGGGCAGTTCTGCATCGACCAGGCGTCGCGGTCGGCGAAGTGCCCCTCAAGTGCGATTGTCACGCGACCCACTATAAACCTGCTGACTTCGCTTGACCAAAGTCAGGTCGGGCGCTAGCGTCCCTGACTATGGTGAAACAAAGTCAGGTACGCACCGGTCCCGTCCTCGCGGTGCTCTCCGTCGCCTCCTTCATGGCGGGCCTCGACCTGTTCATCGTCAACGTGGCCTTCGACGACATCGGCCGCGACTTCGCCGGCACGCCGATGGCCGACCTGTCCTGGGTCCTCAACGGCTACGCGATCGTGTTCGCCGCGCTGCTCGTCCCGCTCGGCCGGCTCGCCGACCGGTACGGGCGCAAGGCCGGGCTCGTCCTCGGCCTGACCGTCTTCACCGTCGCCTCGCAGGCGTGCGCCGCCGCGCCCGACCTGTGGTGGCTCGTCGGCTTCCGCGTCCTGCAGGCCGCCGGCGCCGCCGCGCTCATCCCCACCAGCCTCGGCCTGCTGCTGTCGGCGATGCCGGCGCCGCGCCGCGGCGGCGCGGTGCGGATCTGGTCGGCGTCCTCGGCGCTCGCCGCCGCGGCCGGGCCCGCGATCGGCGGCGTCCTGGTGGACGTCTCCTGGCGCTGGGTCTTCGAGGTCAACATCCCCATCGGCATCGCCGCGGTGCTGCTCGCGCTGCGATTCGTCCCCGACTCCCGCGAGGGCGCCACCGCCCGCGTCCCCGACCTGCCCGGCACCGCCGTGCTGACCGGCGCGATCGCCCTCCTCGCGCTCGGCCTCGTGAAGATCAACGACTGGCCCGGCGAGCGGACGACCGTCGTCATCGGCGCCGCGCTGCTCGGCCTCGCCTGGTTCTGGCTGCGCTCGCTGCGGCACCCCGCGCCCGTCATCGAGCCCGCGCTGCTCGCCGTCCGCACCTTCTTCTGGTCGAACGCCGCGGTCCTGCTGTTCACCGTCGCGTTCGCCGCGAACCTGCTGCTCGGCGTGCTGTGGATGCAGCAGGTCTGGCACTACTCGCCCATCAGGACCGGGCTCGCCGTCGCGCCCGGCCCCCTGATGGTCCCCATCATGGCGCTCATCGCCGGACGCCTCGCCGCGGCCCGGGTCCCCGTCGGACTGATCACCGCCGTCGGGTGCATGCTGTGCGCGTTCGGCGTCGTCATGATCGCGATGAGCCTCGGCCCGGCACCGGCCTACGCGTCGCAGCTGCTGCCGGGCTGGCTCATCGGCGGGATCGGGGTCGGGCTCGCCCTCCCCACCATCCTGTCCGCCGCCGCCGTCGAGCTGCCGTCCCACCGCTACGCCACCGGCAGCGCCGTGGTGAACATGAGCCGGCAGATCGGCACCGTCCTCGGCGTCAGCCTCGCCGTCGCCGCCCTCGGCACCCCGCGCGGCCGGCCCGAGGCCCACACCGCCCACACCGCCTACACCGACGCCTGGCTGATGGTCGCCGGGTTCATGGTGATCGCAGCGATCGCCGCCCTTGGCATGACCCCGCGCCGCCTTCGGCCCTCCCCAACCGTCCCCGAGCCAGAGAAGGAAGTGGTCGCCGGCACCTGACTCCGCCTTGACGAGTACCGCAGAACGCGGGCATCGGACGAAGCCTTGACCCGGACCGCGAGGCCCGGTTCGCCCGACCGCCCGACCCACAGCAGGCACCTCATGGCCAGAGGTGCCTGCTGTATTTATTGTATTTTTCTCCTCCTTCGGGCCTGGCGGCCCTCCATCGTCGAAGAACACGTGCGATCGCTGCATCGCATCCGACTCGCCTAGCGGCTCGCTGCGCGATCAGGTTCTCGCAGGCTCGAACCTGCCTTCGGTCGCGATCGCGACGGTCGGGGTCGTTGCGTGGTTGCGGTGTTGGTTGCGGTTGTTGGTCAGGCTTGGAGGGCTGACAGGATCACCAGGATCAGGGTGATCACTGCGAAGAGGCCGTGGGCCAGGACGACTGGGATGGGGAAGGCGGCTTCGGGGGCGGTTTCCGCCTTGGCGGAGCCGGGGGCGTCCGCGGCGGTGCGGACCGCGGGGGTGCGGGTCACCGCCAGCCAGCGGAAGAACATCACGAAGCCGAGCAGGGCGACCGGCAGGAGGAGGCCGAAGGCCGTCCAGGCCAGGGCCGCGGTGTCGGCCAGGACGTAGATGATCCAGACCACCAGGCCGGCGGCCGCCAGCAGGAAGTGGCCGAAGATGACCGGGACGGGGAGGCGGGACGTCCCGCCGCGGACGCCGCCGCGGGCGATCCAGGTGCCGAGCATGTAGAAGCCGCCCAGGGCGGTGATCAGCCAGGTGACTAGTGCGCCGATGGTCATGCGTTCTCTCCTTGGTGGGTGGTGGGACGGGGTGCGGGCTCGGTCTTGGCGAAGCCCTCGGACTGGGTGGTCTCGTCGGCGACGCGGACGCCGTAGCGGTAGGCGAGCTTGCCTCCCAGGAAGCCGGAGGCGGTCAGGCCCGCCAGGGACGCGACCGAGAGGGCGATCGGTCCGGGGGAGACAGGGCCGGTGACGTCGCCGAGGCGCCAGCCGAAGGCCGCCGCGTAGGCGGTGGTCACGGCCAGGTTCAGGGACATGTGGACCAGGGCGGTGCGGAAGGCGCGCGTGCCCGGCGGGACGGCGAGCAGGTCGAGGAAACCGGTCGCGGCGGCGGCGAGCGCCCCCGCCACGCCCAGGCCGATGAGCCACAGGGAGCCCTTGGCCAGGAAGTCCGGGTCGTCGACCAGGTGCGAGGCGATGTCGAAGACGAGGCTCGCCACCCACGCGCCGATCGGGACCGTCACCAGGATCGGGTGCAGGGGGTGGCCGTAGCCGCCGGCGAGCGCGCTCACCGGCCGTTTCGACTGCTGCTGCGGATCGTCCATGACGACCTCCTATTTCGCCAACAAGTATTGGTGTTATAGCAGCAGCGCGTCAATGGGGTCGCGGTCGGCCGGGGTGTCGTCCGGTTTCGAGAGGTTTTTTGGGCGTTATGGCGATCGCGGGTTAGGGTGGGGTCGTGACTTCGGACTCCGCCGGACTGGAGGCCGCCGCGATCCTCAGCGACGACCTGCGGCGCCGGATGTACGCGTTCATCCGCGCGGCGAACGCGCCGGTGACCCGGGACGAGGCGGCGGCGAGCGTCGGCATCTCCCGGAAGCTGGCCGCGTTCCACCTCGACAAGCTCGTGGACGCGGGGCTGCTGTCCGCCCGCTACGCCAACCCGGCGGGCGTCCGGCGGGTGGGTCGGGCGCCGAAGGTGTACGAGCCGTCGGGCGTGGACGTGCGGGTCAGCATCCCGCAGCGCGAGCACGGGCTGCTGGCGAGCATCCTGCTGGACGCCGTCCGCGACCAGGAGCCGGGGGAGAGCGCGCAGGAGGCGGCGTTCCGGGCCGCCGGGGAGCGGGGCCGCGCGCTCGGCGCGGCGGAGAGCCGTCCCGTGCGGGGCGGCCGGCTCGGTGCGGAGCGCGCGCTGACCTGCGCGGCCGAGCTCCTGGAGCGCTACGGGTTCGAACCCGAGCGGGACGGCCCGAAGCGGCTGCGGCTGCGCAACTGCCCCTTCCACCCCATGGCCGGGGACGATCCCGGCCTGGTGTGCGGGGTGAACCACGCGTTCCTGTCCGGCGTGGTGGACGGCCTGGGCGCCTCCAGCGTGCGGGCGGAACTCGCCCCGCATTCCGGGTACTGCTGCGTCGAGTTCGGCCCGCGCGACGAGTGATCCGCCCCGATTTGGGTCGGGAGGCGATGGATCCGGGCGATAGATCTTGCTTCTCCCGGTAAGTCACTAAGGAGCGTCGCTGTAGCCGAAGTCGATCGGGCTGGAGGAACGATGAGCCTGCCGTTGCACGAGAGCCGTGTTCTCGCGCTCATCGAGATGGGGCTGTGCCGCGAGGACCGGGAGCTCGCGGCCCGGTTCGCCGTGTTCAACCGCCTGACGGCGGCCGAGACGCCGCCGCGCCGGGAGCATCTCGGGCCGAGCCGGAGGCTGTGCCTGGTCCTCACGGCGGTGCTGATCGTGTCGGTCATCGCGCTCGGCGCGATCGCCGCCGCCGTCGCGGGCTAGCGGTCCGGCTGGTCCTCCAGGGTCTTCAGTTCGGCGCTCAGGCGGTCCAGGATCGGCGCGAGGCTGCGCAGCTCCGCGAGGTGCACGCGGGTCAGCTCGGCGAGGACGCGGTCGGCCGCCGCGGTCAGCCGCACCCGCATCACCCGGTTGTCGTCGGGGTCGCGCTCGCGGCCGACGAGGCCGGCGTGCTCCGCCCGGTTGATCAGCTCGACCGTGCTGTGGTGGCGCAGCAGCAGGTACTCCGCGAGCTCGCCGACCGTGGGCGGGCGCTCGGCGTCGTGGCCCTTGACGGCGAGGAGGAGCTGGTGCTGGGCCGGCGTCAGCCCCGCCGCGCGCACCGCCTGCTCGCTCCAGCGCAGGTAGCGGCGCAGCCCGGTGCGGAACGCGAGCAGAGAGGTGAACTCCTCCTGGCTGAGTTCCTGCACGCGCACCCCGTCCATGGGCCTGGAAGTCCGTCCTGTGACGCCTCGATGCTACTTCACCGCCGGTATCAGCGCAGGTGGGACGCCGAGGCGTGACAAATATATCGTGCCACGATAAATTGAGGGACGAGTGAGATGGGGTGAGAACGCGATGCGACCGACATCATCGGTGCTGCACGTCTACCAGGCGGACGACTGCGACATCGTGACCTTTCCCGCCGAGGTCGATCTCCTGAACGACCAGAGGATCCGCACCCAGCTGCTCTGGCTGCTCAACACGAGCCCCCGGGGCCTGGTCCTGGACCTGTCGGGGACGCGCTTCTGCGCCGCCTGCGGGGTGGACGCCATCTTCCGCGCCTGCATCCGCGCCAAGGCCCTCGGCATCCGGGTCGGCCTGCTCTCGCCGCCGAGCGGGCCGGTGAACCGCGTCATCCAGATCACCGGGCTGGACCGCGCGATCCCCACGACGACCGACCGGGCGGAGGCACTCGCCGCGCTGCGCTGATCCGTGACGATCACCGTCCGAGGAATTAGGGTCTCTGTCACAGATTCCCGGGCTGCTCCCGCAACGAGCGCTATGCCCGAATGGAAACTCGGGCGGAGGTTCGGGGATGGGTGTTGCGCGGGCTCTGATGGCGGTCGTCCTCGCGGCCGGGACGGCCGCGGCCTGCGGGGAGGGCGGGTCCGGGTCGCTGCTCGGCAAGTCGACGCTGGTGGTGGGCGTGCGCCCGGACCTGCCCGGTCTCGGGCTGCGGCGCCCCGGCGGCGGGTTCGAGGGGTTCGACATCGACGTGGCGCGGTACGTGGGGGAGCGGCTCGGGAAGAAGATCCGGTTCGTCCAGGTGCTGGCGTCCGAGCGGATCCCCGCGCTGACGTCCGGGCGGGCCGACCTCGTCCTCGCGACGCTGTCGGTCACGCCCGAGCGCAAGACGCGGATCGCGTTCGCGGGCCCGTACTACATGTCGTACCAGGACGTCCTCGTGCGGTCGGACGAGCGCGGCGTCAAGGGCGTCCGCGATCTGAAGGGCCGCCGGTTCTGCGCGGTCGAGGGCGCGGACCCGATCCAGCGGCTGCGCGCGCTCAGCGGGATGACGGCCCGGAACGTGCCCGCCCGCAGCTACGACGAGTGCATGGCCATGATCAAGGCGGGGACGGTGGACGCCATCACCACCAACGACGTGATCCTGGCCGGGCTCATCCGGCGCGAGGGGCGCGGCTTCCGGCTGGTCAACGCCCGGATCAGCGAGCAGAACACCGGCATCGGGCTCCGCCGCGGCGACATCGACGGCTGCGAGGCGCTGAACCGGGTCATCACCGGCATGTACCAGGACGGCACCGCCGAGCGGCTGACGCGCAAGTGGTTCGGCGGCACCGGCCTGGACCTGTCGATCATCGAGGTGCCGCAGTTCGAGGGCTGCGTCTAGCCGCCGGCGCCGGCCGCGTCGTCGAGGATGAGCCGCAGCTCCTCGGCGCGGCCGCCGCTGATGGCGCCCTCGCGGGCGCGGGTCGAGATCTTGTGCCGGAGGTAGGCGACGTCGGCGCGGCGGCGGTCGAGCGGCGACCACGGCCGCCGCAGCATGCCCTCGATCACGTTGGTGAGGTCGAGGCCGACGTCGTCGCGGACGTCCCCGTCGGCGACGCCCTGGTAGACCGCGGAGCGGAGCCGCAGGAGCGCGTCGTGGATGCGCGTCTCGGGCGGCGCGGAGGTCCCGGGCGTCTCTGTGGCGGGCTCCGTGGACGGCTCGGTGGCCGGTTCGCTGCTCGGCGGGTCCGGTTCGGCGGTGGCGGACGGGGACGGGGACGCCGCCTGGAGCGGCAGGAGGCGGCCGGAGGAGCGGTCGCGGCTGGAGAGGTTGTCGCCGATCCCGATGATGAGGGCCGCCGCGGCCGCGATCGTGGCGGCGACTCCCGCGAGTGCCAGCCACGGGGTGCGCAGGCCCCGCCGGGAGCGGCGGATCTCCTCCCGCCGCCACCGTCCGGGCTCCTGGCCGGCGGTCATGCCCGGATGGTCGCGAGGACGCGGTTCAGCTCGTCCGCGAGGCCGGGGGTGAGGGCCCGCTCCCGCCGCCGCGTGTCGATCTTGTCGTGCAGCTGGGCGACGCGGCGGCCGACGTCCACGTCCCGGTCGGAGGTGAGGTCGTTCTCCAGGTTGGTGATCACGTTGGTGAGGTCGATGGCGACGTCGGAGCGGATCTCGCCGGAGGCGTAGCCGCGGCTGACGATCGGGCGCAGCCGGCCGAGCGCGCCCCGCACCCCGGCCGGCTCGACGGCGGGCGTCCGGTCCGGCGCCGCCGATGCGGACGGCGCGGCGGCATCGCCCGGGAGGGGCGGCGAGACGGACACGGGGGTGCGCGGCGCCGACGCCAGGATCGCGGCGGCCGCCGAAACCGGCACCACGACGACCAGGGCGGACGCGGCCAGCCGAACGCGGCGGGCGGCATGCCGCCGCACCGGCGGGCGCGGGGCCTGCGTCAGCCGGGGCGGCGAGTGCAGAGCGTCGGGCCGCGGTGGGCGCAGGGTCGTGGTCCGGCGGGGCGGGACGAGGGGCGCCGGGGCGGTGAAGCAGTGGTTCGGCGGGGCGTCCTCGTCGCAGGTGAGGAGGTCGGCGATCTGCCGGGCGGACGGCGGTTCCCGACTCAGGCAGCGGGCGACGAGCACCGACAGCTCCTCGGACGCGCCGGGGGTGACGCAGGCGGAGATGAGCGCGCCCAGCGCCCGGATGTCGGCGGTCGCCGCGGGCTCGGCCGCCGGCGCCGCGGCCTCCGGCCCCCGGGCGCTGCGGACGATCCCGCCGATGCCGGTGTCGACGAGCCTGACCTCGTCCGGGAGCAGCACGACCTTGCCGGGCCTCAGGTCGCCGTGCGCCACGCCGGCCGTGTGCGCGAGGTCCAGCGCGGAGGCGACCTGCCCGCACACCTCGGCGGTCTCGTAGGCGGTGAGCGGGCCGCGGCGCAGCCGGTCAGCGAGGGTCGTGCCGTCGAGGAACTCGGTGACCAGGTAGGACGTGAGCCGCCCGGACGCGTCCCGGGTCTGGTCGCTGTCGAAGATCGTCTCCAGCGCGGGGTGGGACAGCCCGGCGGCGCGGGTGACCCCCTGCTGGAAGGCGGGCCGCAGGCCGGCGCGCGCGGGCGTCAGCAGCTTGACCGCGACGGGGCGGTCGAGCAGCTCGTCCCGGGCGCGCCAGACCTCCATCGCCCCGCCGCCGTCGAGGCGCTCCACGAGCCGGTAGCGCTCGGTCAGCCGCAAGCCCGATTCCACTGGACGTCCACCCTCGCCGTGCTCCGTGCCGGGCGCGGTCCCCGGCGTGTCAGGAGGTACGCGCGGCCCCGCGCACCGGGTTCGACCCGGCGGCGGCGCGCCACGCGGCGAGCAGCTCGCCGAGGCCCTCCTCGTAGCGGGCGACGTTCGCGGTCTTCACCTCCTCGTAGCCGCGGATCATGTCGGGCAGCTCCGCGATCCGCACGGCGAGGTCGAGCCGGTCCGTGGTGAGGCCCGCGTCCAGGCCCGCGACCAGCTCGTTCAGGACGGCGACGTAGCCGGTGACGAGGCGGCGCTCGGTGCGCCGCTGCGCGGTGGCGCCGAACGGGTCGAGCGGGGTGCCGCGCAGCCGCCGCATGGCGCGCAGCGCGTGGAACGCCGGGCGGGCCGTCCGGCCGAGCGCGACCTTCTTGCCGAGCCCCATCGCCCGCAGCAGCGGCGGGTGCAGCATGTACCGGACGGTGGAGCCGGGCCCGAACTGCTCCTCGACGCGCCGGGCGAGCTCGGGGTCGAGGTGCAGGCGGGCGACCTCGTACTCGTCCTTGTACGCCATCAGCTTGTAGAGGTTGCGCGCGACGGCGACCGCGAGCCGCCGCCCGTCCGCACCCGCCGCCCGCTCGGCGCGCGCGACGCGCATGACCGCGTCCAGGTACCGCCTGGCGAGCGCCAGGTCCTGGTACGCGGCCAGGTCGGGGACGCGGATCCGCAGCACGCGGGCCAGTTCCCCGTCCGCGCCGGACGCATCGACCAGGCTCATCGCAGCCGGCGCGGTCGCGTCCAGCGGACGCGGAGCGGCGGCGGTCGCGGCGGGCTCGGCCGCCCAGCCCGGTTCCAGGACGAGCCGCCGCCCCGCCCGGAACGCCTGCACGTTCGCCGCCACCTGGACGCCGTTCAGCGCGAGCGCCTCCTCGATCGCCTTCGCCGACACCGGCAGCAGGCCCGACTGGTACGCGGCGCCGACCACGATGAAGTTCGCGGTGGTCGTGCTCCCGAACCAGCGCTCGGCGAGCGCGAGGGCGTCGAGCGCGACGAGGCCCTCCGGCCGCGTCCGGTCGGCGATCCGCCGGACGAGCGCCGCGCTCGGCGGCAGCGCCGCCGCCGTGTCGGTGATCATCCGCCCGGTGGGGACCTCGCTGGTCGACACGACCGCGGCGGTCCGGCCGGGCGCGCAGCGGCGCAGGTTCGGCTCGGACGTCCCGGCGAGCGCGTCGAACACCAGGTAGGCGTCGGCGCCGCCCGCGCCGACCATGCCGGGGCGGTCCCGCTCGGCGTCCCCGATCCGCAGGTGCGACACGACCGCGCCGGCCTTCTGGCTCAGCCCGGTCTGGTCGAGCGCGCGGGCGTGCAGGCCGTCGACGAGCGCGGCCGTGGCGAGGACCTGGTTGACGGTCACGACGCCGGTTCCGCCGATGCCGACGAGCAGGACGTCCGCCGACCCGGGACGGCTCTCCGGCTCGGCCGGTTCACCGATCTCGGGCAGCGACGGCCGCGCCTTCTTCTCGCCGGGGATCACGGTGAGGAACGAGGGGCAGTCGCCGTCCACGCACGAGTAGTCCTTGTTGCAGGACGTCTGGTTGATCTGCGTCTTGCGCCCGAACTCGGTCTCGACCGGCTCGACGCTGAGGCAGTTCGACTTCACGCCGCAGTCGCCGCAGCCCTCGCACACCGCCTCGTTGATCAGCACGCGGACCTGCGGGTCGGGGGCGAGGCCGCGCTTGCGCTTGCGCCGCGACTCCGCCGCGCACGCCTGGTCGTACAGCAGCACGGTCACGCCGGGGATCTCGCGCAGCTCCCGCTGGACGGCGTCGAGGTCGTCGCGGTGCCGGACCCGGACGCCGGGCGCCCAGTCGGTCCCGCGCGGGTAGCGGGACGGGTCGTCGGCCACCACGGTGATCTTCGCGACGCCCTCGGCGTGCAGCATCCGGGTGATCGCGGCCGGGTTGGAGCCGCCGTCGGCGTCCTGCCCGCCGGTCATCGCGACCGCCGCGTTGTAGAGGATCTTGAAGGTGATGTTCGTGCCGGCGGCGACCGCCTGCCGGACGGCGAGGCTGCCGGAGTGGAAGAACGTCCCGTCGCCGAGGTTCTGGAACATGTGCCCGGTGTCGCTGAACGGCGCCGCGCCGACCCACATGGCGCCCTCGCCGCCCATCTGCGTCGTGCCGATGCTGCGGTCCTGGAAGACCGTCATCACGTGGCAGCCGATGCCGCTCGCCGCGATCGACCCGTCCGGGACGACCGTCGACCGGTTGTGCGGGCAGCCCGAGCAGAAGTACGGGGTGCGCGCCGGCGCCAGCAGGTCGATCTGCGGCTTGCGGGGCGTCAGCGCAGGGTCGCGCAGGTCGACGTGCTCCGTCCCGACGCGGTCGGCGATGAACCGGGCGAGCGCCTTGACGACGCGGTCGGCGTCCAGCCCGCCGTCGGCCGGGACGAGCCCGGCCCCATCGGGTCCGTTCTTCCCGTACACGGCCGGACGCTCCGCCTGGTCGTACAGGACGTCCCGGATCTGCGTCTCGATGAACGCGCGCTTCTCCTCCACCACCACGATCTCGCGGAGGCCCTTCGCGAAGCGCCGGATCCGGTCGGCGTCCAGCGGATAGATCAGGGCGAGCCGCAGCAGCCGCACACCGCGCCGCGCCAGCGCCTCGTCGTCGAGCCCGATCCGGTCGAGGGCTTCGCGCAGCTCAAGGTAGGTGCGCCCGGCCGCGACGAGGCCGATGGCCGCGTCCGCCGCGCCCTCGATCCGGTCGAGCCCGTTGGCGGCGGCGTACGCCGTCGCCGCCTGGAGCCGGCCCTGCAGGACCTCGGTCTCGATGGCCGTCGTGCCCTTCAGGTCGACGCCGGGCTTGCGCGTCGGCTTCCACGGACGCCCCCGCCATGTGAAGTCCGGGATCACCGGGTCGGGCACCGGCTCCGCCGCCACGATCTCGTGCGAGTCGGCGACGTCCGTCACGACCTTGAAACCGGTCCAGGCACCACTGAACCGGGACATCTCGAACCCGTGCCGTCCCAACCGCAGCACGTCGCCGACCGACGCGGGTACCAGCACCGGCATGAACGCCTCCGCGAGCGCGCCCTCCGTCGCCGACGGCAGCGTGGACGACTTCGCGGACGGGTCGTCCCCCACCACCGCGAGCACCCCGCCCCGCGCGGACGTGCCGAGCCAGTTCCCGTGCTTGAACGCGTCCAGCGACCGGTCGACGCCGGGCGCCTTGCCGTACCAGAGCCCGAAGACGCCCTCGTAGCGCGGCCCCGGCAGGTGCTCGGCGAGCTGCGACCCGTAGACCGCCGTCGCCGCCAGCTCCTCGTTCACGCCCGGGACGAACCGGATGCCGTGGCCCTCCAGCAGCGTCGCGTCCCGCATCAGCTGCTGGTCGAGCCCGCCGAGCGGCGACCCCCGGTAGCCGGACACGAACCCCGCCGTCGTCCAGCCGCGCCGGGCGTCCGCGCGCCGCTGGTCGAGCAGCAGCCGGACGAGCGCGTGCACGCCGCCGATCGCGATCCGGCCGCGCTCCAGCTCCAGCCGGTCGCGGAGCGGAGAGGAAGTAACGGTGGTGCTCATGCCTGCATTGAGCCCCTCGCCCTGAGCGGTGTGCAAGATGGTGGGGCGATACTTGAGCAGATTGCTCAAATCGGACCGGACTCACGTATCGGAGCTGAGCATTGTGACGAGCGCCACTCTCCTCGACCTGCAGATCCTGCGCCGCCTCGTGGAGCAGCCCCGCATCGGCATCACGGAACTGGCCGCCAAGCTCGGCATCGCCCGCAACACCGCGCACGCGCGCGTGGAGCGGCTCGAACGCGAGGGCGTCATCGGGCACCGCGGCCGGGAGGTCGACCTCGGCGCGATCGGCTTCGAGCTGACCGCGTTCGTGACCCTCGAAGTCGCCCAGGGCCGCCTGCGCGAGGCCGCCGCGGCGCTGTCGGCGATCCCGCGCGTCCTGGAGGTCCTCGGCATCACCGGCCAGGGCGACCTCCTCGTCCGCGCGGTGGCCCCGAACGGCAAGCAGCTGCACGAGGTCATCGACTCGATCCTCGCCTGCCCCGGCGTCCGCCGCAGCACGACGTCGATCGTCCTGACCCACCAGGTCCCGTTCCGCGTCGGCCCCCTCCTGGAGGACGAGGAACGCCGCGCCCGCCGAACATGACCGGCGGAATCCCGGGTAAGGCGGCGATGTCACGCACAGTGACAGATCTGCTTCACGCTGTCGCCACGGAGGCCGCCGATGCTGCTGACCCTGAAGGAACGGGAACGGCTGCTCATCTTCACCGCCGGTGAGCTCGCGCTCAAGCGCAAGGAGCGCGGGCTGAAGCTCAACCTGCCCGAGGCGACGGCCGTGATCACGTCCTACCTGCTGGAGGGCGCGCGGGACGGCCGGACCAAGGCCGACCTGCAGAACGCGGCGCGCGGCGTCCTGACCCGCAAGGACGTCATGGACGGCGTACCGGAGATGCTCGCCCAGGTGCACGTCGAGGCGACCTTCCCCGACGGCACCAAGCTCATCACGGTCGCGGACCCGATCTCATGAGCGGCCTGCGCAGGACGATCGCCGACACCGTGTCGAACCGGCTGCAGAAGGCCCGCGAGGACTCGCGGGTGGTCCGGCTGACCGGCCGGGCGGCGGCGCGGGCGCAGCGCGCCGCCGAGCGCAGCCCGCGCCTGGCCAGGGCCGTCGACAGGGTGCAGCGCCGGATACCGGAGCCGACCCGCAAGCGCCCCGGGAGCGGGAAGGACGTCGGGCTCGGCTCCGGGAAGGGCGGCGCGATCGGCATCACCCATCCGGGCGCCGACTCCAGCGCGAAGCCGGGCAGGCCCGGCCAGATCCTGTACGCCGAGGACCCGGTGCGGATCAACGTGGGCCGGGACGTGGTCACGGTGTCGGTCGTCAACACGGCGGACCGGCCGGTCACCGTCGGATCGCACTACCACTTCGCCGACGCGAACCCGGCGCTGGAGTTCGACCGGGAGGCGGCGCGCGGACGGCGGCAGAACATCATCTCCGGCGGCATGACCCGCTTCGACCCGGGCGTGCGCCAGGAGATCGAACTGGTCCCGTACGCCGGCCGGCGGATCGTCCCCGGCTTCCGCGCCGCCGGCTCCGGCACCGAGGGCGGGGGAACGGCCGATGCCTGAGATCCAGCGGCAGATGTACGTGTCGATGCTCGGCCCGACGACGGGCGACCGGCTGCGGCTGGCCGACACCGACCTCCTGATCGAGGTCGAGGAGGACCGCTGCGTCGGCGGCGACGAGACCGTCTTCGGCGGCGGCAAGTCCGGCCGCGCCTCCCAGGGGCAGTCGCACACGCCCCGCACGCAGGGCACCCCCGACCTCGTCGTCACGAACGTGGTCGTCCTCGACCACTGGGGGATCGTCAAGGCGGACGTCGGCATCCGCGACGGGCGGTTCGTCGCGATCGGCAAGTCCGGCAACCCCGACATCATGGACGGCGTCCATCCCGATCTGGTGATCGGCCCGTCGACCGAGCTCATGAACGGCACCGGCCTGATCATGACGGCCGGGGCGATCGACACCCACGTCCACATGGTGTCCCCGGCGATGTGCACGGTGGCGCTGGAGGCGGGCGTGACCACGCTGATCGGCGGCGGCAGCGGCCCCACCAGCGGCTCGCAGGCCACGCTCGCCACCCCCGGCGCGTGGTGGCTGGAGCGGATGTTCGAGGCGTTCGACCCGTGGCCGGTCAACATCGCGTTCCTCGGGCGCGGCACGACCGTCTCGGAGGAGGCCCTGACCGAGCAGCTGCGCGCCGGAGCCGCCGGGTTCAAGTGCCACGAGGACTGGGGCGCCACCCCGCCGGTGATCGACGCCGCGCTCACCGTCGCGGACGCGCACGGCGTCCAGGTCGCCGTGCACAGCGACACGCTCAACGAGGCCGGGTTCGTCGAGGACCTGATGCGCACCGCGGCCGGCCGGACGTTCCACAGCTACCACACCGAGGGCGCCGGTGGCGGCCACGCGCCCGACATCATCCGCATCGCGGGGGAGCGCAACGTCCTGCCGTCGTCCACGACCCCGACCCGGCCGTTCACCGTCAACACCGTCGACGAGCAGCTCGACATGATCCTCGTCGCGCACCATCTCAACCCGAAGGTGCCGAGCGAACTGGGCTTCGCGGAGAGCCGGGTCCGGGCGAGTACGATCGCCGCCGAGGACGTCCTGCAGGACATCGGCGCGATCTCCGCGATGTCGTCGGACGCGCAGGCGATGGGGCGGCTCGGCGAGACGGTCCAGCGCACCTGGCAGACCGCCCACGCGATGAAGAACCTGCGCGGCCCGCTGGAGGGCGACGGCCGCGCCGACAACCACCGGGCCCGCCGCTATGTCGCCAAGTACACGATCTGCCCGGCCGTCATCCACGGCGTGGAACGGGAGGTCGGGTCGATCGAGCCCGGCAAGCTCGCCGACTTCGTCCTGTGGGAGCCCGCGCTGTTCGGCGTCAAGCCGACCTCGGTGTTCAAGGGCGGCATGGCCGCCACCGCGATGCTCGGCGACCCGAACGCCTCCGTCCCGACGCCGCAGCCGGTGCTGCCCCGCCACGGCTACAACGTCGGCACCCGCGCCGCGCAGGCCACCAGCGTGGCCTTCGTCGCCCAGGCCGCGGTGGACGACGGGCTCGCCGACCGCCTCGCCGTGCACCGGCGGCTCGTCCCGATCGCGGACGTGCGGGGCCGCACGAAGGCCGACCTGCCGCTGAACGACGCGCTGCCGGACATCGAGGTCGATCCCGACACGTTCGAGGTCCGCATCGACGGCGACAGGGTCGACCACGAGCCGGGCACCGAACTGCCGATGACCCAGCGCTACTTCCTCTTCTGACCGTGCCGGGCGACCTCGCGCACCTGCTGCTGCTGGCGGACGGCCGGTTCCCCGCCGGCGGCCACGCCCATTCCGGCGGGCTGGAACCGCTCGCCGCCACCGGACGGGTCCGGGACGTGCCGACCCTGGAGGCGTTCCTGCGCGGACGCGCCGCGACCGGCGGCGCCGTCTCCGCCGCCTTCGCCGCCGCCGCGTCCCTCGCGACGCGGTTCGGCGAACTCGACGCGGAACTGGACGCGCGCCTGCCATCGGCCGCCGTCCGATCGGCGTCCCGCACGCTGGGCCGCCAGCTGCTGCGCACCGCCCGCGCCGTATGGCCGGCACCCGCCTGGGACGGCCTCGGAGCCGCGCCCCACCAGCCGATCGTCCTGGGCGCCGTCTGCGCCGCCGCGTCACTCGACCCGCACGCCGCCGCCCACGCCGCGCTGCACGAGGCGGTCACCGGCCCGGCGACCGCCGCCGTCCGGCTGCTCGGCCTGGACCCGCACGCCGTCCACGCCGCCCTCGCCCGGCTCGGACCGCTCCTGGACGACCTCGCGACCACGGCCGCCGGGCACGCCCGGACCGCGCCGGCCGACCTGCCCGCGCTCAGCGCGCCGCTGCTCGACATCGCCGCCGAACACCACGCCACCTGGGAGGTGCGTCTCTTTGCTTCGTGACCACGACCACATGCCGCACGGCACCGCGACCCTGCCCCGCGACCCCGGCCGGCCGCTCCGCATCGGGATCGGGGGGCCGGTCGGCTCCGGCAAGACCGCGCTCGTCGCCGCCCTGTGCCGCTCGCTCGGGGACGGCCTCGGCATGGCCGTCGTCACCAACGACATCTACACCCGCGAGGACGCCGAGTTCCTGCTGCGCAACGGCGTGCTGCCGTCCGAGCGGGTCCTGGCGGTCGAGACGGGCTGCTGCCCGCACACCGCGATCCGCGACGACATCTCCGCCAACATCGAGGCCATCGAAGCACTGGAGGGCAGCCTGCCCGGACTCGACGTCGTGCTCGTGGAGAGCGGCGGCGACAACCTCACCGCCACGTTCAGCCGCGGGCTCGTCCACCACCAGATCTTCGTCGTCGACGTCGCCGGCGGCGACAAGGTCCCGCGCAAGGGCGGCCCCGGCGTCACCACCGCCGACCTGCTCGTCATCAACAAGACCGACCTCGCGGACCAGGTCGGCGCCGACCTCGCGGTGATGGACCGCGACGCCCGCGCCAAGCGCGGCGACCTGCCGATGTGCTTCCTGTCCCTGGTCGAGGACCCGGGCGCCGCGCCGGTCGCCGCCTGGGTCCGCGAACGCCTCGCCGCCGTGCCCGGCTGATGCGGGCCCGCGCCCACCTCGCGACCGAGCGCACCGCGGACGGGCGGACCCGCATCTCGGCGCTCCGCTCCGAAGCGCCGCTGATGCTCCGGTCGACGCTGGCCGCGCGCATCGCCGGGCACCCGCCGTGGACGTCCCGGCTCGCCGGCGCGGCCCACGTCCATCTCACCGCCGGCGCCGCCGGACCCATCGGCGGCGACCACCTGGCCCTGCGCGTCGACGTGGGCGCGGGCAGCGCGCTCGTCCTGCGGGACGTCTCGTCGACCCTCCTGCTCCCCGGCCCGGCGAACGAGCGGTCCCGGACTCGCATCGACGTCCAGGTGGCCGCCGATGCGACGTTCGTCTGGCTGCCCGAGCCGGTCATCGCCGCTCGCGGCTGCGACCACCGGACGGATGTCCGCGTCGGTCTGGAGCGCGGCGCGAGACTGCTGCTCCGCGAGGAACTGCTGCTCGGACGGCACGGCGAGGAGCCCGGCACCGTCCGGCAGGACATCCGCGTCCGGCTGGACGGCCGCGCGCTCCACCACCAGCAGCTCGCCATCGCCCCGCAGACCGCCGGCTGGGACGGACCGGCCGTGACCGGCGGCCACCGCGCGATCGGGTCCCTGCTGGTCGTCGACCCGGCCTGGCGCGGCGGCCCGCCGCCCGGCCGTCCGCTCGACGGCGACGCGGCCCGCATGGCGCTGACCGGCCCCGCCGTCCTGGTCAGCGCCATGCGGCCGGACAGCCTTTCCCTGCGGCGCGACCTCGACACCGCGCTGGCGGCCCTGTACCCGGCGCCGGCGAGCCCTCGCGTCCCCCGCCCGGACGGACACCGGGCCGCACCCGCCGACATGCTCCGCTGACCTGCAAGTCAACGAACCGCCTGCTCGAACCGGCGCAGGGCCTCGCCCTGGAACGGGACCTCGGCGTTGAGCTGGGCACAGGACGCCGATGCCGACCCCAAGCGCACGCTGCGCCTGGACGTACACGGGAGGGAATGCGCCGTCGAAGAGGAACGTCTCGGCCCGCACCGCGGCCCCGGAGCGTTCGAAGAACCGCACGCACCCGCCGGAGAGGCAGCAGCGGCGCCAGGAACGCTTATGGGAAGGCTGTCTCGTAATGGTGACGGGCTGCGGCCGGGCATGCTGCCGTTGGTCTGCCGTCTTCGGGCGCCGGGACGGCCGTCCATCGCGAGTACGTCGAACGACTTCTGAAACACGGTACGACAGGTCCGACCGACCTGCACGGCACCGATGGCTTGTCGGCGGTCGAGATCATTGGTTCGCGAGGCGGCGACCGGTTTCGGCTCGCAACCGCCTCCCACTGCGGGGGCGGCACCGCTGGACGCCTCGTTCGGAGACTTCGAACGTCCCCGGCTGAATGCGAATCTGGTCATCGCCCAAACCTGTCGGCAGACCGCTGGCCGGGGCGCCTGCCAGCGCAAACGCGCCGAAGGAAGGAATCAGCGGTCGCCGCCCAGGGACAGGTGGCCCCGGCGCTGCAGGACGATGTCGAGGCGGTCGCCGATGGAGGCTTCGGGGGCCTTGAGCCGGTCGGGGGGCGGTGGCGATGATGCGGCCGTGATCACCGCCCAGCAAGCATGATCAGAGAACCGCGTGCCGCATTCGTATCGCCCCGGCGGCGTGGATGCGGCGGGCGACGACGGTGGGTGGGGGGCCGCTATGCGGCTTCGGACCATGGGGGTGGTCGTTCGGCAGGTGGTGCCGTCCGGCCGAGGGTTCGGAGTCCGGGTGGGGGGAGGCGGTAGGTGTAGCGGCCGTCCGGGGACTTGGTGATCTTGAGGCCGTCCGGGTTGCTGTGTTTGTACCGGTTGTGCCAGCCGCAGGTGAGAGCGAGTTTGTCGATGTCGGTGGGGGAGCCGAGTGCCCAACCGTCCACGTGGTCGATCTCGCACAGGGTGCCGGGGACGTGGCAGCCGTGGACCGCGCACGTGGAGTAGAGGGTCTCCAGGACGCGGCGCTGGGCGGGAGTGGCGAACCGTTCGGTGCGTCCCAGGTAGAGCGGCAGGTTCCCGCGTCCGAGGAGGAGGGGCGAGACTCCGGCGTTGAGGGCGATGCGGCGGGCCTGCTCGGCGGGGATCGGTGTCCCGTCGGGGAGCCGGGCTGGGGCGGTGCCGCCGGTGAGAGTGTCCAGGTCGCAGATGACCGTCACCTTGGTGGCGCGGTGGCCGTTCGCCAGGACACCGGTCAGGGCTGCCGCCGTTCGCTCGGACAGGTCGCGGTGGTCGTCCGTCCCGGCGGGCTTGGCAAGGGGGCCGAGGGTGCCCTCCCACAGGGCGGCGTCTTCGGCGTTCAGCCAGCCTTTGATGTAGCGGCCGCCGTCCAAGGAACGGGTGGAGTCGACCCAGGAGCGCTCGTAGCCGTGGCGCGCCTCGGCGGGTGCGCGGTCGGTCCCGTCGCGTTCGGCGATCAGATCGCCGATGCGGCGGCCGAACGAGGCGACCTTTCCGGCGGAGAACTCCCGGTCGACCATGCCCAGCAGGATCCCTTCGGCGGCCCGGCAGTCTTCGCCGTCCAGGCGGGTGACCGCGCCCGCGATGGTTGCCGCGTACCCGAGCGAGAGATCGCCGGTCGCCCAGCGCTTCGTCACCTCGGGAAGGCGGTCGCGTTGGCGCGCCAGGGTGAGGCGTTCTTTGGCGCGGGATTCGCGCATCCCGAGGCGGTTGCGGAGCCAGGACCGAGTGGAGGGAAACCCCCACCGCTGCACTTCGCGGCTCCGATCGACCACGCCGACGAAACCGGAAATGGCGGCCTCGTGCATATCGCTGGCCGCGGCAAGGGATTCGGTGAGCTCCATGCACGCTGCCGGGGACTCCGGCGCGACACGAGAAGCGAGCTCGGCGGCGATCGACGAAGCGGCGTTCACCAATTCCATGGTGGACGCCTCACCGAGGTCGACCGCGATTGAGCTCATGAATACATGATACTCGAACCCAGTGACAATATGCACCAGCACTAAGAAAATCACGCCGATTGCAGCGACTCAAAATATGCATATTGCCCGAATTGGGAAATGCATCCACTGATGTTACTAGAGAGCGGGTGTCGTTCTCCGGACGAGCCACTGACATGGACCAGATGGTCGGCCTTGCAGCCCGATTCCTCATCGCTCATATCGACCGAGCGAGGCGGGGCCAGGTCGGGTCGGGTCGCGGTCGAAGGGTGTGCAATCCAAAGACGGACGGCGTCTCTTGGAGGGCGGTGGGGCGGCGCGTCGGGCAGAGGGCAGGCGGAGCCTGCCCGACGAAAGCTGCACTCAGGGGCCGCAGAGGCTCCGAAGTCAAGGGTGGCCGAAGGCCATCGCGAAGCGACGCCGAAGGCGCCCTTGACTTTGGAGGGGCGGCCCCGTACGCAGCGCCGCCCCACCGCACGTTCGGCGAACGACGAATACGGAATCACCTGGAACGGCGCGCCCGTCTGAGTGAACGATTGAGAGGCGATGCCGCGCGGAGAGGAGATCAATCAGGTGCAAGGGCCTTGCGGACTCCTGCGGCTATTTCCAGGTCCTCCCGCGCCTCGATGACCAACGTCCGGACAGGGGCGCCGGGGGCGGTGATCTCGACGTCCCCATCGACGGACGCGTTCCGGTCGGGATCGATCGATACGCCCAGGTAGGAGAGGTCTTCCGCCAGGCGCATGCGGACGGACGGGTCGTGCTCGCCGACGCCGCCCGTGAACACCAGGGTGTCCAGGCCGCCGAGGGACGCGGTCATCGCGGCGGCGCAGGCGCGGAGGCGGTGGTGGTAGACGTCGAGGGCGGCGAGGGCGGTCACGTCGCGGTCCGCGGCCAGGTCGCGGATGCGGCGCATGTCGCCGGTGCCGGTGAGGCCGCGCAGCCCGGAGTCGCGTTCGAGAGTCCGGTTGACGTCGGCGGGATCGAGGCCGTGCTTGATCAGCCACAGCGGGATGCCGGGGTCGATGCTGCCCGCCCGGGACGCCATGACCAGCCCTTCGAGCGGGGTGAAACCCATGGTCGTGTCGATCGAGCGGCCCTCGGCAACGGCGCAGAGGGACGCGCCGGAGCCGAGGTGGCAGATGACCGTCCGGGTCGGGACCGTGCCGAGCATCTCGGACACGCGGCGGGCCGCGTAGGAGAACGACAAGCCGTGGAAGCCATAGCGGCGCAGCCCGAACCGTTCACGCCATTCGGCAGGGAGCGCGTAAGTCGCGGCGGCCGCCGGCAGCGTCGCGTGGAACGCGGTATCGAAAGAGGCGACGGCCGGTACGCCGGGCAGCGCGGAGGTGATTTCCGAAAGCGCATGCAATGACGCGGGCTGGTGCAAAGGCGCCAGGTCGGCGAGTTCATGCAGACGCTCGGTGACCGCGGCGTCGATGCGCACTGGAGCGGTGTAGTCAGTACCGCCATGAACAAACCGGACGCCGATCGCATCGGGACGCGGCATGTTCGCGGTCACGTCGGCCATTTCGTGACCCGCCCCGGAGTCCTCCGCCAGTACGCGGTCATCGGCATCGAGCAGGCTCACCTTCAAACTGCTGGACCCGGGATTGACCGTGAGAACACGCATCAGGACATCCCCCTCACGAACGGCATGCTCGACAGCGTGCTCGACAGCGCCCCATTTCTCAGCGCACCCTTCACGAGCGCCCCCGAGCCACCAGACGCCACAGCAAATCTCTCACCGGCGCTCTGTTCGGCAGATGCCTGCCCGGCTGCAGTTCCGCGCACCCGTGCCATTACGACTGGGATGCCCGGCAGTGACCCGTCCATCGGCGGTTTGCCGCCCAGCGGCCAGCTCACTGGGGACCCGCTCGCCACTGACTCGCTCGGCATGGATCTGCTTGGCGGCGGCGGCCGGTTCACCAGACCCCCACGAGTGGCGTGCTCGGCGGGGACCCGTCCATCGGCAGGCTGCTCCTTAGCGGACGGCCCACCCACGGGCTGTTCGCCAGTGGCCCGCTCGGCAGTGGCCCGCTCGGCAGTGGCCCGCTCGCCAGTGGCCCAGGTGGTGGCCCGAGTGGTAGGGGTGGGCATTAGTAGGGCCAGGTCCAGTCGCGGACTTCGGGGGCGTCTTCGCCGTGTTCGCGGGTGTGGGCGCGCATGGCCAGGCGCTGGTCGGACATCCGCTGGCGGATGTGGGCGACGCGGCCGCCGAGGGACGGGACGCGGTCGATGACGTCCATCACCAGGTGGTAGCGGTCCAGGTCGTTCAGCATGACCATGTCGAACGGCGTGGTGGTGGTCCCCTCCTCCTTGTAGCCGCGGACGTGCAGGTGGGCGTGCCCGGCGCGCCGGTACGTGAGCCGGTGGATCAGGTACGGGTACCCGTGGAAGGCGAAGATGACGGGCTTGTCGGTGGTGAACAGGGCGTCGTAGTCGCGGTCCGCGAGGCCGTGCGGGTGCTCGCTGGACGGCTGGAGCCGCATCAGGTCGACGACGTTCACGACCCGGACGCGCAGTTCGGGGAACAGCTGCCGCAGCAGGTCCACCGCGGCGAGCGTCTCCAACGTCGGGATGTCGCCCGCGCAGGCCATGACGACATCGGGGTCCTCACCGCCGTCGGTCGACGCCCACTCCCAGATGCCGATGCCGCGCGTGCAGTGCGCGATCGCCGCGTCCATCGGCAGCCAGTTCAGCGCCGGCTGCTTCCCGGCCACGATCACGTTGACGTAGTCGCGGGACCGCAGGCAATGGTCGCCGACGGACAGCAGCGTGTTCGCGTCCGGCGGCAGGTACACCCGGACGATCTCCGGCTTCTTGTTCAGGACGACGTCGAGGAAGCCGGGATCCTGGTGGGTGAAGCCGTTGTGGTCCTGCCGCCACACGTGCGACGACAGCAGGTAGTTCAGCGACGCGATCGGCCGCCGCCACGGCAGGTGCCGGGTCACCTTCAGCCATTTCGCGTGCTGGTTGAACATCGCGTCGACGATGTGCACGAACGCCTCGTAGCTGTTGAACAGCCCGTGCCGTCCGGTGAGGAGGTAGCCCTCCAGCCAACCCTGGCACAGGTGCTCGCTCAGCACCTCCATGACCTGCCCGGACGGCGCCTGATGCTCGTCGGTCGGGAGGATCTCGCCTTCGAAGACCCGCTCGGTCGCCTCGAACACGTCCCCGAGCCGGTTGGACGCCGTCTCGTCCGCGCCCATGATGCGGAAATTGGTCGGATTGGCCCTCACCACGTCGCGCAGGAACGAACCCAGCGTCCGGGTGGGTTCGGTGAGCGTCGTGCCGGGTTTGTCGACGGGCACGGCGTAGTCCCGGAAGTCGGGCAGCGCGAGCGGCTTCAGCAGCAGGCCGCCGTTCGCGTGCGGGTTGGCGCTCATCCGCCGCTCGCCCTCGGGTGCGAGCGCCCGCACCGCTTCGACGGGGCGGCCGTCGGCGTCGAACAGCTCGTCCGGACGGTAGGAGCGCAGCCATTCCTCCAACTGCGCGAGATGCTCGGGGTTGTCGCACACGCCCGCCAGCGGGACCTGGTGTGAGCGCCACGTGTTCTCGACCGGCAGCCCGTCCACCTCCTTCGGCCCCGTCCAGCCCTTCGGCGACCGCAGGACGATCATCGGCCAGCGCCGCCGCTCGGACGTCCGCCCCGCCCTCGCGTCGCGCTGGATCCCGGCGATCTCGTCCAGGGCCTGGCTCAGCGCGGCGGCCATCTTCCGGTGCATGGACGCGGGCTCGTCCCCGCTCACCATGAGCGGCCGGTACCCGTACCCGTCCAGCAACTGGGCGAGCTCCTCCTCCGGGATCCGCGCCAGCACCGTCGGGTTCGCGATCTTGTAGCCGTTGAGGTGCAGGATCGGCAGTACGGCGCCGTCCTTCACCGGGTCGAGGAACTTGTTCGAATGCCAGCTCGCCGCGAGCGGCCCGGTCTCCGCCTCGCCGTCCCCGATGATGCACGCGACGACGAGGTCCGGGTTGTCGAACGCCGCCCCGAACGCGTGCGCCAGCGAATACCCCAGCTCACCGCCCTCGTGGATGGAGCCCGGCGTCTCCGGCGCCACATGGGACGGGATGCCGCCGGGGAACGAGAACTGGCGGAACAGCCGCCGCATGCCCTCGGCGTCCTGCGAGACGTGCGGGTACACCTCGCTGTAGGTGCCCTCCAGCCACGCGTTCGCGACCGCCGCCGGCCCGCCGTGCCCCGGCCCCATGATGTAGATCATGTCGAGGTCGCGCGCCTTGATCGCCCGGTTCAGGTGCGCGTAGCAGAAGTTCAGGCCGGGCGAGGTGCCCCAGTGCCCGAGCAGCCGCGGCTTGATGTGCCGGCGTCCGAGCGGCTCGCGCAGCAGCGGGTTCGCGAGCAGGTAGATCTGCCCCACGGACAGGTAGTTGGCGGCTCTCCAGTACGCATCGATCGCCCGTACCTCGTCATCGGACATCATGGGCTCGGCCATGGCGCGTCCCTCCGCTGTCGGTCCCGCCTCAGGGAGATCACGTCCCCACCCTCGGCGCGGTCAACCGTCACGCAGAGCCCATCACACGGGCCGCGACGCACCCAGGGCCCAAAGTCCCCACAACCAGAACCGGCGCAGAACCCAAAGCCAGAACCCAAAGCCAGAACCCAACAGCCAGAGCGCCCGAACCCAACGGCCAGATGCCAGAACCCAACGGCACCAAGCGCCCGAACCCGACAGTCTGAGGCCAGAACCCGACAACCCGAAGCGGTGGAGTGCAGAGGTGCCCGGGGCCTCCGGGGCCGGGGCGCGGTCGGCCCCCGGCACCCGGAGGCGCCGAGACAACAGGGTGGACGCCGCCGGTTACAGAGGCGGATCCCGGGCGCGGGCTCCGCCCCGCCCCCCAGCGAACCGGCGGGAGCGTCTCCTCTGGGCGTGTTGAAGCCTGCCGCCTACTCGCGCGTAGGTTCACCGCGATGGGCGTGCACTCGACCGGCGGTAGGGCGGCTGCGACGAATGGCTCACACAGAGCGACGGATCAAGGACGGAAAGCCACGAACGGGACGCCCGGCTTGTCTCGCGCCGGGCCCGGTGTGCTAGGTAGAGCTGGACGGCTGATCAGGTAGGAGGCGGTATGGGCGGGTTCTTCACCGGACGGACGCTGGCGGACCTCGGACGGGCCCTGCGCAGCGGCGAGCAGACGGCGCAGGATCTGGTCGCCAGGGTCCTGGAGTCGGCCGATCCCGAACTGAACGCCTTCGTGGACCTCGACCCCGAACTCGCCCAGGAGAACGCCCGGTGGGCGGACAAGGAGCGGGCGCGCGGCGTCGACCTGGGCCCGTTGCACGGCATCCCCGTCGCGGTGAAGGACATCATCGACGTCGCCGGCTTCCGGACCGGCATGGGGTCGGCGCACTTCGACGGCCACCTGGCCGAGGAGGACGCGGCGTGCGTGCGGAGGCTGCGGGACGCCGGCGCCGTGGTCGTCGGCAAGACGGGCACGCAGGAGTTCGCGTTCGGCGCCACCGGCGACGTGTCGGCGAGCGGTCCGGTCCGCAATCCGCACGACCGGTCGCGCATGTCGGGCGGCTCCAGCAGCGGCAGCGCGGTCGCGGTCGCCGCCGGCATGGTGCCGCTCGCCCTCGGCACCGACACCGGCGGGTCGGTGCGCATCCCGTCCGCGTTCTGCGGGGTGGCCGGGTTCAAGCCGGCGCACGGCGCCGTCCCCGCCGACGGCGTGTTCCCCCTGTCGCGCTCGCTGGACCATGTGGGCGTCCTCGCCGCCTCGGCCGCCGACTGCCTGACCGCCTACCGCGTGCTGGCCGCCCCGCCCGGGGCCGCCGCGTCCGGGGTCGCCGCGCCTGGGGGCGCCGCGTCCGGAGAAACCCCGCCTGCCGGGGACGAGGTCGCGCGCCACGGCCGCGCGGCCTGGATCGAGCCGCCGGCCGCCGACCCCGAGGTGGTGCGGACCGTCCGGGCCCTGTTCCCGGACGCGCCGGCCGAGCCGCTCGATTTCGCCGGCCTGCGGGAGGTGTTCATCGCGATCGAGTTCAGCGAGGCGTACGACGTGCACGCCGAGCGGATCGCGGACGCGCCCGGCCTGTACCTGCCGGCCACCCTCGGACGGCTGGAGGAGTCGGGACGCATGCCCGGCTGGCGGCTCGTCCGGGCCCTGCGCGAGCGGGACCGGTACGCCCGCGAGATCGCCGGGCTGCTCGACCGCTACGACTACCTGGCGATGCCCACGATGCCGATCACCGCACCGGAGATCGGCGCGACGGAGAACGAGTTCGGGCCGCTGACCGCGCTGCTGGTCAGCTGCACCTCGCCGTGGAACGTGCTCGGGCTGCCCGCGCTGAGCGTCCCCGCCGGGACGGTCGGCGGCCTGCCGGTCGGCGCGCAGCTCGTCACCCGGCGCGGCGCGGAGGGCATCCTGTTCGATGCCGCCGAACGGCTCACCCGGTAGAGAACCGCTCGCGCCTCAGAGGTAGAGGCCGAAGAACTCTTCGGGGTGCTCCAGCAGCGGGGGCAGGTCCTCGGCGGTGATCGTCACCAGTTCCTGCCGCGTGGGCGCCTGCACCGACGGCTCCCCGCCCTGAACGGCCTCCGCACGGACGGCCTTCCCCCGCCCGGCCTTCCCGACCCCGGCCTTCCCGACTCCGGCTTTCCCGGCCCCGACCCCGGCCTTCGCAGCCCCAGCCCCGGCCCCAGCCCCGGCCCCGGCCTTCCCGGCTCCGGCCTTGGCCTGCTCCCGCTGCGCCGTCACAGCGGCGGACGCGACCCGGTCGGCCTGGTTGGCGACGGCGACGTCCAGCATGTTGCGCATGAGCCGGCCGTTGCCGAAGGACGGTCCGCGGGGCGCGCGGCGCAGCATCGTCGCCAGCACCTCGTCGGTGCCGGGCGCGAGCTCGAACCCGTCCGCCGCGGCGAGCTGCCCGAACACGGTGATCAGCTCGTCGTCGGTGTAGTCGGGGAAGTGGATCTGCTTGGGGAACCGCGAGTCCAGCCCGGGGTTGGCGGCGAGGAATTCGGCCATCTCCTGCTGGTAGCCGGCGACGACCACCACCAGGTCGTCGCGGTGGTCCTCCATCAGCTTGACCAGCTCGGCGATCGCCTCGTGCCCGTAGTCGCCCTTCAGCGGCGACTGCGTCAGCGTGTACGCCTCGTCGATGAACAGGACGCCGCCGATGGCCCGCTCGACCAGCCGGCGGGTGCGCGGTGCGGTCTGCCCGATGTACTCCCCGACGAGGTGGGCGCGGGACGCCTCGACCAGATGCCCGGACGACAGCACGCCGAGCCGCTTGTAGATGCGGCCGAGCAGCCGCGCCACCATCGTCTTGCCGGTGCCCGGGTTGCCGGTGAACACCATGTGCCGGGTCGGCGGGGTGATCTTCAGCCCGTTCTCGCTGCGCAGCCGCGCCGCGTGCGTCCCGGCGACGAGCAGCGCGATCTCGTGCTTGACGGTCTCCAGTCCGGTCAGGTCGCGCAGTTCGGCGAGCGGGTTCCCGGCCGCCCGGGAGATGTCCAGGATGCCGGGGACGTCCTGCTTGCGGACGACGAGTTCGCCGTCGCCCGCCCCCCGTCGCGCGCGGACCGCGGCGACGACCTGGTCCGCCAGGTACGGGGCGAGCCGCGCGTTGCGGAGCGTCTGCATCGGCGGCGTCGCCGCCAGCAGCGCGCCCGCCGCCGCGACCGCCTGCCGGGTGCCGCGCGCGCCGCGGGCGGCCAGCGCCCGGCGGAACAGCTCGGCGTGCCCGTCCGCGGTGAACGGCCGCGTCCGTGCGATCCGGAACAGCTGCGGCAGGACGGGGTTGATCTCGCGGATCCGCTCCTCCCCGCCCGTGTCGCACAGCGCCACCAGGTTCAGGTCGGGGTGGACGGCGAGGAGCCGGTGCAGCTCGGCGGCGAGCGCCTCCCCGTTGCCGGGGTCGGTGACGATCCCGTCCAGGCCCTCGATGACGAGCAGCCGGTCGCCGGCGCAGTCGCGGGCGTCGGCGTGCAGCCGGGCGACGGCGTCCGGCAGCCGCTGCCCGGTGTACAGGTTGTCGGTGACCCAGTGCGGGTCGCGGCCGAACGCGAGCGCCTTCCCGAGCTCCTGCGCCGCGTCGCGCTTGCCCGTGCCGTCCGGCCCGGCCAGCAGCAGCCGGACCGGTTCGCCGCCGCCGGTCAGCTCCGCCAGCACCGCGGTGACCTCCGGCTGCCCGACCAGCGAGGTCGCGAGCTCCGGGCGGACGACGGCCGGCCCGGCGGCCCCGGAGGCGCCGGCCGCTCCGGAGCCGCCGTCCGCCGCGGGCGCCTTGTGCAGCGTCTCGGTCAGCGGGTTCACGACGCGGCGGCGCGGCGCGTACAGGCGCCGCAGGTCGGTCTGGAACTGGCCGACCGGGATCCACTCCGCCTTCGGGAACCACGGGTCGCCGGGCAGCCCCTGCACGGTCGCGATGAACCGCATCGCCATGTCGAGCCAGCCGCGGCACGCGTCCGCCGCGCCCGCGACCAGCGCCCGGACCAGCCACGCCCGCGTCCGCTCCTGCCAGGCGCCCGCCTTGAACCCGCGTCGCTCGGCGGCGAACCGCTGCTGCAGCTCGCCGTAGCGGTCCTCGCCCAGCGCGACCGCCAGCTCCGCCGGGACGTGCTCCATGCTGCCCTGGAGCAGCAGCTGGAGCAGGTGGACCTCGACGGTCTCGTCGCGCGGCGCCACGTCCGTCAGATGCTCGTAGGCGGCGAGCAGCCCCGCGCACACCCACTCCAGGTAGCCGACGGGGCCGAGCAGCTCGGGCACCGCCGCGACGATGTCGTCGCCGGCGTGCGCATGCCAGTGCTCGCGCAGCTCCGCCTTCGGCAGGCCGATCTCGCACTCCGGCGGGTCGTCGTAGAGCCGCAGCAGCGCCTTGCGGCGCTCCTCCAGCGGCTCGATGCCCTCCAGCGCCGCCAGGCAGTCGCGGGCCAGCTCGATCGCGAGGCCCCGGTCGGGCGCCTCGATCAGCCAGTCCACCGGCGGCCGCCACCGGCCTCCCGGGGCGTCCCAGCGGGTCATCCGGGTGCTGAGCGGCCCCGGGTTGACCAGGTGCCGGTGCAGCAGCCGCTCCGGCAGCTGCGACCACGAGCCCGCCTTGATCGCACCGCCGCCGGGCAGGAACGCCAGCATGCCGAAGATCTCCGCGGTGACGAGCGACGCCGGCAGCGTCAGCAGCTTGTGCTCGTCGGTCGTCAGCTCCGCGGCCCGCGGATCGGCCGCCAGCCCGTCGATCCGCGCCGAGATCTCCTCGAACAGCCCGTCCGGGACGCGCCACGGGCCGTGCGAGTAGACGTCGAGCACCGGCTCGTCGGTGAGCAGTAGCCCCAGATGGTCCGGCAGCCGCAAAGAACACCCCTCAAGAACGGTTAAAGCAGGGGTACAGCCTATGTTTTCCAGGGGACTGCTGCCGTATCGCCCACTCGATCCGCGGCACCGGATGCGACACTTTTTCGTGTTCGTGTCGCGATGCTCACGCGCGGCGCAGCGACTCCACGGCCAGCCGCGCCGCCGTGCCGATCACGGCGTCGGCCCGCGGCAGGACGGCGATGGGCAGCGTCGACCGGGTGAACACCGCCACGGCGTAGCGGGCGCCGTCGGGGTACTCGACCGCGCCGACCTCGTTGCGGACGGTCGGCAGTGTGCCGGTCTTGCCGCTGACGACGACGTCGTCGTAGGGGAAGCCGGACGACAGCCGGTGCGGCCACACCTGCAGGCCGAGCAGCCGCCGCATCGCCGCGCAGTGGTCCGGCGGGGCGGCCTCGTCCCGCCAGATCATCGACAGCAGCCGGGTCATGTCGCGCGGCGTGCTGCGGCTGGTGCGGGCGGGGTCGAGGGCGCGCAGCCGGCCGAGGACGCCGGGCTCGTCCAGCCGCGCCCACACGTCCGCGAAGGTGGCGGCGCCGGCGTCCGCGAGCAGGGATTCGTGCAGCTCGCGGCCGTTGACCTCGACGACCGTCCCGCGCAGCCCGAGGTCGGCGGCGGCCGCGTTCACCGCGTCCCGGCCGACCCGGTCGAGGACGGCGTCGGCGGCGGCGTTGTCGCTCACCGTGATCATCAGGCAGGTGAGGTCGCGAAGGGACATGCGCACCTCGTCCAGCAGCGCGGACACCCCGGTCGGCCCGGCGGTGCGGTCGCCCGGCGCCAGCGTGACCTGCTCGGCCGGGTCGAGCAGCCCGGCGGCGGCCCGCCGGTGGAAGGCGACCAGCAGCGGCACCTTGAACACCGACGCGAGCACGACCGGCTCGCCCGCGCGGACGGCGACCTCCCGCCCCGTGTCCATGTCGGCGACGTGCAGGAACCCCGTCACCCCGGCCGCCCGGAACTCCGCCTCGATCCGCCCGACGACCTCCCGCTCCGCGCCGCTCCCGCCCGCGTCCTGCGGAAGGGCGGCGTCCCGCTTCGTGGCGCTCATGCCCGTTTCCCGTGAGGGGCCGGCCCCGCGCTCTGCTTCGCTCATGCCAGGAATCCCGAGGACGGGCGCGGGACGACGCGGCGCGCGGGGGCGGTGTCCAGCGGCTCCATGCCCGCCTCGCGGCGCAGCACCGCGGTCGCGGCGGCGGTGAAGTCGGCGATGGCGCGGGCGTGGCCGGGGTCGCGGGTCCGCCGCCACGCGCACGACGTCCGCCAGGCGAGCGGCTCGCCGACCAGCGGCCGCCATGTCGTGCCGGGCACGTCCTCTCCGCGCGGGACGAGCGCCACCGCCGTCCCCGCGAGGACGAGCCCGAGCGCGAACTCCGGGTGCCGCGCCTCGTGGACGGCGGCGGGCGCGTACCCGTGGCGGCGGCAGGAGGCGAGGAGGTCGTCGTGGGCCCCGGGCGCCTCCTCGCGCGGGGTCGTGACGAGGTCGCGGCCCGCGAGGTCGGCGAGATGCACCTCGGGGGACGCGGCGAGGTCCGCGCCGGCGGGCAGCAGCACGCCGAGCCGCCGGCCGAGCATCGGGCCGAGCTCCAGCCCGCGGGAGTCGCACGGGTGCCGCACCACCCCGGCGTCCAGCGTGCCCTCGGCGAGCGCCCGGACCTGCTCGGCCGTGCCGGTCTCGCGCAGGTCCAGCCGCAGGTCGGGGCGGCGCTCGCGGAACGCGGCGATCAGCGCGGCGACGACCCGTCCGCCGAGGCCGCTCGGCAGGCCCGCGCGCAGCGTGCCGTCCGCGCCGAGCCGGGCCCGCTCGGCGAGGGAGTAGACGCGTTCCACGCGGGCGAGGATGTCACGGGCCTCGTCCAGCAGCAGCCTCCCGGGCGCGGTCAGCTCCACCTTCCGGCTGGACCGGTCGAACAGCCGCACGCCGAGCTCCCGCTCCAGCCGCTGGATCCGCTGGCTCAGCGGCGGCTGGGCCATGCCGAGCCGCTCCGCCGCGTGGCCGAAGTGGAGTTCCTCGGCCACCACCACGAAGCACCGCAGATGCCCCACGAGGTTCACGACCAGGCATGATACCGATTCGGATATACCTGCGACATCAATATCAATCTTGGACTTTCCAGGCAGTGCCTGATGTTCTTGTGCCTCCATGACAGGGGGAAGGGAGTTCGACGATGCGCCGATCCCGGGTGCTGACCGTCGCCGCGATCGCGGTGGCGGTGCTGATCGTGGGGGCGGGAGCGGTGTGGTTCCTGCGCGACGGAAAGGACCCGCGGGACACCGCGGAACGCTACCTCGCGGCCTGGAGCGGCGGCGACCTCGCCGCGATGAAGCTGCTCACCGACCGTCCGCCCGCCGACTTCGACCAGCGGTTCACCAAGATGCGCGAGGAACTGGGCGTCACCGCCCAGCGCTACACGGTCGCCTCGGTGGGGGATCCGGACGGCGACAAGGCCGGCGGCTCCTACACGGCGGAGCTGACGCTCGCCGGTGACCGGAAGTGGACGTACGAGGGGCAGCTCCCGCTCGTGAAGCAGGACGGCGAGTGGCTCGTCCGCTGGTCGCCGCAGGTGGTGCACCCGGCGCTGGAGGAGGGGCAGCGGCTCCGCGCCGCCCGCGCCTGGTCCGACCGCGCGTCCGTCCTGGCGGCGGACGGCAGCGACCTGAGCGGCTCGGAGTCCGGCTCGGCGCGGCAGCTCGCCGGGCCGGTCGGCGCGGCGTCCGAGGAGGACGCGAAGCGGCTCGGCGCCCCGTACCGCAAGGGCGACCCGATCGGCGCGGACGGCCTGCAGCGGCAGTACGAGCGCCGCCTCGCCGGCACGCCCGCCCTCACCGTCCAGATCGTGGACGCCGAGGACAACGCGGTGAAGACGCTCAAGCGGTTCGGCGGCACGGACGGCGAGCCGCTGAGGACGACGATCGACCCGAAGGTGCAGGCCGCCGCGGGCAACGCGCTCGCGAGCGTGAAGAAGCCGGCGTCGATGGTGGCGCTGCGCCCGTCCACCGGGGAGATCCTCGCGGTCGCGAACAAGCCCGGCGGCTACAACCGGGCGCTGATGGGCCAGTACCCGCCCGGCTCCACGTTCAAGGTCGTCACCGCCGCCGCCCTCGTCGCGGACGGCGTGTCGCCGGCCACCAAGGTCGGCTGCCCCGCGACCACCACGGTCAACGGCCGGTCGTTCCACAACTACCAGCACGAGGACTTCGGGACGATCCCGTTCCGCGAGGCGTTCGCGCACTCCTGCAACACCACGTTCGCGCGCCTCGCCGTGGACAAGCTCGGCGAGGCGCGGCTCGCGCAGGTCGCGGCGCAGTTCGGGTTCAACGCGCCGATCATCGCCGGGCTCCCCGCCGTCCGGGCCGCGTTCCCCGCCAACAAGGACGACACGGCGTTCGCGTCCGCGTCCTTCGGCCAGGGCAAGGTGCTGACCAGCCCGCTCAACATGGCGAGCGTCGCCGCCGCGGCGGCCGACGGGACCTGGCGGTCACCCCGCCTCGTCGACGCCGCCGTGGCCGCGCAGGCAGCCGACGCCAAGGGCCGCAAGCCGGAGGCGCCGAAGAAGCTGGAGCCCGCCGTCGAGAAGGCCCTGCACTCGCTGATGCCCGCCGTGGTGAGCGAGGGCACCGCGTCCGGTGTCGGCTTCCCGGCCGGAACCGCGGGCAAGACCGGCACCGCCGAGTTCGGCTCGGGTGAGAACCCGCCCACCCACGCCTGGTTCATCGGCTACCGCAAGGACGTCGCCTTCGCCGTGATCGTCGAAGGCGGCGGCACCGGCGCCGAGGCAGCCGCGCCCATCGCCGCGAAGTTCCTCAAGGGCCTCTGACAGGGCTATGGCGTCACGGCCGCCGTCCGGGGGAGGACGGCGGCCGTGACGTTTGCGGCAGGGGCCGGGGCGTCAGCCGGCGGGGCGGAGGGCGCGGGCGAGGATGCCGGCGGTGCGGGCGATGGCCGTCTCGTCGACCTCGGCGTCCGGGGTCCGCTTGTTCGTCGTGATCACGATGATGAGCGGCGCGCCGGTCTTCGGGTAGGCGACCGCGATGTCGTTGGCGGTGCCGTAGGTGCCGCCGGTGCCGGTCTTGTCGCCGACCGTCCAGCTCTTCGGCAGCCCGGCGCGGATGCGCTTGTCACCGGTCACGGTGGCCTTCAGCCAGCCGACGAGCCGCTGCCGGTCGGCGGGGACGAGCGCGGTGCCGGTGGTGAGGGCGCGCAGGTCGTTCGCCCAGGGGCGCGGCGCGGTCGTGTCGCGCACCTCGCCCGGCCTCCACTCGTTGAGGGCGGTCTCCCAGCGGTCGCTGCGGCTGACCCGGTCGCCGAGGGAGCGGAGGAAGGCGGTGAGCCCGGCGGGCCCGCCGATCTGCCTCAGCACGAGGTTGCCCGCGGTGTTGTCGCTCTGGGTGATCGCGGCATGGCACAGGTCCGCGACGGTCATGCCGGTGCCGACGTGCTTCTCGGTCACGGGGGAGTAGTCGACGAGGTCGGCCTCGGTGTAGCGGATCACCTTGTCGAGCAGCCCGGGGGCGCTCTGCCGCGCCTTCCGCAGGACCGCGCCGCACGCCATCGCCTTGAACGTGGACGCGAACGGGAAGGTCTCGTCCGCCCGGTGGGAGACGGCGCGGCCGGTGCCGGTGTCGATCGCGAAGGCGCCGATGCGCGCGTGGCGGGTGCGTTCGAGGCGGGTCAGCCGCTTCGTCACATCGGCCTGCGCCGCCGCGTTCTGCGGTGCCGCGTTCTGCGGTGCCGCGCTCTGGGACGCCGCGAGCCGGGACGTGTTGCTCTGCGGCGCGGCGGTCGCGGCCTCCGGGGAGGGGCCCGCACCGCACCCGGCCGCGGCGGAGACGGCGGCGGCGGAGACGGCCAGGGCGACGGCGAGCGTCCGGACGGCGGGAGCGTGTTTCGTCATGCCGGTGAGCAGACCAGAGCCGCGGCGGCGATGTCCAATATTGATATTGGTTTCCGCACGATATCCATTCCCGTATGAGAGCCCCGCGACCTGCGCCTGCGCGCCGCGTCACAGCCAGTCGCGGACCTTGAAGATCACATAGAGCGTGGTGCTGCACAGCACGATGATGACCGCGGCGGCGATGAAGCCGTCGTGCCGGGAGAAGCCGGGATAGGGCACGTTCATCCCGTAGAAACCGGTGACGGCGGTCGGCACCGCGATGATCGCCGCCCAGCTCGTGACCTTCTTCATCACCTCGTTCATCCGGTTGCTCTGCAGCGCCAGCCGCGTGTCGAGCAGGTCGGCGACGAGGTCGCGCAGCGCGTCCGTCCACTCGCCGACGCGCAGCGTGTGGTCGTAGACGTCCTGGAAGTAGGGGACCAGCGGCGCCGGGACGAGCCGCAGGTCGCGGCGCAGCAGAGTGTTGAGCACCTCCCGCATCGGCAGCGCGATCCGGCGCATCTTGGCGAGGTTCTTGCGCAGCCGGTAGCTGCGCCGCTGGATCTCCTTCACCGGGAACGCGTCGCCGAACACCAGGTCCTCGACCGCGTCGGCCTCGTCGTCGAGCGCCTGCACGGCCGCGAGCTGCAGGTCGATGACGAGGTCCAGCATCCCGTAGAGCAGGAACGCGGCGGTCGGCTCGGTGAGGCCGGTGTCCGGGCTCTGGTCCCAGCGTCCGATGAGGGCGTCGATGTCGATGCCGCTGTCCTGCCGGACGGTGACGAGGGCGCGCTCGGCGATGAACGCCGACAGCTCGTGCAGCGCCAGCTCGCCGCCGTTCACGTGCGGGACGTAGACGTTGAGGAACGCGTACCCGTGGTAGCGGTCGAGCTTGGCCCGCTCGTGGCGGGACACCGCGTCCTCCACGGCGACGGGGTCGAGGCCGAGCTCGTCGCCGACGACGCGCAGGTCCTCGTGGCGCGGACGGGTCAGGTCGAGCCAGACGACGGTGTCCGGACGCTCCAGGTAGTCGCTGATCTCGGGCACGGGGAACCCCTCAGCCACGACCTTCCCGTTGCGCCAGGCGCGCGTCCGGGGCGGCGCCGTGCCGAGGCGATTCTCCGGATGCTCGTCGATGTCGCACTCGGACGGATGGGATCCCATGCGACCCTTATACCCGCCTGATCCGGGGCGGGGCCGTGGAGTCGCGCACGATGAGCTCTCCCGGCAGGACGCGCGGGGCGGGCCGGCCGCCGGCGAGCAGGTCCAGCAGCGCCGCCATGCCCTGCGCGCCCAGCTCCTCGGCGGGCAGCCGGACCGTCGTCAGCTCCGGCTCCAGCGCGGTGGCGAGCAGCACGTCGTCGAACCCGGTGACCGACAGCTCGGACGGGACGTCGAGGGCGAGCGCCCGCGCCGCCTTGTAGGCGCCCGCCGCGATCAGGTCGTCGTCGCACACCAGGACGGTCGGCGGGTGCGGCGCCGACAGCAGCCGCACCGCGGCGTCCTTCGCGGACGCGACGTCGATCGCGCAGGAGTCGCGGGCCAGGACGCCGCCGGGCAGGGCCGCGACGGCGGCGGCGAGGGCCGCGGCGCGGGCGCGGAACGTCCACTGGTCGACGGCGGCGGCCACGTGCCCGAACCGGCGGTGGCCGAGGCCGGCGAGGTGCCGGGCGATCGCCCGCATGCCGTCGGCGACGCCGAAGTCGACGGTCGGGACGGCGCCGTCCGGGCCGCTGTCGAGCATCACGGCGGGCGTGCCGCGGAACCGGGCGAGCGCGTCCGGGGCCAGCGAGGACGCGAGGATGCCGTCGATGGCCTCGTCCGACCCGAACGGGCTGTCGGCGGGCCCCTCCGCGTCGTCCGGCCAGGTGGACACGACGACGCCGAAGCCGTGCCGCGCCGCGACCCGCGCCGCGCCCGTGTAGACGGGGCCGAAGAACGGCGCGGTCAGCGTCGGGACCATCAGCAGGACGGTCCGGGTGGTGCCGAGCCGCAGGTTGCGGGCCGCCTGGTTGGGCCGGTAGCCGAGCCGCTCGGCCGCGTCCCGCACGCTGCGCGCCGTCGTGGGGGAGACGCGCCCGCTCCACTTGCCGCCCAGCACGAGGGAGACCGTGGACTGCGAGACCCCCGCCTCCTGGGCCACGTCCTTGCTGGTGGGACGGCCGATCGCCGGCACCGGCACCTCCCTGGCGGACATTGTGACGAAAACAGACTAGAGCGGAAGGCCCCGGGAGTGGTACGTATGACGGGTCGAGTACTACGTATGACGGGGATCTTCGGGGGCCATCGGATGCGCGGCTACGTCGTCTTCCTGCGGAGGCCGCACGCGGCGCGGCTGCTCGGCGGCACGCTGCTCGGCCGGCTGCCCAACGGCATGGGCATGCTCGCCGTCGTGCTGCACGTCCGCGCCGGCGACGGCGGCTACCCGCTCGCCGGGACGCTCGCCGCGATCCTCGGCCTCGCGACCGCCGCCGGGCAGCCCGTCCTCGGCCGCGTCATGGACCGCTACGGCCAGCCGCCGGTCCTGCTGCCCGCCGCCTGCGCCTCCGCCGCGGGCTTCGCGCTGCTCGCCGCCGTCGGCGCACACCCGCTGCCGGTGGCCGTCGCCGCCGTGGTCCTCGCCGGATTCGCGACCCCGCCGCTGGAGGCCGGGCTGCGCGCGCTCTGGCCCGACGTCCTGGACGGCCAGGAGCAGGTCGACGCCGCCTACGCGCTCGACGCCGCCGCCCAGGAGATCCTCTTCACCGCCGGGCCGCTGCTCGTCGTCGCCGCGGCGGCCGTGAACACCGAGGCCGCGCTGCTGCTCACCGGCGCGCTCGGCATCGCCGGGACGCTCGTCGTCGCGGCCTCCGGGCCGTCCCGCCGGTGGCGGAGCGAGCCGCGCGCCGCCGACTGGGCCGGGCCGCTGCGCTCCCCGGGCCTGCGGGTGCTGCTGCTGTCGCTCGCCTGCGCCGGGATCGCGCTCGGCGTCTACGCCGTCGCCGTCGTCGCCTACGCCGAGGAGCAGGGCAGCGACCTCGCGTCCGGGCTGCTGCTGGCGTGCATGGCGGCCGGCGCCCTCGCCGGAGGGATCCTCTACGGCGCCCGGCCGTGGGCGGGTGAGCCGCACCGCCGGCTGCGCTGGCTGCTGGCCGCGCTCGCCGCCGGGTACGTCCCGCTCGTCCTCGCGCCCGGCCTGCCCGTCATGTCGGTGCTGGCCTTCGTGTCCGGGGTGTCGCTCGCCCCGGTGCTGGCGTGCAGCTTCGCGCTCGTCGACCGGCTCGCCCCGGCCGGGACGGTCACCGAGGCGTTCGCGTGGGTCGTCGCCGCGGTCGGCGCCGGCGGGTCGCTCGGCTCGTTCGTCGCCGGGATCGGGCAGGACGCGGCGGGCGTCCCCGGCGCGTTCGCCGGCGCCGGCGTCGGCGGCGTCCTAGCCCTCACCCTCTGCCTCCTCGGCAGCCGGACGTTCCACCCGCAAACCGCCCCCTCCCTCCGTTGATCTGCGGCGTGTTGTTGTTATGGAGACGGCGATAACAACAACACGCCGCAGATCAACGAAGTCGGGCGGGCTCTACACCCAGGACTGGAACCAGATTCGCTCGTGCCAGTCGTCGTAGGGCAGCGTCTGCGCCGACAGGATCGGGTAGAAGTACGCGAAGTTCGCCAGCACCACCAGCAGGAACGCGCCCGCGGCGGCGGCACCGACCAGCCGCCGCATCCCCGCCCCTTGGACCGCGACCGGCGCTGGGGGCCCGGCGTCCCCGTACGGCCCCGCGCCGTAGGGCCCGGGGGGAGCGTCCGGCACGTGATCGTCCCCGGACCGGGCCGCGTGCGCGCCCGCCATCCCGGCGGGCGCCGGGCCTATCAGGTACCCGAGCACCAGCACGACCGCCAGCACCATGAACGGGATCAGCGGCGTCGCGTAGAACAGGAACATCGTCCGGTCCGCGAACGCCGACGGGAACCAGGTCAGCCAGCCCGCGCCGAAGCCGAGCAGGATCGCGCCCGCCCGCCAGTCGCGCAGGATCAGCCACAGGAACGCGACGACGACCAGCGCGACCAGCGCGCCCCACCACAGCGCGGGCGTGCCGATCCCGAGGATCTCCCGCGAGCAGCGCGCCGCTCCGCCGCAGCCGCCCTTCGGCTCGGTGTAGAAGAACGCCACCGGACGGCGCAGGATCGGCCAGTCCCACGGCCACGACTGGTACGGGTGCTTCGCGTGCAGCCCGGTGTGGAAGCCGAGCATCTGCGCGTGGTACTCCCACAGGTTCGGCATCGCCTCGACCGGCCGCCACAGCGGGTTGCCGGACACCGTGCCGCGCCCCCAACCGCCCGGCTTGAAGATCCACCCCCACCACGTCGCCAGGTAGGTCACCACGCCGACCACGACGAGCTGCACGAACGCCGGCACGGCCTCCAGCAGCAGCGTCCCGGTGAACGGCGCCCGCACCCCGGCCGCGCGCCGGGCGCCGTAGTCCCACAGGACGACCATCAGCCCGAACGCGGCGACGTAGAAGACCCCCGTCCACTTGGTGGCGCAGGCGAGGCCGAGGCAGATCCCCGCCGCCCACCGCCAGCCGTGCGCGAGGAACGGCCCGTAGACCGAGGTGTCCCCGCGCTCGATCTTCCCCGCGAGGACGCGCCGGGACCGGTCCCGGTCGTTCACCAGGCATGCGAACCCGGCGAGGATCCAGAACATCACGAAGACGTCCAGCAGCGCGGCCCGGCTGGTCACGAACGCCAGCCCGTCCAGCGCGAGCAGCAGCCCGGCGGCGCAGCCGAGCAGCGTCGACCCGGTCATCCGGCGGGCGACCCGGCACAGGATCAGCACCGACAGCGTCCCGACCAGCGCCGGTATGAACCGCCATCCGAACGGCGTCGCGCCGAACATCCACTCGCCGATCGCGATCATCCACTTGCCGAACGGCGGATGCGCGACGAACGCGGGCCCGTTCGCCCAGATGTGCGCGTCCGGGTCGGCGATCAGCAGCTTGTCGGCGTTCTCGACGGTGTTGTGCTCCCAGCCGAACGTCAGCAGGGCCAGCGCGTCCTTGGCGTAGTACGTCTCGTCGAAGACCACCGCCTTCGGCGACCCCAGCCGGTCGAACCGCAGGTACCCGGCGAGCACGGTGACCAGCAGCGGGCCGAGCCAGGACAGCAGCGCGCTCCCCGGAACGGCGGGGGCCAGCCACTCCCGCAGCGAGGTCCCCCGGCGCCGTACCGCGACCGCCGAGGCGGGAACCAGATCCGTCGTCGCCATCCAGTCATCGTAAGGGTGCGCGGCGGCGCAGACCCCGGCCACCGTTCTCCCTGGGAGACTGAGAACGTGACTGGGACTCTGGTGCTGGCGGCGGCGCCGCTCGGGCGGGCCGAGGACGCTTCGGTGCGGTTGCGGGAGGCGCTGGTGGACGCGCCGGTGATCGCGGCCGAGGACACCCGGCGGCTGCGGCGGCTGGCGGCCGACCTCGGGGTGGAGCTGACCGCGCGGATCGTCGTCTACAACGACGTGACCGAGCGGGCGCGGACGGCGGGGCTGGTGGCGGAGCTGGCGGCCGGCCGGGACGTGCTGGTGCTCACGGACGCGGGCATGCCGGGGGTGTCGGACCCCGGATACCGGCTGGTGCGCGCGGCCGTCGCCGAGGGGGCGCCGGTCACGGTGCTGCCGGGGCCGTCCGCCGTCACGACCGCGCTGGTGGTGTCGGGGCTGCCCACCGACCGGTTCTGCTTCGAGGGCTTCGCGCCGCGCAAGCCGGGGGAGCGGGCCCGCCGGTTCGGGGCGCTCGCGGACGAGCCCCGCACCCTGGTGTTCTTCGAGTCGCCGCGCCGGCTCGCCGCCACGCTCGCGGCGATGGCGGAGGCGTTCGGCGCGGACCGCCCGGCCGCGGTGTGCCGGGAGCTGACCAAGACCTACGAGGAGGTCCGGCGGGGGACGCTCGGCGAGCTGGCCGCGTGGGCGGACGGCGGGGTGCTCGGCGAGATCACCCTGGTCGTCGGGGGCGCGCCCGAGCGGGCCGGGCTGACCGAGCCGGCCGACCTGGCCGCGGCCGTCGCCGCCCGGGAGGAGGCGGGGACGCCCCGCAAGCAGGCGATCGCGGAGGTCGCGAAGGAGAACGGCGCCCCGAAACGCATGGTTTACGACGCCGTCGTCAAAGCCAGGAAATAGTCACCGGCATCGGAGCGGTCCAACCGGTTCGTTCGGGGAATAACTCAGATCGGTGACACGTGGCGGGGGCGGTATGTGCTCGGCGGGGCCACCATGGAACTGGGGGCGCGGGGAAGCGGGACGCGCGAGACGGTCGCCGAGGAGGTGAGTGCCGTGCAGGATGCATGGTCGAGCCACGAAGTATGGGTCTTCGAGTGCCTGAGCTGCGCGACGACCTGGAGCGAGGAGTTCGAGGTCCAGCACGCCGGAGACGGCCACGGCAACGAGGCCGTCGTCTACGAGCACCGGGGCCAGCCCTGCATGACGCCGTGGATGGACCGCATCTGCCCGAACTGCCAGAGCCAGAACGTCAAGGCGCTGTCGGCGATGCGGGGCAAGGAGGCGGAGATCCCGAAGGCGCGCACCGGCAGCGACGTCGCGATGGTGTTCCACCTGCGCCGCATGCACGCCTGGTAGCGGGCCGGCTCACTTCGCCGCGACCTCGGGGACCTTGGCCTCGATCTCCGGCGCGTCCGGCGCCGGAGTGTCCTTCGCGCCGGGGCCGCGGCGCAGCCGCCGCGTCCAGCCGGCGACGGTTGCGCGGACCTCGGGCGTGAACGCCATCCCGGCGGCGAGCGCCGCCAGCGGGACGGCCGGCAGCACGTACCGGTAGTCGAACTCGGCGGTCGCGGCGGGCGCGAGCAGCAGCCCGGTCGCGAGCGTCCACGGCAGCAGCGCCTCGCCGCCGAACCGGCGCCACAGCGGGACCAGCCCGGCCAGGCCGAGCAGCAGGATGCCGCCGAGCATCGTCCCGCGCAGGTAGAAGACGTCCTGGTAGCCGCGGACGACCCCGGCGAACGGCTCCACGACCTGCGTCTCGGCGCTGCCCCGCTCGTAGGCCTTGGCCTCCTGCGAGGCGACCCCGCCGCCGGGCATGTGCCAGTCGGGCAGCTTGCGGCTCTTACTCTCGAACTCGTACTGCGAGTACGTGGCCGGGTCGGGGAAGACCGTCCGCTCCCACCGGAAGACCCGGAAGAAGTCGTGCGCGACGACCTGGAGGTAGTCGCCGGGCTGCGCGATGATCGCGCGCTTGGCGAAGTCGTTGGCGAGCGCGTTGTTCTCCGGGCTGAACCGGGTGCCGGTGTAGCGGTTGAGCGGCGACTGCCGGTTCCAGATGCCGTCCTGGGAGTTGGGCAGCCGGTTCGCCGGCTCGGTGCACAGCGGGTACTCGCGGACGGGCAGGTCCTTCATCTGGTGGCAGTCGGCGAACTTGTAGACCCGCGCGTACAGGAAGATCCCGTTGCTCTCGGTGATCGCGAACTTGCCGCCGTCGACCTTGTACCAGCCCATGTAGGCCACCACGGGCAGCATGCACGCCGCGAGCGTGATCGCGATCGGCCGCCAGCCGGCCCGCCGGATGAGCAGGTACACCAGCACGCCGAGCAGCACCGGCATGCCGACCGAGCGGGTCAGCCACGCCATCCCGACGATCAGCCCGACCGCCGCGGCGATCTTCCAGGACGGGCGGTCCCGCCACAGCAGCAGCGTGACCGCGCTCATCACCAGGAAGGTGAACATCGTGTCCGACAGGACGAGGTGCTCCAGCTGGATCTGGTAGGCGTCCAGCAGGCCCGGCGCGGCGGCGAGCGCCGCGCCCCAGCCCGGCAGCCCGAACCTGCGCCGCAGCAGCGCGTAGACCATCACGCCCATGGCCAGCCCCATCAGGTGCTGGATCGCGGCGACGAGCGCGAAGCTGTGGAACGGCTTCAGGACGTAGAGGAGGAACGCGTAGCCGTCGGGGCGCAGCGGGTGCGGATAGGGGTCGGTGGCGACGTGCAGGTAATCGAAGCTGTCGTTGAAGAACATCACCGGCTGGTAGCCGAGCATCGCGATGAGCCGGAGCAGCGCCGCTGTGGCAATGATCACACTGAACACCGGATGCCGGCGCGCCAGCGTCCACAGCCCGCGCGCACGCCGCTTACCACCCGAAACCGCCGCATCTTCGGCGGTTCCCGCATTATCCAGAGCGTCGCCGCCCTTTTCGCCGGCCTTCCGGCCGGCCCCGCGGCGCTTCTTCAGGCCGGTCGCAGTGGTGGATTCCGGGCCGTCCGCATCACCTTTGCCGGAATTTGCCGGAGTGGTCGTCCCGCCGGGCGTGTCGGCCTTCGCGGACGTCCCGCCCGCCGTGCCCGCCGCGCCCGGCCCGGCGGCCTCCGCGGGCCCGCCGACCTCAGCGGACGCGCCGCCGGCGGCCGGTCCGGCGCCGTCCGGCGCGGAGCCGGGTCCTGTGTCCAGCGCGGTGCCCTGCGGCGAATCCCCCGCCACTGCCGCACCTCCCCTTCGGTGTCCCGCCCCCGGTCCGGTGGCACTGCTGCTCGTTCCGGCGACACTGCGTTCTCCGGCGCGCGTCACAGCCGTCCCACCCTTTCCGGGCCGCCGTGCCCGTATGCTTGACGTCCTAGCCTGCCGCCCGCGACCGTTCCGGAGAGGGTTTTTCGGTTGCAAGTGGGCAACACGATACGGGTGCTCTTGACGAGAGCGGCCATCATGACCCGTCCTCGGCAGGCATCATGAACGACGACGGGCCGCCCCGCGGAACAACTGAGATTAGTGGAAAACACCGCAGACGGTCACCAGGGGTAACGAAGGAGATCGCGTGGAACTCTCCGTAGTGATGCCATGTCTGAACGAGGCCGAAACGGTCGAGACCTGCGTCCGCAAGACCATCGGCTTCTTCGAGGACAACGGCATCGACGGCGAGGTGGTCATCGCCGACAACGGCAGCACCGACGGCAGCCAGCAGCTGGCCAGGGACGCGGGCGCGCGGGTCGTGCCGGTGATCGACAAGGGCTACGGCAACGCCCTCATGGGCGGGATCCGGGCCGCGCGCGGGACGTACGTCGCCATGGGCGACGCCGACGACTCCTACGACTTCACCACCCTCGGCCCGTTCCTGGACGAGTTGCGCGACGGCGCCGACCTCGTGATGGGCAACCGGTTCAAGGGCGGCATCGCCGACGGCGCCATGCCGCCGCTGCACCGCTACCTCGGCAACCCGGTGCTCAGCTTCGTCGGCCGGCTGTTCTTCGGCAGCAAGATCGGCGACTTCCACTGCGGCCTGCGCGCCTTCGACAAGGACGCGATCATGCGGCTCGGCCTGCAGACCGGCGGCATGGAGTTCGCCAGCGAGATGGTGGTCAAGGCCACGCTGCAGGGCTACGACATCCGCGAGGTGCCCACCACGCTGTCCCCGGACGGCCGGTCCCGGGCCCCGCACCTCAACACCTGGCGTGACGGATGGCGTCATCTGCGCTTCCTCATGCTCTACAGTCCCCGCTGGCTGTTCCTCATCCCCGGATTGGTCTTCATGACTCTCGGCCTCGTCGCCGGGATCGCGCTGTCGACCGGCCCGGTCACCGTCGGGGAGATCGCCTTCGACGTCGACACCCTGGTCGGCGCGTCCGCCGCCCTCGTGATCGGCTTCCAGGCGGTGCTGTTCGCGCTGCTCACGAAGGTCTACGCGATGCAGGAGGGGTTCCTCCCGCACGACCGGCGGGTGCAGAAGATCATCGACTGGTGGAGCCTGGAGCGCGGCCTGCTCATCGGCGGCCTGCTCGCCCTCGCCGGCCTCGGCGGCCTCGTCGCGTCGCTGCTGCACTGGCGGGTCAACAACTTCGGCGAACTGGACCCGCGGCACTCGCTGCGCATGGTCGTGCCCGCCGCCACCGCGCTCGTCATGAGCTTCCAGGCGATCTTCGCCTCGCTGTTCGTCAGCATCCTCGGCATCCGCCGCCGCCAGCACCCGCCGCTCACCGACCCGGCGGAGGAGGCCGCGGGCGTCGTGGACGCCGCCGCCCACAGGGCCCGGCGCGCCGCCGAGCAGGCCGGGCAGGCCGGGCAGGCCGGGCAGGCCGGGCAGGCCGAGCAGAGCGGCACGGCGGAGAAGAGCGGCAAGGGCGGGAAGGCCGGGAAGGCCGGGAAGACCGGCAGGGCCGAGGAGAAGGTGTCCGCCCGCCCGGGCGACGCGGCCCCGGCCGAGGACGGCGACGGCGCGTCCGGGCGCTGACGCATGCGCCCATACTGAGAAGTTGCCGAGCGTTTCCAGGCCGCGATCGGGCGCCCCGTCCCCACTGTGACAGGCTTGTCCAGCAATGGATCTTCGTTCACCGACCCGTCGCGCGCGGCGCGGCGCGCGCCGATGAGCGCCCGTCCGCCGGCGGGCGCGCAGGCCGCGGCGCGGTCCGCCGCGCGGCCGCCGGTCGCCCCCGCCGAGCCGCGCGACGTCCCGTCCCGGGCGGGGCGCCGCCGCTGGGCCTGGCTGTTCGTGCTCGGCTGGGCGGCGCAGGTCGCGCTGCGGCTGTGGCTCGGCTCGGGGCAGACGATCCCGGTGGCGACGCCGGACGAGTCCGGATACCTGTTCGCCGCCCGCGTCCTCACCGGCGGCCCCGACGCCGACATGTCGTTCGGGACGGTCTACCGCGGCGGCTACCCGCTGCTGCTGCTCCCCGCGGTCTGGCTCGGCGACGGCCCCGTCGCCGTCTACCGGGCCGCGCTCGTCATCAACGCGCTGCTCAGCGCGCTGATGCTGCCGCTCGGCTACCTGCTGCTGCGCAGGCTGCGGGTGCGGCGGCGCTGGTCGTACGTGTTCGCGCACGTCACCGCGCTGCTGCCGTGCGTGCTGTTCTACTCCGCGTTCGTGCTGACGGACGCGATCCTGCCGGTCCTGTTCACCGGCTGGCTGCTGCTCGCCCACGCGTGGCTGACCGCGCCCGCGAAACCGCTCGGGCGCCGCGTGTCCGTCCGGGCGCTGCTGTGCGGGGCGGGGGCGTCGGCGCTCGTCGCCTACGCCGCCACCTGCCATACGCGGGGCGCGATCCTGCTGGCCGTGCAGGCGGCGCTGATCCTCGCCGCGCCGGTGTTCCGGTGGCGGTCGTGGCGGAACGCGTCCGCCGCCGCGCTGGTCCTCGCCGCGGCGACGGCCGCCGGGATGCTGCTGAACCGGTCGCTGCTGCCGAACATGTACCCGTACGGCGACAACGATCTCGGCGGGAACGTCGTCCGGCGGCTGACCACCCACGACGGGTGGGGCTGGATGCTCTCGCTCGGCACCGGCCAGGTCTGGTACCAGGCCGTCGCGACCGGCGGGATCGCGGCCGTGGGCCTGCTCGCGGTCGCGGCCGCGGTGGTCCGGCCGCCGATCATGCTGCCGGGCTCGCCGGGGCGGACGCGGGCGCTCGGCCTCGCCGTCCTCGCGATCGTGGCGGGCATCGCGTTCGCGACCTCGGCGGCGCTGCCCGTCGAGTACCGCATCGGCAACTACGTGTACGGCCGCTACCTCGCCTGCATCACCCCGGTCCTGTTCGCCGTCGGTGTCGCCGTGCTGACGCGCGCCCCGGCACGGACGCTGCTGCGGGCGGCGTCGGCGGCGGCCGCGCTGACCGTCGCGGCGGCGTGCGTCGTCCAGTGGTACGCGGGCGACCTGCTCGGCCAGTACACCTACACGGCCTACGACTTCCCCGAGACGTCGCTGCTCACCTGGGACTGGACGTCGTTCCGCCTCTGGCACGCGACGCTGACCGGCCTCGTCCTGCTGGGCCTGTCGGTGGCGGTCGCGCGGCTGCGCCGGCACGGCCCGCTGCTGCTCGCGGGGCTGCTCGCCGCCGTCGCGGTCGCCATGTGCGCCACCGCGATCGACCGGATCGCGCAGCCGCTGGTGCGCGCCGAGACCGCGCACACCGACCTGCGCGACCGCGTCGACCTGCGCGCGCAGCGGTCCATCGCCGTCGACTGGAACGTCCCGTGGACGCTGCGGCTCTCGCAGTTCTACTGGGCCTGGTGGAGCGACGGCAGCGTCTTCGACGCCCGCTGGACCGCCCCGCCGCAGAACGTCGACATGGTCGTGCTGGCGTGGCCGAAGGACGTCCCCGCCACCGCGTCCTGGCCGAAGGGCGCCCCGCCCGGCTGGCACGTCGCCGACAGCCGCCGCACCATCCAGGGCGACTGGGTCGCCTGGACCCGCTGACCCCCGGCGGAGCTACTCCTCAGGGGGAAGGGGCGGCGGGTTCCACAGCTGCAGGACGCCGTCGGAGGACCGCCACCTGAGCGTCCAGCCCTCGGCGGGGGACGGCCGCCAGCCGGCCGCGATCTGCGACTCCATGCCGCGCCACCGCGTGTAGAGCATCGGGCCCTCCATCGCGTCGCGCGGGATCTGCGGCATGTAGTGCGGCCAGTCGCGGATCTCGCCGCGCCACACCGGGTCGCCCCACATGTCGCGGGTGTAGAAGGTGAGGGTCTGCGCGAGCCGCCGGTCGGCGGTGATCAGCGTGATGTCGCGGTGGTGGCCGAGGTAGCCGCGCAGCTCGTTCCACGCCTTGTCGCGCGGCAGGTCCGGGACGGCCTGGACGGCCGCGACCGCGTACCACCCGCCGAGCGCGACCGCGAGGACGGGCACCGCGACGGTCGTCAGCCGCCACCGCGCGACCCACCGGGCGGGCAGCATCCGGAACATCAGGGTCAGCGACCCGAACCCGCCCGCGAGCAGCGCGGGCAGCACCGCGAACCAGTACCGCTGGAGCCAGGCGCGCAGCGAGATGCTGTTCGGGTCGAGGACGCCGGAGAACAGCGTCAGCGGGACGGCGAGGGCGAAGAACCACACCAGCACCAGCGCGAGGCGCCGGTCGCGGGTGACGGCCCAGCCGACGATCGTGAGGGCGAGCGCGGCGGTGAAGACCAGGCCGAGCGGGTTCCAGTCGTGCATGGCGCGCAGGAACGAGCGGGCGGCGAGCTCCCGGGTCACGTAGTCGCGGGACTGGCCGCCGTGCTCGGCCGCCGACAGCAGCCCGGCGAGGGGGCTGCCCCACACCAGCTGGTTGTGGACGAAGTTCAGCAGCAGGATCGCGAGCATCGGCGCGCCGACCGTGACGTTGCGCCGCCACGGGATCCGCAGCAGCGCCAGGTAGGCCGGGATCGCGAGGAACAGGAACGCCAGGAACTCGCGGACGAGGAACGACGCGCCGAGGAACACCCCGGCGGCGAGCAGCAGCCGGGTCTGCGCCCGCCCGGTCCGGCGGCTCGCGACGACGAGGCCCGCCATCCCGATCGCGAACAGCCCGGCGCCCGGCATGTCCGGCAGCATCACCCCGGTCGACCAGGTGATCTCGTGGCCGAACGGGTTCGTCATCGTGAAGAACGGGTGGACCAGCAGGACCGCCGCGGACGCGACGCCCGCCACGTCCCCGAACAGCGACCGGACGACCAGGTACGTCCCGGTGAAGAACAGGATCCCGCCGAGCGCCGCCACGGTGAAGTAGGCGGCCTGGCCGGGCCCGAGGACGTCCTGGACGAGCCGCGCCGGCAGCACCAGCCCGATCCGGGTGACCTGGTGGGGGACCTCGTCGAACGGCCACTGGGTGAGCGGGATGTCCGGCCAGTCGCGGGCGGCGAGCCACACGTAGTACGGGTCGAAGTACAGCGGCGGCACCATGACCACCCACTGGGCGAGCACCGCGGACGCCGCGACCAGCAGGGACAGCCACACCACCCGGCGCGTCCGGCGCACCCGGCCGAGCACCCGCGCGGCGCGGCGGCCCCGGGGCGGCGCGTCCGGTCCGGCCTCGTTCGGCGACCGGCCGACGGCCTCGTCGGACGTGGTCTGGGCCATGCCTGGGCTCCCCCGCCTCCGCTGATCAACCTGCCCCGGAACCCGGACCAGGTTACTCGCGTGCCGCGGCCTCCGTGACGCGACTACCCTTGATTGCATGTCCTCGTCAAGCCGTCACATCTTGACCGCGCCCGCATGGCCGTACGCCAACGGGCCCCGTCACATCGGGCACGTCTCCGGATTCGCGCTGCCCGCCGACATGTTCAGCCGCTACCAGCGGATGGCGGGCAACAAGGTCCTGATGGTCAGCGGCACCGACGAGCACGGCACCCCGATCCAGGTGCAGGCCGACAAGGAGGGCGTGACCGCCCGCGCGCTGGCCGACCGGTACAGCTCCGTGATCGCCGAGGACCTGCACGGCCTCGGCATGACCTACGACCTGTTCACCCGGACGACGACGCTGAACCACTACGCGGTCGTCCAGGAGGTCTTCAAGGGCCTGTACGACAACGGCTACATCTTCCCGACCAAGACGATGGGCGCGATCTCGCCGTCCACCGGCCGCACCCTCCCGGACCGCTACATCGAGGGCACCTGCCCGATCTGCGGGTACGACGGGGCGCGCGGCGACCAGTGCGACAACTGCGGCAACCAGCTCGACCCGATCGACCTGATCAACCCGGTGTCGCGGATCAACGGCGAGACGCCGAAGTTCGTGGAGACCGAGCACTTCATGCTCGACCTGCCCGCGTTCACCGAGGTCCTCGGCCGGTACCTGCGCGGCAAGCAGGGCCAATGGCGGCCGAACGTGCTGAAGTTCGCGCTGAACCTGCTGGACGACATGCAGCCCCGCGCGATCAGCCGCGACCTCGACTGGGGCGTGCCGATCCCGCTGGACGGCTGGCGCGACAACCCGGCGAAGAAGCTGTACGTGTGGTTCGACGCGGTCGTCGGCTACTTCTCGGCGTCGGTGGAGTGGGCGCGGCGGTCCGGCGACCCGGAGGCGTGGCGCGCCTGGTGGCAGGACCCGGACGCCCTTTCCTACTACTTCATGGGCAAGGACAACATCGTCTTCCACGCCGAGATCTGGCCGGCGATGCTGTTCGGCTACAGCGGCCAGGGCGACAAGGGCGGCACGCCCGGCTCGCTGGGCGCGCTGAACGTCCCGACCGAGGTGGTGTCGTCGGAGTTCCTGACGATGGAGGGCAAGAAGTTCTCCTCGTCCCGCAACGTCGTCATCTACGTGAAGGACTTCCTGGAGCGCTACGACGTCGACGCGCTGCGCTACTACGTTGCGGTCGCCGGGCCGGAGAACCAGGACACCGACTTCACCTGGGCGGAGTTCGTCCGCCGTAACAACGACGAGCTGGTCGCCGCGTGGGGCAACCTCGTCAACCGGTCGGTGAACATGGCGGCGAAGAACTTCGGCGCGATCCCGGACGCGGGCGACCTCACCGACGCCGACCGGGCGCTGATGGAGCGCAGCCGCAACGCGTTCGCGGCGGTGGGCGCCGAACTCGGCCGGTCCCGGTTCAAGAACTCGATCACCGAGGCGCTGGACGTCGTCCGCGACGCCAACAAGTACCTGTCCGACCAGGCGCCGTGGAAGCTCAAGGACGACCCCGAGCGGGTCAAGTCGATCCTGCACACCGCGCTCCAGGTCGTGGACGACGCCAAGACGCTGCTGACGCCGTTCCTGCCGAACTCCTCGCAGAAGGTCTACGAGATGCTCGGCGGCGAGGGCGTGTGGAGCGGCATGCCGCGGCTGGAGACCGTGTCGGAGGACGGCGGGCCCGACTACCGGGTCCTCACCGGCGACTACGCGACCGAGGCGCGCTGGGAGTCGGTGCCGATCAAGCCGGGCGTGCCGCTGGCCAAGCCGGCGCCGCTGTTCAAGAAGCTGGACGCCTCCGTGGTGGACGAGGAACTCGCCAGGCTGGAGAACACGTGACCCGAGACGGGGACGGGCAGGCCGCACGGTCCTACCCGCCGTTGCCCGAGCGCCTGCCCGTGGACGTCTTCGACAGCCACTGCCACCTCGACATCGTCGAGACGCCGGTCGACGAGCAGCTGAAGGCCGCGAAGGCGGCGGGCATCGCGCGGATCGTCACGATCGGCTGCGACCTGCCGTCGTCCCGGTTCGCGGTGGAGGCCGCCGACGAGTTCGACGACGTGTACGCGGCGGTCGCGATCCATCCGAACGAGACGACGGGGATCTCCGACGCCGTCCTGGAGGACGTCGCGCGGCTCGCGGAGCACCCGAAGGTCCGCGCGATCGGCGAGACCGGCCTCGACTACTACCGCGACTGGGCGCCCAAGGACGACCAGCACCGCTCGTTCCGTGCCCACATCGCGATCGCGAAGCGCACCGGCAGGGCCCTGGTCATCCACGACCGCGAGGCCCACGACGACGTGCTCGCGATCCTCGCGGAGGAGGGCGCGCCGGAGAAGGTGGTCTTCCACTGCTACTCCGGCGACGCCCTGATGGCCGAGGTCTGCGCCGAGAACGGCTACCTGATGAGCTTCGCCGGGAACGTCACGTTCAAGAACGCCGAGCCGCTCCGGGCCGCGCTGCGGGCGGCGCCGCTCGACCTCCTGCTCGTGGAGACCGACGCGCCGTTCCTCACCCCGATCCCGCACCGGGGCAAGCCGAACGCGTCCTACCTGATCCCGCACACGGTCCGTGCGATGGCCGAGGTGAAGGGCGTGGACGTGGCGGAGCTGTGCACGGCGATCGCCGCGAACGGGGAGCGCGTCTTCGGCCCCTGGTAGCCCCGGGCGGACCGAACGAGACCGGGGACGCGAGTGCCGTCCGGGGGGCTCGGTGCCGAGGGACGAAGCGTGCCGAATGGTGCTTCTGGGGGCGTTGAGGTGGCGGAGCACGGGCGGCTGCCTCTAATCTCTGGCCCATTGAGCGGGCGCCCCCGAGCCCGGCCCCCTGGAGGAAAACCCCCGTGCTTGCGAACACAGTCCGCCGTACAGCCATGCTTCCGGCCGTCTCCGCCGTGCTGGCCGCGGCGATGCTGGCGACGGCGTGCGGCGGCGACGGAGCGGGCCCGAAGGGCACCTCGCCGGTCGCGGACGCCCCGAAGACCAGCGCCCCCGCGCCGCGCAAGGTCGTCCTCGTGGTCGACGGCAAGAAGACCGAGACGATGACGACGGGCGCCACCGTCCAGCAGGTCCTCGACCAGGCGGGCCTCGCGCTCGGCCCGTACGACCTGATCAAGCCGGCCGTCGACCAGCCGCCGGGCGACGTCGTCAAGATCCTGCGGCTGCTGTCTGAGCCGAAGCTCAAGGTCGTCAAGACGCCCGCCAAGACGATCCGGAAGAACAGCTCGTCGGTGCCGCCGTGGAGCGAGAAGGTGCTGCGCGAGGGCAAGTCCGGCATCAAGATCGTGAAGTGGGCGTACGTCCGGCACAAGGGCAGGAAGGTCCCGAAGATCATCGCGCAGAAGGTGAAGCGCAAGCCGGTCGCGCGGATCCTCGCGGTCGGCCCGAAGTCGGCCGCGACCGGGTCGGCGGCGCGGCTGAACTGGGCGGGGCTCGCCAAGTGCGAGTCGGGCGGCAACCCCAAGTCGGTGAACCCGGCCGGGTACTACGGCCTCTACCAGTTCTCCATGGCCACCTGGGGTTCGGTGGGCGGCAAGGGCAAGCCGTCCGACGCCAGCGCGGGCGAGCAGACCTACCGCGCCCAGCTCCTCTACAACAAGGTCAACGGACGCTGGCAGGGCCAGTGGCCCAACTGCGGCAAGTTCCTGTTCTCCTGACCTCCTCCCTAGCTGAAACAATCGACGGATGGGGGAGACGCGGGGATTGCTCGGGCCGGCGGACGTGCGGGAACTGGCGGCACGGCTCGGCATCCGGCCGACCAAGACGCTCGGGCAGAACTTCGTCATCGACGCCAACACCGTCCGGCGGATCGTCCGGGCCGCCGGGCTGTCCGAGGACGACGCCGTCATCGAGGTGGGGCCGGGGCTCGGGTCGCTGACGCTCGCGCTGCTGCCGGCGGCGCGGCGCGTCGTCGCGGTCGAGATCGACCCGGCGCTCGCCGCCGAGCTGCCCGCCACGGTCGCGGCCCGCGAGCCGGATCTCGCGGAGCGGCTGGAGGTCGTGCACGCGGACGCGATGAAGATCACACGGGTGCCGGGCCCGGAGCCCACGGCGCTCGTCGCGAACCTTCCCTACAACGTCGCCGTCCCGGTCGTCCTGCACCTGCTGGCCGTGCTGCCGTCGCTGCGGACCGCGCTGGTCATGGTGCAGGCCGAGGTCGCCGACCGGATGACCGCCGCGCCCGGCTCCAGGATCTACGGGGTGCCGTCGGTGAAGCTCGCCTGGTACGGGGAGGCGCGCCGCGCCGGAGCCGTCGGCCGGGCGGTGTTCTGGCCGGCGCCGAACGTCGACTCCGGGCTCGTGGCGTTCACCCGCCGCGACCCGCCGGCGACCGCGGCGTCCCGTGCGGAGGTGTTCGCGGTGGTCGACGCCGCGTTCGCGCAGCGCCGCAAGACGCTGCGCGCCGCCCTCGCGGGCTGGGCGGGGTCCGCACCCGCGGCCGAGGAGGCGCTGCGCGCCGCCGGCGTCGATCCGCGGGCCCGCGGCGAAGCTCTGGACGTGGCCGCCTTCGCCCGTATTGCCGAGTATGGTCCTTCACGCCGGGGAGATCGGTTCCCGACCCCCTAGGCGGGCGCTTCCCCGGGGGACGGCCCCAGCGGGGCGGCACAACACCAGCACGAGCCGGAGGTCGATGTGAAGGCGCGTTCGCGGACGGCGCGGACCAGGGTGCCCCGCAGGGGGATGCGGGCGCCCCTCGTGGGGACGGCGCTGCTCGCGACCGCGGGCATGGTCGCCACGGTGGCGGCCGGCTGCGGGGACGGCGCGGGCGCCGCCCCGAAGATCACCACGACGGCGCGGGCCGGGGTCGCGCCGGTCCCGCCGCGGCAGGGCGCCTACTTCGGGGCCTGGGTGCCGCCGGACGAGGGCCGGGGGCCGTCGGCGTCGCCGAGCCCGTCCGGGTCGCCGTCCGGGTCGCCGTCCGGATCGCCGTCGGGATCGCCGTCGGGATCGCCGTCCGGGTCGCCGTCCGGCCGGGACGCCGGCAAGCCCGGCATGGCGCCCATCGCCCGCTTCGAGCAGCGGCTCGGCCGGCAGCTCGACATCGTGCAGAGCTACCGGGGCTGGAAGAGCGAGTTCCCCGGCGACCTGGAGAAGTCCGTCGCCGACGGCAACCGGTACCTCCTGCTGACCTGGGGCGGCGCCGACACCCGGGAGATCGTCCAGGGCAAGTACGACGACCTGATCGCCAAGCGCGCCCGCGCCGTGAAGGCCCTCGGCAAGCCGGTGTTCCTGCGCTGGTCGCGGGACATGGACCGGTCCGCCGCCCAGAAGCGCGTCCACTCCCCGGACGACTTCGTCGCCGCGTGGAAGCACCTGCGGGAGATCTTCAAGCAGCAGAGGGTCGACAACGTCGCGTGGGTGTGGTGCCCCACCGCGCGCGGGTTCGGCGGCGCCGACGCCGGCTCCTTCTACCCGGGCGACGACCAGGTCGACTGGATCTGCGCCGACGCCGAGCCCGGCGGCGACTACGACTACCGCGACCTGTCCGAGGCCGTGAAGCTGTTCATGCAGTGGGCCCGCAAGCACCGCAAGCCCATCATGATCGCCGAGTTCGGGGTGCCGAAGTCCTACGGCACGCGCCGCGCCGAGTGGCTCCGCGGGGCCGCCGAGACCCTGCAGGACCCGCAGGTCAAGGCCGTCGTGTACTTCGACTCCGACGAGCAGGCCGCGAGCGCCCGCGACAAGCGGCACGCCTACTCGGTGACCGGCGACAAGCACGCGATGTCCGCGCTCCGCGAGCTCGCGACCACCCCGTACTTCAACCCCCGCAACCTCCCCGTCACCAGCGGGGGGTAGCGGTCCCGTAGGGTTTCGACCGTGACCGCAGTGACCGTACGCGTCCCCGCCAAGGTCAACCTTCAGCTCGGCGTGGGGCCGATCCGCGACGACGGCTACCACGACCTCGTCAACGTCTTCCACGCCGTCTCCCTGTTCGACGAGGTGACGGCGGAGCCCGCCGGGGAGCTGGCGGTGAGCGTCCGGGCGGCGCCGCACTCCCGGGTGGACGTCGCCGGCGTCCCGACCGACGACCGCAACCTCGCCGCGAAGGCGGCCCGGCTCGTCGCCGCGCGGCTCGGCGTCGAACCCCGGGTCGCGCTGCGGATCCGCAAGGCGATCCCGGTCGCGGGCGGCATGGCGGGCGGCAGCGCCGACGCCGCCGCCGCGCTGGTCGCCTGCGCCCGGCTCTGGGACGACCGGGAGCAGCCCGTCCTGTCCCGCGACGACCTGATGGAGATCGGCGCGGACCTCGGCAGCGACGTCCCCTTCGCCGTCCTCGGCGGCACCGCCGTCGGCGTCGGCCGCGGTGAGCGGCTCACCCCCGCCCTCACCCGCGGAACCTTCCACTGGGTGTTCGCCACCGCCGACGGCGGCCTGTCCACGCCCGCCGTCTACGGCGAGTGCGACCGGCTCCGCCTGGCGGCGGGGGAGGCGGCGGCGTGGCCGGCGGTCTCCGCGGAGCTGATGACGGCGCTCGCCACCGGCGACGCCAAGGGGCTCGGCGGCGCGCTGTCCAACGACCTGCAGGCCGCCGCGCTGTCGCTGCGCCCGTCGCTGCGCCGCACGATCGACGCGGGCCGCGACCTCGGCGCGATCGGCGCGCTCGTCTCCGGCTCCGGCCCCACCTGCGCGTTCCTCGCCGAGGACGCCGAGGACGCCGCCGACCTCGCGGACGCGCTGCACGGCGCGGGCGTCGCCGAGCAGATCGTCCGGGCGTCCGGCCCGGTCCCCGGCGCGACCGTCATCTGACCGCCGTATCGCGGGCCGACGTCCAGCGGTTCTGACGTGCGGTGGCGTGCTCAGGGCGCCAGGTAGGTGCGCTCGGCACACAAGCGAACCTCCCGCGCGCGACGGACGTCCTACTCTCCGTGACAGCGATTCCCTGCCGCACCGATCCCTCCGGCGAGGTGGAGCGATGACGATTCTGTCCGGGCTGCTCGGGCTGGTCGCGATCGCCATGATGGCGACGCTGGCCGTGCTGGCCGTACGCCGCGACCGTGACATACGCCACAACGCACCTGGCGCGACCCTCCGGAACGCTACTGTGCGGGGCCGTGCCGGCGACCGCTCCACGCCGCCGGCCGTCCGCTGACCGGACCGACACGAGAGGCCGGTGATGGAGTCGAGTTCCGGAGGTCTGAGCATGGTGATCCTGCTCGTGCTGCTCCTCGTCCCGGTCCTCCTGATCGGGGCCTTCGTGCTCGTCGTCGTGCTCGTCATCCGCAAGTCGGACGGCTCGGGCACGCCCCCCGCGTACGGTCAGCCGGGCTTTGGCCAGCCGGGGTACGGCCAGCCGGGGTACGGCCAACCCGGCTACGCACAGCCCGGGTACGAGCAGGCGGGGTACGAGCAGGCGGGGTACCCGCAGCCCGCCTACCCGGAGCCCGCGCCGCCACCGCTGCCGCCGCCGTCCGGAGCCGTCCCGTCGGGGGAGGCGGAGACGCCGTCCGACGACCGGCCGGACGCGTCCGGGGGCTGATCGGCGCGGCGGGCCGTACGAGCGGTGCGGCGGGGGCAATAGGGTTGACGGTGCCGTGAATCTGATCAACCTTGAGAACGTCGCCAAGGCCTACGGGCCCAAGCCGCTGCTCGACGCCGTGTCCCTCGGCCTGGACGAGGGCGACCGCGTCGGCGTCGTCGGCCGCAACGGGGGCGGCAAGAGCACCCTCGTGTCCGTGCTGGCGCGCGAGACCGAACCCGACGCCGGGCGCGTCACGCACGCGCGCGGGCTGCGGCTCGGCTACCTGACCCAGCGGGACGTGTTCCCGGAGGGCGCCACCGTCCGGTCCGTGGTGCTGGGCGACCGGGCCGAGCACGAGTGGGCGGGGGACGTCCGCGTCCGCGACATCCTCGCCGGGCTGCTCGCCGACCTCGGCCTGGACGCGCCGCTCGCCGGGATGTCCGGCGGCGAGCGCCGCCGCGTCGCGCTGGCCCGGCTGCTCGTCCCCGAGTCCGACCTGCTGATGCTGGACGAGCCCACCAACCACCTCGACATCGAGGCGATCGACTGGCTCGCCCGGCACCTGAAGGGCCGCAAGGTCGCGCTGCTCGTCGTCACCCACGACCGCTGGTTCCTCGACGAGGTCACCGACCGGACGTGGGAGGTCGTCGACGGCCGCGTCGAGCGCTACGAGGGCGGCTACTCCGCCTACGTCCTCGCCAAGGCCGAACGCTCCCGGATCGCCGCCGCCACCGAGGCCAAGCGGCAGAACCTGCTCCGCAAGGAGCTGGCGTGGCTGCGCCGCGGCCCGCAGGCCCGCACGTCCAAGCCCAAGTTCCGGGTCGACGCCGCGCAGGCGCTCATCGCCGACGAGCCGCCGCTGCGCGACTCGGTCGAGCTGACCCGGTTCGCGACCGCGCGGCTCGGCAAGACGGTCTACGACATTGAGGACGTCACCGTCGACCTCGGCGGCAAGGAACTGTTCACCCGGATGACGTGGCAGCTCGGGCCCGGCGACCGGGTCGGCCTCGTCGGCGTCAACGGCAGCGGCAAGAGCACCCTGCTCCGCCTGCTGGACGGGTCCGTCCGGCCGGCGTCCGGGACGGTCGTGCAGGGCAAGACCGTCCAGCTCGCGCACCTGTCGCAGAACCTGGAGGAACTGGACCCGACCCGCCGCGTCCTGGAGTCGGTCGAGGAGATCCGCCGCCGCATCACCGTCGGCAAGCGCGACTGGACGGCGAGCCAGCTCCTCGAACGCCTCGGCTTCGCCGGGGACCGGCAGTGGACGCCGGTCGGCGACCTGTCCGGCGGGGAGCGCCGCCGCCTCCAGCTGCTCCGGCTGCTGATGGGCGAGCCGAACGTCCTGCTCCTGGACGAGCCCACCAACGACCTCGACATCGAGACCCTCACCGAGGTCGAGGACCTCCTCGACGGATGGCCGGGCACCCTCGTCGTCGTCAGCCACGACCGCTACTTCCTGGAGCGCATCACCGACCACGTCGTGGCGCTGCTCGGCGACGGCCGCGTGTCGATGCTGCCCGGCGGCGTCGACGAGTACCTCGAACGCCGCGCCGCCGGGACCGCGCCGAAGCCGGGCGCCGCGCCCTCCGCCGCGACGCCGGCCGGTCGGCCCGCGGAGACGCCGGCGCCGCCGAAGGCCAAGGGCGGCGGGCAGGACTGGAAGGCCCGCAAGGAGCTCGACCGCCTCGAACGCCGCCTGGAGAAGCTCGCCGGGCAGGAGGCCGAGCTCCACGAGCAGCTCGCCGCGCACGCCACCGACTACGCCAAGCTGCAGGAACTGGACGCCCGGCTGCGGGAGGTCCAGGCCGAGGCCGCCGGCGTCGAGGAGGAATGGCTGATGCTCGCCGAGGATCTCGGCTGACAGGACCCCGGCTGGAGTATCCGGTCCGCGGCGGGCATGATCCCCCAATGACGACTTGGATCATCAAGACGGACGCGCCGGGGGACGGCCCGCGGCTCGCCGTCAAGGACGCCATCGACGTGGCCGGGCTGCCCACCACGGCGGGCTGCGCGGCCGTCGCCGAGCGCGCCGGACCCGCCGCCGCGGACGCGCCCGTCGTCGCCTCCGCCCGCGCGCGGGGCGCCCGCATCGCCGGCAAGGCCAACCTGAACGAGCTGTGCATGGCCGCCGACGGCGTCAACCCGTGGTCCGGCACGCCGGCGAACCCGCTCGACCCGTCGCGGGTGCCGGGCGGGTCGTCCAGCGGCTCCGCCGTCGCCGTCGCCACCGGCGAGGCCGACGTGGCGTTCGGCACCGACACGTCCGGGTCGATCCGCATCCCCGCCGCGTGCTGCGGCATCGCCGGGCTGAAGACCACCAACGGGCGCGTCCCGCTGGAGGGCGTGCACCCGCTGTCGCCGACCCTGGACGTCGTCGGGCCGATGGGACGCGACGTCGCCGCCGTCGTCCTCGGCATGGACCTGATCGAGCCCGGGTTCACGCCCGTCCCGTATGACGCCTCCCTCCCGATCGCGCGGCTGCGGGTGCCCGGTGTGGACCCGGCGATCGACGCGGCCGTGGACGACGCGCTGCGGCGCCTCGGCCCGTTCAGCGAGGTCGCGTCCGCGCACTACGAGGAAGCGGCCACGGTCAACGGCGTCATCGTCAGCGTCGAGGGCTGGGAGCAGAACGGCCACCTGCTCGGCGAGCCGGACAAGCTGAGCGGGCGCATCCACCGCCGCATCCAGCACATGAAGGACGTGGCGGAGGCCGGGATGCTCGACTGGGCCCTCGGTTTCCAGAAGTCCTTCCGGGCGGAACTGGACGCGATCCTGGCCCGGCACGCCGCGATCGCCCTGCCCGTGCTGACCTGCGTGGCCCCCGAGCCCGGCGAGGCGGACGAGGCGGACGAGTCCGACCTCCTGCTGACCACGCTCACCGGCCAGGTCAACGTGGCCGGGCTGCCCGCGTTCGCGCTGCCGGTGCCGCTGCCGGGCTCGCATCTGCCGGCGTCCGTCCAGCTCATCGGCCCGGCCGGGGGAGAGGAGCGGCTCTGCGGGCTGGCCGCCGCCCTGGAGGCCGCGCTGGCCTAGTGCCGATCGAACCTAGTCCCGGTCGAACGGGACGAGGAGGGTGCGCAGCAGGTCGGCCAGCGCCGCCCGCTGCTCCGGGCTGAGGCCCTCCAGTATCCCCTGCTCGCGTTCGAGCAGGTCCGCGAACGCGGCGTCGACGCGCGTCAGGCCCGCCTCGGTGAGGCGGACCTGCACGCCGCGCTTGTCCTGCGGGTCGGGGTGGCGCTCGACCAGGCCGGCCGCCGCGAGCCGGTCGATGCGGTTCGTCATCGTGCCGGACGTCACCAGCGTCGCGCGCAGCAGCCGCCCGGGGCTCAGCTGGTACGGCGCGCCCGCCCGGCGCAGCGCGGTGAGCACGTCGAACTCCCAGGACTCCAGGTCGTGCGCCACGAACACCGCGCGGCGGGCGCGGTCCAGGTGCCGGGCCAGCCGGGACACGCGGCTGAGGACCTGCAGCGGCCGGACGTCCAGGTCCGGACGTTCCGCGTTCCACGCCTCGACCAGCCTGTCGACCTCATCGCGCATCCCGCCAGCCTACCTGTCTCGATATCGAGACACACGCCCCGATCACGCCGTAGTAGCCGAGGGCGGCGCGTCCGCGGGCAGGGCGGCGGCGAGGAGCCTCGCCGCCGCCGGGGCCTGCCGCCGTCCCTCCCGGTAGACCGGCGTCCAGCGCGACATGTCGCCCACGTTGTCGCCGAAGCCCTCCAGCGCCCGCTCATCAGGAACGATCCGGACGTCGGCTCCCGCGCCGTCCGACAGGTGGGCGAGCGGCTCGACCACGACGACCGTTCCGGCGCCCTCCGCCAGATCGGTGGCGAACTTCGCCCCGGTCGGGACGGCATGGCTGCTCGGCCTCGCGGCCGGGCTGCGGGAGGCGGGCGTGGACCCGGCCGGCGCGGGCTTGGACGCCGGCACGTCGGCGGGCCCCGGGCCCGAGCACCAGGGCCCATCCATTCGCGTTCATGGTGGCGAGCCTAGGAACCGCCCGGGGCGGGGTGGATCGGCCATCGGGCCTAGGTTCCGGCGCCGGTTCCCGCGACGCGCCGCAGGACTCTTGACATCAAGATAAGGGCCGGGCATGCTGTGTCTTGATGTCGAGAGAAAACACGGCCGAGTGGGATCCCGCGCAGTACGGGATCTTCGGCGGCGAGCGCGCGCGGCCCTTCGCCGAGCTCGTCGCCCGCCTCGCCGCGCACCTCGGCGGGGACGCGCCGGCCCGGGTCGCCGACCTCGGCTGCGGCAGCGGCGAACTCACCGCCACCCTCGCCGCCCGCTGGCCCGGCGCCGTCATCGAGGCCCTCGACAGCTCACCGCAGATGATCGACGAGGCCCGCAGGCACGAGATCCCCGGGCGGCTCTCCTTCCGCGTCGGAGACGTCGCCGCCTGGAAGCCCGGCCGGCCCGTCGACGTCATCGTCTCCAACGCCGTCCTGCAGTGGGTCCCCGAGCACCTCGACCTGCTGCCCCGGTGGGCGGACGCGCTCACCCCCGGCGGACGCCTCGCCTTCCAGGTCCCCGGCAACTTCGGCGCGCCCAGCCATGTCCTGCTGCGCGAGCTGGCCCGCTCCGACCGGTGGCGCGCCAAGCTCGGTCACCTCCAGCGGGACGCGCCCGTCCTCGACCCGGCCGGCTACCTCGACCTCCTCGCCCGGCACGGCTGCGCCGTCGACGCGTGGGAGACCACCTACGCGCAGGTGCTGCACGGCGACGACCCCGTCCTCGAATGGGTCAAGGGCACCGCGCTCCGGCCCGTCCTGTCCGCGCTCGACCCGGACGAGGCCGCCGAATTCCTCACCGACTACCGGGACCGGCTCCGCCGGGCCTACCCCGCCGCGCCCTACGGCACCGTGTTCCCCTTCAGGCGGATCTTCGTGATCGCCACCCGGAACACCACCTAGACGGGATGCCGCCCGTCCGCCGAGGGAAGCGACTCGTTCCCCTGCGGTGTGCCAACTCGGACGGGAGGGCGGCGTCCGCAGCTCCCGGACTCGCGACCCGAGCCCGGCGACCCCTGGCCGGTGGCCGCCCGGACGAACTCCGGCGGCCACCGGTCGTCACGTCGACGGGTCGGCGATGCCGTCCAGGTCCCGGCGCGCCCTGCGCCGCTCCTTCTCCGCCCGCGCGGCGGCCTTCTCCTCGGCCTTCTCCGCCTTCGCCGCGGCCTTCTCCGCCGCCCGCTCCCGGCGCTCCTGCTCCTTGCGGCGCCGCCGCGGGTCCAGCGAGGGCTTCGGCTCCAGCGCCGCCAGGCCGTTCCACGCGAGGTTCACCACGTGCGCGGCGACCTCCTCCCGGCGCGGCTTGCGGACGTCCAGCCACCACTGGCCCGTCATCGCGACCATGCCGACCAGCATCTGCGCGTACATCGGCGCGAACTTGTCGTCGTAGTCGTGCCGGTCGAACTCCTGCGCGAGGACGTACTCCACCTCGCCCGCTATCTCGCTCAGCAGGCTGGCGTAGCTGCCGGTGCCGGTCCCGCCGTGCGAGTCGCGGACGAGGATCCGGAACCCGTCCGGATGCCCCTCGATGTACTCCAGCAGCGCCAGCGCGGCCTTCTCCAGCTTCCCGCGGTAGTGGATCGCCGAGTTCAGCGCGTCGGTGACCAGCTTCAGCAGGCGCTCGAACTCCCGGTCGACGACGACCGCGTAGAGGCCCTCCTTGCCGCCGAAGTGCTCGTACACCACGGGCTTGGACACGCCGGCCGCCGAGGCGATCTCCTCCACCGAGGTGCCGTCCAGGCCGCGCTCGGCGAACAGCGAGCGGCCGATGTCGAGGAGCTGCTCGCGGCGTTCCTTGCCGGTCATCCGCTTTCTGCGCGGTCTGGGAGCGGGTTCTGTCACAGGATCAATTGTGGCGGTCAAACCGCCTGCTTCGTGCGTTTCGCCGCCAGCCTGTCGCTGTTCGGCCACCGGACGTCGTACGCCCAGCCCGCCTTCTCGAAGCCCTGGATGATCCGGGCGCTGATGTCGACCTGCCCCTTCAGCACCCCGTGCCGCGCGCACGTCGGGTCCGAATGGTGCAGGTTGTGCCACGACTCGCCCAGCGACGGAATCGCCAGCCACCACACGTTCCGGGACTTGTCGCGCACCTCGAAGTCCTCGCTGCCGAAGGTGTGGCAGATCGAGTTGATCGACCACGTCACGTGGTGGACGAGCGTGATCCGGACGAACCCGGCCCAGAACAGGGCGGTGAGGAAGCCCATCCACGACATCGTCACCAGCCCGCCGATCACGGCCGGCAGCAGGAACGACACCGCCACGAGCCCGGGGAACGCCCTATGGATGCGCCTGATGTCGGGGTCGTTCAGCAGGTCCTTGGCGAACCGCTGCTTGGACGTCCGGTTGGCGTCGAACAGCCAGCCGTAGTGCGCCCACACCAGCCCCTTGGCCAGCGCCTTCCAGTCGTCGCCGAACCGCCACGGGGAGTGCGGGTCGAACTCCTTGTCGGAGTGCTTGTGGTGCCGCCGGTGATCGGCGACCCACGTGATCACGGGCCCCTCGATCGCCATGCTCCCGGCCAGCGCCATGAAGATCTTCAGCCCGCGCTTGGCCTTGAACGACCCGTGCGTGAAGTACCGGTGGTAGCCGACCGTGATGCCCGCGGCGGACAGCACGTAGAACACCGCCGTGAGCACGACGTCCGTCCAGCCGAGGAACCGGCCCCAGGCCAGCGGTACCGCCGCGAACAGCGCGAGGAACGGCACGCCGGTGAACACCGCGATGAGCACCCGTTCCGCGGTGCCCCGGGCCTCGGGGTTGATCTCGGGCCGCGGTCGCCGTCGAGGAGGAGTTTCCACGGTTGGAGCCGTTGCCATGCGTCACCACTTCCTGTGACTAGGGGATCCTTACCTACGCCAACGTAACCTACGGCACCGTAAGTTGGACAGAGCCGAACGGTAAATTCAGGGGGAAACTGCCCCTCCAGCCACAAAAGCCTCCCGCGCCCCGCCGCCCGCGGGACACTGGGGAGATGCCTCCCACCTGCCGCGACCGCCGGTCCCGCGCCGCCGACTCCCTCGCCGGCCTGTCGGTGGGGGACGCGTTCGGCGACCAGTTCTTCCTGCTCGCCAACCGCCGCGTCTCTGCCGAAACCGATGTGCCGCCCGCGCCGTGGCCCTGGTCGGACGACACGGAGATGGCCTGCTCCGTAGTGGACGTTCTAAACCAATTCGGACAAGTCAACCAAGACGCCCTGGCCGCGGCCTTCGCGGACCGCATGGACCACCGCCGCGGATACGGCGCCGGCGCCTTCGAACTCCTGGAGCGGATCCGCAGCGGCGCCCCCTGGCACCGCGCGTCCGAGCCGGCGTGAGGGTGGGTGGGGACATGGATACGACGTCCGCCATGGTCGGGGGCATTGTGGCGGCCCATCTCGGTCGGGGTGCGATCCCGGAAACGTGGGTGGAGGCTCGCGAACCGCTTCCCGCGTGGCTGGACCTCGGCGCGGGGTGAGTGCGGGGCCCGCGACACCTGGAATCGGGTGGGTTTCCCTGTGCGGGTGTCGGTATCGTTGGGCCGGTCGGCTCGGGTTGTTGCCCGAATCGTCCGCTTTGATCCGGCGTGGTGTAATTGGCAGCACAAGGGTTTTTGGTGCCCTTAGACAAGGTTCGAGTCCTTGCGCCGGAGCTGTCTTGAGTGTCCCTCGCGGGGTGCGCGAGGTGGGGGACGGGGTGACAGGTGGGGAGCGGGCGGTATCCTGCCCGTGTTGGATGCGTTCCGGCCTGCCGTGGTGTGATCTCGCAGGTGGGCGCGTCCTAGACCGATCCCGTCCGCGATGCCGAGGAGCCTCCTTGTGAGCGCTGCGAGCCGACCGGCCGCCGTCATCGTTCTCGCCGCGGGCGAGGGCACCCGGATGAAGTCCCGCAAGTCGAAGGTCCTGCACGAGCTGTGCGGGCGCAGCATGCTCGGGCATGTGCTGGCCGCCGCGCGGCGGCTGGAGCCCGAGCGGCTCGTCGTCGTCGTCGGGCACCGGCGCGAGCAGGTCGTCGAGCATCTCGGCGCGCACGCGCCCGATGCCGAGGCCGTCGTCCAGGAGCACCAGGGCGGGACGGGCCACGCGGTGCGCATGGCGCTGGAGCAGACCGGCGCCCTCGACGGCACCGTGGTCGTCACCAACGGCGACCACCCGCTGCTGCGGGGCGAGACCCTGCAGGCGCTGGTGCGGGTGCACGAGGGCGAGGGCAACGCCGCGACCGTCCTGACGACCGAGATGCCGGACGCCACCGGGTACGGGCGGATGGTCCGGGCCGCCGACGGCAGCGTCGAGGCGATCGTCGAGCACAAGGACGCCACGGACGCGCAGCGGGCGATCAACGAGATCAACGTCGGCATGTACGCGTTCGACGGGGCCCTGCTGGCCGACGCGCTGAAGCGGGTGACCACCGACAACGCGGGCGGCGAGGAGTACCTCACCGACGTGGTGGCGATCGTCCGCGCGGACGGGCACCGCGCCGGCGCGCACCTGGTCGCCGACTGGGTCGAGACCCAGGGCGTGAACGACAAGGTCCAGCTCGCGCAGGCGCGCAGGCAGCTCAACGACCGGATCCTCGAAGCGCACATGCGGGCCGGGGTCACGATCGTCGACCCCGCGTCCACGTGGATCGACGTCGACGTGACCGCCGAGCCCGACGCCGAGATCCACCCGGGCACGCAGCTGCACGGGAAGACGCATCTCGGCGAGGGGTCGCGGGTCGGGCCCGGGTGCACGCTGACCGACACCACGGTCGGCGAGGGCGCGACGGTGATCAACGCCGTGTGCACGGAGGCGGAGATCGGGCCCGAGGCCTCGGTCGGCCCGTACGCCTATCTGCGGCCGGGAACCCGGCTGGCCCGCAAGGCCAAGATCGGGACGTACGTCGAGACCAAGAACGCCGACATCGGCGAGGGCACGAAGGTGCCGCACCTGACCTACGTGGGCGACGCCGAGATCGGCGCGGGCTCCAACATCGGCGCGAGCTCGGTGTTCGTGAACTACGACGGTGTGGAGAAGCACCGCAGCGTCATCGGGTCGCACGTGAAGGTCGGCAGCGACAACATGATCGTCGCGCCGGTGACGGTGGGCGACGGCGCCTACACCGCGGCCGGGTCGGTGATCGTCCAGGACGTCCCGCCGGGGGCGATGGCGGTCGCGCGGGCGCGGCAGCGCAACGTCGAGGGCTGGGTGGAGCGCAGGCGGCCCGGCACGCCGTCGGCCGACGCGGCCCGGCGGGCGAAGGCCGAGGACGAGGGCGCGCCCTAGCGCGGCCCGGTGAGGACAGCCCCGCTTCGCAGCGGGGACGTGGAGGACAGTGGCGTCTTCCGGTGACCCAGAGCAACCCGTGCGCCCGGCTCTTGTGGTGCGCGGGGGAGTGGGGACGACACCCCACGGGTAAGGCACGTTCCATTGAGGGGGAGTTGTCAGAGGTGAGTGGGATCAAAGCGAGCGGTCAGAAGAAGCTGATGCTCTTCACCGGCCGAGCCCACCCGGACCTGGCCAAGGAAGTCGCCGACAACCTCCACATCGAGCTGACTCCGACGTCGGCGTACGACTTCGCCAACGGTGAGACGTTCGTACGGTTCCTCGAGTCGGTGCGCGGCTCGGACGCCTTCGTGATCCAGAGCCACACGGCTCCCATCAACCAGTGGATCATGGAGCAGCTGATCATGGTGGACGCGCTCAAGCGCGCGTCCGCCAAGCGGATCACCGTGGTGGCGCCGTTCTTCGGGTACGCGCGGCAGGACAAGAAGCACCGCGGCCGCGAGCCGATCTCGGCGCGGCTGATGGCGGACCTGTTCAAGACGGCGGGCGCGGACCGGTTGATCACGGTCGATCTGCACACGGCGCAGATACAGGGCTTCTTCGACGGCCCGGTGGACCACCTGTTCGCGCTGGACCTGCTGGCCCGCCACTTCGAGAGCCGGCTGGACACCTCGCAGGTGACGGTCGTCGCGCCGGACGCGGGCCGGGTGCGGGTGACCGAGCGCTGGTCGGACCGGCTGGGCGGCGTGCCGATGGCGATCATCCACAAGAAGCGCGACCCGGACGTGGCCAACGAGGTGAAGGTCTTCGACGTCGTCGGCGAGGTCAAGGGCCGCACCTGCGTGGTGGTCGACGACATGATCGACACCGGCGGGACGATCGTGAAGGCGGCGGACGCGCTGTTCGAGCAGGGCGCGGCGAAGGTCGTCGTCGCGGCGACGCACGGCGTGCTGTCGGGCCCGGCGGTGGACCGGCTGAAGAACTCGCGGATCTCCGAGGTGGTGCTGACGAACACGCTGCCCATCCCGGAGGACAAGCAGTTCGACAAGCTGACCGTCCTGTCGATCGCGCCGCTGGTCGGCCGCGCGATCAACGAGGTGTTCAGCGACGGTTCGGTGACGAGCCTCTTCGGCGGCCACAGCTAGCCCTCCGGGGTGGCGCGGGTCTCGGCGGGCTCTGGCGTTTCGCGGCGCGGCGATCGGCTAGACTCTTTGAATCGCGCATGCCTCCGGGTCGTTCAGTGCGGTGCCGGCACAGGGGCCGCACTCCCCGGGGGACGCAACGAATCTTTGAGGCGCCCGCCCTTAGTCGGCGTGCGTGGATCGCAACCGTCCGTAGCGGACGTCCGACGCCGGACGGCCGTGGATCGCAACAAGCAGGGAGTTTTCGCCGTGTCCGAGGTACGCATTGCCGCCGAGCCGCGCACCGAGTTCGGTAAGGGTGCCGCGCGGCGCACCCGCCGGGCCGGCAAGGTGCCCGCCGTCCTCTACGGTCACGGCACCGACCCGCAGCACATCTCGCTGCCGGGGCACGACCTGATGCTGGCGCTCAAGACCCCGAACGTGCTGCTGACCATCGAGGGTCTCGGCGGCGGTTCGGAGCTGGCGCTGCCGAAGGACGTGCAGCGCGACCCGATCAAGGGCTTCCTGGAGCACGTCGACCTGCTGCTGGTGAAGCGCGGCGAGAAGGTCGTCGTCGACCTGCCGGTGAACGTCGTCGGCGACGTGGTCGCGGGCGGCCAGGTGGCGCAGACGGAGGTGGAGATCTCCGTGGAGACGGAGGCCACCAAGATTCCGGAGTCGGTCGACCTGGACATCTCCGGCCTGGAGATCGACTCGCAGGTGCTGGCGAAGGACCTGAAGCTGCCGTCGGGGACGACGCTCGCGGCGGACGAGGACACGCTGATCCTGCAGATCCTCGACGCGACGGCGGCGACGGCTCCCGAGGCCGAGGCCGCGGAGACCGAGGGCGAGGCCGCCGAGGGCGAGGCGGAGGCCGCCGCCGAGTAGGGCGGACGGCGTTTCCGCCGCATGGTCCTTCATGGCCCCCGCGGGTGCGTGCGCACCGGCGGGGGCCGTGTTCGTGCATGGAGAGCGTTCGTGCGTGAGGAGTTCGGGTGAGCGCGGATCTCTGGCTGGTGGTGGGGCTGGGCAATCCGGGCCCCTCGTACGCGGGGAACCGGCACAACGCCGGGTTCATGGTGCTGGACGTGCTGGCGGCACGGGCCGGCGGCCGGTTCAAGTCGCACCGGGCGCGCGCGGACGTGCTGGAGGGCCGCCTCGCGGGGACGCGGGCGGTGCTGGCGAAGCCGCGGTCGTTCATGAACGAGTCGGGTGGGCCGGTGAAGGGCCTGTGCGACTTCTACAAGGTGCCGGTGGAGCGGCTGGTCGTCGTCCACGACGAGCTGGACATCCCGTTCGGTGCGGTGCGGCTGAAGCAGGGCGGCGGTGACAACGGTCACAACGGACTGCGGTCGGTGACGAAGTCGCTGGGGTCGAGGGAGTACCAGCGGGTGCGGTTCGGCGTGGGCCGGCCCCCCGGGCGGATGGACGCGGCGGCGTTCGTCCTGAAGGACTTCTCCGCGGCCGAGCGCAAGGACCTGGCGCTCGAGGTGGACCGCGCGGCGGACGCGGTGGAGGCGCTGATGGCGGACGGGCTCGCCGCGGCGCAGAACGTGTTCCACGCGGGTTGACCGGATCCGGCCGCGAACAGGGCTGGACAGCGGCCGATCATGCCCCTGCGGTTGACTATTCGTCCGGGTTCGTCGTGGTTTGCTGATGTTGCTGGGGTGATGGAGACGTTCCCTCCGTGACCACGGCAAAGCACACGTAAGATGCTGCTCGATTGAGGTTCGAGATGCGTGTGAACCTCATGCGAAGTTCAGCCGTCTTCGGTGTGAACCGTGCTGTCGGGGCGCGCGTTACAGGGGATTGGTGAGTGGTCTATGGCCGTCGTTGACAAGGTGCAGGCCGAGTCATCGATTCGCCATGAGCGGAGGCACGCGCCCTCGCAGAACTGGAGCGGGTCGTACCGCCGGGTCGCACTGTGCCTCGATTTCGTCAGCATGCTGCTGGCGGGCGTGATCGCGTTCGTGCTCCGGTTCCCCGGGGTGCCGATCGATCCGGACGCGCCGAACGCGCCGTACGTGGCGCTGACCGTCGCCCTCCCCCTGCTGTGGCTGCCGACGCTGATGATGTGCCGGGCCTACCAGCCCCGCTACATCGGCGTGGGGTACGAGGAGTTCCACCGCGTCATCCGCGCGGGCTTCATCCTGACGGCCGCGGTCGCGATCGTGGCGTACGCGACGAAGACCGAGGTGGCGCGCGGGTATGTGGTGATGGCGCTGCCGCTCGGCACGTTCCTCGCGCTGGTCGCGCGGTACCGGCTGCGCAAGTGGCTGCACAAGCGGCGCTGGAACGGCGACTGCATGCGGCGCGTCGTCGCGGTCGGGCACCGCACGTCGGTGGCCGACCTGATCCGGGAGCTGCGCAAGAAGCGGTACCACGGCATGGACATCGTGGCGGTGTGCCTCCCGCCGGCGCTCGCGTCCGGTGACGACGCGGTCGCCGCGGTCGAGGACGTCCCGGTGCTGGGCGACTTCGCGCAGGCGGCGGCGGTCGCCGAGCGGATCGGCGCGGAGTCGGTGGCGGTGCTGGCGTGTCCGGAGATGGACGGGGTGGCGCTGCGCCGGCTGGCGTGGCAGATCGAGCGCAACGACATCGAGCTCGTGGTGGCGCCGGCGCTGATGGACGTGACCGGCCCGCGGATCTCGATCCGCCCGGTGGCGGGCCTGCCGCTGCTGCACGTGGAGCATCCGGAGCTGGACGGCGGCCGCAGGCTGTTCAAGGGCCTGTTCGACCGCACGGCCGCGCTGGCGGGGCTGCTGGTGCTGAGCCCGCTGATGCTGATCGTCGCGTTCCTGATCAAGGTGACGAGCGCGGGCCCGGTGATGTTCCGGCAGACCCGGGTGGGACGCGGCGGCCGCGAGTTCACCGTGCTGAAGTTCCGGACGATGGTGCAGGACGCCGAGGCCCGCAAGACCGAACTGGTGCAGCTGAACGAGAACGACGGCGTGCTGTTCAAGATCCGCGAGGACCCGCGGATCACCCGGGTGGGGCGGTGGCTGCGCCGCTACTCGCTGGACGAGCTGCCGCAGCTGATCAACGTGCTGCGCGGCGACATGTCGCTGGTGGGCCCGCGTCCGCCGCTGCCCGAGGAGGTCGCCCAGTACGGCGGCGACGTGTACCGGCGGCTGGTGGTGAAGCCAGGGCTGACGGGCCTGTGGCAGGTGAGCGGCCGCTCGGACCTGTCCTGGGAGGAGTCGGTCCGGCTCGACCTGCGCTACGTCGACAACTGGACGCTGGCGCTCGATCTCCAGATCATGTGGAAGACCTGGTCGGCGGTGCTGCGGGGGTCCGGGGCCTACTGAGCGGGACCGGGCTTCGGGGCGGCTCGGGTAGGCATGAGAAAGTAGACCGAACAGACCATTCGAGTCGGGAATGTGATCAGCGGATGAGGGATGTGGACGACCACGCGCTGGCGGCGGAGCTCGCCGGTGCGGCGGGGCGGCTGCTGCTCGGTGTTCGGGACGAGGTCGGGTACGGGGACGCGCGCGTCCTGAAGGACACCGGCGACCTGCGGGCCCACGAGTACCTGATGGCGGCGCTGGCCGAGCGCTGTCCGGGCGACGCCGTCCTGTCGGAGGAGGGTCGTTCCTCGGTGGCGGGGAAGCGGGCGGAGGGCGACGAGCGCGCCCCGACCCGCAACACCGCGACCGCCGAGCGGCTCACCGCCGGCCGCGTGTGGATCGTCGACCCGCTGGACGGCACCCGCGAGTTCTCCGAGGAGGGCCGCCGCGACTGGGCCGTCCACGTGGCGCTGTGGGAGCGGGACGCGTCCGGGCGGGGCCGGCTGGCCGCCGGCGCGGTGGCGCTGCCGGCGCAGGGCCTGACGCTGCGCACGGACGCGACGGGCGGCGCCTCCCTCGTCCGGACCGACCCGGGGGAGCCCGACCCGGTGACGGCCGGTCCGGGGTCCGCGCAGCCGCGCGAGGTCCCGCTGCACGTCCCGGCGCCGGACGCGGGCAAGCTCCGCATCGCGGTGAGCCGGACGCGGCCGCCGGAGTTCGTCCGGCGGCTCGCGGAGGAGCTGGACGTCGACGTGGAGCTGGTGCCGATCGGGTCGGCGGGCGCGAAGATCTCCGCGGTGCTGCTCGGCGAGGTCGACGCGTACGTGCACGCGGGCGGCCAGTACGAGTGGGACTCGGCGGCGCCGGCGGCGGTGGCGCTCGGCGCGGGCGCGCACGCGTCCCGCGTCGACGGGGCGCCGCTGGAGTACAACCGGGAGGACCCGCGGCTCCCGGATATCCTGGTGTGCCATCCCGTGTCGGCGTCGATGCTGCTGACCGGCATCGCACCCCTCCTCACCGGGGGGTGTGGGGGGGCGTCCCCCCACACAGAGACGCCAAGCGGCGCACGGCCGGACTAGCCGGGACTGAATCGCGGCGGGCCGCGGTTCGACCCGGTGGGACGTCCCCGTCCCGTGACCATCGGTTGCATCTGCCAGACCAGCGTGGAGAGAGCCCCAGACCATGCAGCGTTCCGATTACCTGCTGTCGCAGTTGGACGTCCTTGAAGCCGAGTCGATCCACATCTTCCGTGAGGTGGCCGCCGAGTTCGAGCGGCCGGTGCTGCTGTTCTCGGGCGGCAAGGACAGCCTGGTCATGCTGCGCCTGGCCGAGAAGGCGTTCTGGCCGGCGCCGATCCCGTTCCCGGTGATGCACGTCGACACCGGGCACAACTTCCCCGAGGTGATCGAGTTCCGCGACCGGCGGGTGGCCGAGCTCGGGGTGCGGCTGGTGGTGGCGTCGGTGCAGGACGCGATCGACAGCGGCCGGGTGGCCGAGCAGAAGGGGCGCCGCGCGTCCCGGAACCGGCTGCAGATCGTGCCGCTGCTGGACGCGATCGAGGAGCACCGGTTCGACGCGGCGTTCGGCGGCGCGCGGCGCGACGAGGAGAAGGCCCGCGCCAAGGAGCGGGTGGTGTCGTTCCGCGACGAGTTCGGCCAGTGGGACCCGAAGAACCAGCGCCCCGAGCTGTGGAACCTGTTCAACACGAGGATCGAGCAGGGCGAGCACGTCCGGGTGTTCCCGCTGTCGAACTGGACCGAGCTCGACATCTGGGACTACGTCCGCCGGGAGGGGATCGACCTCCCCTCGATCTACTTCGCGCACACCCGCCGCGTCTTCGAGCGGGACGGGCTGCTGCTGGACGCCGAGACGGGCTTCGCGCACCGCGGCGACGACGAGCCGGAGTTCGAGGCGACGGTCCGGTACCGGACGGTCGGCGACGCGTCCTGCACGGGCGCGGTGAAGTCGTCGGCGGCGACGCTGGACGAGGTGATCGAGGAGATCGCGGCGACCCGGATCACCGAGCGCGGCCAGACCCGCGCCGACGACCGGACCAGTGAGGCCGCGATGGAGGACCGCAAGAAGGAGGGCTACTTCTGATGGCCGGGAACGAGGAGCCCGCGGGCAAGCCGATGGACCTGCTGCGGTTCGCCACCGCCGGCAGCGTCGACGACGGCAAGTCGACCCTGATCGGCCGGCTGCTGTTCGACTCCAAGTCCATCTTCGAGGACCAGCTGGAGTCGGTGGAGCGCACCAGCACCGAGCGCGGCGAGGAGTACACGAACCTCGCGCTGCTGACCGACGGCCTGCGCGCCGAGCGCGAGCAGGGCATCACGATCGACGTCGCGTACCGCTACTTCGCGACGCCGCGCCGCAAGTTCATCATCGCGGACACGCCGGGGCACATCCAGTACACCCGGAACATGGTGACGGGCGCGTCGACCGCCGACCTCGCGATCATCCTGGTGGACGCCCGCAAGGGCATCCTGGAGCAGTCGCGCCGGCACGCGTTCCTCACCACGCTGCTGCAGGTCCCGCACCTGGTCGTGGCGATCAACAAGATGGACCTCGTCGACTACGACCGGGCCGTCTACGAGCGCATCGTGGACGAGTTCACGGCGTTCGCGTCCAAGCTGGACGTGACCGACCTGACGTTCATCCCCATCTCCGCCCTGCACGGCGACAACGTCGTCGAGCGCAGCGTGAACATGCCGTGGTACGAGGGCACGTCGCTGCTGCACCACCTGGAGCACGTCCACATCGCGTCCGACCGGAACCTGATCGACGTGCGGTTCCCGGTGCAGTACGTGATCCGGCCGCACGCCTCGACCGACCCCGAGCTGCACGACTACCGCGGCTACGCGGGGCAGGTCGCGGGCGGCGTCCTGAAGCCGGGCGACGAGGTCGTGCACCTGCCGTCCGGGCTGACCACGACGATCACCCACATCGACGGGCCGTCCGGGCCGGTGGCGGCGGCGTTCGCGCCGATGTCGGTGACGCTCCGCCTCGCCGACGACATCGACATCTCCCGCGGCGACATGATCGCGCGGCCGAACAACCGGCCCGAGGTCGCGCAGGACCTCGACGCGATGGTCTGCTGGATGACCCCGGACCGCACCCTCACCCCGCGCTCCAAGCTGGTCATCAAGCACACCACCCGCACCGCGAAGACGTTGGTGAAGGCCCTGCACTACCGGCTGGACGTCAACACGCTGCACCGCGACGAGCAGGCGGAGTCGCTCGGCCTGAACGAGATCGGCCGCGTCTCGCTGCGCGTCACGCACCCGCTGTTCGTGGACGACTACGCCCGCAACCGCCTCACCGGCGGCTTCATCCTGATCGACGAGGCCACCGGCAACACCGTCGCGGCCGGCATGATCCTCGGCGCGAAGTAGGCGGTGGCGCCGCGGGTGCTGGTCACGGGCGGGGCGGGCTTCGTCGGCTCGCACCACGTCCGCGATCCCGGTGGACGGCGGGTTCGTGTTCCCGCACGGTGACGTGCGCGACGCGGACCTGCCGGCGGAGGTCGTGCCGGGGCCTCGAACCGGGCCGCGCCGCCTGCTGAGGTGCGGAACAATGGTCCCGCGACCACCCTGAACCCCCAGCTCCGACCCCCTGTCCCCACCATCACCCCCCGAACGCCCGCGAGGTCCAGCCGATGACGTCTGCCCCCCATCGCAGAGCGGACGCGTCCGCCGAACCCGCGGACGGGCCCGCGGACGGGACGGCCCCGCCCCGCGTCCTGTTCCTCGGCGGTCTCGGCCGCAGCGGCACCACGCTGGTCGAGCGACTGCTCGGCGAGCTGCCCGGCGCGATGGCCCTCGGCGAGGTCGTCCACCTGTGGGAGCGCGGCGTCCACGCGGGGGAGCGCTGCGGCTGCGGCGTCGCGTTCGGCGAGTGCCCGGTCTGGCGGCGCGTCGGGGAGGCCGCGTTCGGCGGCTGGGACGCGGTCGACCTCGACCGGTTCGCGGAACTGCACGCCGCGGTGGACCGCACCCGCCACATCCCGATGCTCTCCCGCGGCCGGCTCCCGGCCGACCGGGCGCCGCTCGTCGCCGAGTACGTCGACCATTACCTGCGGCTGTACCGGGCCGTCGCCGCCGAGGCCGGCGCTACCGTGCTGATCGACTCCAGCAAGCAGGCGTCGCTCGCATTCTGCCTGCGCTGGGCGGCGCGCGCCGGCCACCTCGACCTGCGGGTCCTGCACGTCGTGCGGGACAGCCGCGGCGTGGCCTATTCGTGGACGCGCGAGGTGCGCCGTCCGGAGGCCGACGCGGGCGGCGACGAGTACATGACGCGGTGGACGCCGCCCCGCACCGCCGTCCACTGGAACGCCGAGAACGGCGCCTACCAGCTCCTCGCCCGCCGCGGCGTGCGGGTGAAGCGGATGCGCTACGAGGACTTCGTCGCCGATCCCCGCGCCCGGCTCCGCGAGATCGCCCGGTTCGCGGGGCTGCCCGCCGACGACGAGGCGCTGGCCTTCGTCGGCGACGGCCGTGCCGAGCTGACCGCCAACCACACGGCCTCGGGCAACCCGATGCGCTTCCGGACCGGGCGCATCGACGTCCGGTCCGACGACCGGTGGCGGACCGCGCTGCCGGCCGCCGACCAGCGAAGGGTCACCGCCATGACCCTGCCGCTGCTGCGCCACTACAGCTACCTCGGAGGCGACGCATGACGCGGGAGCGGGACGGGCATCCGTCCGTCGGCGTGGTGATCCCCACGCACAACCGTCCGGAACTGATGCGCGCGGCGCTGGACGCCGTGCTCGCCCAAGACTACAGGGGCGAGCTGCGGGTCGTGGTCGTGTTCGACCGCGCCGAGCCCGACCCGTCACTGGCCGACGTGCCCGGCGCGGACGGCCGCGTCAGCGTCGTCGCCAACGACCGGACGCCCGGACTGGCGGGCGCGCGCAACACCGGCATCCTCGCGCTGGACACCGAGCTCGTCGCGTTCTGCGACGACGACGACCAGTGGCTCCCGGAGAAGCTGTCCGCGCAGACGGCGGCGCTGGCCGCCCGTCCGGACGCCGTTCTGGCGAGCTGCGGCATCCTGGTGGAGTTCCGCGGCGGCGGCAACGCGCGCCTCGCGGGCGCCGCGGAGGTGACGCACGCCGACCTCGTCCGGTCCCGGATGGTGATGGTCCACTCGTCCACGTACCTGGCGCGCCGCGCGGCGCTGACCGGGCCGGACGGGATCGGGCTGGTGGACGAGACCATCCCGGCGGGCCAGAACGAGGACTGGGACTTCGCGCTGCGCGCCGCCCGGCGGCATCCGATCGTGAACGTCGACCGCCCGCTGGTGCGGGTGCTGTGGGGGCGGACGTCGCTGTTCGCCGGCGAGTACGCCACCAAGATCGAGGGCCTGCGGTGGATGCTGCGGCACCACCCCGAGCTGGCGGAGGACAAGGTCGGGGCGGCCCGCGTCTACGCCCAGATCGCGTTCTGGAGCGCGGGCCTCGGCCACCGCAGGGAGGCGCTGAGCTGGTCGCGGCGCGCGGTGCGCGCCAACTGGCGGGAGCGGCGCGTGCCGTTCGCGCTCGCGGTCGCCTCCGGGCTGGTCTCCGACGAACGGGTCCTGCGGACCCTGCACTCGCGGGGGCACGGCATATGACGGGCACCGCGCCGCGCGCCGTGCTGCGCGGGCTGCCGTTCGACGCGCTCACCGAGGAGCAGGTGGTCGAGCACGTGGCCGCCGCCCTCGTCCGCGGCGCGGGCGGCCACCTGGTGACGCCGAACATCGACATCGTCCGGCAGGCCCGGCGCGAGGGGGAGGCGCGGTCGCTGGTCGTTGGCGCCGACCTCGTCGTCGCCGACGGGACGCCGATCCTGTGGGGGGCCCGGCTCGCCCGCCGCCCGCTGCCCGCCCGCGTCACCGGGGCGTCCCTCATCTGGACGCTGAGCGAGGCGATGGCGCGCGACGGCCGGTCGGTCTACCTGCTCGGCGGCGGCGCGCCCGGCGTCCCCGAACGTGCCGGCGAGGTCCTCGCCGGGCGGTACCCGGGGCTGCGCGTCGCGGGGGCGTCCGCACCGCCGATGGGGTTCGACCGGGACGAGCGCCAGGTCGCCGCCGTCGCCGCCGAACTCACGGCGCTCAAGCCGGACCTGGTGTTCGTCGGCCTCGGCTTCCCCCGCCAGGACCGCCTCATCACCGCGCTGCGGCCCGCGCTGCCCGGCGCGTGGTTCGTCGGGTGCGGCGCGGCGATCCCGTTCGCGGCGGGCGAGCTGGAGCGGGCCCCGGAGTGGATGCAGCGGTCGGGCCTGGAGTGGCTGCACCGCCTGGTGGGCGAGCCCCGCCGCCTGTTCAGCCGGTACATCCTGCACGACCTCCCGTTCGCGGCGCGGTTCCTGACCGGCTGCGCGCTGGACCGCTACCGCCGCTGAACTCCGGCCGGGGCGCGCCGGGACGGCGCGCCCCCACCGGTCAGCGGCGCGGGCGGCCGCGGCGCAGGATGGAGCGCGCCGCCTCGTCGAGGTTCAGCGGGCGGCGCAGCAGGTAGCAGCCCGCGACGTACCCGGCGGCGCCGACCGCTGCGGCGGCGGCCAGCTGGGGCAGCCCGTCGCCCGCCGCCAGCCGCACGGCGAGCGGGACCGCGCCGAAGCAGACGCCGGTCAGCGCCGCGGCCGCCAGCGAGCCCCGGCCGAACGGGTGCAGGCCCAGCTTCAAGCGCAGCTGCAGCAGCGGGACGACGTTGCGGGTCAGCAGCGCGGCGGCGCCGCCGAGCGCCGCCCCGATGATCCCGATGTGCGGGATGAGCAGGACGCTGACGCAGACGTTCACACCGAGCGCGAGCACGATGTTCACGAGGTTCCAGGTGGTCTTGCCCGCCATCATCAAGACGACCTCGACCATGCCCGTCCCCGCGCTGACCAGCATCGCGGCGGCCAGCACCACGATCACCGAGGCGCCGGTGTGGTAGCCGCTCCCGAACATCCGCAGCAACTGCTCGGCGAACAGCGCCGAGAGCAGGAACAGCGGCCAGTTCGCCAGCATCAGCCAGCTCGTCGCGGTCTGGTAGAGCGTGTTGGCCGAGCGCCGGTCGTCGTGCGCGAGCACCTCCGACAGCTGCGGCTGGACGGCCTGCGAAATGGCCCGGTTGGCGAGCTGCCCGACGACCCGCAGCCGGGACGCCGCGGTGTAGATCGCCGCTTCCCGCGCGCCGAGCATCGCCGCGACCAGCAGGATGTCCATGCGCTGCAGCAGGATCTGGGTGATGCCCGCGAGCCCGCGCGGCAGCGAGTAGCGCCAGAAGCGGCGGCCGAGGTCGGCCGGGACGTCCGGGGCGGCGTCGCCGACCGGCGCGGTGCGCCGGACCAGCCCGAGCATCGCGACCACGGCCAGCACGGCGGCGGGCAGGTACGGTCCGACCCACGCGATGGCGATGAGTCCGGACGCGCCGGCGACCGCGACCGCGCCGATCGCGGCGAGCTGCACCAGCGGGCGGCCGATGTTCTCCACCAGCACCGACGGCCGCATCCGCCGGAACCCCTGGGTCGCCGCCAGCGCGCCCGCCGACAGGTTCATCACCGGCAGGAACACCGCCAGCACCCGGAGGTAGGTCGCGCCGTCCCCCGGGTCGCCGTTCACCATCACCTCGGCCACCCACGGCGCCGCCGCGAACAGCGCGGCGCCGAGGACCGCGGAGACCAGCACCATCGGCCGCAGCGCCAGCCGGACCAGTGGGCCGATCCGCTCGGTGCGGCCGCGCGAGCGGAACCGGGCGATGAAGTACACCAGGCTCGTCTGGGTGCCGAGCTCGGCGACGGCGCCGAACAGCAGGAACGCCGATGTCGCGGCGAAGAAGACGCCCGCCTCGGCCTGCGAGAACGCGTTGGTGATGACGGCGACGACGACGAGCTGGGCCAGCGCCGACACCGCCGCGCCCACGATGTTCAGGGCGCCGCCGCGGGCGAGGGAGCCGACGTCGGAGCCCTTCGATCGCGGGCCCTTCGCTCCCGGGCCCGCGCCACCGTCCGCGCCGCCGCTCGCGGCGGGTTCGGCCGCGCCGGTCGCGGGCGCGCTCATCGGCGCCAGGACGGGGTGCGGCCGAGCCACTCCGCCAGCCGCTCGTCGTACGGGCGGAAGTACTCCTCCAGGCGCGCGTGCAGCGCGTCCGGCAGCGGCGACCGGCTGCGCGCGTTGTGTCGCTCGAACACCGGGGAGCCGAGCGGCGGGACGCCGAGGAAGTCCAGGACGCCCTTGTACACGGTCTCCGGCTCGGTGAAGAACTCGTGGCTGTCCACGACGAGGAGGCGGTCGCGGCCCACGAGCTTCTCCAGCCGCTCGATCTGCTCGATGTAGCGGCCCCGCGCCAGGTAGGCGTTGTGCTGGTAGGCGTGACTCGTCGCGGACGGGTCGGCGGCGAGGCGCTCGGCCTCGCCCTCCAGCCGCTGCTCCTCCAGCTCCACCGCCCACTCGAACGGCTCGGTCTCGAAGCCGCGCCCGAGCTCGTGGGAGTGCGCCGAGTACGCCCGCTCGACCGGGTCGCGCACGAGCATCAGCAGCTTCACGTCCGGCAGGTCGGCGGCGATCCGCGCCCCCGCCAGCGGATGGAACCCGTAGTACGGCGACGACTCGAACGCCAGCGGCTTCACGCCGTGCCGGCTCTCCACGCGCGCGGCCGTGCTGCGCAGCGGGAAGTGCCCCCGGTACCAGGCGGGCCCGTTGCCGTAGCCGGTGTCGAAGTAGTGGACGCCCTTGTGCCACAGGGCCTTGAGCAGCGCCGGGTGCTGGCTGAGCGTCCGGTACATCGACGTCGTGCCGCAGCGCTGCCCGCCGACGATGAGGAATCCGGGCAGCATGCGGGCGCGGTGGGTGGCCTTGCCGGCGGTGACGGCGGCGGCCTGGGCCAGCCGCTTGTGGCCGGGGGGACGCGCCGCCTGGTGCTTGTCAGCCATGCGTTTCCTTCGTTCCGTGCAAGCCCTCGGTGAGGGCGGGGAGGAGCCACGCGCCGACGTCGCCGAGGCGGGCGCCCGCCTCGGCCTGCCGGTCGGCGAGATAGCGCGCGGCGAGTTCGGCGAGGTAGAGCCGCGCGACGAGCGCGGCCCTCTCGGGGGCGGCGGCGAACGGGGCCAGGGTGCCGGCGGCGCCGTGCACGCAGTCGGCCGCCGCCCGCGCCGGGTCGGCCGCCGGGTCGGAGACCGCCCGCTGGAGGCGGTGGTGCAGCGCGTCGAAGCCGACGGGGACGCCGGTGGCGAACCGCTCCCAGTCCCACACGAGCAGGCGGCCGTCCGCGCCGCCGGTGTTCCAGGGCGTGAAGTCGCCGTGCCAGGAGCCGAAGACGAGTTCGGCGTCGCCCTGGCGTTCGCCGATCGCCGCGAGTGCGGCGCGCAGCCGGTCCGCCGCCTCGCCCGGCAGCGCTTCGGCGCGGTCGCGCAGCGCCGTCCAGTAGGGCGAGTCCGCAAGTCGCAGCCGCTCGGTTCCGGCGGCCTCGGCGATCTCCCGCAGCGCGGCGGCCAGCAGATCCGGGGTGACCGGGCGTTCGGGCTCCCAGGTCGGCAGCGGGGTCAGCGCGAGGATGTGGAGCCCGCGCCACGTCCCGGCGTGCAGCACCTCCGGCGCGCGCACCACGGCGCCCGCCACGCGCGGCAGCCGCGCCAGCGCCGCCGCCTCGGCGCGCACGAGCCGACCGGTCAGCTCGTTCACCCCCACTTTGACGAACGCGACCGGCGGCCCGCCCGATCCCGGGGAGAGCGCCTGCAGGACCGGCTTGTCATTGGCGCGGCCTGCTGGCCGCGCGTACAGCGCGGCGCACACCGGACGGCCGAGGGCCTCACTCAGGTACGTCTCCACGGTCTCCGCCCCATCGGGCACCTCCACGCGGACGCCCTGCCGCAGCACCGCACGCGCGACCCCGCCGCGCAGCGACCCGATCAGCCCGGCCGTCACCAGCCGCGCGGCGCGCGACTCGACCCGGCCGTAGGCGCGCAGCGCCGCGACGGCGGCGGCGCGGTCGGCGGGCAGCAGGATCCGCGGCCGGCGGGCGCCGGGGGCGAGCAGGCGGTCGCCGGAGCCGAACGTGACGCGGGCCGGTTCGGGCCACAGCAGCCGGGCCGTCTCACTCAGCGCCGCCAGCCGGTCCGTCGTGTCGCTCACGTCTTCCCTCCCCGATCCTGATGGGCGTGCCGTTCGTCCGCGCGGCCAGCGCGGCCCGGCGCGTCTTGCTCTCCAGCAGCCGCCGGGTGCGGGCCGCGGTGAGCGTCTTGTCGCGGGCCCGCTTGGCGCGGACCGCGATCGGCTCCACGCGCGGCGGGCTCAGGTCCATGCCGTTGCGCCACATCACCGCGAAGGACAGCAGGTAGAGCGGCATCGGGGTGTAGAGGCCGTCGTAGATCGTCATGTAGAAGAGCACGAGCAGCATCGTCAGGACGCCGCCCGTCGCGATCGGGGAGATGTCCCGCCAGTACCGCCGGATCGCGTTCAGGAAGAACATGACGTACAGGCCCGCTCCCACGAAGCCCTGCGAGATCAGCAGGAGCCACAGCTGGCCGTCGGAGCCGAGCGGCGGGTGCTTGCACTCCGGGCACGCCTCCGTCTTGCCGGTGACGACCGTCTTGTCGCTGCCGACGGCGTACCGGGTGTTGCCGTAGCCGATGATGGGCGAGGTGAACGTCGCCTCGATCGTCTTGGCGCGGGTGTAGGCGCGGATGCTGTTGCTCTGCGGGTTGTCGAGCCGCGTCTGGACCTGGTCGTACAGCGGCGACATCGCGAACAGGGCGCCGCCGAGCACGAGCGTGGCCGCGCCCACGCCGAGCGCCATGGCCCGTCCGCGCAGCGCCAGCCGGACGAGCACGTAGACGACGCTGAGCCCGATCCCGACCCACAGCCCGCGGTTCAGCCCGTAGACCACCGGGACCATGGACAGCAGGAGGATGCCGAGGCCCAGCATCCGGCGCCGCCGCGAGGCGTACACGAACCAGCCGAGGACGAACCAGATCAGCAGGATCGAGTAGTTGTTGCCCCAGGTGTTGGCCCATTCGAAGGGGCCTTCGGGACGGATCGCCTTGACCGAGCCGACCCAGGTGATCTGCGCCGCGGTGGGGTTGATGATGTTCTGCACGAACGCGTCGCCGCGCAACCGCCCGGGCAGCAGCATCCCGAACAGCGGCGGGACGTGGAAGTCCGGGTAGACGACGCCGAGCAGCCCGCCGAGCGTGGTCGTGATGAACAGGGCCCCGAGCATCCGCACGAGCGCGAGCCGCGGCAGCTCCCGCTCGGTGAGGTTCCCCACGTACAGCGCGATGACCGCCGACGCGAGGTAGACCACCAGCCGCACCAGGACCGAGATGACCCGCCCGGCGTCGAGGTCGCCGTACGCGCCCGGCGGGTTCCGGTCGAGCATGGAGAGGCTGACCAGGTACCAGATCAGGAACAGAACCCACAGCCCGAAGCCGGGCGGGAACCGCAGCGGGCGGCGGTTGAGCAGGACCAGCGCCATCGGCACCGCGCAGATGACGAAGCTGAACACGCCGAGGCCGAGGATCCACCACACGGGGAAGCCGACGAGCAGCGCGATCAGCGGCCACGTCGTGTGCGGCAGGTCGCGCAGCCGCGTCGGCAGCGGCTCGTCGATCCGCGACGGGGGGACCGGGCCGCCCGGCGCGGACTCCGGCGCGGCGCTCGATGGGGAGGTGGGGGGCAACGGTTCAGGAGCGGTCGGACGGGTCGTCCGGTTCGGCGTGCCGGCCGTAGCGCGGTATCGCCGCCGTCGCGTCCGGTTCGCTGCCGTTGGCGGACGAGCCGTGCTCGGCGTCCTCGCCGGGGCCGGGCAGGGCGAGCCCGCTCTGCCGCGAGCCGGCGACGGAGCGGTCGCCGGGGCCGTCGACGACGGTGCGGTCCGCGGGCCCGTCGCCGAAGGCCCGCAGGTCCAGGCCGGCGGTCTCGGTCGTGTCGGCCGACGCCACCGGCCGCGGCGCGCGGCGCGGGTGCGGGCGGGCCGCGCCGGAGCGCGGCTGGCCCGCGGCGGCGCGCGGCTGGGCCGGGACGACGAGGGTGCCGAGCACCGCGACGCTCATCCGGTCGAGCGCGCGCACCGACTCCTCGACGTCCTTGCGCCTGACGTCCGGGATCTCCACGACGACCAGCGCGGTGTCGGCGGCCTCGGCGATGGCCTGCGCGTCGGCGCTGCTGCTGGTGGACGGCGCGTCGATCACGACGTAGTCGGTGTTGGAGCGGAGCTTGTCGATGATGTGGACCATCTGCCGTGTCTGGAGCATCTCGTAGGCGAGGTCGGTGTCGACGCCGGGCGGGACGACCCACAGCCGCTTCTGCACGGGCGAGCGGACCATCGCGTCGCGCAGCGGGCGCGAGCCGAGCAGGACCTCGGCGAGACCCACGTTGCCCGGGACCTCCGTCAGCCGCGCCGACTCCTGGGAGTGGAGGTCGGCGCACACGAGCACCACGCGGGACTGGGTACGGGCGAGCGCGGCGGCCAGGTTCGCGGCCGACAGGCCGGCGCCGGGCCCGCTGGTGGCGCTGGTCACCAGGATCACGTGGTTGCCGTGCCCGAGCACGGCGTTGAGCTGGTGGCTCAGTTCATGGACTTCCTGCCCGTTGCGGCTGCGGGCGGGCAGCAGCCCGAGCCGCTCGCCCTTGGCCGCCGGATGGAGTTCCAGCAGGACGGGCATGTCGAGCATCCGCTCCACGTCCGCCGCGCTGCGCAGGCGGGTGTCCATGCGGTCGCGGACGGCGGCGGCGCCGAGGCCGACCAGCAGCCCGGCCATGAGCCCGCCGATGAGGTAGAGCGCCACGTTCGGGCCGCTCGGCTGCGTCGGCGTGGAGGCGTTGCTGATGATCCGGCCGGGGTTGATGGTGGTGGTGCTGAGCGAGCCCAGCCGGCCGGTCAGCTCGGTGATCTGGCGGCCGATGATCTGCTGCTGGCTGCGGGCGTAGGTGCGGGTGGCGCCGGTGGTGCGCGGGATCTGGTCGAGGAGGATCTTGTTCCTCTTGTTGAGGTCCTCGACCTTCTTGTTGATGGCGTCCATCTGGCGCGCCAGGTTCGCCTGCGCGGACGCTGTGCGCTGGTTCAGGTACGCCTGCGCGAACAGGTTCGCGCCGTTGGCGGCGGACTCGGGCTTGTCGTCGGTGAAGGCGATCGTCAGCACACCGGAGTTCGGGGGGACCGAGACGGTGACGTGCGACAGCAGGTGGTTCTCGGAGTCGCCGTACTTGAGCAGGCGCTTGGCCTCCTTGGCGACCTCGAGCGACTTGGCGACCTGGGCCTCGGTGTCGAGGTTGACCTCGTTCTTGGTCTTGGAGGCCGCCGGGGCGGCGTCGTCGAACCCGGTGGGCGCCACGAGGACCTGCGCCTCGGCGGTGTAGGTCTTGGCCAGCGTGAACGTGTACGCGGCCACGACGGCGAGCACCGCCGCGGCGCAGCACACGACGATCCCCCAGCGCCGCCGTATCAATCCGGTGTAGTCGACGAACTCTTTGGAGGGTGCTGGACTAGACGACACTTCGGTCCTTCCCGGTCACCGCCCCCGCCGCCGCGCGAACGGACCGGTCCGCCGGGGCTGGCCGCCGGAGTCGCCGGTTGAGGTGGGGGGCGTGGCGTCGCGGTCACTATATAGGGAGCGAGGGCCCGGTTCAGACAATCCGCGCGCGACAGGCATCGCCCGGGAGGAACCGGTGCGCGGGACGGGTCCGCGCCCGCGGAACCGGGTCGTCCGTCCGCGGCCGGCCGCCGCGGCCGTGTGGCAGATGTGGGCCACGGGCCTGGCGGGGCGTCGGGCCCCACCGCTATCCTTGCGCACGCTCCCCCCATAGGTATCAGTCGGGTAACTCTCGCCTCATGCGTCTGTACCTGCGACACGATGGGCGTATTGGTCAGTACTTCTTCTTTTCCGAGGATTCCCCGCCGAGGAGGCACAAGTGTCGCGTCTGCGCCGTAGCACGGCGGTCGCGGTGACGGCAGTGACCGGGATCGGCCTGGTGGCCGCCCCGCAGTTCGCCGGGGACCGCGAGGTCCCGGTCGTCGCCAGCGCCGCCCAGACCGCCGGGAAGATGCCCGCCGAGACCCCGTACGGCGGGACGCCGAACATCGAGCCGAACCAGGGCGGCTGGGCCGGCATCGTCTACGCGATGACCAAGGTCGGGGACAAGATCTTCGTCGGCGGGAAATTCAAGTCCGTCAAGCAGGGCGACACGACCTACCCGGTGACCAACCTCATCGCGATCAACGCGTCGAACAAGCACCTCGACACCGCCTTCAAGCCGCAGCTCGACGGGGACGTCCTCGCGCTCGCGCCGGGGGCGGACGGCAAGTCGGTGGTCGTCGGCGGCAAGTTCAACACGGTCAACGGCAACGCGCGGCCGAAGCTCGCCCGGCTGGACGCGAGCACCGGCAAGGAGCTCGCCAACGGCACCTGGAAGACGCCGGGCGTCAAGGGCGGCGCCGTCTACGACATCGAGGAGGCGCACGGCCGCCTGTACATCGCCGGGGAGTTCACCACGGTCGCCGGCGTGAAGCGCAACCGCCTGGCGGCGCTCAGCCCGACGACGGGCGGGCTGTCGACCAAGTTCGGCATGGTCCCGTTCGCGGGCGTGCACAACGGCGGCACCTCGCGCGTTCGCCGGATCGCCGCCACCCCGGACGGCACCAAGATGTACGCGATCGGCAACTTCCGCACCGCCGGCGGTGAGGAGCGGCGGCAGTTCGCCCGGCTGGACCTCGGCGACTCCTCCGACGCGCTCGACACGACGTGGAAGACCTCCGGGTTCGCCACCTCCTGCAACACGGTCTTCGACAGCTACCTGCGCGACCTGGCCATGTCGCCGGACGGCAAGTTCGTCGTCGTCGGCGCGACCGGCGGCCCCTACGGCACCGCACAGCTCTGCGACAGCGTCACCCGCTGGGACACCGCGTCCAGCGGCTCGGACGTGAAGCCCGCGTGGGTGAACTGGACGGGCGGCGACACCATCGACTCGGTCGCCGTCTCCGGCGCGGCCGTGTTCGCCGGCGGGCACCCCCGCTGGTCCAACAACCCGAACGGCCGCGACACCGCCGGCCCGGGCGCGGTGACCCGGCCCGGCCTGGCCGCCCTCGACCCGGCCAACGGCGTCCCGTTCTCCTGGAACCCGGGCCGCGACCCGCGCGGCGACGGCGCCTGGTCGCTGCTGGTGACCTCCGAGGGCCTGTGGGTCGGCAGCGACACGAACTACTTCCTGCCGCCGTCGTCGCACAAGTTCCGCGGCAAGATCGGCTACTTCCCGTTCGAGGGCGGCAAGACGCTGCCCGAGGACACGACCGCGCAGCTCCCGGGCAAGGTGTACATCGCCGCGCCGGGGTCGCTCGTCCAGCCGAACAAGCTGGTCTCGCGGACGTTCGACGGCACGACGGCCGGCACCGAGACCACCGAGACGGTCGCGGGCGGCATGGACTGGTCGGACGTGCGCGGCACGATGCTGATCAACGGCGTCCTCTGGTACGCCAAGGCCGACGGCAAGCTGTACAAGCGCGCGTTCAACGGGACGACCGTCGGCGCCGAGGAACTCGTCAACCCGTACGCGAACCCGGCGTGGGACGCCGACGAGCCGGGCTGGAAGGGCCGGGCGCCGGAGTTCTACAGCTCGCTGCAGGGCGGCCGGACGCTCGGGATGTTCTACGACAACGGCCGGATGTACTACACCCGGTCCGGCAGCTCGGCGCTCTACTACCGCTACTTCACTCCGGAGAGCGGGATCCTCGGCGCCATCGAGTACACTGCCGCGTCCTCCGGCTGGTCGAACGTCCGCGGGATGTTCGTCTCGGGCGACAAGTTGTACTACGTCGCCAGTGACGGCAAGCTGATGGCGGTGAAGTTCGCCGACGGCGCGCCGAGCGGAAGCCCCACGGTGGTCAGCTCGGACGACTGGAGGGGCCGCGGCCTGTTCGTCGGCTGACGCGCCGCTCACCGCGAGCCGCGCGGAGGCGGGAGAACCCCCCGTGCGGCTCAGCGGGCAGTGATATCGGGCCAGGCGCCCGCCTGAACAAGGTGGGCGCCTGGCCTTCACGCATGACGGGAGTCCTGTTCAGATGGCCATCACGGGGAAGGCGCGCTGGGCGCTCGCCGCGGGATCGAGCGCGGTCTTCCTGGCCGCGGGCGTCGGGATCGGCGTCCACCTCGGAGGGGACGACTCCCCGGACGGCCCCCGTTGCGCCGTCTCCGACCGGCTGGTGCCCGAGTGCGGCCGGTGGTGGGGCGTCGCGCCGGGCGTCTTCACGAACAAGTCGACCGAGCGGGCCCTCACCGACTTCGAGGACAAGACCCGCCGTCCGACGGACGTCGTGCACCTCTACCACCGGGACGGGGAGGTCTTCCCGACCGACCGCGAGATCGCGATGGCGCGCGAGGGCGGCCGTAACCGGCTGCTGTTCCTGAACTGGAAGCCCGAGATGGGCCGGACATGGGCGCAGGTCGCCGCCGGGGACCCGGTGGTCGACGAGCACATCGACGACATCGCCCGCCGCATCCGCGACGCGTATCCGCACCGGTTCTTCCTCGCCGTCCACCACGAGCCGGAGGAGGAGGTCCGCCCGGCGCCCGGGTCGGGCTACACCGCCCGCGACTACCGCGCCATGGTCCGGCACGTGATCAAGCGGCTGCGGGCGGGCGGCGCCGACAACGTGGTGACCGTGATGGCCTACATGGGGGTCCCGAACTGGGGGTCGCAGCCCTGGTTCAACGACCTCTACCCGGGCGACGACGTGATCGACTGGGTCGCCGCCGACCTGTACGCCGACAAGTGGGTGAACGACTTCTCGACGCTGGTGAACAAGACGCGTCCGGACTACCCGCGGTGGCCCGGATTCTATGCGTGGGCGTCGGCGCGGTTCCCGAAGAAGCCGCTCATGCTCGCCGAGTGGGGCACCGTGAACCGCAAGGACGACCCCGACTTCAGCCGGCGCTTCTTCGCCTCGGTCCCGCGCCAGCTGCCGAAGTACCCCCGGCTGAAGGCCCTCTTCTACTTCGAGTCGCCGAAGACGCCCGTGGGCGACACGAGGTGGAACGCCACGGGCGCCTCGGCGCGGGCCTTCCGGCAGGTCGCCGGGATGCCCGACTTCAACCGACTGACGCCGCCCTGAGCGGCTCCTGCTCGCCGTCCCCGGGCGGCTCCCCGTCCGTGCGCTCGGCGAGCAGCGACCAGCCCGCGAAGACGGCCACGCCCAGCAGCAGGTAGCCGTAGATCCAGCCGGCGTACACGTCGGTGATCCAGTGCTTGCTGAGGTACCAGCGCGTGTACCCCTCCAGGAACGCGAACGCGGCGAGCCCGCCCCAGACGGCGGCGCGCACCCGCGGGGCCGCCTTCAGGTAGGACAGCGTGACCAGCGTGATCGCGCCGTAGATCGAGATCAGCCGGGCGCAGCCGCCGGACGGGTAGGTCCCGAGGGTGGTCGGCGGGTGGCCCCGGTCGACCAGCGCGGCGAGCGCGGTCTGCTGGAAGCGCTCCACCGCGGTCACCGAGCCGATCAGCAGCGCCGGCACCCAGGGGCGGCGGCCCGTCTTCAGGGCGACGAGCGTGAGGACGACCACCCCCGCGACCGCGACGTACCGGGTCGGCCACACGTTCCCCGACTGGGTGATGACGTTCATCGCGTCGGTCCACACGCCGGGACGCACATGGCGCTGCGCGAGGTCGAACATCGGGACGTCGTGGGCCCTGAGGAGGCGCTGGCACAGCTCGCCGAGGGGCAGGCACACCGCGGTGACCAGGAACGTGCCGGCGCCGAGGAAGACGACGAAGGAGCCGGCCGGGCCGAGTGTGCGGTCGAGTTGCGCGCGGGCTGCGCGCAGCCGCGCCGCCGTCGCGCTCTGGGCGCCCGCGGGGCGCCTGGCCCAGACGTATCCGATGGGGAAGGCCAGGAGCAGGCCCACCGCGCAGAAGGCGATGAGTGCGGGCATCAGGCGGTCGGGGGTCGGTCGTCGCCGGTCGCGGGGCCGTGGTTGGGACGCGGGACGTCGCGGGGCGCGGCCCCCGGCGGCGGGACGCTCCCGGGCGGCGGTGGCGGCGCCTGTGCGGCGGCACCCGGCCCACCGGTTCCGTGCGGGCCGGCTGCGCCCGCAGGTCCGCCGGGTCCACCGGGTCCGCCGGGTCCACCGGGTCCGCCGGGTCCACCGGGTCCGCCTGGCCCGCCGGGACCTCCCGGCCCCCCCGGTCCGCCGGCTGCGGGAGCCTGTCCGCCGGCCGTGGCGGTGGCGGGCCGCCGCTTGCGGCGCAGCAGGAACACCGCGCCGCCGGCGGCCACCGCCACGGCGGCCGCGCCGCCCGCGATCAGGCCGACCGGGGTGCCGCCCTCGTCGTCGATGGGCACCGACGCGTTGCCGGGATCGGTCGCCGCCTTCTCGTCGGGCGAGGGCGGCGGCGTGGCGACGGGGCTCTCCTCGCCGACCTTCGGCCCCGGGCCGGGCTTGCCGGGCGGGGCGGTGCCGGCGTTGCGCGCGAACAGCGAGAGTTCGTTGATCAGGCTTCCGCCGCCGTTCTTCCTCGCGTTGGCCCACGCCTTGGCGGTGGTGCCCGGCGCGACGCTCCACGAGTAGGCGCGCAGCTTCCCGCCGACGACGACGGCGTAGGTGCCCTTGCGCTTCACCGCCTGGTAGATGTCCACGATCAGCCGGTTGTAGGCGGTGGCCCGGTCGGGCAGCGTCCCGGCCGGGAAGATCGCGATGTACACGGGGAGGCGGGCGGTCTCCAGCGGGCCGCGCAGCTTGTCGAGCTGGCCGTCGCTCAGGTCCTGGACGCCGGGGGAGATGTAGAGCCCGCCGTTCTCGGTGAGGCTCTCCACCACGTCGGCGAGCTCGACGCCGCTCGGCGCCGCGGCGAGGGCGCCGGGGGCGCCCAGCGGCACGAGTAGGGCCGCCAGTGCGATCGGGATCGCGGCGCGGCGGACCGGCTGGGGCGGCAGGGACGGCACGGACGGCCTCCTCAGGAGGGGATGAACAGCACTGATGGGGCGATTGTATGGATCGCCGCTCCGTCCGAGCGCCGATTCGCGCCATTGCCGGGCAGGACGGGCGTCCCGGCCGGAACTGGCCGCCCTCAGCGTACGGCGGGCGACTGCGAGCGCGGCGGCGGTCCCGCGGCCGGTCCGTCGGCCGGGGCGGAGGAGGAGGCCGGGGTCCGGCGGAGGCGGGGGAGGAGGGGGAGGGTGATCGTGGCGAGGGTGAGGGCGGTCAGGGTCCAGGCGAGGGGGACGGTGGCGAGGCCGAACATCTTCAGCGAGGAGGCGACCAGGACGAGGGCGAGGACGCGGCGGATGAGGCCGCCGGGCGCGCGCGAGGAGATCTTGGAGCCGAGGTAGACGCCGGGGACGGAGCCGACGAGCAGGGCGGCGGTGACCTCCATCCGGAAGTCGCCGAACAGCAGGTGGCCGAGGGCGGCGGCGAACACCAGCGGGACGGCCTGGAGCAGGTCGGTGCCGACGAGGTGGTTGGCCTTGAGCGCCGGGTAGAGGGCGAGCAGCGCGACGATGATGAGGGAGCCGGAGCCGACCGAGGTGATGCCGACGACGAGGCCGCCGACCGCGCCGACCAGCACGGTCGGCAGCGGGCGCACGCGGATCTCGGGCGCCTCACCGCCGCCGTCGTCGGCGCCGGCCCTGCCGCGGCGGGCCAGGTAGGCGCGCAGGACGAGCCCTCCCGCGGCGATCATCAGGGCGACGCCCATCGCGATGCTGATGAAGTCCTGGATCGAGTCGCCGTGCCCGAGGGCCCGGGCCAGCAGGACGCCGGAGAACGCGGCGGGCACCGACCCGGCGCACAGCCAGCCGACCAGCCGCATGTCGATCGTGCCCTGCCGGTAGTGGACGGCGCTGCCGACGGGCTTCATCACGGCGGCGGCGACCAGGTCGCTGGACACGGCGGCGAGCGGGCTCACGCCGAAGAACGTCACGAGCATCGGCGTCATCAGCGCGCCGCCGCCCATGCCGGTCAGCCCGACGATGATGGCGACGAGGAACGAGCCGAACGCCATCGTCCAATCGAAGTCCATCGGCATGACCTACCTGTCATGTAGGAAAACTCGCGTACACCCTAGGGGACGCTCCCCGGATGGGTCTAACCCGGGTGGCGAGGGACAAACGAGGCAGATGTTCTATTCGGGACGAATCCAGCCGCCGGCCGTGAGCAGGTCGAGGACCCTGCCGACCGCCTCCTCCGGCGTCATCCGGGAGGTGTCGAGCACGAGGTCGGCGTCGTCCGGCGCCTCGTAGGGGTCGGAGATGCCGGTGAACTCCGGGATCTGGCCCGCGCGGGCCTTGGCGTACAGGCCCTTGCGGTCGCGGCGCTCGCACTCCTCCAGCGGCGTCGACACGTGCACCAGGATGAAGTCGCCCACGGCCGACACCATCCGCCGGACCTCGGCGCGGGTCGCCGCGTACGGGGCGATCGGCGCGCAGATCGCGGTGCCGCCGTGCCGGGTGATCTCGGCGGCGACGAACCCGATCCGCCGGATGTTGAGGTCGCGGTCGGCGCGGGAGAACGTCAGCCCGGCCGACAGCATCCGCCGGACGACGTCGCCGTCCAGCAGGGTGACGGTCCGGCCGCCGCGCTCGATCAGCGCGTCGGACAGGCCGCGCGCGACCGTGGACTTCCCCGAGCCCGACAGCCCGGTGAAGAACACCGTGATGCCCCGCGCGTGCTTGGGCGGGCGCGCCCGCACGAGCTCGGCGGCGACGGCCGGCGGGGTGAACCAGTCGGGGACGGGCTCGCCGGCGTCCAGCAGCTCGTCCAGCCGCTCGGCGGTCAGCTCCGCCTGCACGTGGTCGGGCTCGATGCGCGCGACCGGCCGCCAGACCTCCACGTCGGCGTCGTAGGCCCACGGCTCCGGGACGACCAGCGGGATCGCGGTGCCCTCCAGCTCGGCGTCGGCGAGCAGATGGGTGGCGCCGTACGCGGCGGCGACGTGCGCGCGGAGCAGGACGTCGCGCTCCTCCTGCTCGGCGCCGGCGCCGCGCGCGGGCAGCGGCACCGGGACGATCCGGGCGCCGTCCGGCAGGTCCTTGCGGACGCCGAGCAGCGCGCGGACGAGGGACTCGTCGTGCTCGCCGCCGAGCAGCGGCAGCACCAGCACCCGCGCCCCGAGCCGCTCGGCGACCTGGCGGAGCTGGCCGAGCTGCTTGCGGTGCAGCGGCCGCCGGGTGGCCACCGCCAGCAGGGGCCCCTCGGCGGGGGCGAGGTCGTCGGGGCGGCGGCGCAGCGCGTGGAACGGGCCGTGCGCGGGGGCGCGCAGCGCCTCCAGCGGCCCCGCGAGCCGCCAGTCCTGGGTGGCGGGGTCCTGCCACGCCTCGGCGACCTCCAGCACGGCGAGCGGCACGCCCTCCGGGTCCTGCAGGACGACCCGCTCCTGCCCGGTCAGCTCCTTCGGGACGGTCAGCGTGACCGGGACCGGCCACGGGGTGCCGTCGGCGAGCCGCCCGCCGGCGACCACCATCGCGGTGTCGTAGGAGCCCAGGAACCCGGCCAGCGGCCGGTACGCCCCGGCGAGGAGGAGCTCCAGGTCGGCGAGCTCCACCGGGTCAGGGGTCCAGGCGGGCAGGTCCCGCAGCGTGTCGGGAAGGCCGGCGTCGGCGGTCACCGCGATCTCCGATCCCGCCCGGCGGCGGGGAACCGGGCTCGTCCGTGTCAGTGGGAGTTTCCGCAGGAAAAATACTGCGTCGGGCCGGGCCCGTGCACACCCGGCCCGGTCAGATGACCCTGGCGAAACGGTTCTCGGGCTTGCGGATGACCAGCGTGATCTCGCTGTGGTCGGCGGTGAGGCGCCCGCGGGTGGCCGCCGACACCAGCCGGCACAGCAGGTCGGCGAGGCCGGTTCCGGCCCCGAGCGCGTCGATGGCCTGCCGGGACGTGTACTCCTCGGCGACCACCAGCCCGCGCATCACGCAGTACCAGCGCATGCCCGAGCGGGACGCGACCGGGCTGTAGACCGCGGGAGGCGGGCTCGTCCGGACGACCGGCACCGGCCGGGACACGGGCTCGGGCCGCGGCTCGGGCGGCGGGGCCGCCTGCTCCGGCGGCGCGGGCGCGGGTGCGGGCGCGGCGCCGGCTCCGGCCCCCGGCCCGGCGATCCGCTCGTCCCCGGGGTACGGCACGCGGGCGTGGGCGCCGCGCGGCCCCCGGTTCGGACGCGGCCGCCGGCGGCGCCCGGACGTCCGCAGCCACCGGGGCAGCGTGCGGTCCAGGAAGCCGAACGCGGTGTTGCGGTCGCGCAGGTGCACGAGCAGGAGCCCGCCGGGCTTGAGCGCGGCCACGAACCGGTCGAGCACCAGTTCGGCGTGCGGGACCCGCTCGATCAGGTACGCGGCGTGAACGATGTCGAAGGCGCGCGGCGGCAGCGGCACGGTGCGCAGGTCGCCGAGGTGCCAGGTGTCGAGGTCGGGCCGCTCGCAGGTGTAGGCGCGCAGCTCCGGGGACTCGAGGTCGACGCCCGTGACGTGGTGCTCGCGGTCGCCGAGGTCCAGGCCCGTGCCCCAGCCGCAGCCCGCCTCCAGGATGTGGATCCGCTGCAGGGGCTTCTCTAGGGCGTACTGTCGGGCGCGTTCTGAGAAGAGATCGCCGTCGCTGACCGGCGGCGTACGCAGATCGGTCACAATCTCGCAGCGTAATCGCCCGACTGCGTTCCGTCGGCTATTTGCGCATTCTTGGGAAGGGCCGTGTCGCGTACCCTGGTACGCGGTACCGGGGTCCGGTGGGATTCCGGGGCTTCGGGCTGCCCTGCCACGGGGTTTTTCGGCGATTGTGCGGGCGAAAATGACGCTTTCTGGACTTGTTGACCTTGCGTGCACCGATTCCGTGCTGGAGCGCGCTCTCAAGCGGGCGCGCGCGGACCAGGAGGTCGTGGCACCGGCCGCGCTGTGGCCGATCCTCGCCGCCGCGCTGAGCCGCGCCCTGCGCGCGGACGGGCCGCCCGGCGGCGGGGGCACGGTGCTCGCGGTGACCGCGACCGGCCGCGAGGCCGAGGACCTGACCGCCGCCCTGTCGAGCCTGCTGGACCCGGCCCGGGTGGCGCACTTCCCGGCCTGGGAGACGCTGCCGCACGAGAAGCTGTCGCCGCGGTCGGACACGGTCGGCCAGCGGCTCGCGGTGCTGCGCCGCCTCGCCCACCCGGACGCCGCGCAGGCCGGCGAGGAGGGCCCCGGCGACCTCAAGGGCGGCGCGCTGGACGTGGTCGTGACGCCGGTCCGGGCCGTCCTGCAGCCGATCGTGGCCGGGCTCGCCGACCTGGAGCCGGTCCGGCTCGCCTCCGGTGAGGACGCCGACATGGACGAGGCCGTCCGCCGCCTGGTCGACGCCGGGTACCACCGCGTCGACCTGGTGGAGAAGCGCGGCGAGATCGCGGTGCGCGGCGGGATCCTGGACGTGTTCCCGCCGACCGAGGAGCACCCGCTGCGGGTGGAGTTCTGGGGCGACACCGTCGAGGAGATCCGCTACTTCAAGGCCGCCGACCAGCGCTCGCTGGAGGTCGCGCAGAGCGGGCTGTGGGCGCCGCCGTGCCGCGAGCTGCCGCTGACGGAGAAGGTGCGCGAGCGGGCGAAGCTGCTCGCCGAGCGGCACCCGGCGCTGGCGGAGATCCTCGGCCGGATCGCCGACGGCGACACCGTCGAGGGGATGGAGGCGTTCTCGCCCGTCCTCGCCGACCGGATGGAGCTGCTGACCGACCTGCTGCCGGACGGGTCGGCGCTGCTGGTGTGCGAGCCGGAGCGGATCCGCACCCGGTCGGTGGAGCTGGTCCGGACGAGCCAGGAGTTCCTGGAGGCGAGCTGGGTCACCGCCGCCGCCGGGGGAGAGGCGCCGATCGACCTCGGCGCCGCCGCGTTCCGCTCGCTGGAGGAGGTCCGCGAGCACAGCAACGAGCTGGGGCTGCCCCGCTGGAGCGTGACGGCGCTCAACCCCGAGGGGGACGCGCTCAACCTGGGTGTCGCGCCGGCGGAGTCCTACCGGGGCGACACCTCCCGCGTCGTCGGCGACCTGAAGGGCTGGATCGACGCCGGCTGGCGCGTCGTGATGGTGACCGCCGGGCACGGGCCCGCCGAGCGGCTCGTCCAGCTCGTCGGGGAGGAGGGGCTCGGCGCCCGGCGCGCCGACCTCGCCGAGCCGCCCGCCCCGTCGGTGGTGGCGGTGACGACCGGGCTGCTGGAGAACGGGTTCGTCTGGGAGTCGGTCAGGCTCGCGGTGCTGACCGAGACCGACCTGTCGGGGCAGAAGTCGTCCACCAAGGACGCCCGGCGGATGCCGTCGCGGCGGCGCGGCGGCATCGACCCGCTGCAGCTCAAGCCGGGCGACTACGTGGTGCACGAGCAGCACGGCGTCGGCCGGTACGTGGAGATGGTCAGCCGGACGGTGCAGGGCGCCACCCGCGAGTACCTGATCCTGGAGTACGCCAAGAGCGACCGGCTGTTCGTCCCGACCGACCAGCTGGAGGAGCTGACCCGCTACGTCGGCGGCGAGGCGCCGAGCCTGCACCGGCTCGGCGGCGCCGACTGGCAGAAGGCCAAGTCCCGCGCCCGCAAGGCGGTCAAGCAGATCGCCGGGGAGCTGATCCGCCTGTACTCGGCGCGGATGGCGAGCCCCGGGCACGCGTTCGCGCCCGACACCCCGTGGCAGCGGGAGCTGGAGGACGCGTTCCCCTACAACGAGACGCCCGACCAGCTCGCCGCCATCGACGAGGTGAAGGGCGACATGGAGCGGGCCGTCCCGATGGACCGGCTGATCTGCGGGGACGTCGGCTACGGCAAGACCGAGATCGCGGTGCGGGCCGCGTTCAAGGCCGTCCAGGACGGCCGCCAGGTCGCGGTGCTGGTGCCGACGACGCTGCTCGTCCAGCAGCACATGTCGACGTTCACCGAGCGGTTCGCCGCGTTCCCGGTCGTGGTGAAGCCGATCAGCCGGTTCCAGACCGACGCGGAGATCAACGAGACCCTGCGCGGGCTGTCCGAGGGCACCGTGGACATCGTCGTCGGCACGCACCGCATCCTGTCGTCGCAGACCCGGTTCAAGAACCTCGGCCTCGTCATCATCGACGAGGAGCAGCGGTTCGGGGTCGAGCACAAGGAGGAGCTGAAGCGCCTCCGGACGCAGGTGGACGTCCTCGCCATGTCCGCGACCCCGATCCCGCGCACGCTGGAGATGGGCCTCACCGGCATCCGGGAGATGTCGACGATCCTCACGCCGCCGGAGGAGCGGCACCCCGTGCTCACGTTCGTCGGGCCGTACGAGGAGAAGCAGATCGCCGCGGCGATCCGCCGCGAGCTGCTGCGCGAGGGCCAGGTGTTCTTCGTGCACAACCGGGTCCGCTCGATCAACAAGGTCGCGGCGAACCTGGCGCGGCTCGTCCCGGAGGCGCGGATCGGCATCGCGCACGGCCAGATGAACGAGAACGAGCTCGAGAAGGTCATGGTCGACTTCTGGGAGAAGAACTACGACGTCCTCGTCGCGACCACGATCGTCGAGTCCGGGCTGGACGTGCCGAACGCCAACACCCTCATCGTCGACCGCGCCGACATGTACGGGCTGTCGCAGCTGCACCAGCTGCGCGGGCGCGTCGGGCGCGGCCGGGAGCGCGCCTACGCCTACTTCCTGTACCAGCCGGAGCAGCCGCTGACCGAGACCGCGCACGAGCGGCTCGCGACCCTCGCCCAGCACACCGAGGTCGGCGCCGGCATGTACGTCGCGATGAAGGACCTGGAGATCCGCGGCGCGGGCAACATCCTCGGCGCCGAGCAGTCCGGGCACGTCGCGGGCGTCGGGTTCGACCTGTACGTCCGGATGGTCGGGGAGGCGGTCCGGGAGCTGAAGGACGGCGGCGCCGGCGCGGCCGAGGCCGTCGAGACGAAGGTCGAGCTGCCCGTCGACGCGCACCTGCCGCACGAGTACGTGCCGGGCGAGCGGCTCCGGCTGGACGCCTACCGCCGCATCGCCGCGATCACCTCCGACGACGAGATCGGCGCCGTGCACGACGAGCTGAAGGACCGCTTCGGCCCGCTGCCCGTCCCGGTGCTGAACCTGCTGGAGGTGGCGCGGTTCCGGGCGAAGGCGCGCAGGGCGGGGCTCACCGACGTCACCCTGCAGGGCAACTTCGTGAAGTTCACGCCGGTGCAGCTGCCCGATTCCAAGCAGGTCAGGCTGCAGCGGCTGTACCCGAAGAGCATCCTGAAGCCGGCGACCGACACCCTGCTGGTGCCCGCCCCGAAGACGGCGCCGATCGGCGGCCGGCCGCTGCGCGACCAGGAGCTGCTGAGGTGGGCGACCGACCTGGTCGAGGCCCTGTTCCTGGAATCCGCGACCGCCGCCGCCAAGCGGTAGCCTGGGCCCGCCCCGACCAGAAGATCCATGACGAGACGAGGATTCCGTGCCTGGTAAGTCCGTGAAGGCGGCGGTGGCGGTCGTGCTGGCGGCCGGCGCGCTGGCCGGCTGCGGCGGCTCCCCGAAGGTCGGCACCGCCGCCCTCGTCGGCGACGACCGCATCACCGTCACCGAGCTCAGCCAGACCGTCCGCGACTGGCGTGCCCAGTTCCGCGCGGACCCGGCCGCCAACGAGCTGCGCGCGAACCCCGCCAACCCGGCGCCGCAGCTCGCCGGCGACTCCGAGTCGGACCTGCAGGGCGCCCTCACCCTGCTGATCAACTTCCAGGTGGCCGAGAAGGTCGCCGACCGGGCGGGCGTCCAGGTCAGCGGCGGCGAGGTCGACAACGCGGTGCAGGCGCTGGACCGGCAGGGCGGCGCCGACTCGATCACGCTGGCGAGCGGGCTGCCCCGCGAGCACGCCCGCGATCTCGCGCGCCTCGTCGCGACCCAGGTCGCGGTCATGCGGCACTTCGGCGCGGACGTCGACAACCGGCTGAGCCCGGCGACGCAGCAGGCCGGCCGGCAGTGGAACGAGCTGTTCAAGCGGACCGCCGACGGCATGCACATCGAGGTCAACCCCCGCTACGGCACCTACAACCCGGACAAGTTCGAGATCGGGCCGATCACCTACCGGCTGTCCAGCCCCGATTCGGGTATCTGAGGCGCATGGGCCTGACACTGCTGGCGACCACGCACCGGGTCGCCCCGGGCCTGCTGACCTGGCGGGCCTGGGACGCGCTGCGCTCGGCGTCCGCCGTCCGGGTGCGCGACGGCCACCCGCTGCTGCCCTCGCTGCGCGACGCCGGGATCGTCCCGGAGACGGTCGTTGAGCCCGACGCGGCCCGGCTGGTCGCCGACGCGCGCAACGCCGGCCCGGACGCGACCGTCGTGTGGGTCGCCGCGCCCGAGGGCGACGAAGACCTGATGCGCGAGGTCGGGACGCTCGTCGTCAACGACCCGCTGGACGTCGAGGTGCTGCACGGCTCCTACGACCTGCCCGGCGCGCGGCTGCTCGACCTGGTCTCGGTGATGGACACGCTGCGCCGCGAATGCCCGTGGGACCGCAAGCAGACGCACACCACGCTCGTCCCGTACCTGCTGGAGGAGTCGTACGAGGTCCTCGACACGATCGAGTCGGGCGACTACGGCGCGCTCCGCGAGGAGCTCGGGGACGTGCTGATGCAGGTGGCGTTCCACTCGGTGGTGGCCGCCGAGCGCGACGACGAGACGGCGTTCACCATCGACGACGTCGCGGGCGCGATCGTGGAGAAGCTCGTCCGCCGCCATCCGCACGTGTTCGGGGACGTGACCGTCTCCGGCGCCGACGAGGTCAACGCCAACTGGGAGCAGATCAAGGCGGCCGAGCGGGCGGCGAAGAGCGGCGCCGAGGCGTCGGCGCTCGACGGCGTCCCGCTGGGGCAGCCGGCGCTGTCGCTGGCCGCGCAGCTCCAGCGGCGCGCGGCGCGGATGGAGGCCCCGGCCGATCTCGCGGCCGACCTGCCCGCCGAGGGGAATGACGTCGGTACGCGGCTTTTCGCGCTCGTCCGGGAGGCGGCGGAGCGGGGAGTCGACCCGGAGGCCGAGTTGCGCGCCGTTTCCCGGGTATTCCGCGATCGTGTCCGAGCGTGGGAACGAGGGCGGCAGCGCGCCTGATTCGCGCGGAATCATCCGGAACATCGTTGATGGGGTGGTCCGGCCGCGGCAGCACGTTTACCCTAGGCGCGTGCCTGACGGGGCCGATGGTGACGCAGGGGATCGCGCCCGAGGGGGCGGTGCCCCCGTCCCACCGCGCCGCCGCAGGGTCCTGACCTCGTCCACCACCCGCGCCGAGAAGGCCCGCGCGCTGCGCGGGCTGGGCGCCCTCGGCGGCCTCGCCGGCCTGCTCGTCGCGCTGATGCTGCTGCCGACCGCGTGCACGGCCGGGGTCGGCGCCCGCGACACCGCCCGCTGGTTCGACAGCGAGCCGGTCGACCTGACGACGACCGGCGTCCCGCAGCGCTCCACGATCCTCGCCGCGGACGGCTCGACGATCGCGACGTTCTTCTACCAGAACCGGGTGGACGTCCCGCTCGCCAAGATCGCACCGGTGATGCGCCGGGCCGTGGTGGCGATCGAGGACAGCCGGTTCTACGAGCACGGCGCCATCGACCCGCAGGGCACGCTGCGGGCGCTCGCCAGCAACCTCAGCAGCGGGGAGGTGACGCAGGGCGGCTCCGGCATCACCCAGCAGTACGTGAAGAACCTGCTGCTCACCCAGGCCGACAGCGACGAGGAGCGGGAGGCGGCCACCGCGATCACCGCCGCCCGCAAGATCCGCGAGCTGCGGTACGCGGTCGCGGTGGAGGAGAAGTTCGGCAAGGACGAGATCCTGCGCCGCTACCTCAACATCGCCTACTACGGCGACGGCGCCTACGGCGTCGAGGCCGCGTCCCGGCACTACTTCTCCAAGCACGCGTCCGAGCTGACCCTGCCGGAGGCGGCGCTGCTCGCCGGCGTCATCCGCTACCCCTACGCCTACGACCCGATCCGGCACCCCGGCGAGGCCCGGCAGCGCCGCGACACCGTCCTCGACCGGATGGTGCGGCTCGGCTGGCTCGACCCGGCGAAGGCGGCGGCGGCGAAGAGCAGGCCCATCCAGCTGGACATCGACAACGTCCGGAGCGGCTGCGTGTCCAGCAAGGCGCCGTTCTTCTGCGACTACGTGCAGCGCGAGATCCTCACCAACCAGGTGTTCGGCAAGACCGCCAAGGACCGCGAGAAGCTGCTGAATCGGGGCGGCCTCACCATCCGCACCACGATGGACCCGCAGGCGCAGAAGGCCGCGCAGCGCGCCGTCGACAAGCACGTCCCGCCGAAGAACTCCGCGCACAAGGCCGCCGCCGAGGCGATGGTCGAGCCCGGCACCGGCGAGATCAAGGCGATGGTCGTCGACCGCGCGCTCGGGCCGGACAAGAAGCGCGGCAAGACCTGGATCAACTTCGCCGCGGACGCCAGCCACGGCTCCAGCATCGGCATGCAGGCCGGGTCCACGTTCAAGGCGTTCACGCTGGCCGCCGCGCTGGACGAGGGCATGCCGTTCGGCACCCGGCTGATGGCGCCGCGCGAGTTCACCCCCGTCGGCTTCCGCAACTGCGACGGCGACAGGGTCGGCGACCCGACCGCGTCGCTGCGCAACGCCGCCGACGGCGAGGGCGGCAAGGAGTTCAGCCTCGTCACCGGCACGCACCACTCGGTCAACACGTTCTTCCTCGAACTGGAGAAGAAGGTCGGCCTCTGCGACACCGTCCGGATGGCGGAGCGCCTCGGGATGAAGCAGGCGAACGGCAAGCCGCTGGAGGAGTACCCGTCCTTCACGCTCGGCTTCAACCCGGTGTCCCCGCTGCGGCTCGCCGCCGCCTACGCCGCGTTCGCCGCGCGCGGCGAGTACTGCGCGCCGATCGCGATCACGTCCATCAAGGACGCGGCCGGGCACAGGCTGAAGGTGCCGGGACGCGACTGCGAGCAGGCGATCGACGAGGGCGTCGCCGACGCGGTCAACTACGTGCTGCAGGGCGTCCTCACCAAGGGCACCGCGCGCGGCATGGGCATCGGCCGCCCCGCCGCCGGCAAGACCGGCACCGTCGACAACTTCTCCGCCGCCTGGTTCGCCGGGTACACCCCGGACCTCGCCGCGGCCGTCTGGGTCGGCGACCCGCGCGGCGGCTACCGGCACCCGATGGAGAACCTCTGCATGGACGGCACCTGCTACGGGGCCGTGTTCGGCGCGACGATCCCCGCGCCGATCTGGCAGCAGAGCATGAGCGGGGCGCTGCGGGGCTCGGACGCGTCCTCGTTCCACCGCCCGCCGTCGTTCTACTTCAGCAAGGGCTCCGGGGAGGACCGCGTGAAGGTCCCCGACGTGCGCGGCATGGAACTCGGCGAGGCGGTCGCCAGACTGCGCGACGCCGGCTTCACGACCAACGTCAGCACGCCGGTCGAGTCCGACCGGTACAAGAAGGGGACGGTCGCCGAGATGTCCCCCGGCCCCGGCTCGGCCGAGCCCGGTTCGACCATCACGCTGCGGGTCAGCAAGGGCTCGAAGAAGCGCGACGGCGGCGGCCGTCCGGGCCCCGGCGGTCGGCCCGGCCCGACCCCGCCGGTGACGATCCCGCCGCTGCCCGGCGGCCCCGCACAGCAGGCGCCCGCCTGACGACCGCGGCCGATGTGACCCGTCCGACCTGCGGATCCGTGTGATCGCCGGGATGACCGGGTAGGGGGACCCGTAGCTGATCATGGGGGGTGCCCGGCGCCCCGGGGGACCCGATCGGGGGGACGATCGTCAATGCGAGCCATCGCCGTGTCCGAGTACGGCGCCACACCGGCGCCGACGCACCTGCCGCGCCCGGAACCGGGCCCGGGGGAGATCCTCGTCAAGATGATCGCGGCCGGCCTCAACCCGATGGACTGGAAGATCGCCGACGGGCTGCTCAAGGACTCGGTCGACGCGGCGTTCCCGCTGGTCCTCGGCCAGGACGGCGCGGGCGTGGTGGAGGCGGTCGGCGACGGCGTGACCCGGCTGCGGCACGGCGAGCAGGTCTACGGGACGTTCGGCGCGCCCGAGCGGGGGCGCGGCAGCTACGCCGAGTACGCGATCGCCCGCGACGACGGGCCGGTCGCGCGGATGCCGGAGGGCATGATCTACACGCAGGCCGCGGCGGTGCCGATCGCGAGCATGAGCGCGCTCGCGATGGTCGAGGAGGCCGGCGTCGACATCGGGCAGACCGTCCTCGTCGTCGGCGCGACCGGCGGCACCGGGCAGAGCGCGGTGCAGCTCGCGGCCCTGGCGGGCGCCAAGGTCATCGCGACCGCCCGCGACGACATGGCGGGCACGATGCGGCGCCTCGGCGCGGACGAGACCGTCGACCACTCCAAGGGCGACCTCAACGGGCAGGTGCTCGCCGTCCACTCCGACGGGATCGACGTCATCCTCGACATGGCGAGCGACACCGGCGCCGTCGAGCACCTCGCGCAACTGCTGCGTCCCGGCGGGACGTACGTCAGCACCCACTGGGCGGTGAACCCGGACGCCATGGCGGCCCGGGAGCTGCGCGGGGTCAACTTCGAGGTCGAGCCCTCGGCCGAGCTGCTGGACCGGCTGTCCGGCCTCATCGACGCGGGCGAGCTCCGCGTCCGGGTGGAGCGCGAGGTGCCGTTCGCCGAGGCCGCCGACGCGCTGGCCGCCAACCGGGCCGGCGGCGCGCGCGGCAAGACGGTGATCCGCGTCTGACCGCGGCGGGCGATGAGTGCACGGGTCCGCCGTGGGCATGCAGAATCCGTACCCGACGGGGAGGATGAGATGAACCAGCCCGAGGACGAGCGCCGCGCCCGGCTCAGCGAGATCGAGGAGTCGCTCGACCGGCTCCGCGCCGACCTTCCCGCGCCTCCCGGCGACGCCGGCGACTTCGTCGACTCGGGGCAGTACCTCGCCCAGCGGGAGGAGCTGCAGGGCCAGATCGAGCTGCTCGAAGCCGAGCGCGAACGCCTCCGCGACTCGCTCGGCCTCGGCTGAGCCGCGCCGCCGGAGCGCCCGGGAACAAAGCCCTCCCCTCCATGGTTGCGTCAGGCAACTGAAGGGAGGCGGGATGACCACCTACGAGGAGTTCGAGCGCGCGACGCTGTTCTTCGACGCCAGGGACTACGCGGGCGCGGCGCGCCTGCTCGCCCCCATCGCCGAGGACGACCCCGGCAACCGCGCCGTCGCCGAGCTGCTGGGCCGCGCGTACTTCCACAGCGCGCAGCTCGGCCGCGCCGAGACGGCGTTCCGCCGGCTCGTCGACCTCGACCCCTGCAACGGCTGGGCGCACGAGGCGCTGGCCCGCACCCTGGAGCGGCGCGGCCGCGCGGACGAGGCGGTCGCCTTCCGCAGGCTCGCCCGCGCGATGGGCGTCGAGCCGGCCCCGGGCACCGAGGTCTCGGTGACCGCCGCCGACCTGCACTGACGGGCCGGGGACGGCGGCTCACGCGCGGGGCAGGCGCAGCACGAAGCGGGCGCCGGGCCGGCCGTCCACCCGGTCGGTGAGGACCAGCGTCCCGCCGTGCGCCTGGGCGATGTCCCGGGAGATCGCGAGGCCGAGGCCGGTGCCGCCCGCGTCGCGGTGCCGGCCCTCGGCGAGCCGGGTGAACCGCTCGAACACCCGCTCGCGGTCCTCGGGGGCGATGCCCGGGCCGTCGTCGATCACCTCGACGACGGTCGTCGCGGGCGGCTCCGCCCGCAGGATCATGGTCACCTCGGCCGCCGCGTGCCGATCGGCGTTGTCCAGCAGGTTCGTCAGCAACCGCGCCAGCTCGCTGCGGCCCCCGTGCACCGTCACCGACCCCTCCGCGAGGACGGTCACCTGGGTGCGGCGCGGGCGGCGCAGCACCTCCGCGTCCGTCAGCTCGGTCAGGTCCACCGGCTCGCGCTCGAAGCTGCGGTCGGCCTCCAGCCGGGCCAGGGCCAGCAGGTCGTCCACCACCGCGGACAGCCGCTCGGTGTTGAGCAGGACGGCCCGCAGCGTCTCCGCCACGTCGCTGTCCTCCGGCGCCGCCAGCGCCAGCTCCACCTCCATCCGCAGCGCGGTGAGCGGGCTGCGCAGCTCGTGGGACACGTCGGAGACGAACGCCCGCTGCCGCGCCACCGCCTGCTCCAGCCGGTCGAGGGTCGCGTTGACGCTCGCGGCGAGCAGGCCCACCTCGTCCATGCGGCCCGGCACCGGCACGCGGCGCTCCAGGTCGGTGGCGGTGATCTCGTCCAGCTCCCGGCGGATCTCGCCGACCGGCCGCAGCGTCCGGCTCGCCGACAGCCACGTCGCGTAGCCGACGAGGCCCGTGATGAACGGCACGCCGAGCCCGAGCAGCGTCGCCGCCAGCGGGCGCGGCAGCGGCCCCGGCTCCGGGGCCAGCGAGTAGACGAGCTTCGCGGACGGCCCGAGACCGACCTGGTACTCGACGACGATGAAGCAGTCGCCGCCGGGCGCGTCGATCGCGCAGGTGCGGATGTCGCGGCGGTCGTCGTACACCGGCGGCGGGGGGATGCCGACCGGCGGGCGGCCCTGCATCCGGGGCGAGGCGGAGATCACCCGGTGCCGCAGGTCCGTGACCTGCAGCAGCTCGCCCGCGGGTGCCTCGATCGACGTGCCCAGCGCGCCGATGTTGATCGACGTCGCCACCCGGCGCCCGTCGCGGGCCAGCCCCCGCACGGTGTCGGCCACGGCCTGCTGCCTGATCAGGACCAGCAGCCCCGCGCACAGGGCGGTCGACAGCACCAGCGCGACCAGCGCGGCCGTCAGCGTCACCCGGATGCGGATCTCCGGATGACTCAGGACGGCCCGCCGGATCCGGTGGCCCGTTCCGGTGGCCGGCCGGCGGAGCCGGACGCGTATGGCGACCTCCCGGGTATGTTCCTGTCAGTACGCGAGATTCCTTGCCTGAACGGGGCAAACGCCACCGTGGCGGACGGGTAAAACCCGGTCATGGCGCGCCCACGCCCGGCTTCGCCGCACGATGCGTCCGCAGCCGGGCGCCCCGGCCGGCCGCACCCGGCCCGCGCCCGCCCCCGGGCCCGGCCCGCACCCGGTCACGGCGAGCCAGTTGGTCGGGCCGGGGGCCGCGCGGATAGGCTCGGTGACCGCACCAGAAAATCCGCATCCTCAGGGGGTTCCCCGTGTCGTCGATCGAGGCCGTACTCGCCCGGGAGATCCTTGACTCCCGCGGCAATCCGACCGTCGAGGTCGAGGTCCTGCTCGCCGATGGGACCGAGGCGCACGCCGCCGTGCCGAGCGGCGCGTCCACCGGCCAGTTCGAGGCCGTGGAGCTGCGCGACGGCGGGGAGCGCTACGGCGGCAAGGGCGTCCGCAACGCGGTCAAGGCCGTCAACGAGACCATCGACGAGAAGCTCGTCGGCTACCCGGCGTCCGACCAGCGGCTGATCGACCAGCTCCTCGTCGACCTGGACGGCACCCCGGCCAAGTCCGCGCTCGGCGCCAACGCGATCCTCGGCGTCAGCCTCGCCGTCGCCAAGGCCGCCGCCGACTCCGCCGGCCTGCCGCTGTTCCGCTACGTCGGCGGCCCGAACGCGCACCTGCTGCCCGTCCCGATGATGAACATCCTGAACGGCGGCGCGCACGCCGACAGCAACGTCGACATCCAGGAGTTCATGATCGCGCCGATCGGCGCGGCCACCTTCGCCGAGGCGCTGCGCTGGGGCGCCGAGACCTACCACGCGCTGAAGTCGGTGCTGAAGTCCAAGGGCCTGAACACCGGGCTCGGCGACGAGGGCGGCTTCGCCCCCGACCTGCCGAGCAACCGGGACGCGCTCGACCTCATCGTGGAGGCGATCGGCAAGGCCGGCTTCACCCCCGGCCGCGACATCGCGCTCGCGCTGGACGTCGCCGCCACCGAGTTCCACGCCGACGGCCAGTACGCGTTCGAGGGCACCAAGCGGTCGGCCGACGACATGGCCGCCTACTACGGCGAGCTGCTCGGCAACTACCCGCTCGTCTCCATCGAGGACCCGCTCGACGAGGAGGACTGGGCCGGCTGGGAGGGCCTCACCGCCGCCGTCGGCGACCGCGTCCAGATCGTCGGCGACGACCTGTTCGTCACCAACCCCGAGCGGCTCGCCCGCGGCATCAAGTCCGGCGCCGCGAACGCGCTGCTGGTCAAGGTGAACCAGATCGGCACGCTCAGCGAGACCCTCGACGCCGTCACGCTCGCGCAGACCAGCGGCTACAAGTGCATGATGAGCCACCGGTCCGGCGAGACCGAGGACACCACGATCGCCGACCTGGCCGTCGCGACCGGCTGCGGCCAGATCAAGACCGGCGCCCCGGCGCGCAGCGACCGCGTCGCCAAGTACAACCAGCTGCTGCGCATCGAGGAGCTGCTGGACGACGCCGCGCGCTACGCCGGCGCCGCCGCGTTCCCGCGCTTCGACGCGCGGGGTTGAGCAGGAGCCCGCGGCCCGGCGGGCGGGACCGCGTCCCGCCGCCGGGCCCCGGGCGGCCGAGCCGGAGGCAGGGGACACGATGGCGAAGCGCGACGACCACGCGACCGACGCGGACGACCTGGGCCCGGACGACCCCGCGGACGGCCCCGCGGACGGCGGGCGCCGGGGGAATCCGGCGCTGACCAGCCGCGCCGCCATCCTCGCGGTCGTGGTGTGCGCGATCGCGCTGAGCCTCGCCTACCCGGTGCGCGAGTACATCGCCCAGCGCAAGGAGATCGCCGACCTGCGGCACAAGGAGGCGGTGGCGCGCGGCCAGGTCGAGGAACTCCTCCAGCGCAAGCAACAATTGGGTGATAAGTCGTACATTGAGCGTGAGGCCACGCGGCGGCTTCATTACTGCCGTCCTGACGTAAAGTGCTACATCGTGCTGGACGGCGGCGGGGGAGAGGGCCGGGAGGCGCAGGAGGGCGGGCCGCCGAGCCGGCCGCCCTGGTACGAGACGCTGTGGCGGTCGGTGGAGGCCGCCGACCGGCCGCGCTGATCCGCGGGTGGGGACACGGATGATCGAAGCAGGTGACACGGCCGCCGTCGCGGCGCAGCTGGGGCGCGAGCCGCGCGGGGTCCGCGCGGTGGCGAGCCGCTGCCCGTGCGGGCTGCCCGCGGTGATCGAGACCGCGCCGCGGCTGCCGGACGGGACGCCCTTCCCCACGCTGTTCTACCTGACGTGCCCGAAGGCCGCGTCGGCCATCGGGACGCTGGAGGGCGGCGGCATCATGCGGGACATGCAGGCCAGGCTGGCCGCCGACCCGTCGCTCCGGGCGGAGTACACCGCCGCCCACGAGGACTACCTGCGCCGCAGGGGCGAGGCCGCCCGCGAGGAGGGCATCGAGCCGCTGCCCGCCGGGATGCAGAGCGCCGGCGGCATGCCCGAGCGGGTCAAGTGCCTGCACGCCCTCGTCGCACACGAGCTCGCGGTGCCCGGCGTGAACCCGTTCGGCCGCGAGGCGCTGGAGGCGCTGCCCGAATGGTGGCGCTCCGGGCCCTGCGTCGAGCCCGGGTGCGCGCGGGACGAGGACAGCGGCGCCGAACCGGGGGAGGACGCGTGACACGGGTCGCGGCCATCGACTGCGGGACGAACTCGGTCCGCCTGCTCATCGCCGACATCGAGTCCGGCGACGGCGGCGGCCGGCTCGCCGACGTCGAGCGCCGGATGGAGATCGTCCGGCTGGGCGAGGGCGTCGACGAGACCGGGCGGCTCTCGCCCGCCGCGCTGGAGCGCACCTTCACCGCGATGCGCGGCTACGCCGAGCTGATCGAGCGGCACGGCGGCGGCGCCGGGCGCGGCCCGATCAAGACCCGGGTGGTGGCGACCAGCGCGACCCGCGACGCCGCGAACCGGAACGACTTCGTCCGCGGCGTCGTCGACATCTTCGGCGTCGTCCCCGAGGTGATCACCGGGGACGAGGAGGCCGAGCTGTCCTTCATGGGCGCCACCCGCGAGCTGGCCGAGCTGCGGCCGGCCCGCCCCTACCTGGTCGTCGACATCGGCGGCGGCTCCACCGAGTTCGTGCTCGGCAGCTCCTCGGCCGACGCGTCCCGCTCGATCGACATCGGCTGCGTGCGGATGACCGAGCGGCACCTGAAGGGCGACCCGCCCTCACCGGAGCAGATCACGGGCGCGGCCGCCGACATCGACGCGGCGCTCGCCACCGTCCGGGAGCGGGTCCCGGTGGACGAGGCGCGCACGCTCGTCGGCCTCGCCGGCTCGGTCACCACGGTCGCCGGGATCGCCCTCGACCTGCCGGAGTACGACCCGTCCCGCATCCACCTGTCCCGCATCACCGCCACCCAGGTGCACGAGGTGACGCGGCGGCTGCTGCACGCGACCCGCGCCGAGCGCGCCCGGATCGGCGTCATGCACCCCGGCCGCGTCGACGTGATCGGCGCGGGCGCGCTCATCCTGGACCGCATCATGCGCGAGTACGGGTTCGGCGCCGTCGTCGTCAGCGAGCACGACATCCTGGACGGCATCGCCTGGTCGCTGCTCTGACCGCGCGGCCAGCGCTCACCGCTTGAGCGGCGGCCCACTGCTTGAGCGGCGGCTCAGTGCTTGAGCAGTGCCAGCAGCGCCGGGATCAGCACCGCGTTCGGGTTCTGCTGCGGGACGTAGAGGATCGGCGAGCTGCTCGCGGCCTGCTGGATCCAGACCCGGCCCCGGTCGACGGTCGCGCCGGAGATCGACGACCAGCTCAGCGACACCCGGTTGCCGCGCACGCCGCCCGGATGGACGGTCAGCCCCTGCGCCACGTCGACCGACTCCCCGGCCCGGACGTGCCGCGCCAGCTCGGCGACCAGCCGCCGCTCGGCGTGCTCCTGGCAGAGCTGGATCAGCCGCCCCCAGACGTGCTCGGGCTCGCCGTCCACGCCCGGCACGGCGTCCGGCTCGATGACCACCTCGACGCGGGGGCCGCCGCGGAACGGGAACCGCCCCGCCTGGAAGATCCACTGCTGCGCGCCGGTGCGGTGGCCGGAACCGGCCGGGCGCTCGGCCGCCCAGTACGCCACCCACTCCACCCGCGGCCAGGTGAGCGAGGCGTCCCCGTAGGCGACGAGCTGGTCGTCGGCGTACAGGTTCAGGCCGTGCACGTTCACGTCCAGCGCCCGCACGGACGGGGGACGCTCCCAGGTGGGCCGCGCGTGCGGTGCCGCGTAGGGGCTCACGTAGGGGGCCGCGGTCTCCTCGCGGACCGGTTCGCTGGGCGTCCTCGGCGGGTGCAGGCGCGGCGGACGGTCCGGCTCGGGGTTCAGGCGCTCGGTCCAGATCCGGCCGTCCCACCAGCGCAGGCTTCCGGTGCCGTACGGATCGGGGTACCAGCCCGGTTGCGACACTCCTGCCTCCCGCTTGGCCCATGGCGGCGCCGGACACCCGCCTCCCCGACCGGCGAACGCATCGTACCGACCGGGCCCGGTCCGCACCCGCCATGGGCGGAACCCGGCCACCGGGCCCGGCGTGGGACGATCGGTGGTATGCCCACCGCCAACGCTCCCTTCGTGCCGCCCGGATCCGGATGGCCGGAGGACCCCGCGACACCGGACACCCCCGTCGCCCACGGCACCGGGGAGGTCGTCGAGCTGGCCGCGAAGGCGCCCGATCTGGACGAGCTGTGCGCCCGCCAGTCGGTGTGCCGCGCCTGCGACCGGCTCGTGGAGTGGCGGGAGAAGGTCGCCGTGCAGCGGCGCCGCGCGTTCGCGGACGAGGAGTACTGGGGGCGTCCGATCGCGGGATGGGGCGACCCGGAGCCGCGCATCCTGATCGTCGGGCTGGCCCCCGCGGCCCACGGCGGCAACCGCACCGGGCGCATCTTCACCGGCGACCGGTCCGGCGACTGGCTGTTCGCGTCCCTGCACCGGGTGGGGCTCGCGGCGCAGCCGACCAGCGTCCACGCGGGGGACGGGCAGCGGCTCATCGGCGCGCGGATGGCGGCGACCGTCCGCTGCGCGCCGCCCGACAACAAGCCGACGCCGCTGGAGCGCACCACCTGCCTGCCGTGGCTGGCCCGCGAGGTCGAGATGGTCGCGCCGAGCGTCCGCTGCGTGCTGTGCCTCGGCGGGTTCGCCTGGCAGGGCGTGTGGCCCGCGCTCAAGCAGGCCGGATACGGGGTGCCGCGGCCCCGGCCGAAGTTCGGCCACGGCGCGGAGGCGGAACTGGCGCCGCCGCCCTCGGTGGCCCGCCGCGACCCCGTCCTGCTACTGGGCTGCTACCACCCGAGCCAGCAGAACACCTTCACCGGCCGGGTAACCGAGGCAATGCTGGACGCAGTCCTCACCCGCGCCCGCGACTACGACTAACGCGGCCCACGAACACCACCCGGGTTCCCCCCAACGTTGACCTGCGGCGTGTTGTTGTTATGCGGACGCTCATAACAACAACACGCCGCAGGTCAACGGAGTCGGCGGCTGTCAGCGGGGTTCTGGGGTCGTTGTGAGGGGCTGGAGGCGGATCCGGCCGTGCCGGCAGACCGCTCCGTAGGTCCAGCCGGCGGCGATCTGCTCGGTGTCGTTGGGCGGGATCACCTTGAGCGTGCTCGGAACCGGCTCGCAGCGGTCGGTGTCCGGCTCGTCCCCGGCGGGGACGACCCCCCAGTGCAGCCGCTCGTAGGCGTGGCCGCCGTTGTAGATCGTGATCGTGCGCGCGGTGCCCTCGGGGACGACGTTCGTCGGGATCGTCCCGTCCGCGCCGGCCAGCTGGAGACCCGACCAGCCGCCGGTCGTGCAGTGCTTCCCCGACGTGTTCGTCAGGACGAGCGTCGCGTAGCGGTTGCCCGCCGCCGCGCCGAGGTCGGTGAGCGAGGCGGTGAGCATCCCACTGGTGCAGTGCGGGCGTCCTGCGGCGTTGCCGGAACCCGTGGCGCCGGACGTCCCGCCGCCGCTCCTCGTCCCGTTGCCCGGGGTGGCGGCCCCCGGGCTCGGTGCCTCGGCCGGTGCGGACGTGGCCGCCCGCGTCGGCGCCGTGCCGCCGCTGGACGACGCATGGCCCGCATTCGAGCTGGACCCGCATCCGGCGAGCGCGGTGGTGATGGCGGTGGCGGCCAGCGTCCCCCAGATCAGTCGTCGCATGGTGCGTCCCCCGGTGAGGAGCGACGACGGGGCAGGGCCTTGGCCAAGCGGCCGTGGCGTGGTGACCGGCCCCTGTCCCGGTCCGCCGCCCGCGGCCGCTTGGCGCCCCCGTCCGGCCCTGTCCCCGCCGTCTCATTTCTGGTGGTACATCCGGTGAGATGCCGGATCGGGGCGCGAAGTTCGCGCCGCGGGCAGGCGGGTATCGGCACCGACATGCCTTCAACAACAACTCGGACGAGCGGGCCCGCGGTCGCCTCGGGGCGCGGCGGCGGGTCCGTCAGGCAGATCGTGGTCGTCGGCGGCGGGTACGTCGGCATGTACACGGCACTGCGCCTGCAGAAGAAGCTCCGCGCGGAACTGCGCCGCGGCGAGGTCGCCGTCACCGTCATCGATCCCCAGTCCTACATGACCTACCAGCCCTTCCTTCCCGAGGCCGCGGCCGGAAACCTCGAGCCCCGCCACGTGGTCGCACCGCTGCGCAAGGTCCTGAACCGCTGCCGGATCGTGAACGGGTTCGTGACGCGGATCGACAACGCGGCCCGGCGCGTCACCATCTGCCCGGCCGGGACCCGGACCGACGGCGTCGCCGAACGGGACGTCCCCTACGACGTCCTCGTCGTCGCGGCCGGCTCGATCTCGCGGACGCTGCCCATCCCCGGGCTCGCCGAATGCGGGATCGGCTTCAAGACCGTCGAAGAGGCGATCTTCATGCGCAACCACATCGTGCACCAGCTCGACATCGCCGCCGCCAATCCCGGCGACGAGCGGGTCCGCAGGCGCGCGCTGACCTTCGTCTTCGTCGGCGCCGGATTCGCGGGCATCGAGGCCATGGCCGAACTGGAGGACATGGCCCGGGACGCCTGCCGGTGGTACCCGAACATCGACCCCGGCGAGATGCGCTGGGTGATGGTCGAGGCGACCGACCGGATCCTGCCCGAAGTGGGACCCGAGATGGGCCGCTGGACCGCCGACGCCCTGCGCCGCCGCGGCATCGAGGTCAAGATGAAGACGCTTCTGAAATCGGCCGAGAATCGCCACATCGTGCTGAGCGACGGCGAGGAGTTCGACGCCGGAACCCTCGTCTGGACGGCCGGTGTGAAACCGCACCCCGTCGTCCAGAACAGCGACCTCCCGATCGACGACAAGGGACGCGTCAAGGCGACCGCCGAACTCACCGTCGAAGGGCTCCCGAACGTGTACGCGGCCGGCGACAACGCCGCCGTCCCCGACCTCAGCGGGAAGGGCGAGTTCACCGCGCCCAACGCCCAGCACGCCGTGCGGCAGGCCAAGCGCCTCGCCGACAACATCGTGGCGGACCTGCGCGGGAAACCGCGGAAGCCGTACAAGCACGCCTACGTCGGCTCGGTCGCCAGCCTCGGCCTGCACAAGGGCGTCGCGAACGTCTACGGGCTGCAGGTCCGCGGCCTCCCCGCATGGGTCATGCACCGCACCTACCACCTGTCGCGGATGCCGACCGCCAACCGCAAGTTCCGCATCACCATGGACTGGACGCTCGCGCTCTTCTTCCGCCGCGAAATCATCTCCCTCGCCGAACTGGAACGGCCGCGCAAGGAATTCGAACTCGCCGCCGGACGGTCCCGCGAGAACGTGGGCGCGTGAACCCGTACGCCGAGGTAAGCCGGGGTGAGAGGACATCCAGTGGCCCGCCCGTCTGCCTTCGACGCGCCTTGACAGCTCTTGTCGAACTGGCCGGACCCGGCCGTGTGCCCGCACCCCGTGAAAGGACGCGCCGCTGCGAGCCTCTGACTCGATATGATGACGCCGCCCCTGTAGCCCAATGGCAGAGGCAGGCTCCCTAAAAGAGCCATTGTGTCGGTTCGAGTCCGACCAGGGGCACGTGGCGGCTCGCCATGCTCGCCGATCTTCGATCGGCTTCGCGGGGGCCCGCGGTGTTTGCCCAGGGGGGCGACCCCCTGGAACCCCCGATGCGGCGGCTTCGCCGCCGCGTTTGTGCGGGGTTGCGGTGAGCGGTGCCGTGGACCGTGCGGCGCGGCGGTTTCGCTGTGGCTTGGTGCGGGGGTGTGGTGGGTGGGCGGTGGAACTCTTGGTGTGGCGGCTCTGCCGCCGCGTTTGTGCGGGGTTGCGGTGAGTGGGGCCGTGGACCCTGCGGCGCGGCGGCTTGGATCGGGGGGATGTGGGCTGATCATGGCGGGGGTTCGCGTTTAGACTGGGGGGTCACGTCGGCCGACAGTGGAGACCTGATGGAGAGCAGAAACCCCGCGTTCCGGGGGAACGCCTTCGACCCGCGGGCCGGGGGTGCGGCCTACGGCGCACCCGGCTACGGAGCACAGCAGTACGGTACTGAGCAGTACGGGGCCGCCGGGTACGCGCCGCCGGCGACCCGGCCGATGACCATGGACGACGTCGTCGTCCGCGGGTTCCTGACCCTGGCCGCCCTGGTGGTCACCGCGGCGCTCGCCTGGGCGCTGGTGCCGGTCGAGATGGCCGCCCCCGTCCTGGTCGTGGCGCTCATCGCCGAGATCGGGATCTGGGCGTTCATCACGTTCGGCCGCAAGGCGAACGCGCCGCTGGTGCTCACGTTCGCGGCGGTCTACGGGATCGTCGTCGGCATCATCAGCCACGCCTACAACGACCTCTACCACGGCGTCGTGTTCCAGGCGGTCGTCGGCACCGCGCTGGCGTTCGGCGCCACGCTCGCCGTCTACGCGCTGCGCATCGTGCGGGTGACGCCGAAGTTCGCCAAGTTCGCCATCGCCGCGGGCGCCGCGCTCATCGGGCTGATGCTCATCAACATGGTGGTGTACCTGTTCGGCGGTGAGCAGGGCATCGGCATCCGCGACCCGGGCAGCCCGCTCGCCTACATCTTCAGCGTCGTCGCCATCCTCGTCGGCTGCTTCTTCCTGCTGCTGGACTTCGACGCCGTCGAGCAGGGCGTCCGCCAGGGGGCGCCGGAGAAGTTCGCCTGGTACTGCGCGTTCGGGTTGGTGCTCAGCCTCGTGTGGATCTACCTGGAGATCCTGCGGCTGCTCAGCTACTTCAGCGGACGCGACTAGCCGCCACAATGATCAGCCCCGCGCCGGACGGTGCGGGGCTGATCCATGTGGGATCTCTGCGCCATGGTCGTGCACGGTGGCACGACGGCGGGGGCGTCCGCTGGCGGGATCCCACCGGGTTCTTGGGTGCGGCCCTCAGTAGTGCCGCGCGCGGCGCGTGCGCTCGTGCTCGCGCACCAGCGCGGCGGCGTAGCCGTGCGAGAGGTTGTGCTCGTCGGCCAGCCAGCTGCTGCGTTCCTCGCAGCGGGTGAACGAGGGACCGTTCTCGATGGTGGTGAACCACTCGGGGATGTCACGTCCTGTGACTTGCGGAATGCGGGCGATCAGCTTGCTGTGCGTCTCCGGCGAGTGGTTCAGTGACAATTGGCACCTCCAGGTCGCGGGGCTCTTCCTGCTGACTCTGCAACACGTCTCCGCATGTGACAAGACCCTAACGGGGACCTATCTTTTGCGTTACGTAGATCATTTTTAGCGGGGATATTCCCCGGAAAAGCGCAGGTGGCCCGGGGGACGGCCGGGAAGGCCGTACCGCACGGGCCACCGCGCGAATTCACGGGGAATCCGTCAGGAGAGGCGCTCCAGGACCATCGCCATCCCCTGGCCGCCGCCCACGCACATGGTCTCCAGACCGAACTGCTTGTCGTGGAACTTGAGCCCGTTGATGAGCGTGGAGGTGATGCGGGCGCCGGTCATGCCGAACGGGTGGCCGACCGCGATCGCGCCGCCGTTCACGTTCAGCTTGTCGTGGTCGATGCCGAGGTCCTCGGCGGACGGCAGCACCTGCGCCGCGAAGGCCTCGTTGATCTCCACGAGGTCGATGTCGCCGATCGTCATGCCGGCCTTCGCCAGGGCCTTGCGGGACGCCTCCACCGGGCCGAGCCCCATGATCTCGGGGGACAGGCCGGTGACGCCGGTCGACACGATCCGGGCGAGCGGGGTGATGCCGAGCTCGGCGGCCTTGGTGTCGCTCATGACGACGACCGCGGCGGCGCCGTCGTTCAGCGGGCAGCAGTTGCCCGCGGTGACCGTCCCGTCCGGGCGGAACACCGGCTGGAGCTGCGACACCTTCTCGTAGGTGGTGCCGGGCCGTGGGCCGTCGTCCTTGGCGACGACGCTGCCGTCCGGGAGCGTCACCGGGGTGATGTCCTTCTCCCAGAAGCCGTTGGCGAGGGCCTTCTCGGCGAGGTTCTGCGAGCGGACGCCGAACTCGTCCTGCGCCTGCCGGCTGACGCCGCGCAGCCCGGCCACGTTCTCGGCGGTCTGCCCCATCGCGATGTAGATGTCGGGGAGCGTGCCGTCCTCGCGCGGGTCGTGCCACACCGGCGCGCCGCCCTCGCCCGCCTTGGCGGTGCGGGCCTGCGCGTCCGCGAACAGCGGGTTCTGGGTGTCGGGCAGGCCGTCACTGCTGCCCTTGGCGAACCGGCTGACGGTCTCCACGCCCGCCGAGACGATGACGTCGGCCTCGCCGGCCTTGATCGCGTGCAGCGCCATCCGGGTGGTCTGGAGCGAGGACGAGCAGTACCGGGTGATGGTGGCGCCGGGCACGTTGTCCCAGCCCAGCAGGACGGACACGACGCGGGCCATGTTGTAGCCCTGCTCGCCGCCGGGCAGCCCGCAGCCGAGCAGCAGGTCGTCGATCTGGTCCGGGCCGAGCTGCGGGACCTTCGCCATCGCGGCGGTGATCATCTGGGCGGTGAGGTCGTCGGGCCGGATGTCCTTCAGCGAGCCCTTGAAGGCGCGGCCGATGGGCGAGCGCGCGGTTGCGACGATGACTGCCTCGGGCATAGCGGGTGTCTCCTGTCTCAGCGGCCGAAAAGATGTCAACCTACTCACCGGTCACGTCGCCAATCTAACCGCCGGCGGCGGGTCCGTACACGCCGACCCCCCGGCTTTATGGACGGCGAGTCCAATAAGTCTTCACTTACGCCGCTCACCTGCGGCGAATCCCGGTTTCCCGGTGACGTTCGCCCCATGCGTCCGGGACGCCGGCGGGCCGACCCTGGAGGCCACGCCACCGGCCGGTCCGGCGCAAGCGCGGGCGGCGGACCGGCCGGCGCGCGTGCGCGTCCGGCCGCTAGCCATGCTCGGCCGCCGGCAGCCCGGCGCGGCGCGACCGCGCCCGCAGGCGGCTGCGGGCCTCGGACAGGCCGGTCGAGCAGCGCGCCGCGAGGCGCGCCGGGGCGATCGCGCCGACCGCCGCGATGCCGGTGGACAGCCGGCGGCCCAGGGCCCGGCGCAGCGGGCGGTGCAGGGGGTAGCGCAGCGTGGCCCAGCGGCCCCGCGGCCCCCGGTCGTCCCCGGCCACGGACGCGCCCGTGACCTCCGTCCCGGCGCGCTCGGCGGCCTCGGCGGCGGCCAGCGACACCGGGCGGGCGGTCTCGCCGGGCAGGTCGGGCTCGAGGCCGAGCGCGGCCGCCACCGACGGCAGGATGGCCGCCGCCGCGGCGGCGTAGCCGCGGGCGGACGGGTGGTAGCGGTCCTCGCTGAACATCGACAGCGGGTCGGCGGCGAACTCGCGCCCGAGCAGGTCGCCGAGGGACACCGAGCGGCCGCCGTGCTCGATGACGGCGATCGTCTGCGCCGCGGCGAGCTGGCGGCAGGCGCGCCGCGCGAACCACCGCAGCGGCTGCATCAGCGGTTTCACCGAGCCGAGGTCGGGGCAGGTGCCGACGACCACCTGGCCGCCCGCGGCGCGCAGCCGCGCGACCGCGTCCGACAGGTGGCGGACGGACTCGGCGGGGGAGACCCGGCCGGTCACGTCGTTCGCGCCGATCATGATGACGGCGATGTCCGGGCGGACCTGCAGGGCCTGGTCGAGCTGGCCGCCGAGGGCCTGCGACCGGGACCCGGAGCGGGCCACGTTCGTCAGCCGGACGGGGCGCCCGGCGATCCCGGCGAGCCCGGTGGCGAGCCGGGCGGCGGGCGTCTCCGCCGGGGTGTGGACGCCGAGCCCGGCGGCGGTCGAGTCGCCGAGCATGGCGAGCGACAGGGGCTCGCCGCCGAACTGCTCGCCGTACAGGCCGTCGGCCGCGGGCGGATCGCCGTAGGGCGTCGCCTGGATGATCCTGCGGGCGAGCCTCGCCTCCACGACGATGAGCCCGAAGGTGACGCCGCCGATCGCGGTGATGCCGCCGCCGCCGTAGGCCGCCGCGGCCGCGATCCGGCGCGCGGTGAATGCTCTCAACATGGTGCGCTGACCCTCCGTGATTAACTACCTACCCGCCCGCCGATGCTTTGATGCCTGCCCCGTGGATCTCGGCTAACGTCGGAAACGGGAAACCTTCCGGAGCCGCGTCCGCTCCGCCGCGCTACCGTCGGCGGATCGGGGACGCGATGCTCAGATCAACACTGAACCGACAAGGAAGTCGCGGTGCACGTACACGACTCGCTCGTCGAACTGATGGGCAACACCCCGCTCGTTCGACTGCGCAAGGTGACCGACGGCCTGCGGCCGCAGGTGCTCGCCAAGGTGGAGTACTTCAACCCCGGCGGATCGGTGAAGGACCGCATCGCGGTCCGCATGATCGACGCGGCCGAGAAGTCCGGCGCACTGCGGCCGGGCGGCACGATCGTCGAGCCGACCTCCGGCAACACCGGGGTGGGGCTCGCCATCGTCGCGCAGGAGCGCGGCTACCGCTGCGTCTTCGTCTGCCCCGACAAGGTCGGCAAGGACAAGATCGACGTGCTGCGCGCGTACGGCGCCGAGGTCGTCGTCTGCCCGACGGCGGTGAACCCCGAGCACCCCGACTCCTACTACTCGGTCTCGGACCGGCTCGCCGCCGAGATCCCCGGTGCCTGGAAGCCGAACCAGTACACCAACCCGGAGAACCCCCGGTCGCACTACGAGACGACCGGCCCGGAGCTGTGGGAGCAGACCGAGGGCCGCATCACCCACTTCGTCGCGGGGATCGGCACCGGCGGCACGATCAGCGGCACCGGCCGGTACCTCAAGGAGGTCTCCGGCGGGAAGGTGCAGATCATCGGCGCCGACCCGGAAGGCTCGGTGTACTCGGGCGGCTCGGGCCGCCCCTACCTGACCGAGGGCGTCGGCGAGGACATCTGGCCCGAGACCTACGACCGCGACATCTGCGACGACGTCATCGCGGTGTCCGACAAGGACTCCTTCCTCATGACCCGGCGGCTCGCCCGCGAGGAGGCGCTGCTCGTCGGCGGCTCCTGCGGGATGGCCGTCGTCGCGGCGCTGCGCGTCGCGGAGAAGGCGGGTCCCGACGCGGTGGTCGTGGTGCTGCTGCCGGACGGCGGCCGCGGCTACCTCGGCAAGATCTTCAACGACGGCTGGATGGCCGACTACGGCTTCCTCACCCCGCACAGCGAGGAGGCCCGGGTCGGCGAGGTGCTCACCCGCAAGGGCGGGACGCTGCCGGAGTTCGTGCACGTCCACCCGCACGAGACCGTGCAGACCGCGATCGCCATCATGCGCGAGTACGAGGTGTCGCAGGTCCCGGTGATGAAGGAGGAGCCGCCGGTCATGGCCGCCGAGGTGGTCGGCTCGGTCGGCGAGACCGACCTGCTCGACGTCATGGTGAAGGGCGAGGCGAAGATGTCCGAGCCGGTCGAGCTGCACATGTCGCCGCCGCTGCCGACGCTCGGCTACGGCGAGCCGGTGAGCAAGGCCGTCGGCGTCCTGGAGAAGTCCGGCGCGGCGGTCGTCCTCGTGGACGGCAAGCCCAAGGGCCTCGTCACCCGCCAGGACCTCCTGTCCTTCCTGGCGTCCGCCACCACCGGCTGACCCCCGCCCACGCGCGAGAGCGCCGGAGACCTGATGCGGTCTCCGGCGCTCTCGTTTCTCTCTATACCGGGTTGCGGAGCCGGCCGGTGGGCGGCGTTTCGGGCCGTGCTCCGCAACCCGGCGTCCAGGGGGCTCCTACTGGCGGAACCCGGAGGGGACGTAGTCCTCGCGCGTGTCGGCGGGGCCGACCGGCTGCTTCTGCGGCCGGTCGGCGTGCCCCGGCCACCAGGCGCGGTGGCCCAGCATCGCGGTGATGCCCGGCACCAGGAACATCGACATGACGAAGGCCGACAGCGCGATGCCGATCGCGACGGAGAAGCCCATCTGCTGGAGCATCGACACCGGCGCGAGCATCATCACCGAGAACGTGCCGGCCAGGATGAGGCCCGCTGCGGCGACCGTCGGACCGCCGTGGTGGACGGCCAGCGCGGCGGCCTCCCGCGGGCTGTGCCCCTCCTTGGCCTCCTCGCGCAGCCGCGCGGTCATCAGGATGTTGTAGTCGGTCCCGATGGCCAGCACGAACAGGTAGAGGATGATCGGCAGCTGGAAGGTGACGCCGGCCTCGCCCATCCCGCCTTGGAAGACGTACACCGCGGAGCCGAGCGTCGCGGCGAAGCCCAGCAGGACGGCCACCACCAGGTAGAGCGGGGCGACGACCGAGCGCAGCAGCAGCGCCAGGATCAGCGCGATCAGCACCGCCGCCACCGGCAGGATCACCGACAGGTCGCGGTTGTTGACGGCGTTGATGTCGGCGAAGATCGCCGTCGAGCCGCCGACGTAGGCGCGGGTGCCCTCCGGCGCCGCCTTGTGCACGGCCGGCGTCAGGTCGTCCTTGACCAGGCTGATCGCCTCGTTGGACGCGGGGTTCTCCTTGAGGATCAGGTCGACGCGGACGACGGACTTGTCCTGGCCGGGGACGGGCTGCTGCACCGCGCCGACGCCGGGCGCGGTCTTGGCCGCCTGGCTGAAGGACGCGAGCTGCTGCTCGCTGACCGGCTGCCCGCCGTCGGACTTGATGAACACCTGGACCGGGGTGGTCAGGCCGGGCGGGAAGCCCTTCTCCATGTCCTTGGTCGCCTGCGCGGACTCGGTGTCCTGCGGGAAGCCGGCGGCGAAGTCGTAGTCGGCCTTGAACCCGAGCGCGCCGAGCGCGAGGACGACCAGCACGAGGCCGGACGCGGCGGCGGCGACCGCCGGGCGCTTGCCGACGCCCCGGCCGATGGCCTGCGAGATCGAGCCCTTCGGCTGCTTCTTCCACGCCTTGGACGGCCAGAACACGGCGGTGCCGAGCAGCGACACGAGCGCGGGCATCAGCGTCAGCGAGGTGATGCCCATCACGATGACGGCGATGGCGAGGGACGGGCCCCAGGCGCTGAACACGCCGAACGTCGCGAGCAGCAGCACCAGGAACGTGACGGCGATGGCGGCGGCGGCCGAGGAGATGACCTCGCCGACCCGCTCCACCGCGGTGATCATCGCGGTCTTCTTGTCGTCGCCGGCCCGCAGCCGCTCCCGGAACCGGAACATCAGGAACAGGTAGTAGTCCGCGCCGATGCCGAAGAGCACGATCAGGATGATGGTGCTGAGGCTGTCGTCGCCGGAGAAGTCGAAGATCTTCGAGGCGACGCCGATCAGGCCCATCGAGACCTGCATCGTCACCGTGATCACGATGATCGGCAGCACCGCCGCCAGCGGGGCCCGGAAGATCAGCAGGATCAGGCCGATGATCAGCACGAAGGTCGCGATGCCGACGATCTCGAAGGACTGGTTGAAGGAGTCCTCGTTGTCGACGAAGCTCGCGACGTCACCGCCGACCTTGGCCTCCATGCCGCTGCCCTTCAGCAGCGCCGGCAGGTCCTTGCGGATCTCCTTGACCGCGTCGCCCTGCTTCTCGCTGTCGGCCATCGAGGTGCCCTGCATCGGCACCATGATCACCTGGACGGCCTTGTTCGGCGCCACGGTCTGCGGGCCGGTCAGGAAGTTCAGCACCGTCGGCGGCTTGTCGGCGTTCAGCGACTTGGCGGCCTCGGTCACCTTCGCGGTGTCCTGGGCCGTCAGCGGCTGCCCGTCCGACCGCTTCACGACGATCAGCGAGGAGGTGTCCTCCTGCTGCGGGAACGCCTTCTCGGCGATCTGCATCGCCTGGACCGACTCGTACTTCGAGGGCAGGAAGTCGCCCTGGTCGGACTCGGTGGTGAGCTTGGGGGAGAAGGCGATGATCACGACTGCGGCCACGAGCCACGCCACGATCGTCCACCACGGGTGTCTCACGACGAAGCGCGCGAGCCGAGCGAACATGGGGCTTCCTTAATCAGGGTCGTTGGGATACCTCTAAAACGGTAGAGATCACGCGGGCCCTTGGGGTCACCCTGAGCGCCGAAATGAAGGCTGATACCTCCGGGGGAGCACCTCCTCCTCTAGGAGGGGCGGGCGCTGGATAGCCTCGTACCCATGGACAACGAGGTTCAGCACGGGTTCGAGACCCTGGCCATCCACGCGGGACAGGAGCCCGACCCCGCCACCGGCGCGGTCGTCACGCCGATCTACCAGGTCTCCACCTACAAGCAGGACGGGATCGGCGGCCTCCGCGGCGGCTACGAGTACTCCCGGTCGGCCAACCCGACCCGTACCGCGCTGGAAGTATGCCTGGCCGAGATAGAGAGCGGAGCGCGCGGGCTGGCGTTCGCGTCGGGGCTGGCCGCCGAGGACGCGCTGCTGCGCGCCGTCTGCCGGCCGGGCGACCACGTCATCATCCCGAACGACGCCTACGGGGGCACCTACCGGCTGTTCGCGAAGGTCGCCGCGCCGTGGGGCGTCACCTTCGACCCGGTGCCGCTCGGCGACATCGCCGCGGTGCGGGCCGCCGTCCGCCCCGAAACGAAGATCATCTGGGTGGAGACGCCGACCAACCCGCTGCTCGGCATCGCCGACATCGCCGCGCTCGCGGCGGTCGCGCACGACGCGGGCGCGCTGCTGGCCGTCGACAACACCTTCGCCTCGCCGTACCTGCAGCGCCCGCTGGAGCTCGGCGCGGACGCGGTCGTCCACTCGACCACCAAGTACATCGGCGGGCACTCCGACGTCGTCGGCGGCGCGCTCATCGTCGCCGATCCCGACCTCGGCGAGCGGCTGGCGTTCCACCAGAACGCGATGGGCGCCGTCGCCGGGCCGTTCGACGCCTGGCTCACGCTGCGCGGCATCAAGACGCTCGGCGTGCGGATGGACCGGCACTGCGCGAACGCGGAGCGGATCGTGGAGATGCTGCAGCGGCACCCGGCCGTCCGGGAGGTCCTCTACCCGGGGCTGCCCGGCCACCCCGGCCACGATGTCGCCGCCAAGCAGATGAAGGCGTTCGGCGGCATGGTCTCGTTCCGGATGGAGTCGGAGGAGGCCGCCGTCCGGGTCTGCGAGCGGACGAAGCTGTTCACGCTCGGCGAGTCGCTCGGCGGCGTCGAGTCGCTGATCGAGCACCCGGGCCGGATGACGCACGCATCGGCGGCCGGGTCGCCGCTGGAAGTGCCCTCCGACCTGGTGCGACTGTCGGTCGGGATCGAGGACGCGCACGACCTGCGGCGCGATCTGGAGCAGGCGCTCGGCTGAGAACCAGCTGACCATTCCCGCCCCTACTTGATCAAAACATCTATACTCGGCGCGCCAGGTTCGTGAAGGAGGGCCTCAGGGTGCGCAAGGTTCTGGTGTGCGGGGCGGCGTTCGCCGCGACATGTGTCTCCGCCGTGGCGGTCCCCATGGGCGCCCACGCCAACGCCCCGGCGCCGACTCCGTCGTCGGCCGCCCCGTCGCAGCCCGCGACCGGGGAGCCGGGGCCGTCGGGCGGTCCGGAGAGCGGTGCCCCGGAGACGGAGTCGCCGTCGGCGTCCTCCACGACGCTGCCCGAGGACGGCCAGGGCGCCCCGGACGGGGAGCCCGACGGCACCGTCACCGCGCAGGCCGTCATGGTCACCCCGGAGCTGCCGAAGTTCCGCACCTACGCCTACGGGAAGGCCGCCGCGCAGAAGATCGACGCGTACTGGCGCGACACCGGTCCCCGGGCCGTGCCCCGCCCGGTCGTGCTGATCCTGCACGGCGGCTACTGGCTGCAGGGCGACAAGGGCGGCGGCTGGAAGTACTTCGCGCGGCGGCTCACCGAGGAGGGGTTCGTCGTCCTGTCGGCGAACTACCGGCTCGCGCCCAAGGCGCACTGGCCGGCGCAGCGGGACGACTCGATGTCCGCGCTCGCCTTCGTCAAGCGGCACGCGAAGCTGTGGAACGCCGACCCGGCCCGGGTGGCGGTGGTCGGCTCGTCGGCGGGCGGCCAGCTCGCCACCCAGCTCGGCACGCTCGGCACGGGCACCCGGCAGGTCCGCACCGTGGTCGCGCTGTCGCCGCCCAACAACCCCTACCTCGCCTACCAGGACGGCGCGAAGCCCGGAGCCTCGAACACCCAGCGCAAGCTGCGCCGTGCCGTGGTCGACCTCATGGGCTGCGTGCCCGGCGCCCCGACCGGGACGGAGGCCGGCGCCGGCACCGAACCCGAGGCCGGCATCGAGACCGACTGCTGGCCGCGCGTGGACGACGCCAGCACCGTCACGCACGTCTCACCGGGCGACGCGCCGATGCTGCTCATGCACGCCACCGGCGACTTCGTCCCGGTCGCGCAGAGCACCGGGCTGGCGGCCGCGCTGCGCGCGTCCGGCGTCCAGAGCACGGTGAAGACGGTCGAGGGCGACATGCACGCCACGCAGATGCTGAGCGACGAGCACACCTACCCGACGATCGTGAGCTGGCTCAAGAGCCACCTGAAGCCCGCCGAGTAGGGCCCTGCGACCGGCTAGGGCACGGCCGGTTCAGCCGTTCCAGACCATCAGGACGAGGATCACCAGCCAGAGCAGCGCGATGACGCCGGAGATGGCGGCCACCCGGCCGCGCTCCACCTGCGCGATCTCGCCGCCGGCGGCGGGCGGGGCGGCGGTGGCCTGTGCGGCCTTCTCGTCGCCTTCCGCGGCCTCCGCGGTGCCCGCCTCGGTGGCGCCCGCGTCCGCGGCGTCGGCGTCCGGGCGGACGGCCACCGCCGTGCGCGCCTCCTCGGCCGCCGCGAGCTCCAGCAGATGCGCGGCCTTCCGCTGGTCGCGCTCGACGATCAGCAGCAGTACCAGCGCGACGATGAACAGCGTCATGGACACCGTCAGCCACACCTGCGCGAAGTTCCCGTCGGCCAGGCCCAGGCCGAACAGGAAGATGCCCAGCGCGGCGAGGCCGTAGACGCGCGTGGTCCAGTTGAGGAAGCGGACCACGGCCACGTTGCGCTTGCGGATGTAGCGCGGGGTGGACATGGTCGCGGCGGTCAGCGGCCCCAGCGTGAAGATCGCGAAGCCGATGTGCAGGATCAGCAGGATGCGATCGGATGTCGACATGCCGCCGACACTAACCCCTCAGCGGCGGCCGCGGCGCACCCGCAGGTAGTCGCTGACGACGTACTCGCCGAGGCGGTCGGCGTCGGGCGCGAAGACCCGGCCGCCGTTGCGCCGCGCGACCTCCTCCACGAACGACACGAGCCGCCGGTCGTCGGCGAGCATGAAGAAGTTCATGGTGGCGCCGCGCCGGGTCATCTTGTCGACCTCGGCGAGGGTGAGGACGAGGGTCTCGGTGGACGGCGGGTAGTCGAACAGCGAGCGGCCGTCCGGGCGCAGGTGCGCGGTCGGCTCCCCGTCGGTGACGACGAGCACGATCGGCTCGAAGTCGGGGTGCCGGTCCAGGTGCCGTCCCGCGATCATCAGCGCGTGGTGCAGGTTGGTGCCCTGCACCATGTCCCAGTCGAGCCCGGCCATCTCCTCGGGGTGCAGCACCCGCGCGTAGTTGGAGAACCCGATGATCTGGATCGCGTCCTGCGGGAACTTGCCGGTCACGAGCGTGTGCAGGGCCAGCGTGGTCTGCTTGGCGACGGCCCACGTCCCGCGCAGCACCATCGAGTACGACAGGTCGACCAGCAGGCAGACGGCCGCGCCGGTGCGCCGCTCGGTCTCGTGGACCTCGAAGTCGTCCACGCCGAGTCGCACACCACCGGACCCCACCCCGCCGGGGGCCGCGTCAGCGGGTTCCACGCCGCCGCCCTGCCGCGGCACGCCGCCGTTGATCTCCACGACCTCGGCGGTGCTCGGCTCGGCCACCTTGGCGAGCGACGGTCGCGCGGTGAGGCCGGTGCCGCCGTCCATGGCGCTGCGGCGGATCGCGTTGCTCACCGTCCGGACGACGTCGAGCGGCTGCTCGTCGCCGAACCGCCACTCCCGGCTGGCACCGGTCAGCTCGCCCGCCTGCCCGGCGTCGCGCTGGTCGTGGTCGCCCTGCCGGCCGGAGGCGAGCTGGGCGAACACCCGGCGCAGCGCGGTCTCGCCGAGCCGCCGCACCGCCTTCGGGGTCAGCTCCAGCTTGCCGCGGTTGCGGCGCAGGTAGCCCTGCCGCTCCAGCTCCTTCTCGATGCGGCGCAGCGCGTCCAGGTCGTCGACGGCCTGCCGGCCGAGCGCGCGCCGGACGGCCTCCTCGTCGATGTCGTCGAGCCGCGCGCCGGGGTAGTCCTGCCCGAGCGCGGCCTCCAGGTCGCCGAGGTCGGCCAGCTCCGCGAGCGCGGTGGTGGCGTCGCCCATGCCGAGCGGGTCGTCGCCGGTCATCTGCTCCGGCTGCCCCCAGCCGAGGTCGGGGCGGCGGGCCCGCAGCGCGTCGCCGAGCCGCGTCATCTCCATGGCGAGGCCCGCGTCCTGCATGGCCTGCTCCATCAGCCCGGCCAGCTCGGCGCGCTGCTCGGGGCTGAGCGAGGCGAGCAGCCGGTCCATCGCGGCGGCGCGGCGGGCGAGCGCGTCGACGAGCTCTTCGAGGTTCTGCGGATCGTCGGGGAACATGTCCCCGTACTGCTCCATGAACCGGTCGAAGTCGTCCTGGGTGTGCTCGCCGCGGGCGTCGCGCTCCAGCATCCCGTTGAGCGCGGCCATCATGTCCTTGACCCGCTCCATGGCGGCCGGGTCCTGGTTCGCCAGGGCCTGCTTCATGCCCTGGAACTGCGCGTCCAGGACCTCGCGGCGCAGCAGGTCCTTCAGCTGCTCGAACGTGCGGCGGGCCGCGTCGGACCGCCACTCGTAGTCCGACAGCCGGCGGACGGCCTGCGCGGTGTCGGACGGCAGCGCGTCCAGTTCCGCCTCGCGCAGCCGCGCGTCGTCGCCCGGGTCGGGGAACAGCTCGGCCCGCTCCTGCCCGATCGCGGTGTCCAGCAGCGCGCGGGCCTGCTCCAGCGTGCCGTCGAGGCGGCCCCGGTCGCGCAGCGCGCGGCGCCGCTCGCGCACCCGGCGCAGCATGTCGTCGAGCCCGCGCCGGTTCTGCGCGCCGGGCAGGCCGCGGCGCAGCAGCTCGCGCAGCGCGTCGTCGGGGCGGGTGCCGTCCAGCACCGCGTCGCCCATCGCGTCGAGGGCGTCGCGGACGTCGTACGGCGGCGCGAGCGGGTCGGGCCCGTCCTCGTAGGCCCCGTAGCGATATCGGCTCATCGAAGCTCCTTACGCGTGGAGACCTCAGGTCCGGACGGTCAGGTCCGGTAGGTGGCCGTTCCGTCGGAGCGGCCCTCGGCGGTGTCCTTGGACAGCCGCCGGGTGAGGAACAGCCCCTCCAGGGCGAACTCCAGCGCGGCCGCGGCCTGCCCGGGGGACTCCCCGCTCAGCCCGAGCCGTTCCATGATCTTGGCGAGGCCGGGGACGTGGCCGATGCGGCGCAGCAGCTCGTTCGCCGGCACCAGCTCGCCCGACTCGACGCGCTCGCCGGAGTCGAACTTGTCGAGCAGCCCGGTCAGGTCGGCGGCGCCCAGCGTCCGCCGGTAGGTCTCGGCGACCGCGCGGCGCAGCAGGTGCTCCAGCACCTCCTGCTCGCGGCCCTCCTCGCTGACCTCGAACTCGACCTTGCCCATCAGCGACGGGACGACCGCGGGCAGGTCGCAGACCCGCGCGACGGCGTGCTCCTCGCCGGTGAGCGCGGCGCGCCGCACCGCGCCCGCCGCGACGGTCTCCGCGCCGGCCAGCGCGAACCGCGCCGACACGCCGGACCGCGCGTCCACCGCCGTGGACTCCCGGACGAGCCGGGTGAACCGCCCGATCACCTCGATCAGGTGGTCGGGCACCTCGGCGGGCAGCCCGGCGAGGTCGGCGAAGTCGGACTCCTGCCGGATCAGCGCGAGCTCGGCGTCCAGTTCGAGCGGGTAGTGGGTGCGGATCTCCGCGCCGAAGCGGTCCTTCAGCGGGGTGATGATGCGGCCGCGGTTGGTGTAGTCCTCGGGGTTGGCGGACGCGACGAGCAGCACGTCCAGCGGCAGCCGCAGCGCGTAGCCGCGGATCTGCACGTCCCGCTCCTCCAGCACGTTCAGCAGCGCGACCTGGATGCGCTCGGCGAGGTCGGGCAGCTCGTTGATGGAGAAGACGCCGCGGTTGGTGCGCGGGACGAGCCCGAAGTGCACGGTCTCGGGGTCGCCGAGCGTGCGGCCCTCGGCCACCTTGATCGGGTCGACGTCGCCGATGAGGTCGCCGACGCTGGTGTCGGGGGTGGCGAGCTTCTCGCCGTAGCGGTCGTCGCGATGCAGCCACTCGACCGGCAGGGCGTCGCCCAGCTCGGCGGCGAGCCGCCGGCAGCGCACGCACACCGGCGCGTACGGGTGGTCGTTGATCTCGCAACCGGCGACCACGGGCGTCCACTCGTCCAGCAGCCCGGCCAGGGTGCGGATCAGCCGCGTCTTGCCCTGGCCGCGCTCGCCCAGCAGCACCAGGTCGTGCCCGGCGAGCAGGGCGCGCTCCAGGTGGGGGAGGACGGTGTCGTCGAACCCGAGGATGCCGGGGAAGCGCGGCTCCCCCGAGCGCAGCCGGTCGAGGAGGTTGCGGCGGATCTCGGCCTTGACCGAGAGCTGCACGTGGCCGCTGTTGCGCAGCTCGCCCAGCGTTGTTCCAGAGCGTGTCGTTTCACGGGGTGTGGATGGACGCACGCGACCGACACTACGTCGCCGTCCCGCGGAATCGCACCCTCCGCCCCTGGATTCGTCCGGTTGGCCCGTCTCGATGACGTTTGGGTGGAGCGCCTCCGGCGGGGGACACTGAGAGTGTGAACGGAGCCGGTGAACGCAGTGAGGGAGGCGGCGCCGATGGCGCGATTCGGTGATGGCCTGGCCCTCGGGCCCGACCTGTCCAGCGCCGCCGAGTCGGCGGTCGAGCAGGCGCTCGCCCCGCTCAGCGCGGCGCCCGACCTGGTGTGCGTGTTCGTCACGGGCGACGACCCGGACGAGATCGAGGCGGCGGCCGTGGCCGCGGAGCGGGCCGCGGGCCCGGCGATGCTGCTCGGCTGCAGCGCGTCCGGCGTGATCGGCGCCGGGCGCGGGGTGGAGGAGCGCGGCGCGGTCAGCGCGTGGGCGGCGGTGCTGCCCGGCGCGCGGCTCGACGCGTTCCGGCTGGAGACCCTCAAGGCCGACGACCGCCTCGTCGTGGTCGGCATGCCGGAGGGACAGGACGACGACGTCGTCGGCGTGCTGCTCGCCGACCCGTACAGCTTCCCCGTGGACGCCTTCGTGGAGCGCTCTGACGAGGCCCTGCCCGGCCTTCCGCTGGTCGGCGGCCTCGCCGAGAGCGCCGGCCCCGGCGAGGAGGGGCTGACCGGCGAGCCGGGACGCGGCCAGGCGCGGCTGTTCGTCGGCGGCGAGGTCTACGGGGACGGCGCGGTCGGCGTGGTGATCGGCGGGCCGGTGGCCGCCGCGACCGTGGTCAGCCAGGGCGCCCGCCCGATCGGGCCCGACATGGTCGTGACGAAGGCGGAGGAGAACGTCCTCTACGAGCTGGCGGGCGTCCCCGCGCTGGAGAAGCTGGAGCAGATCGTCCTCGGCCTGCCGGAGGACGAGCAGGAGCTCGCCGGCCGCGGGCTGCTCATCGGCGTCGCGATGAACGAGTACGCCGACGAGCACGAGCACGGCGACTTCCTCGTCCGCGGCGTGGTGGGCGCCGACACCGACAGCGGCGCCATCGCGATCGGCGACGTCGTCGACGTGGGCCGCACCGTCCGGTTCCAGGTCCGGGACGCGGGCGCCGCCGAGGAGGACCTCGCCGCGCTGCTCGAACGGTTCGACCTGGCGCCGGTGGAGGGCGCGCTGCTGTTCTCCTGCAACGGGCGCGGCCAGGCGATGTTCCCCGACTCCGACCACGACGCGAAGGTCCTCGACCGCGCGTTCGGCCCGGCCGGGGTCGGCGGGTTCTTCGCCGCCGGCGAGATCGGCCCCGTCTCGGGGCGCAACCACGTGCACGGCTTCACCGCGTCCATCCTCGCGTTCGGCCGTGCGGAGGACTCTTGAGCGACCCGATCGACGGCCCCGTCCTCGCGATCGACATCGGCGGGACGAAACTGGCCGCCGCCCTCGTCGAACCGGACGGGCGCATCGCCGCCTACGACCGCGCCCCCACCCCCAACGAGCCGGGCGTGGACGGCGATGAGCTGTGGCGGGCGCTGGAGGCCCTGCTCGACAAGGTCGCCGCCGACGCCGGCGACCCGCCGCTCGCGGGCGTCGGCGCGGGCTGCGGCGGGCCGATGACCTGGCCCGCCGCGGAGGTGTCCCCGCTGAACATCCCGGCGTGGCGCGGCTTCCCGCTGCGCGAGCGGCTCCGCGCCCGCCATCCGGGGCTGCCCGTCCGCATCCACAACGACGCGATCTGCGTCGCGGCGGGGGAGCACTGGCTCGGCGCCGGACGCGGCCACGACAACGTCCTCGGCATGGTCGTGTCGACGGGGGTCGGCGGCGGGCTCATCCTCGACGGCCGCCTCGTCAACGGCGCCAGCGGCAACGCCGGGCACATCGGGCACGTCGTCGTCGAACCGGACGGGCCGCCGTGCGCCTGCGGCGGGCGCGGCTGCCTGGAGGCGATCGCGCGCGGGCCGGGCCTGGTCGACTGGGCGCGGCGGCAGGGGTGGCGGCAGGGCGGCTCCGACCTCACCGGCGTCGAGCTCGCCGCCGACGCGCGCCGGGGCGATCCGGTCGCCGGGGCGGCGATGCGGCGCGCCGGACGCGCCATCGGCATCGCGATCGCGTCCGCGACCCACCTGTGCGACCTGGAGGTCGCCGCGATCGGCGGCGGCCTCTCGCAGGCCGGGCCGCTGCTCTTCGACCCCCTCGACGAGGCGTTCCGGACGCACGCCCGGATGGACTTCGCGCGCCGCGCCCGGATCGTCCCGGCCGCCCTCGGGCAGACCGCCGGGCTCGTCGGCGCGGCCGCCCTGGTGTACGCGCAGGACCGCTACTGGAGTGCCGGCTGAGCGGCGCGGGGTGCGAGGATCGGGGCATGACCACCGTCAGCGTCGACGACGTCCGAGCTGCGCACGACCTGCTCAGCGAGGTCGCCGTTCCCACCCCCCTGATCCCGTCCCGGGTGCTGTCCGAGCAGCTCGGCGGGCCCGTCCTGCTGAAGTGCGAGAACCTGCAGCGCACCGGCTCGTTCAAGATCCGCGGCGCGTACGTGCGGATCGCCGGGCTGAGCGAGGCCGAGCGGGCCGGCGGCGTCGTCGCCGCCAGCGCCGGCAACCATGCGCAGGGCGTCGCGCTCGCCGCGTCCATGCTCGGCTGCAAGGCCACCGTGTTCATGCCGGTCGGCGCGCCGCTCCCCAAGATCGCCGCGACCCGCGGCTACGGCGCCGAGGTCGTGTTCCCCGGCCCGACCGTGGACGACTGCCTCATCGCCGCGCAGAAGTACGCCGACGAGTGCGGCGCGGTGTTCATCCACCCGTTCGACCACCCCGACGTCGTCGCGGGGCAGGGCACGATCGGGCTGGAGATCGCCGAGCAGTGCCCGGACGTCCGGACGATCGCCGCCCCGGTGGGCGGCGGCGGCCTGCTGTCCGGCATCGCGGTGGCGGCCAAGGGGGCGATGAAGGAGGCCGGCGGCCGGGAGGTCAAGATCCTCGGCGCCCAGGCCAAGCGCGCGGCGGCGTTCCCGCCCTCGCTCGCGGCCGGCCGGCCCGTCGCGGTCGAACTGGAGCCGACCATGGCGGACGGGATCGCCGTCGGCCGCCCCGGCGACCTCACCTACGACCTGTTCACCGACCTCGTGGACGCCGTCGTGACCGTCACCGAGGAGTCCATCTCGCAGGCGCTGCTGCTCTGCCTCGAACGCGCCAAGCAGGTCGTCGAGCCCGCCGGCGCCGCCGGGGTCGCGGCGCTGCTGGAGCACGCGTACGCGGTCGAGCCGCCCGTCGTCGTGGTGCTGTCGGGCGGCAACATCGACCCGCTGCTGCTGTCGAAGGTGCTGCGGCACGGCCTCGCGGGCGCCGGGCGGTACCTCGTCGTCCGCTGCCGGCTGAAGGACCGTCCCGGCGCCCTGATGACGCTGCTGGGCGAGCTCGCCGAGCTGGGCGTCAACGTCCTGGACGTGATGCACGAGCGCATCGCCGCCCGCCTGCACGTCGAGGAGGCCGAGGTCCTCATGCACCTGGAGACGCGAGGGGCCGACCACTCCGAAGACGTGATCGGCCGCCTGCGCGAAAAGGGCTACACCCTGACCCTGAGCTGACCCTTCGTTGATCTGCGGCGTGTTGTTGTTTTCGCTGCCCTCATAACAACAACACGCCGCAGATCAACGTCACAGGGAGGGCTTGCCCTCCGAGTAGAGCCACGCCTTCGCCCAGGCGTCCAGGTTCTTGTGGGAGAGCCGCTCGGTGAAGCGGACGAACTCCGCCGTGGAGGCGTTCCCGTACCGGTGGGCGGCGGGCCACGCCTCCAGCAGCCGGTAGAAGTCCCGGTCGCCGATCGTCTTGCGCAGGACGTGGATCGCCATCGCCCCGCGGTCGTAGACGAGCCCGTCGAAGATGTGGTCGCGGCCCGGGTCGGCGACCTTGCCCTTCCACAGGCCGTCGCTCGCCGGCGTCGCGTAGACGGAGTCGAAGCTCTGCTGGACGGGCGTGCCGTCCGCGTGCTCCGCCCACAGCCACTCGGAGTACGTCGCGAAGCCCTCGTTCAGCCAGATGTCGGCCCACTTCGCCGGGGACACCGCGTCCCCGAACCACTGGTGGCCCAGCTCGTGGGCGAGCAGGCCGCCGCTCGGGATGCTTCCCGGCCTGCGGCCCAGGTCGTACACGGGGCGCCCCTGCGTCTCCAGCGCGTACCCGACACCGGCCTTGACCACGATCCCGCCCGTCGAGGCGAACGGGTAGCGGCCGAAGACGGACGCCTCGAAGTCGGTGACCGCGGCGGTCTGGTCGAAGAACTTCTTCGCGTCCTCCGGCTTGATCGCCATCGCGTGGTCGGTCGCGGTCAGGTTCGGGATGCCCGCGCCCGTCCGGCCCTTGAGGACGTCGTACTTGCCGATCGCGAGCATGGCGAGCTCGCTGGCCATCGGGCTGCGCATGTCCCAGCGGGTGGTGGTCCAGCCGTCCCGGGTCCGGCTGCCGCGCGGGTCGCCGTTCGCGAGCGTCGTCAGGCCCTTCGGCGCCGACAGCGTGAACGTGTACGTGGCCTTGTCGGTCGGGTGGTCGTTCACCGGGTAGACGGTCGCGGCGCCGAACGGCTGGTTGAGCATGACCGCGCCGTCCGCCGTGGGAATCCAGCCGGACGTGCCGAGCGTCGCGTCGTTGATCGTCGTCGGGACGCCCGAGTACGCGACCGTCACGGTGAAGGTCCGGTGCTTGCGCAGCCCCTTGCGCGGGGTGATGACGAGCTCCTGCGCGCCGGTCCGCGTGAAGGACGCCTTGTGCCCGTCGACCGTCAGCGAGGAGATCTTCAGCGGGCCGAGGAAGTCCAGGTCGAACCGGGACAGGTTCTGCGTCGCCTTGGCCTTGATCTTGGTAACGGCCTCGATCCCCTTGGTGGCGGGGTCGTACTTGAGGCCGATGTCGTAGTGGGCGACGTCGTAGCCGCCGTTGCCCATGTCGGGGAAGTAGGGGTCGCCCGCGCCGGGCGCGCCGGGGGTGAACCGCGCGGTGGCGGCGCCCGCGGGGGCGGCGGTCACCGCGAGGCTCGCGGCGACGCCCAGCGACACGGCGGCCAGGGCTCTGGGGGTTCTGCTCATCGACCTCGTCCTCGGATCATCGGTAAGCCGTCACAACCGTGATCAAGACTTTCTCGTGATCCGGGCCCGTGCAAGCGCGATTTGGTCTCGACTTCGCCCGGAGGAGGCGATTTTGTGGCCGGATCCGGCATCCGGCCCGCCGCTTCGGCCGGTCCCGCCGCTACTTCGCGGGCCGGCCCTTCTGGTACAGCCAGTCGTCGAAGAACGCGTCGAGGTTCTTGCCGGAGACCTTGTTCGCCAGCGCGACGAACTGCTCCGTCGTCCCGCTGGAGTGCGCCCGCTCCTTCGTCCACTCCCGGAGGATCTTGTAGAAGACGTCCTCGCCGACCCGGCCGCGCAACGCCACCAGCGTCATGCCGCCCCGGTCGTACACCGAGCGGCCGAACATCTGCTTGCGCCCCGGGTTGCCGGGCGGGACGTCCCACAGCTCGCGGCCGCCCACCTCGTACGCCTCGTCGAAGTGCCGCTGGACGGTCTCCCCGCCGGTCTTCTCGTCCCACAGCCACTCGGCGTAGGTCGCGAAGCCCTCGTTCAGCCAGATGTCCTGCCAGCGGGTGAGGCTGACGCTGTCGCCGAACCACTGGTGCGCCAGCTCGTGCGCCACGATCGTCGGCTGCAGGCCGAACGCCCCGTACACCGGGCGGGTCTGGGTCTCCAGCGCGAAGCCGACGTCGGCGTTGTCGATCAGCCCGCCGGTGGAGGAGAACGGGTAGGGGCCGAACAGCTTCGACCACTCCTCGGTGATGTCGGCGTTCAGCTTGTGGAACTGGTCGAGGTCCACGCCGGGCAGCGTCGGGTCGACCGCCGTGATGTTCGGGATCCCGCTCGCCGTCTTGCTCGACCGCACCCCGAACCGGCCGACGTCGACGGTCGCCAGGTAGGTGGCCATCGGGTTCTTCACGCGCCACTTCGACGTCGTCATCGCCCGCTTGCCCTGAGCGGCGAGCGCCGTGCCGGGCAGCGTGCGACCGTGCTGCGCGACGGGCTCGACGCCGGGGCCGCCGCCCGTGCCCGGACCGCCGGTCGGCGGTGTGCCCGGCGGGGTCGGCGCCCCGCCCGTCCCCTGCGGCGGCGTCTCCGGCTCCCCGTTCGCGATGGCCGTCAGGCCCTGCGGGACGGTGATCTCGAAGTCGAACGTGGCCTTGTCGCTCGGATGGTCGTTGCTCGGGAACCAGGTGTGCGCGCCGCTCGGCTGGCAGGCGATGAACACGCCGTCGGACGTGCGGATCCAGCCGTACCGGCCGAGCACCGGGTCCGACACCGGCTCCGGGTTGCCCGAGTACTTGATCACCGTGGTGAACTTCGTCCCCTTCTGCAGGGGCTTGGCCGGGGTGACCTCCAGCTCCTCGCCGGCGCGCTGCTGCCGCGCGGCCGCCCCGTCCACCTTGATCGAGGAGACGTCCAGGCCGGTCAGGTCGAGGTTGAAGCGGGCGAGGCGCTCGGTCGCGGTCGCGGTGATCGTCGCGGTGCCGTCGAGCTGCGTCGGCCCGTCCGGGGTGATGGTGAGCTTCAGCCCGTAGTGCTGGACGTCGTAGCCGCCGTTGCCGTCGCCGGGCACGTAGTTGTCGCCCGCCGTCGTCGGGCCCGCCGGCCCGGTCGCGGCCCCCTTCGGCGACCCGCCGGACCCGCCCGGGTCGTCGTCGCCGAGGGGGACCTGGCAGGCTGCGGTCAGCGACCCCGCGACGGCGAGGGCGGCCAGCCCCGCGGCACCGCGGACGGCCCGCGACCCCTGCGGGCGGTGACTGGGGGAGTATCCGGCCATATGCACCCGCCCAGCCTGCCCGTACCGAACCCCGCCGGGCAACTCGGATCCGCCGGTGGCGGGGTCAGCGGAAGTCGTACGGGTTGGGCATGTTCGGTCCCGCCTTGACGACGACCGTGTGCGCCACCTTGCAGTGCAGGGCCTGCTTGCGGGGATCGAACAGGATCCACAGGATGTCGATGAGGCCGATGCAGCCGCAGATGCCGCCGAGCACGCTGTAGAACGCCGAGCGCCCGAGGGCCTGCCCGGTGGTGATCGCCTGCCCGTCGTCGTCGCGGACGACGCGGATCCGCAGCAGCATCTTGCCGAGCGTCTGCCCCCACTTGGCGTGCATCAGCCAGAAGTAGAGGAACGCGACGATGACGCTGACGGCGTTCGTCCCCACCTGGGCGCCGTTGTAGAAGTTCGTGCCCGGCTCCGGGTTGACCACGCGGTCCCAGTTGATGAACGGGATCGAGATCAGGCCCGCGACGATCCCGACGATGATGAGGTCGAGGATGCCGGCGCCGAGCCGCGCCCAGCGGCTCGCCAGCTCCGCCGTGGGGCCGCCGTAGCCGCCCCCGCCGTACCCCGGCACACTCCCGTACCCGGCCTGGCCGCCGTAGGGCGACTGGCCGTAGGACTGCTCGCCGTACGGCTGCTGGCCTCCATAGGGCTGCTGCCCTCCGTGGGTCTGCTGCTCACCGTACGGTTGTTGGCCCCCGTAGGGCTGCTGCTCACCGCCGTAGGGCTGCTGCCCTCCGTACGGCTGCTCGCCCTGCGGCTGCTGCCCGTAGGACTGCTGATCGCCGTAGCGGGGCAGGCCGCCGTACGGCTCGCCCTGGTGCGGCCCCGGCCGCCCGGGCTCCTCGTGTCCCTGCGGCCGGTTCTCCTCCGGCCCTTCCCCGGACGCGGGGTCTCTCGGCGGTTGCGTCATGCCGTCAGCGTGGCCGCGCCACCGCCGTCCAAACATCCCCGCGTCCGGGATCGTCCGAAATGGTCACCATTGATGATCAAATATTGCCGGGGCCGTTCGCCTGACCGGGCGCGGGCGTACGGGCGTACGGGTTCGGCGTCCACGGCGTCGCCTTCATCACGACCGTCCCCGCGACCTTGTCGTGCACCGCCTGGCGCCGCTCGTCCCAGAGGATCCAGGCGTTGTCGAGCAGCCCGAGGATGCCGATGATCCCGGCGCTCGCCGACAGGAAGTTGAGCGCCACCGTCACGAGCGCGATCGCGTAGACGAAGCCCTGCCGGGCGAACACCTGCCCCCACGTCACCGCGGACAGGTCGGACGCCTTCACCACCCTGATGCTGAACGCCTTCTTGCCGAGCGTCTGGCCGTACTTGGCGTGCAGGACGGTGAAGTAGGCGTAGCCCAGCACGAAGACGATCAGATACCCGGTCAGCAGCCGCGGGATGTTGTACAGGTCCATCGGGTCGGTGATCGGCTCACCGGACTCGACGGACTCCTGCATCTTGTCCCAGCGGATGGAGAACAGGGCCGCCGGGATGGCCGCGACGCTGAGGACGATGCTGTCGATGATGCCGGCGCCGAGGCGGGCCATGCGCCCGGCGAGCTCGTTCTGCGGGCCGCCGGGGGCGCCGTAGCCGGGGAGGGGCGGCGCCTGGGGCAGCGGCTGGCCGTATCCGGGCTGGCCGTAACCGGGCTGGCCGTAACCGGGTTGTCCGTATGCGGGTTGTCCGTAGCCGGCCGGGGGCGGTGCGGGCTGCCCGTGACCGGCCGTCGGGGGAGGAGGAGGGGCCTGGCCGGGCTGGGCGCCGTACGTCCCCTGGTACGGGGGCGGACGCTCGGACGAGCCGGGCGCCTCGGCCGGCGGCGACTCGCCTCCGGCGCCGGGGGCCGCCCAGTCGCCTTCCGCGGGCCGTGGGTCCTTAGGGGGTTCGCTCATGCCCCCACAGTGTGCCCGCTGCCGGCCGAACGCGGCACACCGCGCCGGCCCGGCTCCGGACGGGACGGTGTCCGGAACCGGGCCCCGAGTCGCGGGGAGTCCCGGCGGCGGGGCGCGCCGGCGGCGGGGCCTCAGAGGTTGCCGCGGCGCTCCTGCTCGCGCTCGATCGCCTCGAACAGGGCCTTGAAGTTGCCCTTGCCGAAGCCCAGCGAGCCGTGCCGCTCGATCAGCTCGAAGAACACGGTCGGACGGTCCTGGACGGGCTTGGTGAAGATCTGCAGCAGGTAGCCGTCCTCGTCCCGGTCCACCAGGATGTGGCGCTTCTGCAGCTCCCCGATCGGCACCCGCACCTCGCCGATGCGGGCCCGCAGCTCGGCGTCCTCGTAGTAGGAGTCGGGGGTGGCGAGGAACTCCACGCCGGCCGCGCGCATCCGGTCGACCGACGCCAGGATGTCGTTCGTGGCGAGCGCGATGTGCTGCACGCCCGGCCCGCCGTAGAACTCCAGGTACTCGTCGATCTGCGACTTGCGCCGGCTCTCCGCCGGCTCGTTCAGCGGGAACTTCACCTTGCGGGTGCCGTCCGCGACGACCTTGGACATCAGCGCCGAGTACTCGGTCGCGATGTCGTCGCCGATGAACTCCGCCATGTCGGTGAAGCCCATGACGCGGTGGTAGTAGTCGGCCCACTCGTCCATGCGCTCGACGTTGCCGACGCAGTGGTCGATCGCCTGGAAGTACCGCTTGTCCGGCCCCTCCACGATGGGGTCGGCGGGCGCGAAGCCCGGCAGGTACGGGCCGGTGTAGTTCGAGCGGTCGACCAGCGAGTGCCGGGTCTCGCCGTAGGTGGCGATCGCCGCGATGGTCACCTTGCCGTGCTCGTCCTCCAGGACGTGCGGCTCCTCCAGGCCCTTCGCGCCCTTCGCGAGCGCGTGCCGGTACGCGTGCTCCACGTCCGGGACCGCGATCGAGAGGTCGACGACCCCGTCGCCGTGCGCGGCGATGTGCCGGCCGATCTCCGTGCCCGCCTTCACCGGGCCGCGGAACACGAACCGGGCGCCGCCGGACTCCAGCACGTGCACCGCCTCGTCGGGGCTGCCGTTCTCCGGGCCGCGGTAGGCGACCCGGCGCATCCCGAACGCGGTCGAGTAGTAGTGGGCGGCCTGCTTGGCGTTGCCGACGGCGAAGACGACGGCGTCCATACCCTTGACCGGAAACTCATCCATGCCACCTAATCTCGGCGGACGGCTACAAGGTGCGCAAGAGTGGCTTGAATCACTGCACAATCTGTACAGTGAACTCCGGAACACACCGGTATTTCTGTACATCGTGACCACGATCACGGGAGGTGCCGTGGCGATCGACGACCTGGACGCCCGGCTGATCGAGATGTTCGCCGCCGAGCCGCGCGTCGGCGTCCTGGAGGCGTCCCGCCGGCTCGGCGTCGCGCGCGGGACCGTCCAGGCGCGGCTGGACCGGCTCGCCCGGGACGGCGTCGTCGCCGGCTTCGGCCCGGAGATCGACCCGGCCGCGCTCGGCTACGGCGTCACCGCGTTCGTCACCCTGCAGCTGCGCCAGGCGGGCGGGCACGACCCGGTCGCCGCGCGGCTCGCCCAGGTGCCCGAGGTGATCGAGGCGCACACCATCACCGGCCCCGGCGACATGCTGTGCCGCGTCGTCGCCCGCAGCAACACCGACCTGCAGCGCGTCATCGACGTGCTGGTGGACGTGGCGGGCGTGGAGCGCGCCTCCTCGGTGATCTCCCTGGCCAACCAGATCCCCTACCGCACCCTTCCGCTGGTGCGGGCGGCCACCGGGACGCGAGAACAGAACCGCGAGAAATGAGCGGTGCCCTGCCGGTCGGAACGCCCGGGGGCGTTCCGACCGGCAGGGCACCGCGTGAAGCCATCACCTCGCGTGCGCGTCTCCATCGCCGGGCTGCCGACCGGGGACCGGGCGCGCACGCCGCCTGGGCGGAGTCCTCCGCGCCACGTGTCGCCACGTGTCGCCGGGTGCGCCCGGAGACGCTCTGCGCTCGGCCGCGAAAGAGTGCCGCTCCGGCCGGGCGGCCGGGGCCGCCGGGTGGGCGGTCAGGCGGCTCCGTAGGGGGTCGCGTCGATGATCTCGACCGTCATGGGGCGGCCGTTGGGCAGCGTGTAGGTGGCCTTCTCGCCGACCTTCTTGCCGTCGATGGCCGAGCCGAGGGGCGACTTCGGCGAGTACACGTCGATGGGGGCGCCGACCTCCTCGCGGGAGGCGAGCAGGAAGGTGACCTCCTCGTCGTCGCCCTCGAAGGAGATCGTGACGGTCATGCCCGGGCCGACGACCCCCTCGGTGCGCGGGGCCTCCCCGACGCGCGCGTTCTCCAGGATGCCCTGGAGTTGCAGGATGCGGCCCTCGATCTTGCCCTGTTCCTCCTTGGCCGCGTGGTAGCCGCCGTTCTCGCGCAGGTCGCCCTCCTCCCGCGCCGCTTCGATCTTCTGAGCGATCTCGATGCGGCCCGGGCCCGACAAATGGTCCAGCTCAGCCTTGAGCCGGTCGTACGCCTCCTGGGTGAGCCAGGTGACGTTGTCAGCGCGGGTCTCGGTCACGGGTACTCCTCATCCACATGTTGCGATCCTCACCCGCCCACGCGGGTGGGTGTCACATCGACATGAAGTGCGGCCGGGTGAAACCTCTAGCCTATCCGGTGTGTGCGGGTAAAGGTTCCCTGAACTCGGCGTCCGCAATCCGCCAATCGCGGGTCGCCGTGCCCCGGGCGCATCTTCGGTCCGGTCCGTCCGGTCACGCCTTCCGGCAGTCGTGGATCCGGGCCCCGGTGGCGCGCGCCGGCGTCGTCAGCGTCTCCGTGCCCTTCACTCCGGACTTCCCGGCCGGTACGGAGACCTCCTTCTTCGCGAGGATCGCGAAGTCGGCGTCGTAGGCGTCGACCGTGCAGCGGACCTCGTCGCCCGTTCCCTTGGCCACCGTGTACGTGATCGTCACCGAGGTATCGGTGATGTCGTACGAGACGGTCTGTGGCACTATGCCGGGAGTCTGCCCAGCATGGGCGGCGAGAACCCCGATACCGAGCGCCGTCGACGCCGCGAGCAGTCCGGCGATCACCATCCCGAGCCGGCCGCGCCGGGGTTCGGCGGGCGCCGCGGGTTTCGACACGCTGGTCGTCATGGCGGGGAATCTCCGTGCGGTGGGCGGACGTTGTCAGGGACAATTCTCGTCTGTGCCGGCGCATGCCTCGAACCGGGGGGCGCCCATGAAGAGTTCCGAGAGGAAGATCCGTGTCCGAGGTCATCGACGGTACGACGCTCGACCGGCCGTGCGGCGGCGGCGCCGGGCCGCTGCGGCTCATGGCGGTGCACGCCCACCCCGACGACGAGTCCAGCAAGGGCGCGGCCACGATGGCGAAGTACGTCGCGGACGGCGTCGAGGTGCTCGTGGTCACCTGCACCGGCGGCGAGCGCGGCGACATCCTGAACCCCGCGATGGACCGTCCGGAGATCAAGGCCGACATCGGCAAGGTCCGCGAGGCGGAGATGGCGCGGGCCCGCGAGATCCTCGGCGTCCAGCAGCGCTGGCTCGGCTTCGTCGACTCCGGGTTCCCGGAGGGCGACCCGCTGCCGCCGCTCCCGGAGGGCTGCTTCGCGCTGGAGCCGCTGGAGACCGCGACCGAGCCGCTGGTGCGCGCCGTCCGCGACTTCCGCCCGCACGTGATGCTCACCTACGACGAGAAGGGCGGCTACCCGCACCCCGACCACGTGAAGTGCCACGAGGTGTCGGTGGAGGCGTTCGAGGCCGCGGGCGACCCGGAGCGCTACCCGGACGCCGGCGAGCCCTGGCAGCCGCTCAAGCTCTACTACCACATGACGTTCACCAAGGCCCGCATCCTCGCCCTCCACACCGCGATGCAGGACGCCGGCCTGGAGTCGCCCTACACCGACTGGATGAAGCGCTTCGAGGAGGAGGGCGACCGGCGCGCCAAGTGGGAGGTCACCACGCGCATCCCCTGCGCCGACCACTTCGAGACCAGGGACCGCGCCCTCCTCGCCCACGCCACCCAGATCGACCCCAACGGCGCCTGGTTCGCCGTCCCGATGGACGTCCAGCGCGAGGCATGGCCGACCGAGGACTACCATTTGGCCAGGTCCCTCGTCGACACCGAGGTGCCGGAGGACGACCTGTTCGCCGGCATCCGGGAGAAGGTGTGTCTGTAATGCCTCCCCTCAACGCCCTGCCGCTGAACGATGACACGGTCAGTCCCGGCGTCCTCGGCTTCGTGGTCTTCCTCGCCCTGCTGGCCGCGACGTTCTTCCTGATCCGCTCGATGACCAAGCAGATGAAGAAGATCCAGGCGCCCAGCGAGGAGGAACTGAAGCAGCAGGAGTGGGAACGCGCGCAGGAGGCCGGGAGCGCCGCGGCGGCGAAGAGCCCGGCGGACGACGCCTGAGCCCGTCCGGCCCGGTTCGATCGGGCCGCGGCCGGGGAGGACCCTCGTCGTGCGCGCGAACTTCGAGGACGCCTACCGGGGGCTCGCCCCGGCGGCGGCCCGCCTGCTCCGGCTGCTGAGCCTGCCGCCCGGCGGCGGCGTCGGGCCCGCGGCGGCCGCCGCCCTCGCGGACGTCCCCGAGCCGGAGGCCCGCGACCTGCTGGAGACGCTGGCCGCGCGGGGCCTCGTCAGCGCGTCCGGCGACCGGTTCCGTGTCGCCGACGACGTCCGCGACAAGGCGCGTGAGCACGCCGGTCGGGACGAGAGCGAGGCCGCGCTCCGCCGCCTCCTCGACCACACCCTCGCGTCCGCGGCGGACGACGACTTCCAGGGCGCGGCCCTCCTCGACCGCGAACGCTGGTCCGAGGCCGCCGACGTCATGCGGGAGAACCTCGACCGCGCCGAGGCCGGCGGCGACCGGCGCGAGATCCTGCGGGCCCGCCTCGACCTCGCCCGCGCCCTGACCGGGACGGGCGACCTCGACCGCGCCATCGCGCTCCTCGGCCCGCTCCCCGACGAGTTCGCCGCCCTCCCCGAACCGGACGGCCACGAGCGCGCCCGCGCCCTGACCGCGCTCGGCGAGGCGTACCTGCGCGCGGACCGCCCCGTGGCGGCCACCAACTTCTTCGGCCAGGCCCTGGAGATCCTCCGCAAGGACGGCACACCGGACGAGCAGGCGGCCATGTTCGTCCACATCGCCGACGCCGCCCACCAGCGAGCCGACCACGCCGCCGAAACGGCCGCCCTGCTCCGGGCCGTGCTGACCCAGGGGGACGACCCCCTGGGACCCCCGTGACGAGCCGGTCGATCCTCACGCCGCGGTTCTCGCCACGGTGACCGCGCGGGTCGCCGCGTGTCGCTGCGGTCGCCCGGCTCGACGGGGCGGGCGACCTTCGGGCGCTGGAGCGCCCTCCGGCCGCCCGCCCCGTGCTCCGGTGGCCGGGGGCTCGGGGGTCAGATCTTGCCGTGGTCCCAGCTGACGATTCGGTCGGGCTCCATGACGATGAGGACGCGCTTGGCGAGGGCCTGCTCGATGCCCTCGGCGATGACCGGGTCGATCGGCTCGCCCATCTCCGGGACGGGCAGGCCCGCCATGCGGGAGCCGACGACCATGCCGACCTTGCTGCGGGTCGCGGGGTCCTCGATGATGACGCCGCGGCCGTAGAGGGCGACGCCGCGCAGCTTGCTGTACTCCGTACCGTCCTCGACGAGGCAGGTCATCGTGGGGTTGCGGCGCAGGTTCAGCACCTTCTGCGACGCCTTGTAGGTGGTGAAGGCGATCTTCCCGTCGAGCAGGGCGTAGAACATGGTGACCAGGTGCGGCTCGCCGTCCTTGCCGATGGTCGCGATCTGCACCTTGAAGTTGTCGGCCAGGTAGGCGTCCACCTCGTCCGGCGTCATCTTGATCTTGTCGCGCTTGCTCCCGGCCAAGGGGGCCTCCCTGAGTCGTCTGTATCGCGCACAGAATAACCAAGCGCTTGCCCGGCTCCGCACCCGGCAGCATGGGGGGATGTCGGTTCGCGATCTGATCGTCCTCGGGTCCGCCAGCGCGGTGCCCACCAAGGCCCGCAACCATAACGGCTACCTGCTGCGCTGGGACGGCCACGGGGTCCTGTTCGACCCCGGCGAGGGGACGCAGCGGCAGATGTCGCGGGCCGGCGTCTCCGCGCACGACGTGACCTGGATCTGCGTGACGCACTTCCACGGCGACCACTGCCTCGGCGTGCCCGGGATCGTCCAGCGCATCGCGCGCGACGGCGTCGAGCACACGGTGGACGCCGCGTTCCCGGCGAGCGGCGCGCAGTACTGGGGGCGGCTGCGGCACGCCGCCGCCTTCCGCGACACCGACGTGATCCGCGAGCGCCCGGTCTCCGGCGAGCGGATGCCGCTCGACACCGGCGACGCCCCGTTCACCCTGGTCGCGCGGCGGCTGTCGCACCCGGTCGAGGCGTACGGGTACCGGCTGGAGGAGCCGGACGGCCGGACGATGCTGCCCGCCGGACTCGCCGCGCGGGGCGTCCGGGGGCCGATGATCCGGCGGCTCCAGGACGAGGGCCGGATCACCGCGCCGGACGGCCGCACGGTCACCCTCGACGAATGCAGCGTGCCCCGTCCGGGGCAGAAGGTCGCGTTCATCATGGACACCCGGCTCTGCGACGGCGTCCACGAACTGGCAGGCGGCGTGGACATGCTGGTCATCGAGTCGACGTTCCTCCACCAGGACGCCGACCTGGCCGCCGAGTACGGCCACCTCACGGCGGCGCAGGCGGGCGCGGTCGCGGCCGAGGCGGGCGTCCGCCACCTGGTCCTCACCCACTTCTCCGAGCGGTACCCCGCCGAGGAGGAGCACCGCTACGTGGACGAGGCGTCCGCCGTGTTCGGCGGAGACATCACCCTCGTCCACGATCTCGACCGGATCCCGATGCCGCCGCGCCGCCTAACCGGACTCCAAGAGGGGCAGGATTGACGGCATGGCTGACGAGTGCGATGTCGTGGTGATCGGTACGGGCCCCGGGGGAGAGGACGCGGCCGGGAGGCTGGCGGAGGCGGGCCTGTCGGTCGTCGCCGTGGAGTCCCGGCTGGTCGGCGGCGAATGCCCCTACTACGCGTGCGTCCCCACCAAGATGATGGTGCGCGCCGCCGGGATGCTCGAAGAGGCCCGCCGCATCCCCGGGATGGCGGGGCGGGCGACCGTCACCCCGGACTGGGGGACGGTCGCGACCCGCATCCGGGACGAGGCCACCGACTCCTGGGACGACAAGGTCGCCGCCGACCGCCTCACCGGCAAGGGCGCGCGGCTCGTGCGCGGCGAGGGCCGCATCACCGCCCCGGACGAGGTGACCGTCGGCGACCAGGTCTTCCGCGCCCGCCGGGGCATCCTGCTCAACACCGGCACGGCGCCGGCGGCGCCGCCCATCGAGGGTCTGGCCGGCACCCCGTTCTGGACGAACCGCGAAGCCGTCCAGGCCACCGAGGTCCCCGGCTCGATCCTCGTCCTCGGCGGCGGGGTCGTCGGCGCGGAGATGACGCAGGTCTTCGCCCGCTTCGGCAGCCGGGTCACCATCGTCGAGGCGGGCGACCGCCTCCTCGCCAACGAGGAGCCCGAGTCGAGCGCCCTGATCCGGACGGTCTTCGAGCGCGAGGGCATCACCGTCCGGACCGGCGCGAGCGTCACCGCCGTCGCCCACGAGAACGACCGGTTCACCCTGCGCCTCGGCGACGAGTCCCTCACCGCCGACCGCCTCCTGGTCGCGACCGGCCGCCGCCCCAACCTCAAGGGCATCGGCCTCGACCGGGTCGGCCTGGACGAGAACGCCCGCAGCCTCTCCGTGGACGGACACATGCGCGCCGCCGACGGCGTGTGGGCGATCGGCGACATCACCGGCATGGGCGCGTTCACGCACGTCTCCATGTACCAGGCGGCCGTCGCCGTCCGCGACATCCTCGGCGAGGAGGGGTCGCCCGCCGCCTACCGCGCCGTCCCGCGCGTCACCTTCACCGACCCGGAGATCGCCTCGGTCGGCCTGACCGAGGCCCAGGCCCGCGACCAGAACCTCCCCGTCCGCACCGGCATGTCGCAGATCCCCGAGTCGGCCCGCGGCTGGATCCACAAGGCCGGCAACGACGGCTTCATCAAGCTGGTCGAGAACACCGAATGGGGCACCCTGGTCGGCGCCACGGCCGTCGGCCCGTCCGCCGGCGAAGTCCTGGGCTTCCTGGCCGTAGCCGTCCACACCGAAACCCCCACCGCCGCCCTCCGCGACATGATCTACGCCTACCCCACCTTCCACCGCGCCATAGAACCCGCCCTCGCCGACCTGTCCGCCTAGTGGCGGTGCAGGGGAGTGAGGCGGGGATCCGATCGGGCAGGATCGGGAGCATGAACCGGCTCAAGGACGCGACCAGCCCGTACCTGCTCCAGCACGCCGGGAACCCGGTGGACTGGTGGGAGTGGAGCGACGAGGCGTTCGCCGAGGCGCGGCGGCGGGATGTCCCCGTCCTCCTCTCCGTCGGATATGCCGCCTGCCATTGGTGTCATGTGATGGCTCATCAGTCCTTTGAGGACGGTGAGACCGCGCGGGTCATGAACGAGTTGTTCGTGAACATCAAGGTGGACCGCGAAGAGCGGCCGGACATCGATGCCGTCTACATGGAGGCGACCCAGGCCATGACGGGCCAGGGCGGGTGGCCGATGACGGTGTTCATGACGCCGGACGGGCATCCGTTCTACTGCGGGACCTACTTCCCGCGCGCGCAGTTCCAGGCGCTGCTGCGGGCCGTCCACAAGGCGTGGACGGAGCAGCGCGACGATGTCGTGGGGCAGGGGCAGCAGGTCGTCGCGGCGCTCAGCTCGCGGGGTTCCGGGCTGGCGGGCACGGAGGTGCCGGGTGAGCAGGCGCTCGCGCAGGCGGTGGAGGTGCTCGCCGGCTCCTATGACGCGGTGCGCGGCGGGTTCGGGGGCGCGCCCAAGTTCCCGCCGTCGATGGTGCTGGAGTTCCTGCTGCGGCACCATGCGCGGACGGGTGACGAGGAGTCTCTCGCGATGGCGTCGCAGACCCTTGAGGCGATGGCACGCGGAGGGATGTACGACCAGCTGGGCGGCGGGTTCGCACGGTACTCCGTGGACGCGCAGTGGGTCGTCCCGCACTTCGAGAAGATGCTCTACGACAACGCCCTGCTGGCGCGGGTCTACGCGCACTGGTGGCGGCTCACCGGGACGCCGTTCGCGCGGCGGATCGCGCTGGAGACCTGCGACTGGATGCTGCGCGACCTGCGCACGAACGAGGGCGGCCTCGCCTCGGCGCTGGACGCCGACAGCGAGGGCGTCGAGGGCAAGTACTACGTGTGGACGCCCGCGCAGCTCCGGGAGGTGCTCGGCGAGGACGACGGCGCCTTCGCCGAGGGCCTCTTCGAGGTGACGGGCACGTTCGAGCACGGGACGTCGGTCCTGCAGCTCCTGAGCGACCCCGACGACGCCGACCGGTACGAGCGCGTGCGGACGGCCCTGCTGTCGGCGCGCGCGCACCGGATCCCCCCGGCGCGGGACGACAAGGTCGTGGCGGCGTGGAACGGGCTCGCCATCGCCGCGCTGGCCGAGTGCGGCGCCCTGTTCGACCGGCCCGACCTCGTCCGGGCGGCCGAGGAGGTGGCGCGGCTGCTGGTGGACGTGCACGAGCGCGACGGGCGCCTGGCGCGGACGTCCAAGGACGGGGCGGCGGGCGCCAACTCCGGCGTCCTGGAGGACTACGCCGACGTGGCCGAGGGCCTGATCGCCCTGCACGGCGTCACCGGGGACCCGCACCACCTGCGGATGGCCGGCGAGCTGCTGAACACCGTCCTCGAACGGTTCGCGGACGGGCAGGGCGGCTTCTACGACACGGCCGACGACGCGGAGCGGCTGTTCCGGCGGCCGCAGGACCCGACCGACAACGCGACCCCGTCCGGGCAGTTCGCGGCGGCGGGGGCGCTGCTGTCGTTCGCGGCGCTCACCGCGTCCGACTGGCACCGGCAGGCCGCCGAGGCGGCGCTGGCCCCGGCCGGGACGCTCGCCGGCGAGCACGCCCGGTTCGCCGGGTGGGGGCTGGCCGTGGCGGAGGCGCACGCGACCGGGCCGGTCGAGATCGCGGTGGTCGGCGACCCGGACGACCGGCGCACGCGGGCGCTGCACCGGACGGCCCTCATGGCCGTCGCGCCCGGCGCGGTGGTGAGCGTCGGCCCGCCGGACGCCGAGGGCGTCCCGCTGCTGGAGGGGCGCGGCCTGGTGGACGAGGTCCCGGCCGCGTACGTGTGCCGCGGGTTCGTGTGCCGGCTGCCCGTGACGACCACGTCCGATCTGACCCGCGAACTACGTGGACAATTGGACTGATGGTCTACTTTTATGGCAGCGTGACCTTGCTCTCGTTCCCGCTTGGTGTTACCAAGGAGTAGCCGGGCCGGAACTGACCCGATGGGGCCGGACGGGCGAGGGTGCCGGGTGGTGGGCCGGGTATCTGGACGGTGGCCGCCCGCCTGGGTCATAGTCGTGACCCGGGGCCGGCAGGCCGGCCGGGACGCAGGGCGACCTTCGAGGAGTGCAGCAGTGGGAAAGCCGAACCGCCGGGTCCTACCGACGATCATCGGCGTTTCGGTGCTGACCACCCTCGCCGCCAACATCGCGGTGCTCGTCGCGCACGACGACGCGCCCGCCGCCCCGCCGCGGACGCAGCAGCAGCGCGCCCGGTACGTCGCCGCGTCCGGCAGCACGGACCTGTCGCCCACGGCGGTCGCGCCGCTCGGCAGGCGGCTCACCCCGCACGTCCTCGTGGCGGCGCCGACGACGCTGCCCGCGGACGTCGTCCAGCGGGTCCGCGGCGCCAAGGGCGTCCGGGGCGTCGAGGTCGTGGACGCCGTGCAGGGCATGGTCGCGGGCAAGCGGGTCGGGCTGATGGGCGTGAACCCGTCCACGTTCCGCAACTACACGCCGAAGCCGACCGCCAAGTCGGACGCGCTCTGGCGCAACCTCGCGGGCGGCGACGTCGCGATCTCGTTCACGATGGGCAGCGACGGCGGCGTCGAGCTCGGCAGCCAGGTCCCCGTCGGCGGCAAGCACCGGCAGTCGCAGCTGCGGGTCGGCGCGTACGCGACGATGGGCATCAGCGACGTCGACGCGGTCATCTCGCACTCCACCGCGCAGGCGCTCGGGATGCCGAGCGGCAACGCGATGCTGATCAGCGTCCCGAAGACCGAGCCGAAGGCGTTCATCAAGAAGCTCCGCAAGGTGCTGCCCGAGCAGGCCAAGGCCGTCGCGGTCAACCCGGAGATCGACTTCCCGAAGAGCGGGAACCTGCCCGCCTCCAACGGCCAGGTCATGACCGCGCGGCAGGTGCAGACGGTGATCAGGGCGGCGTACACGCGGCTCGGCTGGCCGTACGTGTGGGGCGGCGAGTCCGAGGCCGAGGGCGGCTACGACTGCTCCGGCCTGATGCAGTACGCGTTCGCCAAGGCGGGCATCAGGCTGCCGCGCGTCGCCGCCGACCAGGCCCGCGCCGGCTGGGTGATCCCCTACAGCAAGGCCGAGCCGGGCGACATGCTCATCTGGGCGAACGACCCGACCGCCCCCGGCTACATCTCGCACATCGCCCTGTACCTGGGCAACGGCAAGATGATCGCCGCCCCCCGGACGGGCACCGTGGTGCAGGTCCAGAAGGTCTACACCCGCAACATGCGCGGCGCCGTCCGGGTGAGCCCGAAGACCGCCGCCAAGGTGGCCGCCGCCATCGGCTGACTCCGGCCCTCCTACAGCGGGCAGCCGCGGGCCAGGAACTCCAGGTAGTGGTCCAGGAGGGCCGGGAGGTCCTCGTAGGTGACCTTGTCCTCGATCAGGCGGTTCATGGCGGCCTGCATGACGCCGAGGACGGCCCAGCTGAACGCCTCCACGTCGGGGTCGTCGGCGGCGCGGCCCGTCCGTTCGCCGATGGCCCCGCTCATCAGGTCGAAGGTGCTCCGCATCGACTCGAACGTGCGGCCCCGGACGGCGGGGACGGTCGCGGTGAGCCGCATCCGCGTCCGGAGGGCCTCCAGGTCGTCGGCGTACAGCTGCGGGAGGATCTCGCGCAGCATGGCGCGCAGCGCCTCGATCGCCGACACCTCGGGCGGCTGGTCGCGGATGATCTGCGCCATGATCGGGTCGTACTCGTCGGTGACGACGACGTCTTCCTTGGTGGGGAAGTAGCGGAAGAACGTGCTCGGCGAGATCTCCGCCGCCGCCGCGATCTGCTCGACCGTCGTCTCGTCGTACCCCTGCTCGCCGAACAGCCGGAGGGCGTGGTCCTGGATCGCCCTCCGGGTCCGCAGCTTCTTGCGCTCCCGCAGCGGGAGGCGGGAGAGCCGGTCTTCCAGCCGTTCGATCGCGTGCTCAGGGGACGACGTGCTCATGCGTCGATTCTCGGTCATCGGCGGCGGGTACCGCACCCGCGGCGGCGCGGCGCGGCATGAACAGCCACAGCAGGACGGCGGCGGCGAGCGCGGCGGCCCCGCAGGCGGCGAGCACCGCGTCCATGCCGTGGACGTAGGCGCCCCGCGCGGAGGCGAGCAGCGCGCCGTCGTCCAGCCGGGCGGCGACCCGGACGGCGCCGCCGATGGAGTCGCGGGCGGCGCCCGCCGCGTCGGCGGGCAGGTGGCCGGTGGAGACGCGGTCGCGGTAGACGGCGGCGAGGAGGCTGCCGAGGCCGGCGACGCCGAGCGTCCCGCCGGTCTGGCGCAGGGTCTGGACGAGCCCCGAGCCGCGTCCGGCCTGGTCGGCGGGGAGCGCGGCGAGCACCGCGTCCATCGCGGGGATCATCGTGAGGCCCGAGCCGATGCCGATGACGACCAGCCACGGGACGGTGGCCGCGTAGCCGTCGCCGGCCGCGGTGAGCGCGCCCCAGCCGAAGCCGGCGGTCAGCACCAGCAGGCCCGCGACGATGACGGGCTTGTGCCCGGTGCGGCCCGCGACCCGGTCGGTGGCGAGCGCGCCGGCCATCAGGCCGAGCAGCATCGGGATCAGCCTCAGCCCGGTGTCGAAGACGTCGGCGCCCTGGACGGCCTCCAGGTACTGCGGCAGGACGAACAGGATCCCGCCCAGCATGAGGTTCGCGGTGACGGCGGCGACCATCGCCCAGGTGAACGACCGGTCGCGGAACAGCGCCATGTCCAGCATGGGCTCGGCCGCCCGGCGCTCCCACAGCACGAACCCGGTGAGCAGGAGCGCGGCGAGGACGAACACGGCGCCGACGAGGGGGTCGGTCCAGCCGCGGGCCGGCGCCTCGATCACCCCGTACACCAGCGCGACGAGGCCGCCCATCGACAGGGCGGTGCCGGCCAGGTCGACGCGCGGCGCCGCCGGGTCGCGGGTCTCGGGCAGCAGGAACGCGACCGCGAGGCCGCCGATCACCACCACCGGGACGTTGATCAGGAAGATCGAGCCCCACCAGTAGTGCTCCAGCAGCCAGCCGCCGAGCAGCGGGCCGAGCGGCAGCCCGAGCGCGTTGGCCGCCGACCAGACCGCGACGGCCCGGGTCCGCTCCTCCGGCGGGAAGACCGCCGGCAGCATCGACATGGACAGCGGCAGGACGACCGCCGCGCCGAGCCCCATGAACGCGCGCGCCGCGATGACGCCGCCGGTGCCGCCCGCCAGCGCCCCGGCGAGCGAGGCGGCGCCGAAGACGGCGAGGCCGGCCAGCAGCATCCGCTTGCGGCCGAGCCGGTCGCCGAGCAGCCCGGCGGGGAGCAGGACGGCCGCGAAGACGACCAGGTAGGAGTCGACGATCCACTGCAGCTCGCCGATGCTCGCGTGCAGGTCCTCCGACAGCGTGGTCAGCGCCACGTTGAGGATCGTCATGTCGAACCCGAGCGCCAGCATGCACAGCGACAGCGCGCCGAGCCCGAGCCAGCGCCGGGTGTGTCCGGACGTCATGGTTGGAGCCTCCAAATGACAGTGCCTATGAAATGAGAGTAACTATCAAAAGATGGCTCATGTCAAACCGGCCGATGGGCTGGCGCGCATCACCTGAAGAGCTGTAATTTTGATTACATGACTACGAGCGAAGCGGCCGAGGAGCTGCGCGGCTGGTTCTCCGGGCGGCTTCCGGTCGAGTGGTTCGACGGCCCGCCCGAGGTCGTCCTCGACCGCGAGGAGGCCAGCGTCATCGGCCGGCTGCCGGTGCCGGCGGCGGCCGAGGCGGTGTCGGGCGCGGAGCGGGCCGGAGTGATCGCCGGGCACGTCCAGCGCTTCCGCGAGGAGACCCGCGAGCGGCGCATCGGCATCGCCCGCGAGGCCGAGCAGCGCTTCGGCTACAAGGTCTCCTGGGGCATCGAGTGCGACGGCGAGCAGGAGATGTTCACCCACCTGTCGGTGCCGGTCATGACCCGGCTGCGGCAGCCCGAGCGGCGCGTCCTGGACACCCTCGTGGACGCCGGCGTCGCGCGCAGCCGCAGCGACGCGCTCGCCTGGTGCGTCCGGCTCGTCGGCAAGAACACCGACGCCTGGCTCGCCGAGCTGCGCACCGCCCTGCGGCACGTCGAGCGCGCCCGCGCTGCCGGCCCCAAGGCCTGACCCGCGCTGACGGAACCCGGCCGGCCGGACCCCGCGGCCGGAGCAGGCCGACCGTCCCTTCCAGGCCCGGTCCCGCACTACCCTGACCTCATCGAAACGGCGGGATGAGTGCAGCGGCCGCGCCATAATTGAGCGTCCTCCCGGGAGGGAGGGGGTCGCTCGAAGGGAAGCCCATATGGGGGTTCGGCGTACGGGAATGCCGCGCATCGGGAAGCCGCGCGGAGGGCGCAGCGAGGGGGCGCGCCGCCGTCCCGCCGAGGGCGGCCGGCTGGTGCCCGCCCTGCGCCGCAGCCGCCCGTACGCGGCGGTCCGCGACGTCGTCTACCGGATGTACGAGCGCCGGGTCGAGGCCGACCTGCCCACCGACGTCACCCCCCGGCACGTCGGCGTCATACTGGACGGTAACCGGCGTTGGGCCAGGTCGATGGGCCTGGCCGACGTCAACACCGGGCACCAGCGCGGCGCCCAGAAGATCTCCGAACTGCTGCAGTGGAGCGCCGAGGCCGGGGTCGAGGTCGTCACGCTGTGGCTGCTGTCCACCGACAACCTGAACCGGCCCGCCGCCGAACTCGACCCGCTGCTGGAGATCATCGAGAACACCGTCCGCAAGCTCGCCGCCGACGGCTGGAACGTCAAGCCCGTCGGCGCCCTCGACCTGCTGCCCGATAAGACCGCCCGCGTCCTGAAAGATGCGGGTGAGGCCACATCCGGCGCTCCCGGCCTGATTGTGAACGTCGCGGTTGGGTATGGAGGTAGGCGTGAGATCGCTGATGCGGTGCGCTCACTGCTCATCGAGCAGGCGAGCCGGGGCACCAGCATCGAGGAACTCGCCGAGTCCCTCGACGTGGAGCACATCGCGGAGCATCTCTACACGCGCGGCCAGCCGGACCCGGACCTGGTCATCCGCACCTCGGGGGAGCAGCGTCTCTCCGGCTTCATGCTCTGGCAGAGCGCCCACTCGGAGTTCTACTTCTGCGAGGTCCACTGGCCGGACTTCCGCAAGGTCGACTTCCTCCGGGCCATGCGCTCCTACGCCGCGCGGCACCGGCGCTACGGTACCTGACCGTCCTCCGCGGACCACCGCCCCCTCGCGGGCGGACCTGCGCGCCACCGGTAGGTTCCCCATAGTCAGGGAGATCGAGTGGCCACATCCTCCCCGCGCCGTCCCGGCACGTCCGGGAACACCTCCGGAACCTCCGTTCCGGAACGGCGCACGTACGTCCTCGACACCAGCGTCCTGCTCGCCGACCCCGGGGCGCTGACCCGGTTCGCCGAGCACGAGGTCGTACTCCCCATCGTCGTCATCTCCGAGCTGGAGGCCAAGCGCCACCATCCAGAGCTCGGGTACTTCGCCCGGCAGGCGCTGCGCACGCTGGACGACCTGCGGCTGCGGCACGGCCGGCTGGACGAGGCCGTGTCCGTGCAGGGGCCGCACGGCGACCAGGGCGGCACGCTCCGCGTCGAGCTGAACCACTCCGACCCGAGCGTCCTGCCGGACGGCTTCCGGCTCGGCGACAACGACACCCGGATCCTGTCGGTGGCCGGCTGGCTGGCCCACGAGGGGCGGGACGTCGTGCTCGTCTCCAAGGACCTGCCGATGCGGGTGAAGGCGTCCGCGGTCGGGCTCGCCGCCGAGGAGTACCGGGCGGAGCTCGCCGTCGTCGAGTCGGGCTGGACCGGCATGCGTGAGCTGGAGGTGCCCGCCGGGCCGGTCGAGGAGCTGTACGAGACGGGGCGCACGGACCTGGAGGAGGCCAGGGACCTGCCCTGCCACACCGGCCTGCGGCTGCTGTCGGAGCGCGGGTCCGCGCTCGGCCGGACGCTGCCGGACAAGTCGGTGAAGCTGGTGCGCGGCGACCGGGAGGTGTTCGGGCTGCGCGGCCGGTCCGCCGAGCAGCGGATCGCGCTCGACCTGCTCATGGACGAGGACGTCGGCATCGTCTCGCTCGGCGGGCGGGCCGGCACGGGCAAGTCGGCGCTCGCGCTGTGCGCGGGCCTGGAGGCCGTCATGGAGCGGCGCCGGCACCGCAAGGTCGTGGTGTTCCGCCCGCTGTACGCGGTCGGCGGCCAGGACCTCGGCTACCTGCCCGGCTCGGAGAACGAGAAGATGTCGCCGTGGGCGCAGGCCGTCTACGACACGCTGTCGGCGGTGACGACTCCCGAGGTCATCGAGGAGGTCGTCGACCGCGACATGCTGGAGGTCCTGCCGCTCACCCACATCCGGGGCCGCTCGCTGCACGACGCGTTCGTCATCGTGGACGAGGCGCAGTCGCTGGAGCGCGGCGTGCTGCTGACCGTCCTGTCGCGGATCGGCGCCGGGTCGCGGGTCGTGCTGACCCACGACGTCGCGCAGCGCGACAACCTGCGGGTGGGGCGGCACGACGGGGTCGCGGCCGTGGTGGAACGTTTGAAGGGGCACCCGCTCTTCGCGCACGTGACGCTGACCCGGTCGGAGCGGTCGCCGATCGCCGAGCTGGTCACCGACATGCTCGGTGACGTGGGCGCGTAGCGGGCGGACGGGAGCACGTCGAAACCCCGGTGGGCCTGGTGCGGCCCGCCGGGGTTTCTTGTCTCAGAACACGTGCATCCATTCCCTACGGAACGTGATCACCAAACCCCGGACCGTTGAAGTGTGATTAAGGTCACAACGCCCGCCACTTTGCGGGAGATGCCCAGGCCCGTCAGGGGTTTCGGTGGTTCGTCCGGGGAGTTGACAACGATCCCACCGGCCGCATTTGTCTCGTTTCGGTTGCGAAGCGGCCCGCAGGCTCCGGCATTGTGTCTCCCCGTAAGCACCCCCGAGCGGTGCCAGGCCGGAGCGCGGCCCCCCAGTACGACGCGCACCGGACGCGGCGCCGGTCCGGGCCCGGAGCCGCGCGACGTCCCGGCGGTCCGCAGGGCCAAGGGTGGAAACAGCTCGTGCGCGTGCCCATGCGCGTGCGACCGTCGGAAGGACCGCCTTGTACGGAGACCGTCCCGGGTCCCCTAGGCGAGACGATCGACAGAACTTCGACCTCCCGGCCCCCGTCGCCGACGCGATGGCCGCCTTCGGGGCGCCGGCCCCGGCCCCCGGCCCGGCCCCGGCGCGCGAGGGCGCGCCCCCGGTGACCGCGCCGCAGCCGGCCGTCGCCGTGCAGCAGGTGCCCCACGAGGACGATGTGCGGGTCGCCGGCACCGACCGCACCCGCGCCGGCGCCCCGGCCGGCGACACGCTCGGCTTCCAGGCCATGCGGCCGGACATGCCGGAACCCCTGCGCACCGGCGTCTCCGCCGGGGAGCCGCACGACGAGATCGGGTCCGGCCGGCCCGCGCCGCAGGGCGCGCGGCGGGGCGGGGCCGGCGGCTCCGGCCGGCGCACCGGCCTGCGGATCGCCGCGGTCGCCGCGGGCGCGGCCGTCGTGATCGGCGGCGGCGCGGTCGCCGCGTTCGCGCTGACCGGCGGCTCCGGCGACGGCGGCGACTCGGCCGCCACCGTCAAGCCGTCCCGGCAGCTTGCCGATGCCGCGCCCAAGGTCGACCCGAAGGTCCTGGAGCAGCAGCGCCGCGAGCTGGCCCTGGAACGCGCCTCCCGCGTGACGCGCGAGGACGACGGCAAGGGCCCGGCCCTCCGCCCCAAGGGCGCGCCGATCCCGACCAAGAAGCCGGAGCCGAAGAAGGACACCGGCAGCGGCGGCGGCCCGGTCGGCGACCCGGTGCCGAAGGGCGAGGCGCAGGAGATCGCCAAGAGGCTCATGCCGAGCTTCGGCTTCACCGGCGACGGCGAGTTCGGCTGCCTGGTCAAGCTCTGGGACCGGGAGAGCGGCTGGAACACCCACGCGGCCAACCCGTCCGGCGCGTACGGGATCCCGCAGGCGCTGCCCGGCTCCAAGATGGCGAGCGCGGGCCCCGACTGGCAGAACAACGCCACCACGCAGATCAAGTGGGGCCTCGGCTACATCAAGGACCGCTACAAGACGCCCTGCGGCGGCTGGTCGCACTTCCAGTCGGCCGGCTGGTACTGATCCCGGCCCGGCGCGTCCCGGCGCCCCTGCGGGCCGCTGGGACGCGTACAAGCCTCACTTGCCGGACGAACCGGTCATCCGCAGCACGTCGAGCGCCTCGTCGAGCTGCTCGACGGTCAGCCTCCCGTCGTCCACGTAACCGCGTTCGAGCACGACCTCGCGGATCGTCCGGCGCTCCTCCAGCGCCTGCTTGGCGACCTTCGCCGCCTCCTCGTAGCCGATGTAGCGGTTCAGCGGCGTCACGATCGACGGCGAGGACTCGGCGTACTCGCGCATGCGGTCCGCGTCGGCCTCGATGCCGTCCACGCAGCGGTCCGCGAGCAGCCGGGACGCGTTCGCCAGCAGGGTGATCGACTCCAGCAGGTTGCGGGCCAGCATCGGCAGCATCACGTTCAGCTCGAAGTTGCCGGACGCGCCGCCGAACGCGACCGCCGCGTCGTTCCCGATGACCTGCGCGGCGACCTGCGCCACCGCCTCGGGGATCACCGGGTTCACCTTCCCCGGCATGATCGACGAGCCGGGCTGCAGGTCCGGCAGCCGGATCTCGGCGAGCCCGGCGCGCGGGCCGGAGCCCATCCAGCGCAGATCGTTGACGATCTTGGTGAGGCTCACCGCGACGGTGCGCAGCGCGCCGCTCGCCTCCACCAGGCCGTCCCGCGCGCCCTGCGCCTCGAAGTGGTCGCGGGCCTCGGTCAGCGGCAGCCCGGTGACCCGCGCGATCTCCGCGATGACGCGGGCGGCGAAGCCCTCGGGGGTGTTGATGCCGGTGCCGACCGCCGTGCCGCCGAGCGGCAGCTCCGCGAGCCGCGGCAGGACGGACTCCAGCCGCTCCACGCCGTGCCCGATCTGCGCCGCGTAGCCGCCGAACTCCTGGCCGAGCGTCACCGGCGTCGCGTCCATCAGGTGCGTGCGGCCCGACTTCACGGTGGTCGCGAACTCCGCGGCCTTGCGCGCCAGCGCCGCCTCCAGATGCCGCAGCGCGGGCACCAGGTCGTTCAGGACGGCCCCGGTCGCCGCGATGTGGATCGACGACGGGAACACGTCGTTGGACGACTGGGAGGCGTTCACGTGGTCGTTGGGGTGGACGGGGCGCCCGAGCCGCTCCTCCGCCAGCGTCGCGACGACCTCGTTCGCGTTCATGTTGGACGACGTCCCGGACCCGGTCTGGAACACGTCGATCGGGAACTGGTCGTTCCACCGGCCGTCCGCGACCTCCCGGGCGGCCTCGGCGACCGCGCCGGCGATGTCGGCGTCGAGGACGCCGAGCTCGGCGTTCACCGTCGCCGCCGCGGCCTTGATCTGGCCGAGCGCGGCGATGTGCGCGGCCTCCAGCGGCCGGCCGGAGACCGGGAAGTTCTCCACCGCGCGCTGCGTCTGCGCCCGCCACTTGGCCGCCGCCGGCACCCGCACCTCGCCCATGGAGTCGTGCTCGACCCGGAACCCCTGCTCGGACATGGAAGCCTCCCGCTGCGATCTTCGGCCGTCCCTCATGCCAGCCCGCCGCAGGACTCCCGCATTCCCCGGGGTGGGCATTCTCACTCCCGGTTCCGGCTCACTCCTTGTTCAGGGTGTAGTTCTTGCGCTCCTTCGGCTTGCCGGCCGGCTCCTCCTTGCCGTTCACCCACACGTCGCAGGCGGAGGCGTCGTAGACCACGGCGTTGAGGCGCGGCTGGTCGTACTGCCGCAGGTCGCCGGTGTGCAGGCTCTCGTCGGTGAGCACCGTGATCGTGTCGCCGGGCACCGAGACGAAGATCTTGCACTCGTCGTTGCGGGCCCGCACGACCAGCGTGCTGGACTCGACCCCGGGCGGCACGGCGGCCCGCGGAGGGTTCGCCGGGCCGGAGGACGTGGCGGCGGCGGTGGGGGAGGGCCCGGGGCTCTCCTTCATCATCCCGACGATGAGGGCGGTCGCGCCGATCCCGCAGGAGGCGACGGTCGCGCCGATGAGCGCGATCACCGCCATCAGCCGGTAGCGGGGCGTCGGCGGGCGGCGCCCGGACCGCGGCCCGGCGAGCGCCCGCTCCAGCCGGTCGACGGCGCGCGCGTGGCTGAGCCGGCGGGTCGGGTTCTTCTCCAGCAGCCCGGTGATGACGGGCGCGAGCGCGCCCGCGTTCTGCGGTGACGGGGTCGACTCGTTCGCCAGCGCGGACAGCGTCGCCATCACGTTCTCGCGCTCGAACGGCGGGCGGCCCTCCAGCGCGGCGTACAGCGTCGCGCCGAGCGACCACAGGTCGGACCGCGGGGTGGCCTTCTCCCCGGCGGCGACCTCGGGCGCCACGTACGCGGGCGAGCCCATGAAGTGGCCCGTCTTCGTCAGGCTCGCCGAGCCGGAGGAGAACGCGAGGCCGAAGTCGGTCAGCACGACCCGGTCGCCGTCCAGCAGCACGTTGCTGGGCTTCAGGTCGCGGTGGACTATCCCGGCCTTGTGCGCGACGTTGAGCGCGTCGAGCAGGGCGCGGCCGATGTGCGCGACGCGTTCGGGCGGCAGCGGACCGGAGCGCTCGATCAGCTGCTCGAGGCTGGGCGCCTCGATCATCTCCATCACGATCCAGGGGCGGCCCTGCTCGATGACGACGTCGTACACCTCGACGATGGAGTGCGTGCGCAGCTGCGCGGGCGCGCGCGCCTCCCGGAGGGTACGGCGGTAGAAGACCACCCGGTCGTCCTCGGAGAGGTCCTCGGGGAGCCGCAGCTCCTTGATCGCCACCGCGCGATCGAGGAGCTCGTCATGCCCTCTCCAGACGGTGCCGTTGGCACCCTGACCTATTTCCGAGACCAGCCGGTAGCGCGTCGCTAGAACGAGGCGCTCTGACTGTGACATGGCGGAAAAGATACCGGAGTGGCCAGGCGGTCATCGGGGAGACCTCAGCAGGAACCAAATATTTGGCCCAATACTGTGACCTACCGACGAGAAACAACGGCCATGGGCGCCCTGCGGGCCCCTCGGAGGCCCGCGGGACGCCCCCTCGGACGCCCGGCGGGACGCCCGGCGGGACGCCCCCGCAGGACGCCCCGCCGGGTGTCAGCGCCTGCCGATGGTGAGGACGGGACCGGTGGTGTCGGCGAAGAAGTCCTCGCCCTTGTCGTCGACCACGATGAACGCCGGGAAGTCCTCGACCTCGATCTTCCAGACGGCCTCCATCCCGAGTTCCGGGTATTCCAGAACCTCGACCTTCTTGATGCAGTCCTGGGCGAGCCGCGCGGCCGGTCCGCCGATGGAGCCGAGGTAGAACCCGCCGTGCTCCTTGCAGGCGTCGGTGACCTGCTTGGACCGGTTGCCCTTGGCGAGCATGACCAGCGAGCCTCCGGCGGCCTGGAACTGCTCGACGTAGGAGTCCATCCGGCCGGCGGTGGTCGGGCCGAACGACCCGGACGCGTAGCCCTCCGGCGTCTTGGCGGGCCCCGCGTAGTAGACGGCGTGGTCGCGCAGGTACTGCGGCATCGGCTCGCCGGCGTCCAGCCGCTCCTTGATCTTGGCGTGCGCGATGTCGCGGGCCACGACGAGCGGGCCGGTCAGCGACAGCCGCGTCTTCACCGGGTAGCGGGTCAGCTCGGCGCGGATCTCGTCCATCGGGCGGTTCAGATCGATCCGGACGACCTCGTCGTTCAGGTGCTCGTCGGTCGTGTCGGGCAGGTACTGGGCCGGGTCGGTCTCCAGCCGCTCCAGGAACACGCCCTCCGCGGTGATCTTGGCGAGGGCCTGCCGGTCGGCGCTGCACGACACCGCGATCGCCACCGGGCAGGACGCGCCGTGCCGCGGCAGCCGGATCACCCGCACGTCGTGGCAGAAGTACTTGCCGCCGAACTGCGCGCCGATCCCGAGCTTCTGCGTCAGCTCGAACACCTGGAGCTCCAGTTCCAGGTCGCGGAAGCCGTGGCCGAGCGGGGAGCCCTCCGTCGGCATCGTGTCCAGGTAGTGGGCCGAGGCGTACTTGGCCGTCTTCAGCGCGTACTCGGCGGACGTCCCGCCGACCACGATGGCCAGGTGGTACGGCGGGCACGCGGCCGTGCCCAGCGAGCGGATCTTCTCCTCCAGGAAGGACATCATCCGCTTCGGGTTCAGGACGGCCTTGGTCTCCTGGTACAGGAACGACTTGTTCGCGCTGCCGCCGCCCTTGGCCATGAACAGGAACTTGTAGGCGTCGCCCGGCGCCGCGTACAGCTCGATCTGCGCGGGCAGGTTGCTGCCGGTGTTCTTCTCGTCCCACATCGACACCGGCGCCATCTGTGAGTAGCGCAGGTTCAGCTTCGTGTACGCGTCGTACACGCCGCGCGAGATGTGCTCCTCGTCGTTGCCGTCGGTCAGGACGTGCTGGCCGCGCTTGCCCATCACGATCGCGGTGCCGGTGTCCTGGCACATGGGCAGGACGCCGCCGGAGGCGATGCCCGCGTTCTTCAGCAGGTCCAGCGCGACGAACCGGTCGTTGGGGGACGCCTCGGGGTCGTCCAGGATGCGGCGGAGCTGCGCGAGGTGCGCCGGGCGGAGCAGGTGCGCGATGTCGCGCATCGCGGTCTCGGTGAGCAGCCGCAGCGCCTCCGGCTCGACCTGCAGGAACGTCCGCCCGTTCGCCTCGAAGGCGGACACGCCGTCGGAGGTCAGCAGCCGGTAGTCGGTCTCGTCCGGGCCGAGCGGCAGCAGGTCGGTGTAGGAGAACTCAGGCATCTCAGGCAGATCCTCGCGCGATTCCGATGGGGGCCGCCTCACAGGTTACGGGCTCGGGAACGGCCGGTTCACGGGGGGCGACCCGGGCCCGCAGCCCGACCGCGACGCCCGCCGCGACCAGCGCGGCGCCCGCGAGATCCGCCGGTCCCGGCCGGTCGAGGCCGAGCGCGACCGTCGTGACGACCGCGCTGACCGGGATCAGCCCCGCGAACAGCCCCGCGCGGTCGGCGCCGAGCCGCCCGATCGCGTCGTACCAGAGCAGGAACGCGATCACGGTGACGACCGCGGACAGGTAGGCGAAGCCCGCCAGCTCGGCACCGGTCGGGACGCGCAGCACCGCCGCCCCGTCCGCGGCGACGCCGACGGCCAGCAGCATCGGGGCGGCGAGCGCGGCCGAGTACGCGGAGACCCGCAGCGGGCCGAGCCGGGGCAGCAGCGGGACGGCCAGCAGCGAGAAGCACACCTCCCCGGCGAGCGCGCCGAGCGAGAACAGCAGCCCGCGGACGCTCCCGCCGCCGAGGCCGTTGGCCAGCGCCGCCCCGGCCGCGACCACGCAGGCCGCCGCCACGACCGGCGGGGCCGGGCGGCGCCGCTCCAGCAGCGGCCCCGCCAGCGCCAGGACGACCGGGGACGCCGCGATCACCGTGCCGATCGTGGCCGGGCTCGTGTCCCGGGTCGCCTCGACGATGCAGACGTTGAACGCCACCAGCCCCGTCGCCGCCAGCGCGGCCAGCAGCAGCCAGTCGCGCGGCGACGGGCGCGCCGCGGGTCCGCCGGCGAACCGGGCGACGGCCAGCAGGACGGCCGCGGCGACCGCGTACCGGACCGCCTGGCCGCCGAACAGGGGATAGGACGCGATCGTCGCCGACACCGCCGTGAGCGTGCCGACCAGGAACATCGCGGTGCCGGCACCGGCCGTGCCGCGTCGCTGAGAGCCGTTCATGGAGGAAACGCTAGAAGCGCATTGGCTCATCTCCCAGGGCCATTGGCTACGCTGAATCGTGGACCAATGCGACCTTCGTGACGCTCCCGCCACCTCCCGGCGCTGAGTGTGGTGTGACCGACCTTCACCTTCCCTTGGACCGGTCCGCCGGCAGGCTGGCGGCGCAGATCGCCGCGGGCTTCCGCGCGGCCGTTCGCTCCGGCCGGCTGACCGCCGGGACCCGGCTGCCGTCGAGCCGCGACCTGGCGCGCGACCTGGACGTCTCCCGCGGCGTCGTCGTCACCGCCTACGAGCAGCTGACCGCCGAGGGCTTCCTCATCGCGCGGCGCGGCGACGGCACCCGGATCGCGCCGCTCGCCCGCCCCGACGGGGACACCGCGCCGCCCGGCGAGCCGGCCCCGCGTCCCGGCGCGCCGGACCGGCTGGACGGCGACCCCGCGCCCCCGGCGTCCCACGACCTCACCCCCGGCCGCCCCGACCTCGCCGCCTTCCCCCGCGAACGCTGGATCGCCGCCGCCCGCGCCGCGCTGCGCACCCTGCCGCACGACGCGCTCGGCTACCCCGACCCCGGCGGCGTCCCGGCCCTGCGCGCGGAGCTCGCCGGCTACCTCGGCCGGGTCCGCGCCGCGCACGCCGACCCCGGCCGGGTCGTGATCATGAACGGGGTGGCGCACGGGCTGTCCGCCCTCCTCGCGCTGCTGCGCGCGCAGGGCGGCAACCCGGCGCTCGCCGTCGAGGACCCGACGAGCGCCCGGCAGCTGCCGATGATGGAGTCCGCCGGGCTGCGGCTCGCCCGCGTCCCCGTCGACGACGAGGGCCTGGACGTCGCGGCGCTCGCCCGCAGCGGCGCCCGCGCCGTCCTCGTCACGCCCGCGCACCAGTACCCGACCGGCGTGGTGCTGTCCGCCGCCCGCCGCGCCGCCCTGATCGCCTGGGCGCGGGACGTCGACGGCCTGATCCTGGAGGACGACTACGACGCCGAGTTCCGCTACGACCGCGACCCCGTCGGCTGCCTCCAGGGCGTCGACCCCGACCGCGTCGTCCTGCTCGGCTCGGTGAGCAAGTCCCTCGCGCCCGCGCTGCGGCTCGGCTGGGCCGTCGCCCCGCCGGCCCTCGCCGCGCGGCTGCGCGACCACCGCTCCCGCACCGACCTCGGCGCCCCCGTCGTCGAGCAGCACGCGCTCACCGAGTTCCTCCGCACCGGCGGGTACGACCGGCACCTGCGCACCATGCGGCGCCGCTACCGGGCCCGGCGGGACGCCCTCACCGCAGCCCTCGCCGCCCACCTGCCCGCCGCGAGGGTTCACGGCGTCTCAGCGGGCATCCACCTCTACGTGGAACTACCGCCCGGATGCGACGAGGACGCGGTCGTGGCCGGCGCCGCCCGGATGGGCGTCGCCGTCACCGGCGCCCGTTCCCTCTGGTCGGCCGGACGCGCCGCGGACGCGCCCCCCGCGCTCGTCCTCGGCTACGCGGGCCTGAGCGAGACCCGCCTGGTCAAGGCCGCGGAACTGCTGGGTCAAGCGGTTACCCACGGTGCCGATGGGTAGAACTCGCATCCCCGGTGTAGGAGGTATGGATGAGTCTGGATGAGGCCGCACGGCAGCTGAAGATGGCCGGCCACGACGCGCAGGTGGCCTTCGACTGCATCGGCTTGGGCGACCTCGAACGGGCACAGGAGCACGCCGTGACCCTCCGGGCCGCCGCCGACGCCGCCGAGGTCGCCCTCAGCCGAGCCCTGACGGACATGACCCCGGAACAGGCCCAAGCCGAAGGCGAGAAGGCCATCAGGTCACTGGAAGACGCGTGATCTCCCAGGGGGGCGACCCCCTGGAACCCCCGTCACGAGCTGTGTTGGCCCAGGGGGGCGACCCCCTGGAACCCCCGTTGCGAGCTGTGTTGGCCCAGGGGGGCGACCCCCTGGAACCCCCGTCACGAGCCGGTCGATCCTCACGCCACTGTGCGGGTTTGTTGTGACCGTGCGGGTTTGGCGGTGTCGCTGCGGTCGCCCGGCTCGGCGGGCAGGCCCGCTCCGGGCGCTAGAGCGCCCTCCGCGTGCCTGCCCGTGCTCCGGTGGTTGAGGTTCGGACCGTGGGGGTTAGGGCGTTCTCCGCGCGTCCGACTCTTGGTCTGGTGGGTGTTGGAACGTCCTCTGGTGGTTGGGGGTCAGACTGTGGGGCGTTCCATGGCGGGGGCGTTTGGGTCGGCGCCTGGTAGTGGTTTCGGGGCGAAGCCCTTGGCTGTTGCGAAGACGACCAGGATCAGGGCCGTGGGGACTATGAAGGCCAGGCGTAGGCCGTGGTCGGAGCTCATGGGGGCGATGGCGCCCACCACGGCGGCGCCCAGGACGAAGCCCACGTAGTTGAAGATGTTCACGCGGGACACGGCCACGCCCAGGCCCGTGGGGTCGACCCGGGCGGCGGCGGTGAAGGAGACCGGGGCGATCACGCTGAGGCCGAGGCCGGCCACGGCGAACGCGGCGATCGCGAAGGCCGCGTTCGGGGCCGCGACGACCCCGGCCATGCCGACGATGCCGACCAGGCCGCCGATCCGCACCACCTGGACGGCGCCCGAGCGGCGGACGGCGAAGTCGGCGACGCCGCGGCTGATCACCATCGTGATCTGGTAGGCGACGTAGCCGAGGGGGGCGACCCAGTCGCTCGCGGACAGTTCGTCGTCCAGGTACTTGGCGCCGTAGTTGGAGATCGCCGCGTCGGCGAGGTAGGCCACCGCCATCGCGGCGCCGACGACGAGGATCGGGCGCCACGGGACGCTGCGCCCGGCGGCCTTCAGCTCCTCGGCGGTCGGCCCGCCGCCCTCCTCAGCGCGGCGGTACAGGCGGTGCCCGGTGGCGAGGGAGCCGGCGATCCCCGCGGCGGCGGCGATCGCGAAGCAGGCGGACAGCGGCAGGTCGATCTTGTTGGACAGCGACGCCCAGAGCCCGCCGAGGATGCCCGCGACGCTCCACACCGCGTAGAAGCCGGTGATCAGGCTGAGCCCGTAGCGGCGCTCGACCGCGACCGCCTGCGCGTTCATCGAGGCGTCCACCGCGCCGACGAACAGGCCGAACAGCGCGACCGCGGCGTACAGCGCGATGTCGTTGTCGCCGGTGAGGCCGATCAGCGCGATCATGACGGCCACGGCCGGCTGGGCGACGCGCAGCACCGGGCCGCTGCCGAGCCGCTGGAACAGGGCGCCGGACGCGACGCTCCCCACCCCGGCGACCAGCGGCACCATGAGCAGCACCAGCGACAGCGTGGCGTCGCTCAGGTGGTGCGCCTTCTGCAGTTGCGGCACCTGCGTGACCAGCGAGGCGAAGCACAGCCCCTGGACGGCGAACGCCGTGTACGCGGCGAACCGGGCCTGGCGGTCCCGCGCGGTGGTGCCCTGGGTCATGCGGCCCGACCTCTCTGGCAACGTGAAGAAGATTCGCGTCAGCGTAGGGACAGCGTACGTGCCGGGTCAATCGTCAATCGACGAGGCGCCTGCGCATGCCCCGGACGGCGATGAGCCACATCAGCGCGGCGAAGGCGACCAGCGCGCCCAGATGGCCGAGATCGGCCAGCGGGTCCAGCCCGAACACCGCGTCCCGGACCAGCTCCACGCAGTGGTAGAGCGGGTTCAGGTAGGACGCCTTCTGCGCCCAGCCCGGCAGCGCGTCCACCGGGAAGAACGTCCCGGCGATCAGGAACAGCGGGGTCACCACGCCGGTGATCACGTAGTCGAACGAGTTGATCGACGGCACCACCGAGGACGTCCACATGCCGAACAGGCCGAAGCCGAGCGCGGTGAAGAACGTCACGAACGGCACCAGCAGCATGCCGAACGCGGGGTCGAGGCCGAAGAACAGCGCCACGATCAGCGGCGTGCACGAGTACACCGCCGACTTGGCCGCGATCCACAGCGCCTCGGCCGTCACCAGCTCGTGGACGTCCACGGGCGCCGCCAGCATCGCGTCGTAGGTGTGCTGGAACACGCGCCTGATGTAGGCGTTGAACATGCCCGGGAAGATCGACGTGAACAGCGCCGCCGTCCCGACGACGCCGGTCGCGACGAAGTCCAGGTACCGGAACCCGGCGACCACCGCGACCATCGAGCCGAACCCGTAGCCGAACGCCAGCAGGTAGAACGTCGGCTCCACCATCGACGCGAACGACTGCGACATCCAGTACCGCTTGTAGAGGGCCAGCTCGTGCCGCCAGATGCCCCGCACCGGCGCGAACTCGAACCGCCGGAGCTGCGGCGCCCGCTCCGCGTCCGCTGCGCTCATTCGACGCGCTCCCCGGTCAGCACCACGAACACGTCCTCCAGGCTCGCGGCGCGGCGCACGCCGTCCGGGCCCAGCTCGTCCTCCAGCGAGGGCGGGATCGTCTCGGCCTTCAGCACCGACACCGACGGGCCGGTGCGGCGCGTCGGCAGGCCCGCGGCCCGTGCCAGCCGCTCCACCTCCGCCAGCCGGTCCGGCGGGCCGTGGTGCTCGACGACCCGCTCGCCCGCGTACTCGGCCACCAGCTCGGACGGCGACCCCCGCGCGATGACCCTGCCGTGCGACATCAGCGCGCACTCGTCGGCCAGCCGCTCGGCCTCCTCGATGTAGTGCGTCGACATCAGCACGGTCGTGCCCGCGGCCCGCAGCCCGTCGATCAGCCCCCACAGCTCCGCCCGCACCTGCGGGTCGAGGCCCACGGTCGGCTCGTCCAGCAGGACGAGCGCGGGCCGGTGCACCAGCCCGCGGGCGATCAGCAGGCGCCGCCGCATGCCGCCCGACAGGTCGTCCACCTTCGTGCGCTGCCGCTCGGTCAGGTGCGCGATCGCGAGCGCGTCGTCCACGGCCCTGCGCCGGTCCTTGCGCGGCACCCGGTACAGGTGCGCGAACACCTCCAGGTTCTCCCGCGCGGTCAGCTCCTCGTCGAGGTTGTCCTGCTGCGGGACGACCCCCATCGCGGCCCGCGCGCGCTTGGACTCCCGGGGGACGCTGAAGCCGAGCACCTCGATGCTGCCCTCGGTGGCGATCGCCTGCGCGGTCAGCATCTTCATCGTCGTCGACTTCCCGGCGCCGTTCGGGCCCAGCAGCCCCAGGCAGACCCCGGTCGGGACCTCCAGGTCCAGCCCGTCCACGGCGGTGAAGCCGCCGAACCGCTTCACGACGCCGCGCAGGCTGATCGCCGCCGTCCCCGCCCCGTCCCGGGCGGCCGCGATCTGGGCACGTTGCAAGGTCATACCCCTCACCCTAGGGACGGGGGCCGCCGCGGCCCCAACGGTTTTCCCGCAGGCCGAGCGCCCGCCGGAGGTTAACCTCTAGGGGTGGACGTCCCCCATCGCCCGGCCGGCAAGGCCACCAGCGTGCGCGACCTCCGCGCGTCCGACGCCGACCGGGAGCGCGTCGCCGCCGTGCTCGGCGAGGCCCTCGCGGACGGGCGGCTCACCATGGAGGAGCACTCCGAGCGCACCTCCCGCGTCTACGCCGCCCGCACCCTCGGCGAGCTCACCGGCCTCACCCGCGACCTCAGCCCCGAGGAGGCCCAGCCCATCCTCGTCGACGACCGCCCTGTCTCGGTGTTCTTCGGCCGCACCCGGCGGGAGGGCCGCTGGGTCGTCCCGGTGAAGCTGCCGCTGCTCGCCCTGTTCGGAACGGTCGAACTCGACCTCCGCGAAGCCGTCATGCAGCGCCGCCACGTCGTGGTCGACACGCTCGTCCTCGGCGGCCGGATCCGGCTGATCGTCCCCGACGGCGTCGGCGTCAGCGTCACCGGCCGCACCATCCTCAGCACCCGCGACCTGCGGGCCCGTCCCGCGCAGGACGGGCCCACGGTCGAGGTCGGCGGCACGATGATCTTCGGCTCGGTGCGCGCCCGCGCGCCGAGGCGGTCGCTGCGCGCCCGCGTCCGCGGCCGGCTCGGCCGGGGCCGCTAGACCGCCGTGTCGAAGTTGATCGCGCTGTAGGCGCGCAGCTTGCTCAGCTGGTGCTCGCTGGAGATCGTCCGGATCGTCCCGCTGCGCGAGCGCATCACCAGCGAGTGCGTCACCGCCGTCCCCTTGCTGTAGCGGACGCCGTCGACCAGCTCCCCGTCGGTGATCCCGGTCGCGGCGAAGAACACGTCGTCGGACGTCACCAGGTCGTCGGTGGTCAGCACCCGGCCGAGGTCGTGCCCGGCGTCCTTCGCCTTCTGCTTCTCCGCGTCGTCCTGCGGCCACAGCCGGCCCTGGATCACCCCGCCCAGCGCCTTGATCGCGCACGCCGCGATGATGCCCTCCGGGGTGCCGCCGATGCCGAGCAGCAGGTCCACGCCGGTGCCCGGACGGGACGCCATGATCGCGCCGGCCACGTCGCCGTCCAGGATGAACTTGATCCGCGCCCCGGCCTCGCGGACCTCCTTCACGATGCCCTCGTGGCGCGGCCGGTCCAGGATGCAGACGGTCACGTCGTGCGGCGAGGACCCCTTCGCGCGGGCGATCGCGCGGATGTTGTCGGCGATCGGCCGCTCGATGTCGACGACGTCCGCCGCCTCCGGGCCGGTCACCAGCTTCTCCATGTAGAACACGGCGGACGGGTCGAACATCGACCCGCGCGGTGCCACCGACAGGACCGCGATCGCGTTGTTCATGCCGAGCGCGGTCAGCCGCGTCCCGTCCACGGGGTCGACCGCGACGTCGCACTCGGCGCCGGAGCCGTCGCCGACCTCCTCGCCGTTGAACAGCATCGGCGCGTGGTCCTTCTCGCCCTCGCCGATCACGACGACGCCCTGCATGGACACCGTGTTGATCAGCTGGCGCATGGCGTTCACCGCCGCCCCGTCGGCGCCGTTCTTGTCGCCCCGGCCCACCCAGCGGGCCGCGGCCATCGCGGCGGCCTCGGTCACCCGGACGAGTTCCATCGCCAGGTTGCGGTCGGGGGCCTCCGGCTCGGTCGCCAGCGGGGAGGAAACGGTGGTCTCATCGGACATGACGGGGCAGCCCCTTCGTTCGGTGGTGCCTCGGATTCTCCGTGGACCGGACGGCGGGCCACAAATTGGACCAGACCAGCCGAACGCACGGATCGTACCGGCACCCGCGGTACCAGCCCCGCGCGGCGCCCTGATTTGACGGTCACGCGGGCAAGGGATCGTTTCCCCATGGGAGAGGGCGTAATCTCAGGCACCATGAGCAGCGACATCGACGTCTCGTCCGGCGAGGTGGCCCGCGACGGGGGTGCGCAGCGCCCGGCCGAGGCGCCCGCCCGGACCTCCGACCGCGGGGCCGCCACGCGCGGCGCACTGCTGACCGCGGCCAGGGACGTCTTCTGTGCGTCGGGGTTCGCCCAGGCCGCGGTCACCGACATCGTCGCCAAGGCGGGCGCCAGCGTCGGCAGCCTCTACCACCACTTCAACGGCAAGGCGGACCTGTACCTCACGCTGTTCGAGGACTTCCAGGGCCGCCAGCAGGAGCGCACCCGCGAGGCGATCAACGCCGTCCGGGAGGCCGGCGAGACCGACCCCATGCGGCAGTTCATCGCCGGCGCGGGCGCCTACCTGAACGGCTGCCTCGACGAGCGCGACGTCGCCCGGCTGTTCATCTCCGGCGACGGCCCGCCCGGGTTCGACCGCGTCATGCGGCAGCGGCTCAACAAGTGGGCGCGCCGCAACGCCGCGCTGTTCCACACCCCCGGCGGCGGCGTCGACGAGGCCCTCGTCACCGTGCTCACCGGCGCGATGGCGGGCGCGGTCTCGGAGATCTCGCTGATGGACGACGAGGACGCCGCCCGCCGCCACGCCGAGGAGATCATGGGCATCGTCGGCACGATCCGCAACCCCCGTACGGAGCAGCGCTGACCGTGGGGGATCCTGGAGGGGTGACCGACAAGACCCCTTCCACCGCCGCGGAGCCCGCGGAGCCCGAGGCGCACGCCGAGGACGGCGCGGAGACCGCGCGCGAGCAGGAGACCCCGGCCCGGCGGGACGCGTCCGGGCGGCCGATCGTCGAGGTCAGCCCCGGCGTGCACAAGCGGCTGACCACGGGGCTCGGCGGCTTCACGCTCGCGATGGCCGCGTGCCTGCTGCTGGTGCTGGCGATCTACGTCGTGTCGCCGCGCGGCGACAAGGAGGTCCTGCCGACCGTCGACTACAGCTCGCAGCTGTGGGCGATGCGCAGCGACGCGCCCTTCACCGTGTACGCGCCCGTGGGCCTGCCCGCCGACTGGCGCCCGAACAGCTCCCGGCTGAACGGGCTGAAGTCGGGCGGCGAGGACCCCGTCTCCTGGCACCTCGGGTTCGTGACGCCGAGCGACGAGTACGCGGCGCTGGAGCAGAGCAACGAGAAGGCGTCCGAGTACATCCCGCGCATGGCGAACAGCAGCACGCCCGTCGGGACGCAGCAGGTCGGCGGCGTCACTTGGACGAAGTACCACCGCAAGGACAAGAAGGCGAACACCCTCGCCCGCACCCTGCCGGACGGCGTGAGCCTCGTGGTGACCGGTACCGCGTCCTACCAGGAGCTGGCCGTCCTGGCGGCGTCGCTCAAGCCGCAGAGCAGGGAGGGCGCGACGCTCGCGCCCTCGCCGGCGGCGACACCGGCCTCCTGACCGTCAGAACGGGGCCGCGTCCCCGTTCCCCGGCCGGTCGAGGGCGGCGGCGAGCCGGGCGCGGGCGCCCTCCAGCCACTCCTCGCACACCGCGGCGAGCTTCTCGCCCCGCTCCCACAGGCCGAGCGACTCCTCCAGCGTGAGCCCGCCCGCCTCCAGCCGCTTGACGACCTCGGTCAGCTCGTCCCGTGCCTGCTCGTACGACGGCTTCTCCGCCGTCCCCTTGTCGTCCGCCACCTGCCCCACCTTAAGACCCCTCACGGCCGGTCACGGCCACGTCCAGGCGCCCGTCGGACAGCCGCACGTGCAGATGCTCCCCGTCCTCGACGGCCGCGGACGCGCGCACGACCGACCCGTCCTCCCGCTGGACGATCGCGTAGCCGCGCTCCAGCGTCGCGGCGGGGGAGAGGGCCAGCAGCCGGGCGCGGGTGTGCGACAGCTCGTCGCCGGCCCGGTCCAGCGCCCCGGACAGGCACCGGCGCGTCCGGTCCCGCAGCGCCGCGACCTGCTCGGACTGCCGCTCGATCTCCCGCACCGGGTCGGCCAGCGCGGGCCGCGACCGCACCGCCTTCAGCCACGCCAGCTCCCGGTCGACGGCCCCCGCCAGGCAGCGCCGCCCCCGGTCGCGCAGCTGCCGGACGAGTTGCAGCTGCTCCCGCACGTCGGGGACGGCCTTCTTCGCCGCGTCCGTCGGGGTCGAGGCGCGCACGTCCGCGACCAGGTCCAGGATGGGGGAGTCCTGCTCGTGCCCGATCGCGCTGACCACCGGGGTGCGGGCCGCCGACACCGCCCGGACGAGCGCCTCGTCGGAGAACGGCAGCAGGTCTTCCATCGCGCCGCCGCCCCGCGCGATGATGATCACATCGATCTCGGGATCGGCGTCCAGCGCCCGCAGCGCCTCCATCACCTCGCCGACCGCGTACGAGCCCTGCACCGCGGTGTTCTCCACCCGGAACGCGACCGCGGGCCAGCGCCGCCGGGCGTTCTGCAGGACGTCGTGCTCGGCGTCGGAGTCGCGGCCGCAGATCAGCCCGATCTTCCCGGGCAGGAACGGCAGCGGCCGCTTGCGCTCCGGCCGGAACAGCCCCTCCGACGCCAGCACCTGCTTCAGCCGCTCCAGCCGGGCCAGCAGCTCGCCGACCCCGACCGGGCGGATCTCCAGCACGCTCAGCGAGAACGTCCCCCGGTTGATCCAGAAGTCCGGCTTGGCGTGCACCACGACGCGGGCGCCGTCGGTCACCGCCGGCCCGGCGGCCTCGAATACCGCGCGCGGCCCGACGACCCGCACCGACATGTTCGCCACCGGGTCGCGGAGCGTCATGTAGACCGTCCCGCCGCGGGCGTTGAGATCGGTGATCTGCCCCTCGACCCAGATCCGGCCGAGCCTGCCGATCCAGCCGCTCACCGCCTGCAGGACCGTCCGCACCGGAACCGGGGATTCGGCCGTGGTCTCCATCGCCATGCAGGAACACTACTGACTACGACCTTGAGGAGAGTGAACGTGACCGCATCCGAACGCGAGCTCGCCGAGCAGCTCAACCTGCGCCTGCGCCATGTCGTGCTGATGCTGCGGCAGGTGAGCGCCGACCAGCCGGTCACGCCGCAGCAGCTGTCCGTGCTCGGCTCGCTGGAGCACGGGCCGCGCCGGATGACCGAGCTGGCCGCCGAGCACGGCGTCCGGCTGCCGACCATGACCGCGCAGATCAACCGGCTGGAGCGCGACGGGCTGATCACCCGCGGCCGGGACGGCGCCGACGCCCGCGTCGTCACGGCCCGGCTCACCGCGGCGGGCCGCGACCGGCTGGCCGAGGGACGGGAGCGCCGGCTCGCGTTCCTCACCGAGCGGCTCGCGAACCTGACGGACGCGGAGCGCGCACTGGTCGCGGCGGCCCTGCCCGCCCTCGACAAGCTCCTCGGCGGGTCCTGACACGCGGAAGCCCCCGGCCGGGCCGGGGGCTCCTCCGTCGCGGCGGGGCGTCAGCCGAGGCCGTTGAGCTTGGCGATGCGGCGCTCGTACATGCGGATGACGTCCTCGCGGCCGGCGTGCTTGCGCTCGTACTCGCGCAGCAGCTTCACCTGCTCGACGGACAGGCCGCGCAGGCGCGCCCGCAGCTGCGGCAGCGTCGCCGTGTCGTAGTTCGGGACCGGCAGGTCCTCGGCGATGTGCGCGGCCTCCGCCGGAGCGGCCGGCTTGTTCTCCGGCTTCGGCTCGAACGCCTTCTCGTCCTGCGCGACCGCCTTCTCCGTCGCCTCGTCCGATGCCTCGGCCGGCGCGGCCTCCGCGGCCGGCTCCGGCTCCGCCTTCTTCGCGGGCGCGGGCTTCTTCGCGGGCTTCCCGGCCTCGGCGGGCTTCCCGGCGTCGGCGGGCTTCGGGCTCGGGGCGGGCCGGGCCTGCGGCGCGGGCTCCGGCTTCGGCTCGGACGGCACCGGCTTCGGCGCGGGCCGGGCCACCGGCGCCCCCGTGTCGGCGCGCTCGTCCGCCGGCTTGGCGTGCCTGCGGCCCAGCGCGCCCGGCTTGGCGGGCTTCGGCGGCACCCCGGGCCGCGCGTGCTTCGGCGTGTGCCGCGGCTCGGCGCCGGGCTTGCCGACGGAGATCTCCTCACCGGCGGTGCGCGCGGCGGACGCCCGGCCCGCGGGCCGGGTCCGGCGGACGGGCTCCGGCTCGGGCTCGGCCTCCTCACCGCGGACCCGCTCGACCACGCGCCCAACGACCTTCTCGGCCGTGGTCTGGACGTCGTCGCGCAGCCGCCCGATCACCGGCTTGACGCCGCCGCCCTCGGTGATCTCCTTGTAGTCCCGGGTGAGCCGGTCGCCCAGCAGCAGCGCCCGGCCGACGCCGAACATGGCCAGCCGGACGGCGTGCAGCGGGAGATCGCGGACCTGCTCGCCCACCGTGTCCCGGACCTGCTCCTTGAGGCGGCGCGGCGATTTCGTCATCGACTCTTCCTCTTCCTGCCTCGTCTCGTGAGGACCACTCTGCCCCATGGGTGCGATGAGGGTCTCCCCGGGTTAATGGATTTCTGTCCAAAAACGGCATGGAGTCGGTCACAGCCCGGTCACTCCTATGCCCCGGTCACTCGTACGATAGAGCCATGACCGCCAACAGCCAGCGCCGTGTCCTGCTCGCCAAGCCGCGTGGTTACTGCGCAGGCGTCGACCGGGCCGTCCAGACGGTCGAGATCGCCCTGGAGAAGTACGGGGCGCCGATCTACGTCCGCAAGCAGATCGTGCACAACGTCCACGTCGTGAAGACGCTGGAGGAGCGCGGCGCGATCTTCGTGGACGAGACCGAGGAGGTCCCCGAGGGGTCGATCGTCGTGTTCTCCGCGCACGGCGTGGCGCCCGTCGTGCACGAGGAGGCCAAGGGCCTCGACCTGCGCACCATCGACGCCACCTGCCCGCTGGTCACCAAGGTCCACAAGGAGGCCGTGCGGTTCGCCGCGCAGGACTACGACATCCTGCTGATCGGCCACGAGGGCCACGAGGAGGTCATCGGCACCACCGGTGAGGCGCCCGACCACATCCACCTCGTCGACGGGCCCGACGACGTCGCCAACGTCCGGGTCCGCGACCCCGAGAAGGTGGCGTGGCTGTCGCAGACCACGCTGTCGGTGGACGAGACCGTCGCCACCGTCGAGAAGCTCCGCGAGCGGTTCCCCAAGCTGATGGACCCGCCGTCCGACGACATCTGCTACGCCACCCAGAACCGGCAGGTCGCCGTGAAGGAGATGGCGGCGCAGTCCCAGCTCGTCATCGTCGTCGGCTCCACGAACTCCTCCAACTCCGTGCGGCTGGTCGAGGTCGCCAAGGAGCACGGCGCCGACGACGCCCACCTCGTCGACTACGCCGAGCAGATCGACCCGGCCTGGCTGGAGGGCGTCACCACCGTCGGCGTCACCAGCGGCGCGTCCGTCCCGGACGAGCTGGTCCAGGAGGTCCTGGCCTGGCTCGCCGAGCGGGGCTTCGGCGAGGCGGAGGAGATCGAGTCCGTCCAGGAGCGCATGCGCTTCTCCCTGCCCAAGGAACTCCGCAAGGACCTCCGCATCACGCCGGTCTGACCGCTCCGGGCGCGGCGGGGTCAGTCGACCTCGCCGTGGTGGAGGCGGCGATCCCCCGCCGCGGCCGGGGCCTCGTCCCACCGGACGGGGTTCTCGTTCTCCTCCTTCTCGAAGAGACGCACCCCGACGAGCTTGTCGCGCAGCTCGCGGACGTTGGTCATGAGGCCCCGCGCCAGGCAGATCACCAGCACCAGCAGCGTGCCGAAGAACAGCCACGGCGCGGTGGCCGCCAGCGCGGTCAGGACGCCGACGGTGAGGCCGCGCAGCAGCGAGCCGTTGCCGAGCGTGGTCGCGAACACGACCGTGACGGTGGCGGCGAAGAACACCAGCGGCGGGCTGACGACGAGCGTCAGCAGGTCGGCGGGACGCGTCGCGAACGCGGCCAGCGCGCAGCCGATCGCGAACCCGGCGCCGGCGAGCAGCGGCACGTCGAACCAGCGCGACAGCAGCCCGCAGACGACCCCGGCGGCGAACATGACGACGATGCCTCCCCGCCCGGTCAGCGTGACCGGGCTCCCCGCGGCGCGCGAGCGCGGGCGCGGCGGGGCGGCGCCGTGCTGACGTCCCACAGAACCCCCCGGAGCCGGCGAGGCGCCGCCGGGCGCACCGCGTGCCGTCGATGAACTCATCGCCACCCCTTCGCCGTGGGGGAGGGATCCCCCGCACTCCCCGGTCCGCTCCGCTCGGGGCGGTCGCGCCGGCCGGTCTGCTCGGGGATGGCCTCTGAGCCGAAACCTACCGCTTCCGCGCCCGGGGCGGGCCGGAGTTCCTCCCCGTCCTGCCGGCCGCCCGGGAGGGGGTCGTCCGCGGTGAGTTCGGCTGCGGAGAGCGCGCGGGGGCTTTCCTCCACGGGACGTGGGCCGTCGAGGCGGTCGTCGACCACGCCGAGCTCGTTCAGCTTGCGCGCGCTGACCAGCACGCGGGTCTCCAGCGATCCGACCGTCCGGTTGTAGGACTTGATGGCACCGGTCAGCGCGCGGCCCAGTTCGTCGACGTGCTGGCCCATCGTGCCGAGCCGCTCGTACAGCTCCTTGCCCAGCTCGAAGACCGCGCGGGCGTTGCGGGAGAGGGCGGCCTGCTGCCACGCGTAGGACGCCGTCCGCAGCATGGTGATGAGCGTGGTCGGCGTGGCGATGTGCACCCGGCGGCGCATCGCGTACTCCAGCAGGCCGGGATCGCGGTCGAGCGCCGGGGCGAGGAACGCCTCGCCGGGGATGAACAGGACCACGAACTCCGGCGCGGGGCTGAACGCCTGCCAGTACGACTTGGCCGCCAGCCGGTCGACGTGGTCGCGCAGATGGCGTGCGTGCGCGTCCAGCCGGACCGGGTCGCCGCTCTCGGCGGCCTGGAGGTAGGCGGCCAGGGAGACCTTGGAGTCGACCACGATGCTCTTGCCGCCCGCCAGCCGCACCACCATGTCGGGACGCACCGTGCCGTCGGCCGTGAAGGCGCTCGCCTGCTCGTCGAAGTCGCAGTGGTGCGTCATGCCCGCCAGCTCCACGACCCGGCGGAGCTGCAGCTCGCCCCACCGCCCGCGCGCCTCGGGCCGCTGCAGCGCCCGGACGAGCGACTGGGTCTCGCGGCGCAGCTGGTCGGAGCTCTGCCGGACGAAGTCGACCTGCTTGGCCAGCATCGCGTGCGACTCGCGGCGGCCCGTCTCCACCTCGCGGAGCTGCTCCTCGACCTTGGCGAGGGTCTCCTTGAGCGGCGCGACCAGATGCTCGACGGCCTGCTGGCGGCGCTGCAGGTCGCCCGCCGCCTCGGCCCCGGCCGCCTTGAGCCGCGCGTCCGCCAGCTCCAGGAACCGCTGGTTGCTGGCGTCCAGCGCCTTCGCGGACAGGTTCTCGAAGTGCTCGGCCATCCGGTCCTCGGCGTAGGCGAGCTTCTCCTCGGCCGCCCGCGCCCGCGCGATCAGCGCGCCCTGCCGGCTCGTGGCCAGCGCGTACCCGGCGACGGCGCCGAAGACGGCGCCGAGGAGCAGGCCGGCGAGCAGCGCGAGGTCCATCCGCTCATCGTGGCAGCGCGGCGGCGAACCGCGTCCGCGACGCGCCGATGCCCGGCGGACGCCGCGTTCCGGACATCCGGCGGAACGGGCGGAGTTTCGCGGCGGTCCGCGCGGCCGTCCGAGGGGTCCCCGGGCGCTCATAGACTTGACCGCCGTGAGCCTCTCCATCGGAATCGTCGGGCTGCCCAACGTCGGCAAGTCCACCCTGTTCAACGCGCTGACCAAGAACGACGCGCTGGCCGCCAACTACCCGTTCGCGACCATCGAGCCCAACGTCGGCGTGGTCGGGGTGCCCGACCCGCGCCTGCACGCGCTGGCGGAGATCTTCGGCTCGCAGAAGATCATCCCGGCGACGATGGAGTTCGTCGACATCGCGGGCATCGTCAAGGGCGCGTCCGAGGGGCAGGGCCTCGGCAACAAGTTCCTCGCCAACATCCGCGAGACCAACGCGATCTGCCAGGTCATCCGCGCGTTCGAGGACCCGGACGTCACGCACGTGGACGGCGACGTCGCCCCGTCCCGCGACATCGAGACGATCAACACCGAGCTGATCCTGGCCGACCTCCAGACGATCGAGAAGGCCCTGCCGCGCCTCGACAAGGAGGCGCGCACCAAGAAGGACAAGGACAAGCTCGCCGTCGTCGACGCCGTCAACGCCGCGCAGAAGCTGCTGAACGACGGCGTCACGCTCTTCGCGGGCGCGGACGGGGCCGGCATCGACCTCGTGCTGCTGCGCGAGCTGCACCTGCTCACCGCGAAGCCGTTCCTCTACGTCTTCAACCTCGACGAGAGCGAGCTGACCGACGAGGCGCTGCGCGCGCGCCTGCGCGACCTGGTGGCCCCCGCCGAGGCGATCTTCCTGGACGCCAAGATCGAGGCCGAGCTGATCGAGCTGCCGGACGACGAGGCCCTCGAACTGCTCCAGGGCATGGGCCAGGAGGAGTCGGGCCTCTCGCAGCTCGTCCGGATCGGGTTCGGCACCCTCGGCCTGCAGACCTACCTGACGGCAGGGCCCAAGGAGGCACGGGCCTGGACGATCCGCAAGGGCGCCACCGCGCCGGAGGCCGCCGGCGTCATCCACACCGACTTCCAGCGCGGCTTCATCAAGGCCGAGATCGTCTCCTTCGGCGACCTGGTCGAGGCCGGCTCCATGGCCGCCGCCCGCACCGCCGGACGGGTCCGCATGGAGGGCAAGGAGTACGTGATGCAGGACGGCGACGTCGTGGAGTTCCGCTTCAACGTCTGACCGCCCCGCCGGCGGGCCGTTCCGGCGTCTGACAACGGCCGTGACCAGTGTGATTTTGGCAACAGCGGGTCGCTTCGGGACCCATGGGGCCACTGAGCTGGGCGTTTTAGTGTGCGATGTCGCGAATGTGGCACATTGTCGGTTTCTTTCGGGAACAGTCGACGGCCGTCGCGGCCACCAGGTCACCAAGCAACAACCGAGTCGTGCCGCTTGTCCGAAACCTGGACCTGCGCACTCTTCGGAGCCTTGGATAGGGGATCGTCACCGTTTGGCAATCTTCCCCGTTCCTGCTGAGGTGGATTGCATTATCCACAACCGCGTGCCGGGGCTGTGCTTCGCTGCGATGCGCTGGAACAATTGACGCCCGTGGTTACCCTGGGCCCGAGGTGGGTTCGGAAAAGCCACCGGAACACGACCAGGCAGCACAGGAGCGCGCCGACCGGGGGCGAGGCGCGAGCGGAGGCAGGATGGCTCGCAGGTCGGCCGCGGGACGCGGCCGTGACACCGCCGTAGTCGAGGAGACCGCGGCGCCCGGCCGGGCGCTCGCGTCCTCCGCCGACCCGTCGTGGGACCTGCCCGAGCGAGACGGCCCGCACGGCCGCGGCCGGTCGCGCGGCGGCCGCTGGGGCGGCTCCGGCGGCCGCTGGTGGGTGTGGGTCGGCCGCGCCGTGCTGTGGGCGCTGATCATCGTCATCCTCGTCAACGGCGTCCGCGCCCCGTTCGAGCGCTTCACCGCCGACGACACCGCCTCCGGCGGCGGGAGCACCGCCTCGTCCAAGCCGCCGAAGAGCGCCGCGTTCCCCAGCAGCGCCGCGGGCGCGTTCGCCCTCCAGTTCGCCAACGTCTATCTGAACTACGACCAGAAGAACGCCCCCGCCCGCGAGGCGCAATTGCGCACCTTCCTGCCCGACGGCGCCGACGCGCAATTCGGCTGGAACAGCGTCGGGAAGATGCAGGTGCAGTCCGTCCAGGTCGCCGGAGTGGACGCACGCGACGCCCACAACGCGACCGTGACGCTGCTCGCCCGCACCGCCGACCGGTGGCTGCGGCTCGCCGTTCCCGTGTACGCCGACACGAGCGGCTCCCTGGTCGTGTCCGCCCGCCCCGCACTTCTTCCCCCACCGACCAAGGCCCAGCTCCCGCAGGGCGGCGTCGACGACCGCGACACCGCGCTGGAGAACGAGCTCAAGCCCTTCCTCGGCACCTTCTTCCAGGAGTACGCGACCGGCAACCAGGAGGCGCTGTCGCGCTTCTCCGACGGGACGACCATCGCCGGCCTCGCCAACTCCGTCACGTTCGTGCAGGTCAAGGAGGTCGTTGCGCCGAAGGGCCCCGGCGGCGAGCGCACCGTCACCGCGACGGTGGTGTGGCAGCTCGCCGGGGGCGGCGGCGGTGAGCTGGAGCAGACCTACCAGCTCGCCATGGTCAAGAAGGGCACGACCTGGCTCGTGCGCGACATTCGCGGCACCACCGAACCAGACGCGTCATGAGAGGCCGCGAATTGAACCGTCCAACCCCCGAATCCGCCGACCAAGGAAGGTAGTCAGTCGATGCTGCAACACCTCATGGCGTCGATTCCGTACGAAATCCTGGCGGACGACGAACTCAAAACCGACCAGCTCGCCGACTGGCTCCGCCAGATATTCGGCCCGCTGTTCCTCGTGATCGTCTCCATTGTGGCGATCTTCTTCCTGTTCACCCGCGAGATCACGCGCTTCGTCCAATTCATCGTGCTGGCGATCGGAATCGGAGTGGTCTTCTACGTGCCGAACATCATCGAGACGACGGCCAAGGCGATCGCCAAGGCCCTCGGTGTGGACGTCTCCTGAACGTCCTGGAGCGCAGTTAGGGGAGTAGGGCGTGGATCTACCCACGTACACGAACATCTGGCGCATCGAGAAGCGGCTCTACAAGCTGTACGACCTGCGGCTTCCGATGCCGCTGCCGCTCGTCCAGATCGGCGTGTTCCTCGGCGTGTTCGTGCCGTGGATCCTCCTGCTCAGGCTCGTCGGCATCCCCTTCGAGTCGCCGTGGCACGTCCTCTACATCGTCCCGCCCGGCGTCCTGACCTGGCTCGCGACGCGCCCGGTCATCGAGGGCAAGCGCCTCACCGAGCTGCTGCTCTCGCAGACCCGCTACCTCGCCGAGCCGCGCACCTGGTGCCGCCTCACCCCCATCCGCGAGCCCCGCGAAGTGGTGATCGTCGCCCGCGTGTGGCGCCGCGCCGAGGCCCCCGCCGCGATGGAGCGCGCCGCCGTCAAGGCCCACCGCAAGCGCCGCCGGGAGCCCGCGCCGACCCCCCTCCCCGCCCGCCTGCCCCGCCCCGCGGCGGCCGCGGCGCCCCCGCCCCTGGTCGACTACGCCGCCCAGACCGCGTCCGCGCCCCCCAAGCCCTGGCGCCGCACCACCCGCGACATCTCCCACGAGGACGACGTCCTGCCCATCCCCGCCGAGACGGAACGCCCCCCGGCGACCCCCCGCCTGGAGACCCCCGCGGGCTCCGGCAAGCGCGCCCTGGCCTCCGGCGTCCGCCGCCCGGGCGCCCCCGCCGAGTTCTGGCAGGCCGCCCCCGCCACCCGCCCCGACATCCCCCAGCAGAACCCGGCCGCCATCCGCCGAGCCGCCGAGGAAATAGCCAACGCCCCCGCGTCCCCCGAACCCCCCACCCGCCCACAGACCCCCCCACCGTCATGGGCGGCCCCACCCCCCACCCCACCAACACCCGCCGCCCGCGCCGACACCCCCTCGGCTTCTCGGGGTACGGAGCCAGCACCGGGTCAGCCGCACCAGTCGAGCGCACAGCGTCCAGCCCAGCCGCCCGCCGCGCACACGTCGGGTGACTCGTCCGACGTGCGCGTTGCCGGTAGCCCTGCGTCCCGCACCGCAGAGACCGCGCCGGACCAGCCACAGCAGACGAGCGCACAGACCCCCGGCAGTCCGTCCGAGGCCCGCGTCGCGGACGGAGCGTCCGCGCCCAGCTCTGACGAGGCCTCCGGTCGCGTACCTGCTGCGGGCGCCGAGCGTTCTGCGGGCGCCGCGCCAGAGCGCGAGGCGCTTCGGGAGCCGCGCGTTCCGACAGGTGACTCGGCCGATGCGCAGTTGGCGGGTCGGGCCTCACGGGGTTCCGAGCCTGCGGAGACTCCGCCGCAGCAGGTGAGCAGTAGGCATCCGGTGTCGCCGGCCGAGCAGACCCCGGGCGATCCGGCTGACGTTCGCGTTGCCGGCAGTGCTCCGAGTTCTCGTGGAGCGGAGGCTCCGCCGGATCACGCGAGCGGTCAGCGTCCGCCGGCCCCGGCAGAGCCGGCGGCCGCGCGGGCTGCCGGTGGGCCATCTGAGTCGCGTGTGGCGGACGAGGCGTCCGCGCCCAACTCTGACGAGGCGTCCGGTCGCGTACCTGCCGCGGGTGCCGAGCGTTCTGCGGGCGCCGCGCCGGAGCGCGAGGCGCTTCGGGAGTCGCGTGTTCCGTCGGGTGATTCGTCTGATGTGCGGGTGGCCGGTCGGGGTTCTGGGCCTGCGGAGGGTCAGCCGCAGCAGGTGAGGGGCCAGCGTCCGGCGTCGCCCGCGCAGACCCCGGGCGACCCGGCTGCTGTGCCTGTTGCCGGTAGCGCTTCGGGTCCTCGCGGTGCCGAGACTCCGCCGGGGCAGGTGAGGGGCCGGCGTCCGGCGGCGTCGGCGCTGCCAGCCGGCGCGCAGGCTTCTGGTGAGCCGTCCGAGGGGCGCGTGGAGCGTCCGGCTGCTGCGGGCGGGGCGGCTGGGGAGCTTGGGGATCGGCGGGTCGCCGGGCCGCCGGTGCCGCCGCCTTGGGCGCCGCCGCCTGCTACGCGGCCGGACGTGCCGATGGTGCCCGGGGCGTTCGGGGCGCAGCCGCCGGCGCCGCGGCGGGAGCCGCCCAAGCCCTGGTCGGAAGGGTTGTCCAGGCCGATGCGGCCTGCGGGCGAGGGGGTCGCGCCGGCAGTGCCCGAGCCCGCGCCGCCCGTGGAGGAGCAGGCGCCGCCGCGGGAGGTCCGGTCGCAGCCGGCGTCGCCCGTCCGGCCGCGGCCGCTGCCGCCGCCGCCCGCGCCGCCGCCGTCCGGGCCCGCGATCACGCCGCCCGGGCCGGAGCACGAGGTCACGACCGGTGGGCTGCGACGGCTCATCCACGCGGTCGGGGGCGGGCACGGCGAGGTCGACGCCGAGTACCAGCAGCGGCTGCAGCAGCCGTTCCATGGAACGCGTCATGTCGTCGTGCTCGGGTGCACCGGGGGTGCCGGGCAGACCGTCACCGCGTTGATGCTGGGGCACACGTTCGCGCAGCACAATGGGGAGCCCGTCGTCGCGATCGACGTGAATCCCGGGCCGGGTGCGCTGGCGCGCCGGACGCGCAGTGACACCAATGAGACGCTCACCGGGCTCATCACGCGGGCCGACCAGGTCGGCAGCCTCACGGCCATGAGGCGGTACACGTCGCAGGCCAAGTCGGGGCTCGATGTCATCGCGGCGGGCAAGAACCCGCTGCAGGCGCTCGATGACCGCGACTACGCGCTGGCCATCCGGACCATCGACAAGTTCTACTCGGTGACGCTGCTGGACGCCGCCGCCGCGGTCGTCGCCCGGGTGCTGCCGTACGCCGACCAGATCGTGCTGGTCGCGCCGGCCAGCGCGGACGCGCCGCGCGCGGTCGCGATGACCTTCGAGTGGCTGGACGGTCACGGCTACGAGGAACTGCGGTCCCGCGCGGTGACCGTCATCAACGGGGTGAGCCGCCGCAGCATGGACGACGTCGAGCAGGCCGAGGCCGTGGCGCGCGGGCGGTGCCGGGCCCTCGTCCGCATCCCGTGGGACGATCACCTGAGCATGGACCGGGCGCCCCGCAACGAACTGAAATCGCTGCGGACGCCGACGCGGCGCGCCTATCTCGCCCTCGCCGGTGTGGTCGCCGGCGGCTTCACCGTCATGCCCGAGCGTTACCAGGAGCTTCAGCAGGAGCAGGAGGCCACCCGATGAGCGCCCCTCGCGGGCATCGAGCGGAGACCGCAGTGGACGCGGCGTCCCTGGCGGACGCGCCTGACGTTCATGACCGTCCGGACCGCAAAGACTCTCCCGGGCAGCCCTGCGCGGCCGCCCGCGCGACGGGAGAATCGATGAGCGCTTCCCCGCCCCGGAGGTCCGCCGGGGACGGGCGCGCACGGGTCGGAACCGACGGCGGGAGGGCGGCATGAGCAAGTCCAGCCGGCTGGCCGTCCGGTACTTCGACGACCGGGTGCTGTTCACCGACAACGCCGCCTGGGCGTACTTCCGCCTGCCGACGGTGTCGTACGAGTTCACCACCGGTGAGGAGCGCGAGGCGCTCGCCACCAACATCACGATCGCGCTCGCGGGCATCCGGATGCAGGACGCCGAGGTCCACCTGCGGATCGCGCACCGGACGTACCCGGCCGCGGAATGGGCGCTCGCCCTCGACCGGACGTCCGACGGCGGCCCCGGATGGCGCGAGTACCTGGAGGAGACCTACGCGCACGTCTGGGCGAAGGACTTCTGGACCAAGGAGGTCTACCTCGGGGTACGGCTCGGGCCGCGCGGCATGGGCGCGCACCTGTCGGGCGGCGTGCTGTCGCAGCTGATGGGCTTCTACAAGCGCAGCGAGAACGTGCTCGGTGTGCACGACGACGCGATCGACAAGAAGGAGATCGCGCGCTGGACGGAGCAGGCCGAACGGGTCGGACGCGCGCTCGGCGGGTCCGCGCTCTACGCCCGGCACGCCACCTCGACCGAGGTCGCGTGGCTGTTCCAGCACGCGGTGACGGGGTCGCTGGCCGATCCGCCGCCGTCCGCCGTCGCGCGCCGGACGTGGGGCAAGGGCGAGATCGAGTCGCTCGTCGAGGGCGCCATCCACAACGGGCGCTCCTACCTGCGGATCGAGCAGCCCAACTTCACGGGCGCGGGCGGCGGCGCCACAGCCGAGTCGTATGTCGCGTACCTGTCGTTCGCCCGGTTCCCGGACATGATGCCGTTCCCTGACGGCGAGCCCTGGTTCCACTACTCCGACGCGCTCCCGTTCCCGGTGGAGATCAGCGCGCGGTTGAAGCTGATCCCGCCGGCGAAGGCGTCCAAGGACGTCTCCCGGAAGCTCGCGCACGCCCGCGACATGGACCAGCACATCCGGGAGGCGGGCGCGGAGGCGCCGATCGCACTCGCGGAGCAGATCGACGCCGCCCGGATGCTGGAGCACGGCATCACCAAGGAGCGGCTGCCGTTCGTGTACGGGTGGCACCGGCTGATCGTGTCCGCGCCGACCGAGGAGTTGCTCGCCCGGCGGGTGGACGCGGTCGTGGAGCACTACCGCGACATCGGCATCGACGTCGTCAACTCGACCGGCGACCAGTTCTCCCTGTTCCTGGAGTCGCTGCCCGGCGACCAGATCCGGCTCAACGCCTACGCGCAGCGGCAGCCGCTGCGGACGATCGCGGGCGGCATGCCCATCGCGACCGTCGACCTCGGCGACCGTCCGGACGACGAGCAGGAGGGCTGGATCGGCCCCTACATCGGCGAGACGCTCGGCCGGGCCCGGTCCATCGTGCACTTCGACCCGCTGGTCGCCGCGGCCCGCAACCGTCCGACCGCGGTGGCGATCACCGGGGAGCCGGGCGGCGGCAAGACCACCCTCGCCCTGCTGCTGATCTACCAGATGGCGCTGCGCGGCGTGACGATCGCGGCGATCGACCCGAAGGGCGACGCCGAGTCGCTGGTCCAGCTGCTGAAGGCGCGGGGGAGGAAGGCGCGGATCCTGCCGCTCGGGTCGGCGGCGCCGGGCCTGCTCGACCCGTTCTCGTTCGGCGACGACCTCGCCACGATGAAGACGATGGCGACCGAGACGCTGCGGCTGCTGCTGCCGCGGATGTCGGAGGAGCGCGAGTCCGCGATGATCCAGGCGGTCGGCGCGGTCGCCAACGCGGAGCGGCCGTCGCTCGGCCGGGTCGTCGACCATCTGGAGGCGTCGGAGGACCCCGCGTCCAAGAACCTCGGCGCGGTGCTCCGCTCGATGTCGGAGATGCGGCTCGCACGGCTGTGCTTCGACCCGTCCGGCGGGGAGCGCATCGACACGCAGGGCTGGACGACCGTGTTCACGCTCGGCGGCCTCACCCTGCCCGACGTCACGATCTCGCGGGAGGACTACTCCTACGAGCAGCGGCTGTCGGTGGCGCTGATGTACCTGGTGTCGCAGTTCGCGCGGCGGCTCATGCACGGCCTCGACCGCCGGGTGCCGAAGGCGATCTTCCTGGACGAGGCGTGGGCGATCACCTCGACACCCGAGGGCGCGAAGCTGGTGCCGGAGGTGTCCCGCATGGGACGATCCCGGAACACCGCCTTGATCTTGGTCTCCCAGAACGCGGGGGACCTGCTGAACGAACAGGTGACGAACTGCCTGTCGTCGGTGTTCTCGTTCCGTTCCACCGAACGGGTCGAGGTCGGCAACGTCATGTCGCTGCTCGGCGTCGAGGCGTCCGACGAGCACAAGGCCGTGCTGCGCAACCTCGGCAACGGCGAATGCATCTTCCGTGACCTCGACGGCCGAGCGGGGCGCATCGGCGTCGACCTGATCTCCGAGGAACTGCAGCGTTGGCTGGACACCAACCCGACCCGGTCCCGTCCGGGCGCGTCCGAACTCACCGTCGCGGGGGCCGAGGTCGAGGAGGTCAGTCGATGAGGGGTCCCCGCGACCGGACGAACGCGCGCCTGCAGCGCTCGCCCGGCGAAGGGCTCGACCGCGCGGTCCTGGACGGCCCCGGCCGCCGCCGGCGCCGCCGGCCGCTTCCGCGCACCCGCCGCTCGGTCCTCGTGATGCTGGTGGCGGCGATCTTCGTCGTCGTCCTCTCGCCGATGGCGAGCGCGGGTCCGTTCTCCCCGAACAGCCCGTGCCGACCGGCCGACAGCCCCGCCCCCGAGCAGTACGGGTCCGGGACGGACGGCATGATCAAGCCGCCCGACTACCCGAGCGAGAAGCTGCAGAAGACGTCCGTCGATCAGCTGACCTACTACGACCGCTACGGCATGGCCGGGCAGACCTGGTACGCGGTCGACATGGACTGCTCGGACGCGATGGCGCTGATGGGCAACGCCCTCGCCAACACCACGTTCACCATCGTCCGGGCGATCGACCGGACGACGATCAGCGTCTACCAGGCCGCCGCGTCCGACTCGCTGCTCGGCTGGCTCAAGGACACCGTCGACGGCGTCATCATCAACATCGGCAAGACGTTCAACGCGCGCTACTGGTCGTGGCTGGTCATCCTCAGCGCGATGTGGCTCGCCTGGTGGGGGCTGGTCCGCAAGCGGGCGAGCAAGGTCACCGAGGGCGTGATCTGGATGGTCGCCGCGATGGTGGCGCTCATGTGGCTGGTCGCGCGTCCCGCCGACTTCACCACGCTCGGGACGAAGACGTCGGAGGCGACCGGCGCCGCGTTCAACGCGGCGCTGCCGCAGAGCGACACCAAGGGCGGGACGTGCATACCGAGGCCGGACGGCAAGCCCGATCCGGCGACCTCGCAGAACCTCGACGCGACGACCCGCAACGCCAACGGGCTGTGGGTGGCGCTGGTCTGCAAGCCGTGGCTGCAGGGAGAGTTCGGCACGACCGACCCCAACGCCAAGATCGTCAAGGAGAACGCCGACAAGCTGCTCTGGTCGCAGGCGGTCGACCTGCCGGAGACGTACGGCGATAACAAGGTCGACCTCGGCAAGAAGGCCGACGCCTACAAGGACGTCACCAAGAACATCAAGGACAACTACCCGCAGACCTATGCCCTGTACCAGGGCAAGAACTGGCAGAACCGGCTGGCGGTCGCGTTCGGCGGCCTGTTCGCGGCGCTGGTCGCCGGGCTGCTCATCATGGTCATCGCGATCGCGCTGATCGTCGTGAAGATCGCGTTCCTGCTGCTGCTCGTCGCGGGGCCGATCTTCCTCGGGATCGGGATACATCCCGGTATCGGACGGGTCATCGCCATCCGATGGCTGGAACTGCTGCTGTCGATGCTGCTCAAACAGGCGGCGCTGATCGGCGTGCTGTCGCTGCTGCTGTGGGCCTACAGCCTCATCCTCGGCGAGACGCTGCCGTGGGGCCTGCAGGTCCTGCTCATCGCGCTCGTGACGTTCGCGGCGTTCATCTACCGCAAGCCGTTCCAGCACCTGTTCTCCGCCGTCGGCTACTCGGCGGTCGGGTCGCGGGAGAAGAGCGAGGCGCAGCTCAACAAGTCGGTCGCGGAGGCGCGCCGGAGCACCACCGGGGTCGCGGGCGCCGTCGTGCCCGGCGCCGCCGGTTACCGGCTGGCCCGGTGGGCGAAGCGCGAGGCCGCCTCTGAGGGCGTGGCGCCCGCGACGCAGGGCGATGCCGCTCCCGGCACCGCGGTCGCCGTCGCGGACCGGCGCGCGGTCGCCGGGGCGGGCGAGGGCCCGTCTCCGGAGGAGGCGCCGGTCCTGGCCGCGAAGCCGCGCGGCGCGGGCGGTGCCGCGGCCGCCTCGCAGGGACGGACCAGGCGCGGCGCGCCGCCGCTCAACCTGCCGACCCGCGCGGGCGCGCTCAGCGACCGGCGCACGGACGGCGGGACGGCCGCGGCCGACCGGCCGGGCGGCGTCTCGGTGGCGAAGGGCGGCGGCGGTTCGGGCGCCGGGGCCGCGGGCGGCGGCGGGAAACCGTCGTCCGGCACGGGGCCGGGCACGGGCACCGTCCGGCCGACCACCTGGTCGGGACGCGGCGGCAACGGCGGCGGCGTCAGCGGTGGCGGCTCGGGCGGCTCCGGCGGTTCCGGTGGCGGTAACGGCGGCGGCTCCGGTGGTGGCGGCGGCTGGTTCGGCGGCGCCGGACGCTCGGGCGGTTCGGTGGAACGCGGCCGAGGCCGCTCCGGCGGCGGTTCGGGCGGCTCCGGCGGTTCGGGCGGAGGCTCCGGCGGGTCCGGCGGCGGGTCGCCTGCGGCGAACGTCCCCAGGCAGCGCGGCGGTTCCGGCGGCGGCTCGTCCAACGGGAACGGGAACCCGCCCGCGCAGGGCCCGGGCGGGCGGCGGCAGCCCCCGCCGCTGTGGGGCCGGCGCGGCTCCGAGGAGGGTCCGCCGATCCCGTTCTGGCTGCGGCCGGTCGACCGTCCGTCCGGTGAGCCGGACGGGGACGACCGGTGAACCTGAACGACCGCCGGCGCAAGCTGCTGTTCGCGGGGCTCGTCGTGGTGCTCGCCGTCGTCGGCGTCTACCTGACCGTCGCCTCGCCCGACCACGGCGACGACAGGGCCAGGGAAGCGAGGCCGAGCGCGACGCCCACGGCGGGCCCGCCGGGCCCGCAGTCCCCGCCGCCCGGCATCCAGAACGCCGTGAACCCGGGCGACTTCGACATCTACCGGCTGCTGCCGTTCTCCCGGCAGGAGTTCGCCACGGCGGCGGACCTGGCCCAGCGGTTCGTCGCCGCGTACGGGACGTACCGCTACGACGAGCCCCCCGAGACCTACATGGGCCGCCTGTCCGGCCTGGCCACCGACGACCTGACCCAGCAGCTCGGCCAGGACGCGGCCACGCCCGGCCTCGTGGAGGAGCGCCGCCGCGAGCAGGTCGTCGCGCAGGGCTCGGCGTCCATCGACCAGGTGCGCACCATCGAGAACAACTCGATCATCTTCCTGGTGACCGGCCGCCGGCAGCTCACCAAGGGCGGCAAGGACAGCACCGAGAGCAAGCAGTACGCCGTGACCGTCGCGCGCGACGGCGGCTCGCTCAAGGTGTACTCGTTCGCGCCCGCGGACGCCGGTCAGGCGGGTGACACCGGATGAGCCCGCGCCGCTTGCTGTTCGCCGGCGGCCTCGGCGCCGCCGCGACGCTGTTCGTCGCGCTGGTGTTCGTCCCGATCCTGTTCGGCGCGAGCCAGTTCATGTTCGGCGGCGGGATCGGCGGCGGCGGGAACTGCGTGGACGTCGCCGGCGCCGACGCGCAGCCCGCCGCGGCGAACGACGCGAAGGCCGTCCCCGCGAACTACCTGAAGCTCTACGAGGAGGCCGGCAAGAAGTACGGCATCCCGTGGAACGTGCTGGCCGGCATCGGCAAGGTCGAGACCGACCACGGCCGGTCGACGCTCGCCGGCGTCAGCAGCGGGGAGAACTACGCGGGCGCCGGCGGGCCGATGCAGTTCCTCGCCGCGACGTTCAAGGCGTTCGGCGTCGACGGCAACAAGGACGGCAAGAAGGACCGCTACGACCCGGCCGACGCGATCCCCTCGGCGGCCGCCTACCTCAAGCACAACGGCGCCCCGCAGCGGATGAGGACGGCGATCTTCCAGTACAACCACTCGTCGGACTACGTCGACCTCGTCCTCGACTGGGCGAAGCGCTACGCCGGAGGCGAGTTCAAGGTCGTCCAGGCGAACGGCATCAACTGCGAGGACAACGAACTCCCCGCGAACATCGGCGACCTCGTCGAGCAGATCATCCAGTTCGCGATGGCGCAGCGCGGCAAGCCGTACGTGTTCGGCGCCAACGGCCCGGACGCGTGGGACTGCTCCAGCCTCATCCAGGCCGCCTACCGGCAGGTGGGCCTGAACCTCCCGCGCACCACGTTCCAGCAGTGGCCGTTCGGCGTGAAGATCGCCAAGGGCAAGGAGCAGCCCGGCGACCTGGTGTTCTTCAACTCCGGCCCGGGGACGTCCTCGGACAACCCCGGCCATGTCGGGATGGTCATCGGCAAGGGCAAGATGATCGTGGCGAGCTGCTCGACATGCGTCCCCGCGATCGGCGTGAAGACCTACAAGCGGTCGGACTGGATCGGCGTGACCCGCCCGCTCGCGCGCCCCGACTTCAAGAAGAAGGTCGGCGAACTGGCCGCGCGCCGCCCCTGACCCGCCGTTAATGCGTCGGGGAACGTCGGTGGGGCGTGGCATGCTGATCGGCGTGGAGTCCGAGATGACGATCCGCGTCGCCGACGAGCTGCTGATGTTCCTGCCCGCGACCCGGCGGGAGACCGCGAATCGGGTGCCGTGCGACGGGACGTCGACGCTCGGGCATCTCGTGGAGTCGCTCGGCGTGCCGCTGCCCGAGGCGGGCCCGATGACGCTCGGCGGCGAGCGCGTCGAACCGTCCGTCCGCCCCGAGCCGGGCGACGAGGCCGACGTGGCGGCGGTGCCGCGCCCCCAGCCCGTCCCGCTCGACCCGGGCCAGGACGCGCCGCGCTTCCTGCTGGACGTCCACCTCGGCACGCTCGCCCGCCGCATGCGCCTCCTCGGCCTGGACACGGCCTACCACAACGACATGGACGATCCTGCGCTCGTCGTCCAGGCCAACGCGGAGCGCCGCGTCCTGCTCACCCAGGACCGCGGCCTCCTGCGCCGCCGCGCGCTATGGTTCGGCGCCTACGTCCGCGGCTCCCGGCCGGACGACCAGCTCCGCGACCTCCTCGACCGGTTCGCGCCCGTCCTGCACCCGTGGACGCGCTGCACGGCCTGCAACGGCGAGCTGGTCCCGGTCGACAAGAGCGAGGTCGAGAGCGGCCTGGAGGCGGGAACGCGCCGCAGCTACGACGTCTACGGCCGGTGCGCCGACTGCGGGCAGGTCTACTGGCGCGGCGCGCACGGCGGCCACCTGGAGGAGATCGTCCAGGACGCGGTGCGGCTGGTCGACGCCGCGCGCGGCAATGGCGGCCCGCGGGCCGCCGTGACGGAGAGGGGCTGATCGCGATCGAGCTCGTGGTCGTGGGCGCGGCGATCATCGCGGACGGACGATTGCTGAGCGCGCAGCGCGCCGAGCCACCGCACATGGCGGGCGGCTGGGAGCTGCCGGGCGGCAAGGTCGACCCGGGCGAATCGGACGAGGACGCCCTGGTCCGCGAGTGCCACGAGGAGCTGGCGATCAAAGTCCGCCTGCACCGCCGCATAGGCGCCGACTGGCGCCTGAGCGACAAGGCCGTCCTCCGCATCTGGACGGCCGAGATCACCGTAGGAGAACCCCGCCCCCTAGAACACCTGGCCCTACGCTGGCTGGCCCCACACGAACTCTACGAAGTCGACTGGCTCCCAGGCGACCGCCCGGTAATAGACACCCTCGCCCAAGAGGGCCTCAACATCTAGGAGCCGGCAGCCCCCGTCCCCACAACACCGGCCACCACAGCGACTAGCAACGACCCCAACATCCAGGAGCGGGGAACCCGTCCTGGGGCATCAGCCACTACCGCTACCACGCAGCAACTTCAGTCCGACGCCCTCGCCTGCGAGGACGTCGCCATCGGGGAGCCGGGGACCGGTCCCGGGGCCATTGGCAACCGCCGGCAGCCACGCAACGAGCTCGTCATCCTCAGTCTGACGCCATCGCTGGCGAGGGCTTCGCCATCGGGGAGCGGGGGCCCGTTTCGGAGACATCAGCCACCGCCGCGACCACGCAGCGACCTCAGGCGTCGCGATCGCGACCGGAGGCAGGTTCGAGCGAAGCGAGAACCTGATCGCGCAGCGAGCCGCTAGGCGAGTCGGATGCGATGCAGCGATCGCACCGTGTTTTTCGACGATGGAGGGCCGCCAGGCCCGAAGGAGGAGAAAAATACAGAAAAAACGCCAGGGGCTTCCTGCCGCGCCGCAGGAAGCCCCCGACGACTGAGGGGCCGCGTGGGCGGGCCGGTCAGGAGATGCGGTTGGCGCCCGCGTAGTCGGAGCGGTCGGAGAGCTTGGAGATCTTCACCACGTCACCGGTCTGCGGGGCGTGCAGGTACTTGCCGTCGCTGAGGTAGATGCCCATGTGGTGGAGGTTGCTGCCGAAGTAGACCAGGTCGCCGGAGCGGAGCTCGCCGCGGGACACCTTGGTGCCGAGCTGGTACAGGTCGCCGGTGTAGTGCGGGAGGCCGGGCTTGCCGACCTGGGCGTAGGCCCAGACGACGAGGCCGGAGCAGTCGAAGCTGCTCGGGCCGGCGGCGGCCCACACGTACGGGGAGCCGATCTTGCCGTAGGCCTTGCGGGCCATCTTGGCGGGCAGGCCGGAGCCCTTGATCTTCGCGCTGAGGCCGGTGCGGGGGTCGCGGGCGCTCGTGGTGGTCAGCTTGTCGAGGCGCTTCATCACCTCGGTGACCTTGGCCTTGGCGTCCGCGCGCGCCTTCTTGGCGTCCTCCCAGGCCTTCTGGACCTGCGCGGTCTTGGCCTCGGCGGTGCGCTGCGCGGCCTCGGCCTGGTCGATCTGCTTCTTCAGCGCCTGGACGGCGGTGGCCTGGTTCTGGGTCAGGTAGGCGCGTTCGGACAGCCCCTCGGGGGAGCCGTCGGCACCGAAGATCGCGTCGGGGGCGCCGGCCATGTAGGTGGCGGCGGCCATCCGCCCGAGCTGCTCGCGGGCGGGGGCGGCCTGGGCGCGCAGCGTCTCCGCGTTCTTGGTGGCGTCCTGCTCGGCCTTCCGCGCCGCCTTCCAGTCCACCCGCGCCTTGTTGAACTTCTCGGTGAGGATCTCGGCCTCTTCGTTCAGCGCGTCGAGGCTCTTGCGCAGGCCCTGCTCCGTGGTGGGGGTGGGGGTCGGCGCGGTCGCGGCCGCGGCGAGCCGGAACGGTCCAGCGGCGTGCGCGGCGACGGGCGCGGTGGCGCCGAGGCCGATCAGGAGCATGGTGGCCGCGGTGGCGGCGGGCGCGACGCGGCGCCGCCGGTGGGGGTCCGGTGCCAAGCCGGTGTTCTCCTCTCCTCGCGCGCCTACCGGGTTAGCTGACGGGTTCGGGCCAGGAGTCGCCCTACGGCGCGCGCCCGCGGCGGGCGCCGATTCACCCCAGGGATGTGGGTCCCCGGTTCTCCCGGCGGGCGGGAGATTCGGCGTTCCGGACGCAGCCCCGGGGGGTGGGACTTCGGACGACCGGATCTCGGGCAGATTACAAAGGATCGGCAAAGTATGCGAATCGGGGCCCGTGTGAACCCCTGTGACAGGTGGGGCGGACGCGCTCGGGATGGGGGGTGCGCCGCGGCGCGTAGAATGGAGTGCTGCCGTGGTTCCGCAGCGTCTCCCTGAAATCTCACACAAGGTAACCCGCATGCCCATCTCCACGCGCGACGACCTCCGGAACGTCGCGATCGTCGCCCACGTCGACCACGGAAAGACGACGCTGGTCGACGCCATGCTCTGGCAGTCCGGGGCCTTCCGCGAGAACCAGGACGTCGACGACCGGGTCATGGACTCCAACGACCTCGAGCGCGAGAAGGGCATCACGATTCTCGCGAAGAACACGGCCGTCCGGCACAACGGGATGACGATCAACATCATCGACACGCCCGGCCACGCCGACTTCGGCGGCGAGGTCGAGCGCGGGCTGTCCATGGTGGACGGCGTCGTCCTGCTCGTGGACGCCAGCGAGGGCCCGCTGCCGCAGACCCGGTTCGTGCTGCGCAAGGCGCTCGCCGCGCGGCTGCCGGTGATCCTGGTCGTGAACAAGACCGACCGTCCCGACGCGCGCATCGACGAGGTCGTGGACGAGACGTACGAGCTGTTCATGGACCTCGACGCCGACGAGGACCAGATCGACTTCCCGATCGTGTACGCGTCGGGCCGGGCCGGTCGGGCCTCGCTCGACAAGCCCGCCGACGGGGAGATGCCGAACTCGGCCGATCTGGAGCCGCTGTTCACGGTCATCACCGACACGATCCCGGCGCCGTCCTACGACCCGGACGCGCCGCTGCAGGCGCACGTCACGAACCTGGACGCCTCCAGCTACCTCGGCCGGATCGCGCTGTGCCGGGTGCACGCCGGGACGATCAAGAAGGGCCAGCAGGTCGCCTGGTGCCGGCACGACGGCAGCATCGAGAAGGTGAAGATCACCGAGCTGCTGATGACGGACGCGCTCACCCGCAAGCCCGCCGACGACGCGGGCCCGGGCGACATCATCGCGATCGCCGGCATCCCGGACATCATGATCGGCGACACCATCGCCGACCCCGACGACCCGCGCCCGCTGCCGCTGATCACGGTGGACGAGCCCGCGATCTCGATGACGATCGGCACCAACACCGGGCCGATGGCCGGCCGCGAGAAGGGCACCAAGGTCACCGCCCGCATGGTGAAGGACCGCATCGACCGGGAGCTGGTCGGCAACGTGTCGATCAAGGTGCTGCCGACCGAGCGCCCGGACGCCTGGGAGGTGCAGGGCCGCGGCGAGCTGGCCCTCGCGATCCTCGTCGAGAACATGCGCCGCGAGGGCTACGAGCTGACCGTCGGCAAGCCGCAGGTCGTCGCGAAGACGATCGACGGCAAGAAGCACGAGCCGGTCGAGCGGCTCACCATCGACATCCCCGAGGAGCACCTCGGCGCCGTCACGCAGCTGATGGCGGTCCGCAAGGGCCGCATGGAGCACATGACGAACCACGGCACCGGCTGGGTCCGGATGGAGTTCCTCGTCCCGGCCCGCGGCCTGATCGGGTTCCGCACCGAGTTCATGACCGAGACGCGCGGCACCGGCATGGCGCACCACGTGTTCGAGGCCTACGAGCCCTGGTTCGGCGAGCTGCGCACCCGGCCGTCCGGCTCGCTGGTCGCCGACCGCGCCGGCGCCGCCACCGCGTACGCGATCACGAACCTGCAGGAGCGCGGCACGTTCTTCGTCGGGCCGACCACCGAGGTGTACGAGGGCATGATCGTCGGGGAGAACTCCCGCGCCGACGACATGGACGTCAACATCACCAAGGAGAAGAAGCTCACGAACATGCGGTCGTCCACCGGCGACGAGCTGGAGCGGCTCACCCCGCCGCGCATCCTGTCGCTGGAGGAGGCGCTGGAGTTCTGCCGCGAGGACGAGTGCGTCGAGGTGACCCCGGCGAACGTCCGCATCCGCAAGGTCGTGCTGGACGCCAAGGAGCGCGAGCGCATGCGCGCCCGCACCAAGCGCGCCGGGTAGCGGCCTCGCCGCCGTGCGAAAGAGGCGGCCCCGCGGTTCCGGTGGGAACCGCGGGGCCGCCTTCTTACGCGCCTGTCACTTCAGCTGGACGGTCCCGGTCACGTCGGCGGCCAGGCGGAGCTGGTCGCCGTCGCGGAGGGGCGCCTCGACGCCGCGGGGGAGCCGCTCGCCGTTGACGAACGTCCCGTTGGTGGAGCCCTCGTCCCGCACCCAGGCCGTCCCGGACGGGTCGAGCCAGACCGTCGAGTGGCGCCGCGACACGTTGTCGTACTGCGTGAACGTGGCCGCCACCGGCGACTGGCCCGCGTCCCGGCCGAGCACGAGGTGCTGGCCGACGGAGACCTTCAGCTCGCCGGTCGGGAACTGCACGCGCAGGACGGGTGTGCCCTGCTTGGGCAGCGGGCGCAGGCAGGAGTCGCACTGCGCCGCGCCCGGATTGCTCAGCACCGCCTCGCAGTACGGGCACATGAACGCCGTGCTGTCGGGGGCGGGACGCTGGCCCTGGTTGTGGTCGGGCGGCAGCAGCGTCGCCTCGCGGCCGTGCGGCGGCAGCGGCGGCTGGCCGCCGTGCTGCGGGCCGCCGTGCTGGCCGCCGCCGTGCTGGGGCGGGCCGTGCTGCGGCTGCCCGTACTGGGGCGGCTGGCCGAACTGGTGGTCGGCCGGGGGCTGCGGAGCGCCGTACTGGTCGCGGGGGGCGCCGTACTGATCCTGCGGCGCACCGTACTGGTCCTGCTGGGGGGCACCGTACTGATCAGGCTGCGGAGACCCGTACTGGTCCTGCTGCGGGGACCCGTACTGGTCCTGCGGGGGTGCGCCGTACTGGTCCTGGGGCGGCTGGTACTGCTGCTCGCGCTGCGGCGGCGCGCCCCACTGGTCCTGCTGCGGCTGGGGCGGCCCCCACTGGTCCGCGGGCTGCTGCTGATGCTGCTGCATCGGCGGCTGGCCCCCGTGCTGGGGTGAGCCGTGCTGGGGAGAGCCGTGCTGGGGAGAGCCGTGCTGGGGTGAGCCGTGCGGGGGCTGGCCGTACTGCCCGGGCTGGCCGTGCTGGTCCTGCCCCTGCGGGGGCATGGGCGCCCCCCAGGCGTCGGGCTGCTGCTGCGGCTGCGGCGCGCCCCACGGGTCCTGCTGCTGGCCGGGCGGGCCCGGCTGCTGGTGCTGCGGGGCCTGCTGCCCGTACGGGTCGTGGGGCTGCTGCGGCTGGCCGTACTGCTGGCCGCCGTACTGGTCCTGCTGGCCGCCGTACTGGCCGCCCGGCCCCGGCGGCGGGGGCGTCCGCGGCGGCTGCTGGTCGTCGTACCCGCCCGGCCCCTGCCGGTGGGCGCCACCGCCGCGCGCCAGGTTGGCCCCGCAGTTCATGCAGAGCAGATCGCCCTGCTGGTGCGGCTCACCGCAGACAGGACAGTTCAAGGTCGCCATGACACATCCCCCGAGCGCACGCCGGCGCGGTCGAGCCTCGACGTCAGGTGCTCCATGTCACCCCTTCGCGGGATCCCGATGTAGTACACCCGCCTTCCCTCCGGCCCTTCGTCCACGGACACCTGTACTCGGGGCCCTGTTCCTTCTCCAGTCTCGCCGACACCGGCCACTGCCCCGTACCGCTCGCGCCCCAGCGGGGACAGCGGCACGACACGCTGGTTGGCCGACCCCCTCCAGAGTAGGGAGCCGTCCCCCGAGTGTCGCCCCCCGGGATTCAACCGGTCGACGTACGGCCCCGTGATCACGGCGTCGCACATGTCCAGGATCTCGCGCGTCTCACCGCTGCGGGAGAGCCGCGAGTAGGCATATCCGCTGTAAACCAATATGTCCAACTCAATCGTCTCACGGCCGGGTTCGTCCCGCCACGCTCGGACTCCGCGCAGCAGGGCCGCCAGCGCGGCCGGCTGCTCGAACGGCTCACCACCGGAAATGGTCACTCCGTCCACCGGTCCGGGCAGGGACGCGAGCCATCCTAAAACGGTCGCGACGGGCACCGCGCGGCGCGGGTCGGCGTCCCAGGTGTCCCTGGACAGGCAGCCGGGGCAGTGCAGCGTGCAGCCCTGCGTCCAGATGCCGGCGCGCGTCCCGGGGCCGAGAGTGGTCACGGGGTAGTGCGCCTTGGCGAGCAGCAGGGCCGGGGCCGGGCCGGTCACTGGAGGTCCAGATGGACGATGCTTCCCTCGCGCCGGATGCCCGTCACGGTGACCTTCTCGTCCGGGACGAGCTCGCGGTCGAACAGCGCGCGCGCCAGCGGGTTGACGAAGTGGGACTCCAGCGCCATGCCGATGCCGCGGCCGCCCTTGTCGAGCTCCTCCGTGCACCACGCGCGCAGCGTCGTCAGCGCGTCGCCCTTCACCGCGAGGGAGAGCCGGTGCTCTTCGGTGACCCGGCGGCAGATGTTCGCGAACTGCAGGTCGAAGATCTTGTGCGCGGCCTCGGCGGAGATGAAGTCGAACACGACGATGTTGTCGCCGAACCGGTTGAGCAGCTCCGGCCGGTTGAGGACCTCGGTGAAATGGTCGGCGACCGCGCCCTTGATGCGCTGCTCGACCTCGTCGTACGACATTCCGGGTGTGATGTTCTGCACACGGTCGGGCGCCGAGTACGGGGACGCGTCCCGCGTCGTGAGATCGCGGCCCGGGACGTACATCCCGAGGTTGGACGTGAAGATCAGGATGGACTCGGAGAAGTGGACGGTGTTGCCGCGCCCGTCGGTGAGCCGGCCGTCCTCCAGGATCTGCAGGAACTTGTCCAGGATCCGCGGGTGCGCCTTCTCGATCTCGTCGAAGAGGATCACCCGGAACGGGTCCTCGCGGACGGCGTTGGTCAGCTCGCCGCCCGCCTCGTGCCCGACGTAGCCGGGCGGCGACCCGATCAGCCGGTCGCCGGACCCCTCGCCGGAGAACTCGCTCATGTCGAAGCGGAGGTAGGCCGACTCGTCCCCGAACACCAGCTCGGTGATCGCCTTCGCCAGCTCGGTCTTGCCGGTGCCGGTCGGGCCCGCGAAGAACAGCACGCCGCGCGGCCGGCTGCCGGACCGGGTCGCCTGCGCGCCGGACAGGCCGAGCACCGCCCGCTTCAGTATGTCCAGGGTCTTGGTGACGGCCTGCGGCTGCCCGATCACCCGCTCGGGGACGCGCTTCTCGCCCTCCAGCACCCGGCGGCGCAGATGGCCGCGGCTCCACGGGTTGTCGAGCACGCCGAGCTTGTAGGTGCGGACGGCGTCCGGCAGGTCGGTGAGGCCGACGCCCCGCTCCTTCGCCAGCCGGGTCACCTCGATCATCGACTGCAGGGTGAGGCCGTCGGCCTGCTCGGCGAACGCGTCGCACGCGGCGGCGGCGGCCTCGTCGCCGCCGACGTCGGTGACCCCGAACGCACGGGCCAGCAGCCGCGCCGTCTCCTGCCGGTCGCCGAGGTGCGGGCGCGGGATCGTGATCTCGCGGACGTTCTCGTTGTCGGCCGTCAGCCACGGCGGCAGGTCGCCGGGCCGCTCCACCAGCCACAGCACGGGGTTGTAGAGCGGCTTCGGCCGGGCCCCCGTCACCCGGACGGGCCGGGCGGTGCGCGACAGCTTCGCGCAGAACCGGAAGAAGTCGCGCTCGGCCGGCTCCAGGTCGGTCGGGGTGCGGGCGATCCGCGACGCGGAGTCGATCACGAAGGCGGCGCGGACGTCCTCCTTCGGCCGGGCCACCGCGGCCAGCAGCCGGGTCAGGCCCTCCAGCGACGGCTTCTCGTCCGGCTTGATCTTGCCGAGCAGGCGCTCGGCGGCCTGCATCGAGTCGTCGTCCCCCGGCATGACCTGCAGGCCGTCCACCGGGTCGTACACGGCCATGAACGACGCGCCGCTGGTGCGCAGCGCCTCCCACAGCAGGGCGCGCAGCGGCAGCAGCCCCGTGGGCGCCCCGCCCTCCGCCGGCGGTGTGAGGAAGCTGTCGTACAGGTTCCCCGACAGGACGTACTGGGAGTGCACGGAGAGCGTCGCGTCCAGCTCCCGGACGAACGGCGGCCAGCCCTGCAGCCGCCCCCCGAGGGTCGGCGATTCAATGCTCATCTGTGCTCCCCCATGGAGGAAGGACCTGGTCCGCTCCGGTCATTTGGTGCGACCCACTCCATTCCGACGCCCCCGGCATCTCAGTTATGACGCTCGCGGTGCCGTTCGCGTTGCCCGGCACGCCCCCTAGTCTGCCGTGGCCGCGCGGAGACGGGCAGCTCACGCACCCCGGGCTCCAGCCGCCAGGCCACGTCCGAGCGGATCCCGGCGTCCGCCAGGCGCGCCCGCGCGGCCTCGAACGCCTCGCACCATTCCCGCTCCCGCTCGACGTCCACCCGCCGGTCGTCCTCGCTCTCGGCGGGCCGCTCCCGCACCATCGACGCGCGGACGTGCGCGGCGTCGTCCACCCGCATCCGGACGCTGTGGTCGGGCCAGGCGCCCTTCGTCAGCGTCACCGTGCCGTCCTCGGCCGTCAGCGTCTCGAACCCGGCGTGGACCTCGTACCCCATGTCCTCGAACGCGGCGGTGATCGAGTCGAGGACGTACCGGCGCTCGGCCTCGGCCTGCTCGGCGGCGTCGCGCTCCTCCGCCCGCCGCCGCTCCTCCGCCCGCCGCTCCTCGGTGCGGCGGTTGGCGGCCTGGATCCGCAGCCGCACCTCCTGCAGGACGCCCTCGGCCTCCTCCGGCGTCCCGGCGCCCGCGAGCAGCCCGGCCGCCTCCGCCACGGCCCGCCGCTCGGCGTCCGCCGCGTCCGGCAGCAGCCGCGTCATGATCCTTTCCAGGTTCCGCTGGACGTCGTCGCCGGCGGGCGGGGGCGTGCTCCGAGCCGCCGTGTCCGCCGTGAGGCCCTCGGTGGGGACGCCGAAGATCTGCGTGCTGACCTGGGAGGCGAGGTGCTCGGACAGCCGCCGCTCGGCCTCGTCCAGGGCCCGGTCGGCGGCGGCGCACCAGGCGGTCAGCTCCTCGGGGGGCTGCTCGCCCGGCGTCCACTGCTCGGGCAGCGCGACCTCCGCGCCGATCTTCGCGCGGGTCTCGGCGAGCGCGGCGATGCGCGCGTTGCGCTCCACGACCTCGCGCAGGGCGCGCTCCTGCGACTCGACCTCGGCGAGCGCCGCCGCCCGCGCCTCGGCCCGCCCGGCGGCGAGCGCCGCGAGGGCCTCCGCGCCCCGGCCGGCCAGCCCGGCGCCGCGTCCGAGCACCCGGTTCATGCCGAGGCTGAGGACGACCGCCGCGTCCAGCGCGATGTCCGCGTCGATCCCGCTGCTCAAGAAGTGCCTCCGATCGTGCGCGCCTGCCGCCAGCGGTGCAGCCGCACGCCCGCCGCGACGGCGTGCGCGGCGGAGGCGGCGATGAGGACGAGGACCCACAGCACGCTCGCGATGGACGTCAGCGCCGCGAGCAGAAGAAGAAGGAGCAGCAGGGGGACCGTCACGGCCAGCAGCACGAGGCCGCAGCCGCGCCGCCCCGTCCGCTGCGCGGCGCCCGACATCGTCTGGGACGCCTTCGAGAACCCGCGACCGCTCGCGTTCAGAACTCCCGAGAGCATCGACCACGGGCCGTAGGGGAGATAGTCCTTGCCTTGCGCGCGCGCGAGCAGCACCTCACTGCCGCACTGCACCGCCCAGGCGAGCACGGACACGACGGCCAGCGCACCGAACGAGAAACCCGACGCGGAGCTGTGCAGGCCGACGGATGCGGTCCCCTCGTCGCCGCCGCCTCCGAACAGGGATCCGACCACCCAGCTGCCGGCGAGCCAGAAGAACAGCAGCGGCAGCGTCCACAGGACGGCCCTGACCGCGGCGGCGCCGCGCCCGGCGAGCCGCTGCCGCTCCCGCTCCGCCCACTGCGCCTTCAACGCCTCGCCGCGCTGCTCGGCCGCATGCCGGTCGCGGGCCCGGGACTCGCTCTCCGCGACGGCCTCCGGCGCGGCGCGCGTCACCGCGAGGAGCCGCAGCGGATCGTCGCCCGCCCCGTCCGCCATCCAGGCGAACCACGGAACCGCGTCCGACACCGCCTCGCGCGCCCGCGCCGCGCCCTCCTCGATCAGCCGGTGCGCCTCCGCCGGACGCGCCGCCAGCGCGAGCAGCGCCAGCAGCACCGCGGGCGGCTCCTCGGCCCCGGCGTCCGGCAGCCGCCGTGCGACGCCCGGCGGCATGGCGTCCTGCTCGCGCAGCCAGCGGACGAGGTCGTCCCAGGCCGCCGCATGGGCGCGCCACCGGTCATCGATCCGGGCCAATTCCTCGGCATCCTCGAAACCGGCGAGTACCCGCAGCAGATGGTGCTCCCACAACGCCCGCCCGATGAGGACGGCGGTGCGGTGATCGGGATGCCGGTGATCACCGGCGAGTGCGGCAAGCCCCGGCAGATCGTCGGCGGTGACGCGGCGGCCGAGGAAATGCGGTGGAAGCGCCGGATCCAGCCAGCGGATCAGATGCAGCAGCTTCACATCCGGCGGCAGCCTCGTCATGAGGTAGCCGTCGATGAGTCCTATTCGGCTGTCGTCCGGGACGTCGGCGAGCCATTCGCGCAGACTCCGCCATGCCTCGCCCGACTCGCCTCGTCCGAAGAAGTACTGCGCGGCGTGATCCCAGTTCTCGACGAGCGCCCGCGCCAACTCGTCCCTTCGCGCATAGCGCCGTCCCTTGAAAGGGAGTCCATTACCCGCTTCGGCTTGCGGGCTCTCCTCCGCGACCGGCGGCGAGCCTCCGTCCAGCCATTCCCGGACCTGCTCGCCCGTCCACCTCTTGCGCGGATCACGGGTGAGCAGCCCGCGGCACAGCGTCCGCAGCCTCGGGTCGGCGACGTCGTCGGCGCTGACCGCGCGTGTCGCCAGATGGTCGACGACCACGGTCTCGCTCAGCCCCTGGAACGGCGCCCGCCCCGTCGCCAGCTCGCGGACGATCATGCCGAGCGACCACCAGTCGCGCGCCGGCGACACCTGCCCCGACAGCGACTCCGGCGCCGCGTACGCCAGCGTCCGCGACGACGACGCGAACACCACGCTCTGGTCGAGCACCTTGCTCAGCCCGAAGTCGGCGATCGCCAGCCGCAGCGGCGCGGCCGCCATCACCAGCACGTTCTCCGGTTTGAGGTCCCGGTGGACGATCCCGGCCCGGTGCAGCGCGCCGAGCCCCGCCGCGAGCTGCGCCGCGACCTCGCCGGCCGCCTCGTCGCCGAGCGGCCCCTCCTGCATCAGCGCCCGCAGGTTGCCGTCCGGCACGTACGGGGTGACCTCGTAGTCGCGCCCGTCCGCGTGCCCGGTCTCCAGGATCCGCAGGACGTGCGGCGAGTCGAGCGCGGGGAGCTTCGCCCACACGTCCCGGTCGGCGCGGTAGCCGCGGCGGAAGATCTTCACCACGTACTCGCCGCCGGCCGCGTCCCGCACCAGCAGCAGGTCCGACTCGGCGCCCTGCACCGGCAGCTCCGCGACCGTCGCGTACCGCTCGGCGAGCGCCGCCGGCAGCCGCATCAGCGGATCGCCGCCGCCCACCGCCCCGTCCCGCGCCGTCTCCGAGGCAGCCCGGGGCCCGGGCACCCGCGCCCCGTCGCGCCGCGTCGCCCCGGCGTCCCGCCGCGTCTCCCGCGGCGGCGTGCCGTCGAACTCGCCCACCAGCAGCCTCGTCTAGCTCTTGTCCTTGATGACCCGCAGATACTCCGCCTGCTTGAACCGCACCACCACGGCCTCCATGAGGATCCGGACGAACAGCATCTGGAAGAACCAGATCAGCGGGGTGGCGAGGATCAGCAGGACCGCGACGGCCCAGTAGAAGTCCACCGAGATGACCCAGATGGCGAACCCGACGATGGCGAGGCACTCGAGCGTGACCATGACCATCGACAGGGCGTAGAAGAGCCTGAGCAGCCGCGGCGTCACCAGCGAGTCGAAATTGGCGTCCAGCAGAGCGGCGAGCAACCCCTTCTCGGTGCGCTCGGGCGGAACCCACCCCTGCTCCCGCGGAACCGCCGGACCGCCCAGACCGGGCCCGCGGGGGCCGGGGACGGGACCCGGCTGCGGCGGACCGGGCGGTTGACCGTACGGGCCCCCCATCGGATCGGGCGCCTGCGGGCGCGGTGGGTGACCGGGGTCCGAAGGATTCGTCATCGCCGTCGTCTCCAGTGTGGGGCCTACACCCAGACTCTAGAGCCTGCACCCGCCCCGCACCCGGTCCGGCGGCCTGCCGCGCACAACCTGTCACCCCACCGGCAGGCCCCATGCTCGCGGTCACCGAAGGACGTCCCTGACTCCTGCCGTTCTTATTACATGGAACGGTGTGGAGGGGCCGGAGCGCAGTAATCGACTGTGCTAATTCCGCTACATATGTAGTGTCGGCGCTTCTCCTGTAGGGCTGTCGCCGAGAGGGTACGCCCCGACGGCGGCGGGAACTCCTTGATGGCCGCACCTCATCGGGCACGGAACGTGTTGGGCATCATTGTGGTCGGCAGTTCAGCGTCATCTCACAGCCCTAACAGCGGCAAAAAGTGACTTCGACAAGAATGATGACCGCTGGTTGCTCTCTCTGTTGTCGTTTGCTACGTTCGCCCCTGGCTTGGTGGCCGGAAGAGGGAGTGGGCTCGTGAATTCGCCTCGGAGTACTCTGGCGGCCGGCCGGGTAATGGTCGTCCTGTCGGTGGCGGCGCTGGCCGTGCTGGGATGCAGTGGAACGGGGGACGATCCGAAAACCGCTTCAAAGACGTCCGGAAATCCGTCCAGTAAGGCGGCGGATTTTCCCGTCCTGCAATCGCAGCTGATGACGCATGAGAACGGGCCGGTGCTCGTCCAGGCCCAGGTCCTGAACCGGATCGCCGGGGACAAGATCACCAGCCGCTTCCGGGTGGTCAACCAGGGCCGGCAGACGGTCGACATGCGCGAGGCCCTCTCCGACGAGAAGAACCCCACCGGCAGCGGCTTCTTCGCGCACGGCCTGGCGCTGCTGGACGCAGCGGACGGGAAGGCGTACTACCCGCTGCGCACCGCCGACGGGGAGTGCCTGTGCAGTGAGCTCGGCGACCTCGCGGCCGGGCGGTCGCTGGAGATCTACGCCGTCTTCCCCGCGCTGCCGGCGGAGGTCTCCAAGGTCACCGTCCAGGTGCCGCACACGGCGCCGATGGTGGACCTGCCCATCGGCAAGGGCGATGTCGCCCCGGGCCCCAGCCAGCAGCCCGACATCGGCAAGCTCTCGCTCGGGCAGCCGATCATCCGGCCGATCGTCAGCAAGGCCGACGGCGTCGCGCTGTCCGAGGACGAGATCGCCGGTGACAAGCGCGTCCGGCTGTCGGCGGACGTGCTGTTCGCCTTGAACAAGGCGGACCTCAGCCCGCGGGCGCAGGCGCTCCTCCAGGATCTGGCCCGGCAGATCGACCGGTCGCCGGGCGCCACGGTCAAGATCGACGGGTACACCGACAACACCGGCGACGACGCGATCAACCAGCCGCTGTCGGAGCGCCGGGCTCAGGCGGTCGAGGCCAAGCTGAAGAGCCTGGTGACCAAGACCGGTCTGACCTACCAATCGGTCGGCCACGGTTCGGCGGACCCCGTGGAGAGCAACGACACCGATGAGGGACGGCGGAGGAACCGGCGGGTGGCCGTCACCTTCGCCCGGCCGGTGAAGGGTCCGGCGGCACCGTCCGGCGGCACCGCGGCCGGCCCGCCGGTGACATGGTCGCCGGGCGGCAGGCTGCCCGCCGTCTCGCAGGGGCAACTGCCCGACGCTCAGAAACTGACCGTCACCGTCAACGGCCTCCACCGCGACTCCGGCGGCCTCGTGTCGCTCGTGTGGACGCTCACGAACAACGGCGCCGAGCTGGTCGACGTGGCCGGCGCCTTCGACGCCGGCCTGCTCCAGTACGACGGCAGGACCACCGGTGGCATCTCGCTCCTCGACAACTCGGCGAAGCTCGCCTACCGCACGCTGCGGGACGATCAGGGCGTGTGCCTGTGCACCTCGTTCGCGTTCGCCGAGAAGCGCGAACTCAATCCCGGCGAGAGCGGTACGTACGCCAACCTGTTCAAGCCCGCCCCGTCCGCGACGACCGTGGACGTGGAGATCCCCTACGACGACCGCAAGGCCGTCATCAAGAACGTGCCCATCAGATAGGTGCGGTGTTCGCCCGGTTAGGGTGCCGGTGGCCGAGAGTCGATGCGGGATCGGGGCGAGGAGCGATGGTCGCGTTCGTGGTGGTGCCCGCCGGGCTCGCCGCCGGCCTGCTCGCGGCGCCGCTGGCGACCCGCTACACCGGTGAGGTCACGCGCCGCGACCGCATCGTGCTCGGCCTGGTCACCGCGGTCCTGTTCGGCGTGCTGGGCTGGCGCGTCGGAGCGGAGCCCGTCCTGCCGGCGCTGCTCTACCTGGCGGCGGTCGGGACCCTGCTCGGGTTCATCGACGTCGAGGTCAAGCGGCTGCCGGACCGGTTCACGCTCCCGTCCTACGGGCTGGCGGCGGCGCTGCTGGCGGCGGGCGCGCCGTTCACCGACGACGGGTTGCGGCGGTTCGAGCACGCGCTCATCGGCATGGCGGCGCTGTTCGCCCTGTACTTCCTCCAGGCGTTCCTCGTCCCGTCGGGGATCGGGATGGGCGATGTCAAGCTCTCCGGCGTGCTCGGCCTCTGCCTCGGCTGGTTCGGGCTGGACGCCTGGGTCCTCGGCCTCCTCGCGACCTACCTGCTCGGCGGCCTCGCCGCCGTCGGCATCATGATCGTCCGCAGGACGCGGAAGGGCGAGTTCCCGTTCAGCCCGTACATGCTCGCGGGCACGCTCATCGCCGTCCTCTCGTCCACCTGAGGGCTCACTTGCAGAGGTTCTGGCCCGCCTTTACCCCGCCGCCGATCTTGTTGATGGCGGGCGGTGCGAGGTGGAGGCCGCTCGTGCCGATGATGAGTCGCACCCCGTCCTGCGGGGCCTTCGCGTCGGCGGTGAGCATCGCGTCGGGGGCGTCCCGTGCGAGTGCCGACGCCTGCGGTTCCGCGGCCGGTGCGTAGACGAGGCGGCTCTCGGCCGATTCGGCGCCCTTCTCCACCTTCTTCTCGACCTTGTAACCGCGCCGCTTGAGCTGCTTGACGACACGCTTGATCAGCTCGCTCTTGCCGCCCGCGTCGACGACGGTGACGTGCACTTTGCCGGGCGCGGGGGGCGCCGGCTGGGCCTTCACCGGCTTCGCGGGCTCGGCGGGCAGCTCGCTGTCGTGCCGGATCGCGTCGAACATCGGCTTCGCCAGCTCCTGGTTCCACTGGACGCGGTTCGGGTCCGGCGCGTACCGCTCCACCGGGACGGTCACGAACCGCACCTGCCCGGCGCTCATCCCCTTGAGGCCGTCCGCCAGCTTCCGCATGGCCGCCAGGTCGAGATCGTCATCGGTCGTCATCGACTTCGTCGCGGCCTTGAGGAACTTGTACGTCTTGGCCGGATCGCTGAGGACCGAACCGCTGGTGGCCTTGTCGACGACCGACGCCATGAACTTCTGCTGCCGCTCGATCCGCTCGAGGTCGGAACCATTTCCGAGCGAGTAGCGGGCACGGACATAACCCAGCGCCTGCTCACCCTTCACGGTCTGCTTGCCGGCCTTGAGATACAGCTCCGCCCGCGGGTCGTTGACGGGTTTGTCGACGCAGATCTCGACACCGCCGAGCGCGTCGACCATCCGCTTGAACCCGGCGAAGTCCACCTGGACGAAATGGTCGATGTGGATTCCGGTGAGCGACTCCAGCGTCTTCCACGTGCACGTCGGGCCGGCGAATGCGAACGCCGTGTTCAGCATCCCGAACCGCGCCCGGACGGGCGCGCCCTTCTCCTTGTCGCACTCGGGGATCTTCACCATCGAGTCGCGCGGAAAGCTGATCCCGACGGCCTGGTCCCGGTTCGGCGACAGATGCAGCAGGATCGTCGTGTCCGACCGCGCCCCCGCTATCCCGTCCGCCGCGTACCGCGCGTTGTCGCCCTCCCTCGTATCCGACCCGATCAGCAGGATGTTGAGCGATTTGTTCAGCTTCTTAGGCCGGTCAGTCCCGAGCTTGTCGCTCACATGCTTCTGCTCGATCCCTCCGACGATGTCGTGATACAGCCAGGCCGCCCCGCCACCCGCAAGCAGCATGACCACGACAACCCCGAGCGCGACCCGCCGCAAAACCTTCCGCCGCCGACCGCGCCCCTTCCCAATGCCCTCACTGCCGGTGCCATCTACCTCTCCACCCCCCGAGCTCTCGCCACTCCGCCCGGACGCCGCCCCCGTCCCCGCAGCCTTAGCCGGGAGGCTTTCGCTGCCGGTGGTGTCCGCTTCTTCCGCGGTTGCGCTCTCGTTACTCCGGTCGGAGGCGCCCGTGCCCGTGGCCGTCGCTGTGTCACCCTCGCTGCGGGTGGTGTCCGCCTCTTCGGCGGTCGCGCTCTCGCTGCTCAGGTCGGACCCGGCTGTGTCTGCAGCCTTGGCCTCGGCGCCCTCGCTGACCGTGTTCGCGGCCTCTTCGAGGTTCGCGCTCTTGTTGCTTTGGTCGGACGCGGCTGTGTTCGTAGGCTTTGCCGCGACGCCCTCGCCGACCGTGTTCGCCGGTTCCCGGTTGGTGGTGGCGCTGTCGCTCGGGCCGGGGGGCTGTGGTGCGTTGTCCTCGTCGGGACGGTCGCTGGGAGGGGTGTGGGCGGCCTTGTCCCGTGCGAGGTCGTCGCGGCCGGGGGCTTCGTCGCTCATAGGTCACGTCTCGGGAGGGCCCTGGTGAGGGCGGGCGGTTCGGGGCGGTTGATCATTGTATGGAGGCGGCGGGATGTGCGGGGAGCGCGCGCCTCCCTCTGTTGGATGCCCGGAGTGCCCGTTCTGTTGACAGAAGTGTGAGATCCGGGGCGGCCGGATCAGGTCGTCTTCCGTACGATCGGTGCCCGTGGACGCGGGGTGGGTGATCGGCGGTCGGTTCACCATGCTGGACCGGATCGGCATCGGAGGGACGAGCCGGGTCTGGCGTGCCCATGACGGCGCGGAGGGGCGGTACTGCGCGGCCAAGCTGGTCCGGCGGCGGGGGCCCACGTCGATGCTGCGGGTCGTGCGCGAACGGGCGCTGCGGCTGGCGCATCCGCACGTGGTGACGCCCTACGCGTGGTGCATGACGGACGACGACGTCCTCCTGGCGATGGACCTGATGCGCGGCGGCTCGCTGGAGACCCTCCTCGGCGATTACGGCAGGCTCCCGGCGGCCTACGCGGCGGAGGTGCTCGATCAGCTGCTCGCCGCGTTGAGCCACATCCACGGTGCGGGGGTCGTCCACCGGGACGTGAAGCCAGCCAACCTGCTGCTGGAGCCGAGCCCGGTCGGGGCGCCGCACGTGCGGCTGGCCGACTTCGGGATCGCGCTGGGGGACGACGGGATGCGCTTCACCACGACCGGCTTCACCGTGGGCACGCCCGGATACCTGGCACCGGAGGTGCTCGACTGGAACCGCCCCGGGCCGCGCCAGGACCTGTACGCGGCCGGCATGGTCGGCTGGCGGATGCTGACCGGCGCGGGCGACCCCGCGCCCCGGCAGCGCGTCGGCCCTCCGCCCGCCGGGGTGCCGCCGACGCTCTGGGCGGTGGTCGCCCGGCTGTGCGCGGACGACCCCGCCCAGCGCCCCGAGAACGCCGCCATGGCCCGCCATGCCCTGGCCGCCTGCCGCCTGGAGCTGCGCTTCCCCGTCCGCACCCTGGACGGCGAGCCCCTGCAGATCTTCGACCACCTCGGCCCTCCGCCCCGCTGACCGCGTTCATCGTCAATCGCGGGGAGCCGTGCCGATCATCGGGCGCGGGGGAGAGGCGGGGTCAGGGTTTGTCGTAGGTGATCTCTACGCGGCGGTTCTTGGCGCGGGCCTCGGGGTCGTCCTTGCCGTTCTTCTCCTCGGGGGTGAGGGGCTTGGTCTCGCCGTAGCCCTTGGCCTCGATCTGCAGGGGGGTGCCCTTGAGGGCCTGCCGTAGTTCGGACTCGACCGCCTTGGCGCGCCGCTCGGACAGGGACAGGTTGTAGGCCTCGTCGCCGATGGAGTCGGAGTGCCCGGCGACCCGGACGGTGCCCTTGGCATCGCGCAGGCGGGGGGCGAGGTCGGCGATCCGGCGGCGGGCGGCGGGGGTGAGGACGGCCTTGCCGAAGTCGAACAGGACGTCCGCCGAGAGGCGGACGGTGACCTGCTCGCCGTCGGTGTGCTCCTCCTCCAGCGCGACGACCGCCTTCGACAGGTCGATGCCGCGTACGGCTCTTCCCGTGTCGATGGAGCGGACGCTCTTGGCCAGGTTCTCGTGCGGCACTCCCGGGTCGGCGCCGGCGGTGGCGGGGACGGTCAGGGCCAGCGCCAGGACGCCCGCGATGATCGCCGGTCGGCGCATGCGGCTCACCGCTCGACCGGGATGTCGCGGAACATCGGCCACGACCCGATCTGCACGTCGATGGACTTCACGCTCTCCGGCGGGGCGGCGAACGTGAAGTAGAAGGGCGTGGCCTGGTCGTTCGCCATCTTCGTGAAGATGTCGTCGGTCTCCAGTTCCTGGCCGCCGGAGTCCTGGACGACGAGGTAGCGCTTGAGGTTCACCGGGTCGATGAGCGAGGTGCCGAGCCCGCGCTCGCCGTTGAGGCCGTAGGCGTTGATCCGGCGCGTGTCGGTGGCGGGGACGTGCGGGGTGAGCCGGACGGTCAGCGTCGCCAGTTCCCCCTTCACCTTCAGGCCCATGATCGCGATGTCGACCGTGGCGCCCTTCGCCATCGGGCTGTCGAAGGTGCCCTTCACCACCGGCTTCGTCGCGTTGTCGTAGCTCGCCCGGCCGGCCGAGGCCGCCGAGCCGCTGCCCGAGGACCGGTCCCCGAGCATCGAGCAGCCGGACAGCCCGGCCGCGAGGAGCAGGGTCGCCGTGATGGCGGCCGCAAGGCGCATTGGTCGGTCCTCCACGGTTCGTCGCATATGCAAACAGCGGTGTTCGTGGCAGCATGGCTCACGGAACCGCATCTCTGTGTGCGGACGCGAATCTAGCGTTTGCATTTGCTAATCGTCAAGGGGGCTGGAGAGGTGAGCGTCGCCGAGGACACGGTCGCCCGGAACCGCGCGCTGCAGACCGAGTGGTACGGCGAGCCGCTCGGCGACCGCGTCCGCCCGCTGCTCGGCCGGCTCGGCCTGTCGCAGTCCGGGCTCGCCGGCGTGCTGGGGCTGTCCGCGCCGATGCTGTCGCAGCTCATGTCCGGCCAGCGGGCGAAGATCAGCAACCCGGCCGTCCTGCACCGGCTGATGGCCGTCGAGGACCTCGTCGCCGATCCGGGGTTCGCCGCGCTCCCCGCCGCCGACGTCAAGGCGCGCCTGGAGGAGATCCGCGGCGAGACGGCGGCCACCACGTCCGGGCTCCGGATGGCCGAGTCCGGACATGCCGCCGCAGGGGAGCGGGCGGCCGAGGCCGAGAAGGGCGGAGCCGGGCGGGCGGGGGAGCCGGCGCGGCTGGTGCAGGCGCTGCTGCGCGAGGTCGCGTCCGCCGCCGAGATCGACGCCGCCGCCGATCTGATCGCGGGTCGCTTCCCCGAGCTCGCCGAAGTCCTCCGCGTGTACGGGACCGGCAGGACGAGCGAGGCCGAGGCGCACTTCGCCCGTACCGTGCTCGGCAGGGTGCTCGGCGACCGCTCGGTCATTCCGTAGCGCACTCGTCTCGATTCCGCTGCGCCATAACGAGTGGTTATGGACGGAGGACGCTGCCGAGCGCCCGCGAGCGGGCTAAAGTCTGTGGTCAGGCTCACATACGGGTCTGGCTGTTATGTATGTCACAGCTCCCGGTGGGTGGCGTAGGGTCGCACCGCTGGAAGCGCACACGAGGCGTCACCGCCCGCATGCGTCGACGGCCGCGGCCGCCCGAGCGCTGCCCCGGCCGGGAGGCATGGCCGGCGGCTCATGGCGCGAGCGCGCGCGATGATGCCGACCGCCGGGCGGCGGCGGCCGCATGGTGCGCGCGGACCGTGGTACGGGGACACGACGACCCGAGCTCAGGAGAGCGATCGATGAGCATTGTGGAGGCGCCGGCCAAGACGCGCGCCCAGATCAAGGAAAGAACCCTCCGCAAGGACAACTGGCGGCTGTATCCCGTCTCCATCTTCGTGTTCTTCACGGTCTGGGTGGTGTACGCGACGGTCCGCGCGTTCTGGGGGGCCGCGTTCTACGTGCCGGAGTACCACTACCTGACGCCGTTCTACTCGCCGTGCCTGAACGAGATCTGCGACAGCGTCACGGTGAACGGGCACACCGGCACCGCGGCGGAGTTCGGGACGTTCCTCCCGGCGGGCACCCGCGGCTGGATCCCGTTCGCGGCGATCACGCTGCCGTTCCTGCTGCTGTTCCGGCTGACCTGCTACTACTACCGCAAGGCGTACTACCGGTCGTTCTGGCTGTCGCCGTCCGCGTGCGCGGTCAAGGAGCCGCACGGCAAGTACACTGGCGAGCGGCGCTTCCCGCTGATCGGGCAGAACCTGCACCGCTACTTCTGGATGGCGGCGGTCGTCATCTCGCTCATCAACACCTACGACGCGATCCGCGCCTTCCACGGCAAGGACGGCGGCATCGGCGTCGGGCTCGGCACCATCATCCTGGTGGTGAACGTGATCCTGCTGTGGATGTACACGCTGTCGTGCCACTCGTGCCGGCACATCGTCGGCGGGCGGCTGAAGAACTTCTCCAAGCACCCGTTCCGGTACCGGATGTGGGGCTGGGTCTCCCGCATCAACCAGCAGCACGGCACGTACGCGCTGATCACGCTCTGCTCGCTGGTGGTGGCCGACGCCTATATCGCGTTCGTCGCCGGCGGCGTCTTCAGCGACCCTCGTATCTTCAACTGAGGCCAAGGAATCATGACTGAGATCGAGAGGCACTCGTACGACGTCGTGGTGATCGGCGCCGGCGGCGCCGGGCTGCGCGCGGCCATCGAGGCTCGCCTCCAGGGCAAGAAGACCGCGATCATCTCCAAGTCGCTGTTCGGCAAGGCCCACACGGTGATGGCCGAGGGCGGCGCCGCCGCCGCGATGGGCAACGTCAACGCCAACGACAACTGGATGGTCCACTTCCGCGACACCATGCGCGGCGGCAAGTTCATGAACAGCTGGCGGATGGCGGAGCTGCACGCCAAGGAGGCCCCGGAGCGCATCTGGGAGCTGGAGCTGTGGGGCGCGCTGTTCGACCGCACCAAGGACGGCAAGATCAGCCAGCGCAACTTCGGCGGGCACGAGTACCCGCGGCTGGCGCACGTCGGCGACCGGACGGGCCTGGAGCTGATCCGCACCGCCCAGCAGAAGATCGTCGCCCTCCAGCAGGAGGACCACGCCGAGCACGGCGACTACGAGGCCAACCTCAAGGTGTGGGCCGAGACGACGGTCACCCGGCTGCTGACGGACGCCGACGGGAAGATCTGCGGCGCGTTCGGCTACGTCCGCGAGACCGGCAGGTTCGTCGTGTTCGAGGCGCCCGCGGTGGTGCTGGCGACCGGCGGCATCGGCAAGGCGTTCAAGGTCACGTCCAACTCCTGGGAGTACACCGGGGACGGGCACGCGCTGGCGCTGCTCGCCGGCGGGACGCTGCTGAACATGGAGTTCGTGCAGTTCCACCCGACCGGGATGGTCTGGCCGCCGTCGGTCAAGGGCATCCTCGTGACCGAGTCGGTCCGCGGCGACCGCGGCGTCCTGCGGAACTCCGAGGGCAAGCGGTTCATGTTCGACTACATCCCCGAGGTCTTCAAGGACCAGTACGCCACCTCCGAGGAGGAGGGCGACCGCTGGTACGACGACCCCGACAACAACAAGCGGCCCCCCGAGCTGCTGCCCCGCGACGAGGTGGCGCGCGCCATCAACTCCGAGGTCAAGGCGGGACGGGGATCTCCGCACGGCGGGGTGTTCCTCACCGTCGTCGACCGGATGCCGGGCGGCGCCGCCGAGATCGTCCGGCGGCTGCCGTCGATGTACCACCAGTTCAAGGAGCTGGCGGACGTCGACATCACCAAGGAGGCGATGGAGGTCGGCCCGACCTGCCACTACGTGATGGGCGGCGTGGAGGTCGACCCCGACACCGGTGCGGCGAAGGTCCCCGGCCTGTTCGCGGCGGGCGAGGTGTCCGGCGGCATGCACGGCTCCAACCGGCTCGGCGGCAACTCGCTGTCGGACCTGCTGGTGTTCGGGCGCCGGGCCGGGCTCGGCGCGTCCGAGTACGTGGACGCCCTGGCCGCGCGCCCGGCCGTCCCCGACGCCGAGGTCGAGGCGGCCGCGGCGGAGGCCCTCGCCCCGTTCGAGCGGGAGGGCGGCGAGAACCCGTACGAGGTCCACGCCGAACTGCAGCAGACGATGAACACGCTGGTCGGCATCATCCGCAAGGAAGAGGAGCTGGAGCAGGCCGTCGAGGCGCTCGGCAAGCTCCGCGAGCGGGTCGCGAACGTCAGCGTCGAGCCGGTCGCGGTCAACGACGGGCGCGGCTACCACCCGGGCTGGCACCTCGCGCTGGACCTGCGCAACATGCTGCTGGTGTCGGAGGCGGTCGCGAAGGCGGCGCTGGAGCGGCAGGAGAGCCGCGGCGGCCACACCCGCGACGACTACCCGGCGATGTCGGCGGAGTGGCGGAAGGTCAACCTGGTCTGCAAGCTGGCCGGCGACCCCGCGTCCCCCCACGTCGAGCTGACCCGGCAGCCGCTCGTGCCGATGCGCGAGGACCTGCTCGACCTGTTCGAGAACGACGAGCTGAAGAAGTACCTGACCGCCGACGAGCTGCCGAAGGGCCTGGCCGAGGAGGTCGAGACCGAGGCGGCGGAGGCCGCGGCCGGGTCCGGCGCGACCGCCGCCGGCGCCGCGGACGACGAGGAGGGCGACCGATGAGCTACGAGGCCAAGTTCAAGGTCTGGCGCGGGGACGACGGCTCCGGCGAGCTCACCGACTACACGGTCGAGGTGAACGAGGGCGAGGTCGTCCTCGACATCATCCACCGGTTGCAGGCCACGCAGGCGCCCGACCTCGCCGTCCGGTGGAACTGCAAGGCCGGCAAGTGCGGCTCCTGCTCGGCCGAGATCAACGGCATGCCGAAGCTGATGTGCATGACGCGGATGTCGACCTTCGACCCGGAGGAGACGATCACCGTCACCCCGATGCGGACGTTCCCGGTCATCCGCGACCTGGTGACGGACGTCTCGTACAACTACGAGAAGGCGCGGGAGATCCCGTCGTTCGACCCCGGCGACGCCAAGCCCGGCGAGCTGCGCATGCAGCAGGTGGACGTCGAGCGCTCGCAGGAGTTCCGCAAGTGCATCGAGTGCTACATGTGCCAGAACGTGTGCCACGTCATCCGTGACCACGACGAGAACAAGAAGGAGTACGCCGGCCCCCGCTTCCTGATGCGGATCGCGGAGCTGGAGATGCACCCGGCGGACCAGGCCGACCGGCGCAACATCGCGCAGGACGACCACGGGCTCGGCTTCTGCAACATCACCAAGTGCTGCACCGAGGTCTGCCCCGAGCACATCAAGATCACCGACAACGCCCTGATCCCGATGAAGGAGCGGGTCGTGGGCCGCAGGTACGACCCGGTGGTATGGCTCGGCAGCAAGCTCGGCATCGTGAAGAAGGGCCAGGACACCCCGTCCGCCTGACCCGTTCGGCTCTCGCGAACGTCCCCCGCCGCCCCGCGCGACGGGGGGCGTTCGCGTTTCCGCCGTCCTCCGCTGCGGGAGCGGCGCTCTGGCAGGCGGCGCTCCCGAAACACGGCGGGCGGCGTGCCCCCGGACCGCCGCCCGCCGTCCCCGCCGTTCCCCGTGGACGCCGTGGTCGCTGGAAGGCCGTCCGGTCGCGCACGCCGGGACCCACCTTGACGCACGCCGGCCCGCGGCAATAGGGATAAGTGCACACAACGCGTGATTGAACCGTGATTCTTTCCCGGGAGGCGGGCGGGCCCGGATCCCTTTAGCGTGGTGGGCATGAGCGCCCTCGAACCGGGCTCGTTCCTTGCCGAACTCACGCCGGCGGAACGCGACGACCTGGAATCACGCGGCCGCGTCCGGGAGTTCGCGCGGGGGGACACGCTCTTCAGCGAGGGGGAGGAGCCCGGCTGGGTCGCGGTGCTGCTGCGCGGCCGGGTGAAGGCGTTCTCCTACCACGAGCAGGGCGGCGAGGCCCTGCTGGCGGTGCGCGGGGCGGGCGCGGTGCTCGGCGAGGTCGCCGCGATCGACGGACTGCCCAGGTCGGCGTCGGTGCAGGCGCTCGAACCGGTGCGGGCGCTCGCGATCAGCGCGGACGAGTTCATGGCGTTCCTGCAGGCGCACGGCCGTGTCTCGATCATCATCATGCGGATGCTCTGCCAGCGCTGGCGCGACGCCGACCGCAAGCGCGTCGAGTTCGGCATGTTCGACGCCACCGGACGGGTCGCGCAGCGGCTCGTCGAGCTGGCCGAGCGGTTCGGGGTGCCGCACCGGACGGGCACGGGCGAGGAGAGCGTCCGCATCACGCTGAACCTGTCGCAGGAGGAGCTGGCCGGCTGGGTGGGCGCGTCCCGCGAGGCGGTGAGCAAGGCGCTGCGCACGCTGCGCCGGCACGGCTGGATCGAGACGGGACGCCGCCGGCTGATCGTCCACGACCTGCAGGCCCTCCGCCGCCACGCCCGCTAGCCCGGCCGCGCGCGGCGGCCCCGGGTCGTCCCGCGCGCAGGGGCGGGCCGTACTCTGTGCAGGATGCAGCTACAGCAGCTCGCCTACTTCGTGGCGGTCGCGGAGGTGCGCCACTTCACGCAGGCCGCGGAGATCCTGCGGGTGGCGCAGCCGTCGCTGTCCAAGCAGATCCGCGCGCTCGAGAACGAGCTGAACGTCTCCCTGTTCCGGCGCGCGCGCGGCAACATCACGCTGACGCCGGCCGGTGAGGCGCTGCTGCCGCTGGCCAAGCGCATCCTGGCCGACGTCGACACCGCCCGCCTCGAAGTGCAGGAACTCGCCGGCCTGAAACGCGGCCGGGTGCGGCTCGGCGCCACGCCGTCGCTGTGCGCGGGCCTGCTGGCGGACGTCCTGCGCCGCTTCCACGACACCTATCCGGGCATCCAGCTCATCGTCGAAGAGGGAGGCTCGCGGGACCTCGTCCGCGAGCTGACGCGCGGCTCCCTGGACCTCGCCCTGGTCATCCTCCCGCTCCAGGGCGACCCGCCGCTGGACACGACCCCGATACTGCGCGAGTACCTCGTGGTGGCGTCCCCGGTGGAGCAGCGGTCGCCGACGCGCCGCTCGTACCTGCGCATCGAGGACCTGCAGAACCGCCCTCTGGTGATGTTCCGCCCCGGCTACGACCTGCGTGAAGCGACCATCAGCGCCTGCCGGGCGGCCGGGTTCGAGCCCAGGTTCGCGGTGGAGGGCGGCGAGATGGACGCCGTGCTCCGCTTCGTCGAGGTCGGCCTCGGGATCGCGGTCGTCCCGAGCATGGTCCTCGCCGGACGCCCCGGCCTGCGCGGGACCCCGCTCGTCCTTGCCGACGAGGAGGCGCGCCGAGGCCGCCATGGTCCGGGCCTCCTCCGCACCATCGCCCTCGCCCACCGCAAGGACGTCGAACTCACCCACGCCGCACGCGCCTTCCAGGAGACCTTGCAGGCGTTCCTCGCCGAGGCCGCCGACGCCGGCACCCTCCCGCCGGGCGTCGAGCACCTGGTCGACGCCTAGGACATCGGCGGCCCGCCGCGCGAGGGCCGATGATCAGGGGCCGGGGGAGCGGAGGCGGGCGAGGACGCCGTCGGCGACGCCGGGGGAGTCGCGCAGCGCGTCCTTGAGCGGGGGCGCCTCCAGCAGCCGGAACGCCGTGGTGACCGAGCATCCCGCGACGCCGTGCCCGTCGTGGAGCACCTCGCCGGCGCGGATGGCGGTGTCGTCACCCTCGGGCGGGTGCCGGGGGCCGGCGATGTCCAGCGCGGCGACTCGCATTAGAACGGCCCCGCCCGGTACTCCGGGCGGGGCCGAGATCGGGGGCGGCGGTCAGTGCTTCTTGCCGCCGGCGGTCGCCTTGAGGTAGTCGCTGTTCAGGCGGCCGATGAAGTCCAGCGGGATCTCCTTCGGGCACGCGGCGGTGCACTCGCCGGTGTTGGTGCAGCCGCCGAAGCCCTCCGCGTCGTGCGTCTCCAGCATGGACACGACCCGGTCGTAGCGCTCCGGCTGGCCCTGCGGCATCAGCCCGAGGTGGCTGATCTTGGCGCCGAGGAACAGCGCGGCCGAGCCGTTCGGGCAGGCCGCGACGCACGCGCCGCAGCCGATGCACTCGGCGGCCTCGAACGCGCGGTCGGCGTCCGGCTTCGGCACCGGGGTGGAGTGCGCCTCCGGGGCGGTGCCGGTCGGCGCCGTGATGTAGCCGCCGGCCTGGATGATCCGGTCGAACGCGGACCGGTCGACGACCAGGTCCTTCACCACCGGGAACGCCTTGGCGCGCCACGGCTCGACGTCGATGACCTCGCCGTCCTTGAACTTGCGCATGTGGAGCTGGCACGTGGTGGTGGCGCGCTCCGGGCCGTGCGGGGTGCCGTTGATGACGAGGGAGCACATGCCGCAGATGCCCTCGCGGCAGTCGTGGTCGAAGGCGACCGGCTCCTCGCCCCCGGCGATGAGCTCCTCGTTGAGGACGTCCAGCATCTCCAGGAACGAGGCGTCGGGGGAGATGTCGTCGAGCTTGTACTCGACCATCCTCCCCTTGTCCTCGGGGCCGCTCTGTCGCCAGACGCGCAGTGTGAGCTTCATGATTACCTGTCCGACCTCTGCTACTTGTACGACCGCTGCGTCGGCTTGACGTATTCGAAGTCCAGGACCTCCTTGTGGAGGACGGGCTGCTCGCCCTCCCCGGCCCATTCCCAGGCGGCGACGTAGCCGAAGTTCTCGTCGTCGCGCTTGGCCTCGCCCTCCTCGTCCTGGCTCTCGGCCCGGAAGTGGCCGCCGCAGGACTCGGTGCGGTGGAGGGCGTCGATGACCATCAGCTCGGCGAGCTCGAAGAAGTCGGCGACGCGGCCGGCCTTCTCCAGCTGCTGGTTCAGCTCCTCGCCCTTGCCGGTCACCTTGACCCGCGTCCAGAACTCCGCGCGCAGCGCCGGGATGAGCTCCAGCGCCTTGCGCAGCCCCTGCTCGGTGCGCTCCATGCCGCAGTACTCCCACATGATGTGGCCGAGCTCGCGGTGGAAGGAGTCGACGGAGCGGTCCCCGTCGATCGACAGCAGCTTGTCGATGCGGGTCCTCACCCGCTCCTCGGCCTCGCCGATCGCCGTCTCGGCGACCGGGTCGAGCGCGTTGCGGGCGATGTAGTCGCCGATGGTGTTCGGCAGGACGAAGTAACCGTCCGCGAGGCCCTGCATCAGCGCGGACGCGCCGAGCCGGTTCGCGCCGTGGTCGGAGAAGTTCGCCTCGCCGATCACGAACAGGCCGGGGATCGAGGACTCCAGGTCGTAGTCCACCCACAGGCCGCCCATCGTGTAGTGGACGGCGGGGTAGATGCGCATCGGCGTGTCGTAGGGGTTCTCGCCGGTGATGCGCTCGTACATCTCGAAGAGGTTGCCGTACTTGGCCTCGACCTTGTCGCGGCCGAGGCGCCCGATCGCGTCCGCGAAGTCGAGGTAGACGCCGAGGCCGCCGGGGCCGACGCCGCGTCCCTCGTCGCAGACGTTCTTCGCCGCGCGGGACGCGATGTCGCGCGGGACGAGGTTGCCGAAGGACGGGTAGATGCGCTCCAGGTAGTAGTCGCGCTCGTCCTCGGGGATGTCGTACGGCTTGCGGGTGTCGCCGGCCTTCTTCGGCACCCACACCCGGCCGTCGTTGCGCAGCGACTCCGACATGAGCGTCAGCTTCGACTGGTGGTCGCCGCTGACCGGGATGCACGTCGGGTGGATCTGCGTGTAGCAGGGGTTGGCGAACAGGGCGCCGTGCCGGTGCGCGCGCCAGGACGCGGTGACGTTCGAGCCCATCGCGTTCGTGGACAGGAAGTACACGTTGCCGTAGCCGCCGGACGCCAGCACGACCGCGTCCGCCGTGTAGTGCTTGATCTCGCCGTTGATCAGGTTCCGGACGACGACGCCGCGCGCCCGCCCGTCCTCCATGATCAGGTCGAGCATCTCGTGGCGCGGGTACAGCTCGACGTTGCCGGCCTCGACCTGCCGCATCAGCGCCTGGTAGGCGCCGAGCAGCAGCTGCTGGCCCGTCTGGCCGCGGGCGTAGAAGGTGCGGGAGACCTGGGTGCCGCCGAACGAGCGGTTGTCGAGCAGGCCGCCGTACTCGCGGGCGAACGGGACGCCCTGCGCGACGCACTGGTCGATGATGTTCCGGGAGATGTCGGCGAGCCGGTGGACGTTCGACTCGCGGGAGCGGAAGTCGCCGCCCTTCACCGTCTCGTAGAACAGCCGGTACACGCTGTCGCCGTCGTTGCGGTAGTTCTTCGCGGCGTTGATGCCGCCCTGCGCGGCGATCGAGTGCGCGCGGCGCGGCGAGTCCTGGAAGCAGAACTGGATGACGTGGTAGCCGGCCTCGCCGAGCGTCGCGCCGGCCGAGCCGCCGGCCAGCCCGGTGCCGATGATGATGATCTTCTTCTTGCGCTTGTTGGCCGGGTTGACCTGCTTGGCCTCGAACTTGCGCGTCGTCCAGCGGTCCTCGATGGGGCCCTTGGGCGCCTTGGTGTCGGCGATCGGCTCGCCGGACTTGTAGAAGCTGTCGGTCATGGTCAGCTCACCCATCCGAACGTGATGGAGACGGGGACCGCGATGAAGCCGAGCGTGATCAGCGCGGCGGTGGTCGCGGCGAGGCCCCGCAGGGCGTTGTGGCTGCGCGGGCTGCGCAGCCCGAGCGTCTGGAACGCGCTCCAGATGCCGTGGTTGAGGTGGAGGCCGACGAGCAGGATGGCGACGACGTACCAGACGGTGATGTACCAGCGGGACGGGTCGAAGTCGGCGACCATCCGCTCGTAGGGCGTGGCGTCGGCGCCCTTGGGGTTCACGACGAAGAACGTGAGGTCCAGCAGGTGCCAGACGATGTAGACGGCGATGATGACGCCGCCGTACCGCATCGTGCGGGCGGCGTAGCCCTGCGCGTGCGACTTCTTCTTCGACTGGTACTTGACCGGGCGCGCCGCGGAGGCGCGGCGGGCGAGCGACACCGCCGACCACATGTGCAGGATCACCGAGGCGCCGAGCACGACCTCGATGAGGGTCAGGACGGTCCGGCGCGGTACCGCGGGCTCACCGATCGTGCGGAGCCAGTCCGCGTAGTGGTTGAAGTCCTCCGCGCCCATGAAGATCTTCAGGTTCCCGACCATGTGGGCGACCAGGTACAGCACGAGGACGCCGCCGGTCACCGCCATGACGGCCTTCTTGCCGACGGTCGATCGGTAGATCGCAGGTATCGCTATAGCCACGACCTGCACGTTATGTCCGGATCTATGAATAGTTCCAAGTCATCAGCGCACTCATGGCGATAGCCGCAGGCTATGAACGCACGCAGTGCGGGCGTTGTGGCCGTTCCGTGACGTTCCGCCTGGTGAGTGAGTTCACAGCGCGTCCGGGAACCCGCCGATCACGTGATCCAGAAGACATTGACGCAGGTCAGGAGGCTGTGGTTAAAGCCCCGCGGTGAGGGCGCTCTCCAGCTCGTGCCCCGGCCGCCGCGACAGCAGCAGGACGGCGAGGTCGTCGGCCAGCACGTCCCCGTTGAGCCGCTCCACCTGGGTCACCAGATCGTCGATGAGCGCGCGCCCGGTGGCGCCCCGCCGGCGCGCCGCGCGGGCCAGGCCGACGAGGCCGTCGGTGCCGAGCCGGTCGGAGCCCTCGCCGACCTTCCCCTCGATCAGGCCGTCGGTGTAGAGCATGAGGCCCCAGGACTCGCCGAGGTCGATCTCGGTCGTCGGCCACTCGGCGCCCGGCAGCAGGCCGAGCGCGGGGCCGTGCGCGTACTCGGGCAGCGCCGCGACCTCGCCGTCCTCGCCGAGGGCGCCGCGGAACAGCAGCGGCGCGGGATGGCCGGCGAGGTGCATCCGGGCGGTCCGCCGGGACGGCGCGATCGTGATCATGCACAGCGTGGTGAAGATCTCCTCGCTGCGCCGCTCGTGCCCGAGCACGCTGTCGAGGGTGCCGAGCAGCTGCTCGCCGGTGTGCCCGGCGAGCACGAGCGTCCGCCACGCCATCCGCAGCTGGACGCCGAGCGCCGCCTCGTCCGGGCCGTGGCCGCACACGTCCCCGATCATCAGGTGGACGGCGCCGCCCTCGGTCTGCACGGTGTCGTAGAAGTCGCCGCCGAGCAGCGCGCGCCGCCGGCCGGGCCGGTAGCGGGTGTGGTGCTTCAGCGACGGGTCGTCGATCAGCGGGACGGGCAGCAGCCCGCGCTCCAGCCGGGCGTTCTCCCGGCCGAGGATGCGCGCCTCGACGAGCCGGCGCTCGGTCTCCTCCGACCGCTTGCGCTCGATGGCGTAGCGGACGGCGCGGGCCAGCAGCGGCGCGTCGACCTCCTGCTTGACGAGGTAGTCCTCCGCGCCGGCGGCGACGGCCTGGACGCCGAGGTGCGCGTCGTCCAGCCCGGTCAGCACGACGACGGCGGCCGTCCCGGACAGCGCCAGCACCTGCCGGAGCCCGTCCAGCCGGTCGATGCCGGGGGTGGACAGGTCGACGATGATGCACTGGGTGCGCCGCGTCAGCGACCGCCGGGCGGCGGCCAGGTCGGCCGCGACGGCGATCTCGGCGTCCATGCCGCTCTCGGCGAGCATCTTCTCGACCATGAGGACGTCGGAAGGGTCGGCGTCGATGAGGAGCAGGTCGACCCTGTCCTCGGCCCCCGGCGTGAAGGGGCGGGTCTGATGGCTGGGCGTCTGATGGCTGAGCGTGCTCACAGGGCTTCCGGGAAGTCGGGCTGACGGCACTGGCAACGGCCGGTGGCACACCGCGTATTCCCGCGGCTGCGGGCGGGTGCGACGGACCGCGCCGGGGCAGCGGCATTGGCCTAGCCGCCAGGGTCCCGGCTCAAGGAGCGGGGGAAGCGTCGCTCCGTACGTCCCTGACCTTAGCGTGTCCTTACCTCACCGTGCACCCCCTGAGTGCGTCCTGATAGGCATTTCCGGCCAGTCCGGAACGGATCCGTGCAGGTGAAAAACCAGTCGAACTCCGGACGTTCCGCTGCATAACCTGCGTCAGGTGAAGCCGTTGCCGGAGAAAGATCCTGGCAGGCCCGACCACCGAACCCCCGCGCGCTACCTGCTCTGGCTGCTGCGCGCCCAGTGGCGCAGCATCGGCGCGGGCGCGTTCTTCGGCGTGGTCTGGATGCTCAGCCAGGCCCTCATGCCCGCCGCGATCGGCCGCGCCATCGGCGACGGCGTCGCGGCGCGGGACGAGCGCGCCCTGCTGGCGTGGTCCGGCGCACTGCTCGGCCTCGGCGCCGTGCAGGCCGCCACCGGCGCCGTCCGGCACCGGTTCGCCGTGTTCAACTGGCTCGCCGCCGCCTACCGGACGGTCCAGATCGTCACCCGGCAGGCGACCCGGCTCGGCGGGACGCTCCCGAAGCGGCTCAGCGCGGGCGAGGTCGTGAGCATCGGCCTGTCCGACGTGTCGCACATCGGAGACGCCCTCGACATCATCTCGCGCGGGTCGGGCGCCGTCGTCGCGATCGTCGCCGTGGCCGGCATCCTGCTGGCCACCTCGCCGCCGCTCGGCCTCATCGTGCTGGTCGGCGTGCCGCTGATCCTGGCGATCGCGGCACCGCTGCTGCGCCCCTACCGCGACCGGGAACTGGCGCACCGCGAGCTGGTCGGCGAGCTGAGCACGCACGCCACCGACCTGGTCGGCGGCCTGCGGGTGCTGCGCGGCATCGGCGGCGAGGCGCTGTTCTCCGGCCGCTACCGGGCCGAGTCGCAGCGGGTGCGCGCCGCCGGGGTGGCGACCGCGCGGGCCGAGACCCGGATGAACGGCGCCGAGGTGCTGCTGCCGGGGCTGCTGATCGCGCTGGTGACCTGGGTCGGCGCCCGGTTCGCCGCCGACCGGACCATCGGCGTCGGCGAGCTGGTCGCCTTCTACGGGTACGCGGTGTTCCTGATCGTCCCGCTGAAGACGCTCGGCGAGGCCGCCGGCAAGATCACCAAGGGGATGGTGGCGGCGGGCCGGGTGACCGCCCTGCTGGCCATCGACCCCGACCTGCCGGACGCCGGGACGGCCCGCCCGGCGGCGGACGCCGAACTGGTGGACATCGCGTCCGGGCTGGTCGTGCGGCCGGGGCGGGTGACCGCGATCGCGGCGGCCGACCCGCGCGACGCGCAGGCCGTCGCCGACCGGCTCGGCCGGTACGCGGAGGGCGACGTCGACTTCGGCGGGCTCCCGCTGCGCGCGGTCGCGGACGTCCGGAAACGGATCCTCGTCGCCGTCAACGAGGACCGCCTCTTCTCCGGGCCGCTGGGCGAGTCCCTGGCGCCGGACGGCGGCGAGGCCGCGCTGCGTGCGGCGATCCATGCCGCCTGCGCCGAGGACGTCGTCTCCTCAGTGGGATTGGACGCCCATGTCGCCGAGGCCGGACGCGAGTTCTCCGGCGGCCAGCAGCAGCGGCTCCGCCTGGCACGAGCGCTCGCCGCCGACCCGGACGTCCTCATCCTGGTGGACCCGACCAGCGCGGTGGACGCGCACACCGAGGCGCGCATCGCGGGCAGGCTCGGCCGAGCGCGCGCGGGCCGCACCACCGTGGTGTGCACGACCAGCCCGCTGATGCTCGACCGCGCCGACCACGTCGCATTCGTCAAGGACGGACTGGTCGTGGCAGAGGGAACCCACCGCGACCTCATGGAAACCGAGCCCCGCTATGCGGCGACCGTCACCCGCGGCGAGGACCAGGGCGCGACCCCTTCTGAGAACGGCATCGGGGGAGTCCGGGGAGAGACCGTGGAGGGGCCGGTGAGGTCGTGAGCGCCGAGATCCTGCCGGTCGCGGCGCCCGCGCAGGTGCGGGCGTACGCGCGGCGGCTCGTCCTGCGGCATCCCCGCGCCTTGGCCGGGGTGCTGGCGCTGCACGCGCTGGCCGCCGTGGCGGGCCTGGTCACGCCCCGGCTGCTCGGCGCCCTCGTCGAGGACGTCCGCGACGGGCACGCCGCCATCGACACCGCCGGCCTCGCCATCGCCGGGTTCGTGGTCGCGCAGGGCGTGCTGATCCGGTACGCCTACCTCGCGTCGGCGAAGCTCGGCGAGCGGGTGCTGGCCGAGCTGCGCGAGGAGTTCGTCGACCGGGTGCTCGCGCTGCCGCTGTCCACGGTCGAGCGCGCCGGGACCGGCGACCTCGTCACCCGCGCGTCCCGCGACGTCGACACGCTGAGCACCTCCGTCCGGTACGCGATGCCGGAGACGCTCGTCGCGATCGTCGTCGGCGGGTTCACCTTCGGTGCGCTGCTGCTGAACGGCCCGCTCGTCGCGCTGCCCGCGCTCGTCGCCGTCCCGCTGCTGGTGGCGGTGATGCGCTGGTACCTGCCCCGCGCGCACGGCGGCTACCTGCGGGAGAACGAGGCGTGGTCGCGGATCGCCGAGGGGCTCACCGAGACCGTCCAGGGCTCGCGGACCGTCGAGGCGCTCGGCCTCGCCGAGCGCCGGCACGAGCGCGGCGACGCCGACATCGCGGCGTCCTACCGGGCCGAGCGCTACACGCTGCGGCTGCGGATGGTCCTGTTCCCCGTGGCCGAGCTGAGCTTCGTCCTGCCCGTGGTGGCGACGCTGCTCGTCGGCGGGCTCCTCTACATCCACGACATGGCGACGCTCGCGCAGGTGACGGCCGCGACCCTGTACGCGCAGCTGCTCATCGAGCCGGTCGACACGATGCTGTCCTGGCTGGACGAGCTGCAGCTCGGCGGCGCGTCGCTGGCCCGGCTGCTCGGCGTCGGCAACGTCCCGCCCGACCGTTCGCCGAACGGCGGCCGGCCCGCCGGGGAGCGGCTCACGGCGCGCGGCGTCCACTACTCCTACCGGCCGGGACGGGACGTCCTGCACGGCGTGGACCTCGACCTGCGGCCCGGCGAGCGCCTCGCGATGGTCGGGCCGAGCGGCGCGGGCAAGTCCACGCTCGGCCGCCTGCTCGCCGGAGTGGACGGCCCGCGCTCGGGCGCCGTCACCGTCGGCGGCGTCCCGCTGGTGGCGCTTCCGCTGGACGGGCTGCGCCGCGAGGTCGCCCTCGTCACGCAGGAGCACCACGTGTTCCGCGGCACGCTCCGCGAGAACCTGGTCATGGCGCGGGACGGCGCGTCCGACGACGACGTCCGCCGGGTGCTCGCGGCCGTCGACTGGGACGGGCCCGGCCTCGACACGGTCGTCGGCTCCGGCGGCGCGACGCTGACGCCCGCGCAGGCGCAACAGCTCGCGCTGGCCCGGCTCGTCCTCGCCGACCCGCACACGCTCGTGCTGGACGAGGCGACGTCGCTGCTCGACCCGCGCGCGGCGCGCCGCCTCGAACGCTCCCTCGCCGCCGTCCTGGACGGCCGGACCGTCGTGGCGATCGCGCACCGCCTCCACACCGCGCACGACGCCGACCGCGTGGCGGTGGTGGAGGACGGCCGCATCACCGAACTGGGCACCCACGAGGAACTCCTCGCCCAGAAGGGCTCCTACGCGGCCCTGTGGACGTCCTGGCACGGCACCCCACCCACCTAGCCCGCTCCGTTGACCTGCGGCGTGTTGTTGTTATCAGCTGCCGGATAACAACAACACGCCGCAGATCAACGCGGGGTCAGGTGGAGAGGGCGGCCTTCAGGTAGTCCACCTGGATGTGGAGGAGGTTTTCCGCCACTACCTCCTGCGGGGTCATGTGGGTCACTCCCGACAGGGGCAGGACGGTGTGCGGGCGGCCGGCGGCCAGCAGGGCGGACGACAGGCGGAGGGTGTGGGCCGCCACCACGTTGTCGTCCGCGAGGCCGTGGATGATCATCAGCGGGCGCTTCAGGTCGGCTGCCCGCTCGATCAGCGAGTTCGCGGCGTAGTTGTCCGGGTCCTCGTCGGGGTGGCCCAGGTAGCGCTCGGTGTAGTGGGTGTCGTAGAGCCGCCAGTCGGTGACCGGGGCGCCCGCGATGCCGACGTGGAACACGTCCGGGCGGTGCAGGACGGCGAGGCCCGCGAGCCAGCCGCCGAACGACCAGCCGCGGATGCCGACGCGGTCGAGGTCGAGCGCGGCCGGGTGCCTGCGCGCCGCCTCGATCAGCGCGGTGATCTGGTCGTCCAGGACGGGCCCGACGAAGTCGCCGTGCACGGCCCGCTCCCACGCCGGGCCGCGCGCGGGCGTGCCGCGCCCGTCGGCGATCACGACGGCGAAGCCCTGGTCGGCGAGCCACTGCGCCTCGCAGTACATGCGCTGCACGGCGAGGACGCGCTGGGCGTGCGGCCCGCCGTAGGGGTCCATGAGGACGGGCAGCCGGCCCTGGTCGGGCTCCCACCCGGTGGGCAGCAGCACCGCGGTGCGGATCTCGCGGTCGCCGGCGCGCAGCAGCTCGACCCGCGGCGTGATCACCGGCGTCTCCGCGAACGAGGCGACGGGGTGCGTCCCGGCCGGCGTGCGCACCTCGGTCTCGGCGCCCGGCCGGTCGAGCCGCGCGCCCGTGACCACGGTGACGCCGCCGGAGCGGATGCCGCCGAAGACGCCCGGCCCCTCGGTCAGCCGGGTGATCTCCGCGCCGTCGCGGGAGTACAGGTGGGCCTCGGTGGGCTCCTCCGAGGCGGTGAACAGGATCGACTCGCCCTCCACCCCGAGCACCGACCGGACCTGCAGGCCGGGCGGGGTGACCGGCTCGCCCGCGACGGTGATGCGGCGCGTGTCGGTGCCGCGGTCCTCGGTGGTCCAGACGAGGTCGCCGGAGTTCGTCCGGGCGGGCAGGCCGGGGACGATGTCGGTCCACACCGGGTCGTGCTCGGTGTGGACGAGCGACGTCGCGCCGTTGGACGGGTCGATGCTCAGCACCCGCTGCGCCCGCTGGTCGCGGGGCTGGACGACGACGAGCAGGCCGTGCCGGTCCCAGGAGGCCGCGACGAAGTAGGGGAACATCCCGCGGTCCCAGGCGACGGTGGTGCGCCGGCCGTCCACCTTGAGCAGCACCAGCGACACCAGCGCGTTCGGCGTCCCGGCGGCCGGGTAGGCGATCTCGGACGGCGGCCGGTCCGGGTTCGCGGGGTCGGCGATGTGCCAGCGCTGCACCGGCGTCTCGTCCACGCGGGCGGCGAGCAGCGTCCCGCCGTCGGGTGACCACCAGTGGCCGCGCATCCGGTTCATCTCCTCGGCCGCGACGAACTCGGCGAGGCCGTAGGAGATCTGGTCGGACTCCGGCTGGACGAGGGCCCGGTCGTCGGTGCCGTCGATCTCGATGAGCCGCAGCGTCCGGCCCGAGACGTAGGCGATCCGCCGCCCGGCCGGGTCGGGGCGCGGGTCGAACACCGGTGCCTGCGCGGGCAGCTCGCGGACGAGCGCGGTGTCGAGGTCGACGACGTACAGGCGCCCGGCGAGGGTGAAGACCGCCTGCCGCATCGCCCGGTCGGTCGCGTACCCGACGATGCCGCCCGCCTGCTCGCGGGCCCGCTCGCGCCGGGCGCGCTCCTCGGCGGGCAGGTCCTCCTCGCCGGGGACGTCCAGCGCGGCAGGGTCGGCGACGCGCCGCTCCTCGCCGGTCGCGGCGTCCAGCGTCCACAGGCAGGTGACCGGGTCGTCGCCGGCCCTCGTGCGCAGGAAGACGACGCGCGACTCGTCCGGCGCGATCTGGAAGGCGCGCGGGACGCCGAGGCTGAACCGTCGGGTGCGGGCGCTCTGCCGCGGATAGCTGATGCTCATGGCACCCGAGTCTGCCAGGATGCCCGGGAAGTACGGCGCACGGCGGCCTCCTGCCCTCTATGATCACGGGCTGTCGCGATCGGTGGCCGGGGAATGTCCCGTGCCCGGGTCCGCGCTCGCGTAAGCTCAAAGCTTCCCCAAGCACATTTCTTCTGTCGCGGGCTGAGGAGTGGTCAATGCCGGAGCTGCAGCCGGGAGATCCCCGGCGGCTTGGCTCGTACGAGATCGTCGAACGGCTCGGCGAGGGCGGCCAGGGCGTCGTCTACGCCGGCGTCGACGCCTCCGGGAACCGGGCCGCGATCAAGCTCCTGCGGGCCGACCTGGCCGGGGACACGATGGCGCGCACCCGGTTCGTCCGGGAGGCGCAGGCCGCCAAGCAGGTCGCGCGGTTCTGCACCGCGCAGGTCCTGGAGGCCGACGTCGCGGGCGACCAGCCCTACATCGCCAGCGAGTACGTGCCGGGCCCGTCGCTGTACAAGCAGGTCACCGAGGGCGGCCCGATCGGCGGGGCGGCGCTCGACCGGCTCGCGATCGGCACCGCGACCGCGCTGGTGGCGATCCACCAGGCCGGGATCGTGCACCGCGACTTCAAGCCGCACAACGTCATCATGGCCCCGGACGGGCCGCGGGTGATCGACTTCGGCATCGCGCGGGCCCTCGACACCGGGCAGACGAACGCGACGAAGGCGATCGGCACGCCGTCCTACATGGCGCCCGAGCAGGTCGCGGGCGCGACGCTCACCGAGGCGGTGGACGTGTGGGCGTGGGCGACCACGATGGTGTTCGCCGCGACCGGGCACCCGCCGTTCGGCGACGACACCGTGATGGCCGTGATCAACCGGGTGATGCACGAGCCGCCGATGCTCGACGGCGTCCCCGCCGACCTGCACCGGCTGATCGGCGCGTGCCTGGCCAAGGAGCCGGAGCGGCGGCCGACCGCGCAGCAGATCATGATGGCGCTGATCGGCAGCGGCCCGGGCGGCGCCGGGCAGACCCGCATGGACGACCCCGCGCAGGCCGACACGATGCTCGCGGAGGGCACCACGCTCGCCGCGGGCGGCCTCGGCGCGGCCGGGATGATGGCGGGCTCGACCCACCCCGGCGGCCCCGCCGGCGGGACGCAGCGCGTCTCCCCGGCCGACTACACCGGGAACCTGCCGCCCGCGCGGCCCCCGTACGGCGCCGAGCGGGCCCGGTACGACGACTGGGAGCCCGAGCGCAAGTCCAAGATGCCGATCGTCGCGGCCGTCGCCGCGATCCTCGTGCTGGCGCTCGTCGTCGGCGTGTACGCGGCGACCCGCGGCGGGAACGAGGCCCCGAACGCGCCGGTCTCGCCGTCGGTCACCGACTCCGCGACGGTGTCGGAGACCCCGACCAGCGAGGAGCCGGAGCAGCCGACGCCGACCCGCACCCGGACGCGGCAGAACACGCCGCCTCCGCGGACGACCGAGCCGACGACCGAGCCGCCGACGAGCGAGCCCCCCACCAGCGAGCCGCCCACGAGCGAGCCCCCGACCAGCGGGCCGCCGACCACCGGCGGCGGCGGAGGCGGCGGCGGTGACGACGGCGGCACCGGAGCGGGCGGTGGCGGCGGCCCGGGGGGCGGCACGGGCGGCTGAGCCGGGCCGGCGGCGCCCGGCGGAATGCGCGGGGCAGGGCGGTCATCGCCGTCCCGCCGGGCCCTGAGTAGGCTCGTTGACTATGAAGGAGCCGCGGATCCTGTTCGTCCACGCCCATCCGGACGACGAGTCCATCGGGACCGGGGCGACCATGGCCAAGTACGCCGCCGAGGGCGCCCACGTCTGTCTCGTCACCTGCACGCTCGGCGAGGAGGGCGAGATCATCCCGGAGGAGCTGCGCCACCTCGCGTCCGACAAGGAGGACGCGCTCGGCGAGTACCGGATCGGGGAGCTCGCGGCGGCCTGCGCCGCGCTGGGCGTGCGCGACCACCGCTTCCTCGGCGGCGCCGGGCGGTGGCGCGACTCCGGCATGATGGGCGCCCCCACCAACGACGACCCGCGCTGCTTCTGGCAGGCGGACCTCGACACCGCCGCGGCCGACCTCGTCGCGGTGATCCGGGAGGTCCGGCCGCAGGTGATCGTCACCTACGACGAGCGCGGCAACTACGGCCACCCCGACCACATCCAGGCGCACCGCGTCGCGTGGCGGGCGTTCGAGCTGGCCGCCGACCCGGCCTTCGAGGACGGCGCCGAGCCGTGGCGGGCCGAGAAGTTCTACGCCTACGCGACCCCGCGCACCGTCCTCGCGCGGGCGATCGCGGTGATGCGGGAGGCGAAGCTGCCGTTCGCGCGCGTCGCCGGGCTGGACGAGCTGGGCTCCGGCGTCCCCGACGGCCAGGTCACCTCGGCCGTGGACGCCCGCGCGCACCTGCCCGCCAAGCTGGCCGCGCTGCGCGCCCACCGCACCCAGATCGTCGTCGCGCCCGACCAGGTCGGGCCGTTCTTCGCGCTGTCGAACAACCTCGGCCAGCAGGCGTTCGGCACCGAGTACTTCATCCTGCAGGCCGGTGAGCTGGGGCCGCTCGGCCCCGGCCGCCGCGAGCGCGACCTGTTCGCCGGGCTGCCGGAGGCGTCCGGCCCGGCATGACGTGGGGGCCGCCCATGCCCCCCGGTAGCCTGACTTCCGTGCATAAGGACGACGACGAGGCGCGGGTCGGCCTCGCCAAGGACGGCCTCCCGGCGGAGGACGACGCCCCCGGTCTGACCAGGGCGGGCGAGGGCCCGCTGGACGCGTTCGTGTCCGGTGCCGCCTACGCCGCCCTCGGCCTGCTCGGCGGGGTGTTCGGGGTGGTCGGCTCGTTCGCCCAGGACTGGACCCTCGGCCCCGTCCCGGTCGCGGCGATCGTCCTGGTGGCGCTGGTCTTCGCGATGGCCCGGCTGGCCGGGCTCGGGATGGGCGGGCGGCTCGGCGCGACGATCCCCGCGGTGGTGTGGGGCGTCGTCGTCTTCGTCATGTCGATGCGCCGCAGCGAGGGGGACCTCGTCGTCCCCGGCACGACGGCCGGGTACCTGTTCATCATCGGCGGCATGCTCGCCGCCGTGGCGGGCGTCATGATGGTGCCGCCGGCCCGCCCGCCGGGAGACTGGCTCCTCGGCAAGGCGGGCCGCATCCGCGATTGACGCGCTCCCCGGCCTGAAGGTCGGGGATTCGGCCTGTGCCGCACCTCTCGCCGGTGTGGTCACTTCCGTGGCTTCCTGTTTCACCGGGCTGTGCCCCGGACGGGTCCGGGGTCTCACCTGCCCTCCACAGGCGTTTGAGGTCTCCGCCTCCCCCGGGCGCCTGGGGGTTTCCGTCCGGCGGCGACCAGCTGAGCATCACCGGGTGATGCGGCGCCCTTCGTCCAGGATGTTGCGGGCGGCGTTGACGTCCCGGTCGTGCCCGGCGCCGCACTGCCCGCAGTTCCAGTGCCGGACGTGCAGGGGCTTGGGGCCGTCGCGGTGCCCGCAGTGCGAGCAGATCTGCGAGGACGCGAACGCCCGGTCGACCCGCGCGAACGTCCGCCCGTACCGGGCCGTCTTGTACTCCAGCATGGTCACGAACGCCGACCAGCCCGCGTCGTGCACCGATGCGGCCAGCCGGGTGCGCACCAGCCCCTTCACGCACAGTGTCTCCACGTAGACCGCTTGGTTGTCGCGGGCCAGTTCGGTGGACAGTTGGTGATGGAACTCGCGGCGCGCGTCGGCGACCTTGGCGTGCGCGCGGGCGACGTCCAGGCGTGCCTTGGCCCGGTTGGCCGATCCCTTCTGCTTGCGCGACAGTGCCTGCTGGGCCTTGCGGAGCTTCTTGGCGGCGCGGCGCAGGAACCGGGGGGAGGTGATCTTGCGGCCGTCCGATAGTACGGCGAAGTGCTCCAGCCCCAGGTCGATCCCGATTTCGGCCGTGGTGTCGGGCGGGTCGTGCACGTCGGTGGTCTCCACGACGAACGAGGCGAAGAACCGCCCGGCGGCGTCCTTGATCACCGTCACCGACGACGGCACCGACGGCAGCCGCCGCGACCACCCGCACCTCCACGTCGCCGACCTTGGGCAGTGCGAGTCTGCCGCCTTCGGTGATCTTCCAGCGGGCGTTGGCGGTGAACCGGATCGATTGGCGCCGGTCTTTGCGGGACTTGAACTTCGGTGCGCCCGTCCGGGGGCGTTTGCCGGCCAGGCCGTCGAAGAACGCCCGGTAGGCGGTCTCCAGGTCCCGCAGCGACTGCTGCAGCACCACCGACGACACCTCGCCCAGCCAGCAGCGCTGCGGGGTCTTCTTCGCGGCCGTCATCGCCGCCGACAACTCGCCCGTCCGCAGAAACGGCAGACCCGCCGCGCGAGCGTCCTCCCGCGCCCGCAGGACATCGTTGTAGACCACGCGGGCGCAGCCGAACGCCCGCGCCAGGGCCCGGCGCTGCCCGGCGGTGGGGTAGAGACGGAACGCATACCGCAACTGCATACCGTGATGTTACCAACACTTTAAGCTACTGTCGGGTTCGTGGACAGGCAGGCACCGCGTTCTCATGCCGCATGTTCAGGCCGCACGCGCATGTGGTCTTCGTGACCGCGCCGGGCGCGACAAACCGCCCGGTCTGAGACCGGTGACGCCGGATCGCCCCGTAAGGCGATCCGGCTATCACTGTCCCGCTCCGCGGGAGGGTCGGCTTCACCCCCGCACTGAAGGGCGGAGCCCTGCCGACGAAACCGGTAGCGCCCGGTCAGGACGCGAGCGGGGCGGGTTCCGCGTCGAGCCGGGCTGGGGCCGCGTTGCTCTTGTGGCCCTTCAGGGTGAGGCACGCGGCGGCGCTCAGCAGGATGACCGCGATCGGCAGCCACATCGTCGGCTTCATCGCGTGCACGAAGCCGTGCGAGAAGACCTGCCCGGCCAGCTCGTGGACGCGGTGCGCGACGTTCGGCGGGAGGCCCGGCGGGAGCTGCTGCTTCGCGCCGTCCTGGCCCGCGCCGACCTCCAGGCCGCTCTTGGCCGCGTCCTTGAAGCCCTGCACGAAGCCGGGGCGGATGTTCGCGGGGAGCGCGGCGGAGCGGGCCGCGGCCTCGTCCCGCAGCGCGGACGCGAGCTGGTTCTGCAGCACGGCGCCGACCGCCGCGCTGCCCAGCACCGACCCGACCTGCCGGATCGTGTTGTTGACGCCGGACGCGGCGCCGGCGAGGTGCGTCGGGACGTTCCGGGTCGCCTCGGTCGCCATCGGCGCGAACACGCCGCCGATGCCGAGCCCGGACACGACGAGCGCCGGGATGAACGCCTTCCAGTCGGTCCCGACCTCGGCGATGAGGACGACCCAGACCATGCCGAGGCCGTAGAGGGTGAGGCCGGCCATCAGGATGAACTTGCCGCCGATCCGGTCGGACAGCCGTCCGGCGACGGGCGCGAGGAACATCGACACCACCGACGACGGCGCCATGACGAGGCCCGCCTTGAGGGCGCTGAAGCCGAGCACCGACTGCAGGTAGATCGTCATCGGCAGGAACATGCCGATCATGCCGACCGAGACGGCCGCGCCGACGAGGTTCAGGACGGTGAAGTTGCGGTCCCGGAACAGCGAGAACGGGACGAGCGGCTCACCGTCCTGCTTGGAGCGCTGCTGCACGACGAAGACGGCGAACAGCGCCAGGCCGGCGGCGATCAGGCCCCAGATGCCCTCGTTCCAGTCGTACTTCTGGCCCTCGGTGAGCGCGAACGTGAGGCAGAACAGGGCGGCGGAGGCCAGCAGCACCCCGACGACGTCGAACCGGTGCCGGACGGTGCGGGTGTGGCCGGGCAGGATCGGCACGGCCATCGCCAGCACCAGGATGCCGATCGGCAGGTTCACGAAGAAGATCCACCGCCAGTCGAGGCTGGTGACCAGCAGCCCGCCGACGGTCGGGCCGGCGATCGTGGACACCCCGGCCACCGCGCCCCACACGCCGAGCGCGGCGCCGCGCCGCTCGGCCGGGAACACCCCGATGATGATCGACATGGTCTGCGGCATCAGCAGCGCGGCGCCGAGCCCCTGCACCCCGCGCGCGATGATCAGCTGCGTCGGGTCCTGCGCGACGCCGCACGCCAGGCTGGACAGCGTGAACAGCGCCACCCCGGCGATGAACAGGTTCTTCTTGCCCCACAGGTCGCCCAGCCGGCCGGCGGTGATCAGCAGCACCGCGAGCACCAGGATGTAGGCGTTGACGACCCACAGCACCTCGTCCAGCGAGGCGTCCAGCTTCTCGGTCATGCTCGGGATCGCGATGTTCACGATCGTCAGGTCGAGCAGCGTCATGAAGAATCCCAGGGAGAGCGTGAGCAGGATCGCCCAGGGATTTCCGCGCCATTTGCTCATGAGTCCCCCTTGTCGCCATGGCGTGGTCGTGGCCGCGGGTGGCAGCGGATCTGCACCTCGTCGTCCTTCCAGGTGAGCCGGCCGGCCTCCAGGTCGTCGACCACCCCCCGCACGAACTCCAGTTCGCCGCGCACCCGGGCGATCATCCATTCCTGGTCGAGGAGCTTGTAGCGGTCGAGGCCCTGCTTGCGCAGCGAGTCGTGCGCCGTCTGGTGGCCGGCGAGCGCGGCCTCCAGCGCGACCGCGCGGCTGCGCAGGTGCCGGGCGACCTCGTCCTCGGGCAGCAGGTTCACGAACGCCAGCCCGGTGCCGAACAGCGGGAACTCCTCGACCGGGTCGCGGAGCAGGTCGGCGAGCCGGATCTGCGCGGCGTCGCGGCCGGCGTCGGTCACCGCGTAGGTGGTGCGCTCGGGCCGGCGGCCCTCCCGGCTGGTCTCCAGGGGCTCGATGAGCCCGCCGGCGGCGAGCCGCTCCACCGAGTGGTACAGCGCCCCGTGGGTGATCTTGACGGCTTTGTCGTAGGCGTGGTCGCGGATGCGCTGCTGCATCTCGTACGGATGCATGGGCTGGTCGCACAGCATCCGCAGCACGGTCAGCGCGAGCGGTGTGAGTGGTCGGGACATGGTGGTGTGCCTTGGGTCGGCGTGGATTAGTCCACTCAGACTAATCCACGCGGACCTATCACGTCACCTTTTTTGCATACCGGACATGCCACCGCAGGTCAGAGGGGGTTATCTGACCGCTTCCACCGAGTTGGCCGCGCCGTTGCGGGTCACGTAGTCGCCCACCCGGTCGTCCCGGACGGCGGTGAAGAGCGCCTGCACGCCATCATCGTCCAGGAGTACGACACTCTGCCCGTCGCGCTCGGCCGGCCGTGCGACCGGGGTGGTCAGGTACTCCATCAGCGACGTCTTCAGCAGCCGGTGCGCGAGGCCGCGCAGCGTGCCGGCGGTCACCGAGTCGTCCACGCTCACCGAGCGGGTCACCGCCCGGATGAACCGGTCGATCTTGATGGGGTTGCGGGTGTCGAGGGCCTTGGCCGCGAGCGCGTGCAGGAACGCCTGCTGCCGCTTGATCCGGTCCAGGTCGCCGGCCGGCAGGTTCCACCGCTGCCGGACGAAGTCGAGCGCCTCCGTGCCGTCCAGGTGCTGGTGCCCGGCCTTCCACCGCCGCTCGTGCATCGGGTCGTAGGTGTCCTTGGTGATGGTCACGTCGACGCCGCCGAGCGCGTCCGTCATCTTCACGAACCCGCTGAAGTCGAGGCTGGCGTAGTGGTCGATCCGGACGTGCGTGAGCCCCTCCACCGTGCGGACCAGCAGCGACGGCCCCCCGTACGCGAAGGCCGCGTTGATCTTCGTGGTGCCGTGCCCGGGGACGGGCACCCAGCCGTCCCGCGGGATGGAGATCAGCGACACCCGGTCGCCGCGCCCCGACAGGTGCACCAGCATGATCGTGTCGGCCCGCGCGCCCATCGACGGGATGTCGGCGCGCCGGTCGGACCCGATCAGCAGCCAGTTCTCCCCGCGCCCGGAGTCCGACGGCCGCCCCGCCCCGGTCGGCAGCGCCCCCGCGACCCGCTCGACCTCCCCGTTGTACGCCCGTTGCAGCAGGTAGAGTCCGCCCGCGAGCAGCACCAGCACGCCCAACGCCAGCCCTCCGCAGCCGATGACGACCCGGCGCCGACCCCTGTTCCGCAGCATGCCGCCCACACTGCCGCCGCGGCCGTGCCGAGCCGCCGCGCCGCGCGCCCGGCGACCGAGTCTTTGACCGCTCGCGGGTTTGTGTTAACGAGCGAAACACCGCCGGGCGCCATTGACCGGCGGTGTCTCTGCCTCGGGCGCGACCTCGCAGGAGCGGTTCGCGCGGCGCGCGGCGGCCTCGGCTCAGGCGCCGTCAGGCGCCGCCGCCGCTGGGTCCTCAGCCCTTCAGGGCGATCTCGAGCTGGTCCAGGGCCCAGTCGAGGTCCTCGCGCTCGATGACCAGCGGAGGCGCCAGGCGGAGCGTGGTCTCGTGGGTCTCCTTGGCGAGGACGCCGAGGTCCATGAGACGCTCGCTGACCGGGCGGGCCTTGCCGTGCAGTTCGACGCCGGCCCACAGGCCGCGGCCGCGGACCTCGCGGACGAGGTCGCCCGGCAGGTGGCCGAGGCGCTCGTGCATGTGGGCGCCGAGGGTGCGGGAGCGCTCCTGGAACTCGCCGGTCTTGAGCATCGCGATGACCTCGCGGCCGATGGCGCAGGCGAGCGGGTTGCCGCCGAACGTCGAGCCGTGCTGGCCCGGCTTGAAGACCCCGAGGACGTCGCGGTCGGCGACGACGGCGGAGACCGGCATGATGCCGCCGCCGAGGGCCTTGCCGAGGATGTAGACGTCGGGGACGACGCCCTCGTGCTCGACGGCGAACGTGGTGCCGGTGCGGCCGAGGCCCGACTGGATCTCGTCCGCGATCATCAGCGAGCCGTTGGCGGTGCACAGGTCGCGGACCGCGCGCAGGAACCCGCTCGGCGGGACGTTCACGCCGGCCTCGCCCTGGATCGGCTCGATCAGCACGCCGACCGTGGAGCCGTCCATCGCGGCCTTGAGCGCCTCGACGTCCCCGTACGGGACGGTCCGGAAGCCGGGCGTGTAGGGGCCGTAGGAGTCGCGGGCGTCCGGGTCGGTGGAGAAGCTGATGATCGTGGTGGTGCGGCCGTGGAAGTTGCCCTCGAACGTGATGATGTTCGCCTGGCCGGCCGGGACGCCCTTGACCTCGTAGCCCCACTTGCGGGCGGTCTTCAGGGCGGTCTCGACGGCCTCGGCGCCGCTGTTCATCGGCAGGACCATGTCCTTGCCGCACAGCTCGGCCAGCTCGGCGGCGAACGGGCCGAACTGGTCGTGGTCGAAGGCGCGGCTGACGAGCGTGACGCGGTCGAGCTGGCGCTTCGCGGCCTCGGTGAGGCGGGGGTTGCGGTGGCCGAAGTTGACGGCCGAGTAGGCGGCCAGCATGTCGAGGTAGCGGCGGCCGTCCACGCCGGTCAGCCACACGCCGTCCGCCTCGGCGACCACGATCGGGAGGGGATGGTAGTTGTGCGCGCTGTGGTCCTCGGACATCGCTCGCAGCTGGTCGGTTTGCGTCACGACGCTCCTTCGCGGCTCGGCCCGGCCGGTCGGGCCGGGGCATGGCTGGGACACCGGGCGCGCGCCCGGTGCCGAGGGGAGAGGGCCGGCCGGGTCGGGTGGCCGCCGGTCCGCTTCCCAGCGTATGTTCGGAAATGACCGTCGACCAATGACGAAAACCGACTTCGGGGGTGTTATTTGTTGCGTCTTGACGAGCTCGACCGTCGAATCGTTGCGCGGCTCCTGGAGGACGGCCGCGCCTCGTACGCGCAGATCGGCGACAAGGTCGGGCTCTCGGCCCCGGCGGTGAAGCGGCGGGTCGACCGGCTCCGCTCGGACGGCGTGATCAACGGCTTCGCCGCGGTGGTCGATCCGGCCGCGCTCGGCTGGACCACCGAGGCGTTCATCGAGATCTTCTGCACGGGCGCGACGTCCCCGGAGGAGATCTACTCCAGCGTCCGCGGCCACCCGGAGGTCGTGGCGGCGTACACGATCAGCGGCGACGCGAGCGCGCTCGTGCACGTGCGGGCGCGCGACATCCAGCATCTGGAGCAGGCCCTCGAACGGCTGCGCCGCGAGGACAACATCACCGCGACGAAGACCTCGATCGTGCTGTCGCGGCTGATCGGCCGTCCCACCGACGCGCCGTCCACCTGACGCGGTTACCGTTCAGTAGGCTGCCGCCATGGACTTCGCGACCGCTGACCTCATCGACGACTTCGGGGACGAGCTGCGCAGCTGCGAGACGCAGTTCCGCCAGTACGGCGCGCGGGCGAGGTTCGCCGGCCCGGTGTCGACCGTGCGCTGCCACCGCGACAACGGCCTGGTGAAGAAGCTCCTGAACTCGCCGGGCGAGGGCCGCGTGCTGGTCGTGGACGGCGCCGGGTCGCTGGCGTCCGCGCTGATGGGCGACATGATCGCCGCGGCGGCGGTGGCGAACGGCTGGTCCGGCGTGGTGATCAACGGCGCGGTCCGGGACGTGGCGGCGATCCGCGGGCTCGACCTCGGCGCGAAGGCGCTCGGCTCGAACCCGCGCAAGAGCGCCAAGGACGGCGCCGGCGAGGTGGACGTCCCGGTGTCGTTCGGCGGCGTGGAGTTCCGTCCGGGCGACTGGCTCTACAGCGACGAGGACGGCATCGTCGTCGCCGCCCGCGAACTCCCGCTGTGACCCCGGTTGCCGCCGTGACCTGGGCCCATCGCGCGACCTGCCAGGACATTCGGCGCAAGATCGGCTAAGTCGGCCCTAGCGGGACGGAACGGGCTGTTCTTACCTACCTCTCAGCAACCCACCGGAGAGGGAGGGGAGACATGCGCGCGAAGAACATGCTGCTGGTGCCCGCGGCGGCGCTGGGGCTGGTCGCGGGGCTCGCGACCGCCGTCCCGGCCGCCGCGCAGCCGAGACCGCCGATCCCGGAGCCGACCGCGAACCCCTGGCAGATGCGGCACTGGCCGCAGACGCAGCCGTGGCAGCGCGAACAGCCGTCCGCCCGCCCGTTCGCGGCCGGCGCGCCGCGTCCGATCGACCCGCAGAACTACGAGCTTCCCGACACGATGACGTGGGACGACTACCGGTCCATCCCGGGCGCGTCCTGGGCGGACCCGTCCCGGAAGGGATCGGTCCGGAACTTCAACGTCGCCGTGGTCCTGGTCGACTACCCGAACCAGCCGTTCGAGGTGACGCAGCCGAAGAACTCGTCCGTCTTCGGCAACCCGGTCGAGGTCGGGGACGTCCCGCGCGGCGAGGTCGCCAAGTTCTACCAGGACTTCCTCAACACGCCGCAGAAGCTGAACCACGGCCACACGCTCCACGAGTACTGGATGGAGGACTCCGGCGGCCGGTACGGGGTCGACCTGACCGGGTTCGGCGCCTACAAGATGCCCGCCAAGGACCACGAGTACGGCGTGGACGGCATGCAGGGCGGCACCGGGTGCCCGACCGGCGACACCTGCAACCGCGACCTGCGGGCGGACGCCAGGGCCGCGTGGGTCGGCGACATCGGCGAGGCGGAGGCCGCCAAGTACGACTTCGTCTTCTTCCTGAGCGCCGGGCAGGACGAGAGCTCCACCTGGCAGGAGTTCGGCGAGATGAAGTTCGGCACCCCGGAGAACGTCCCGGACGAATGGGGCCCCGGCGACCCGAACCTGCCGAACTGGGTGAAGACCCGCTACATCCCGTGGACGTCGTGGCAGGCGGGCTCCACGATCTGGCCGAACGCCATCTTCGGCGTCTCCTCCACCCAGGCGGAGAGCTCCGGCATGTCGGTCTACGCCCACGAGTTCAGCCACATCCTGGGCATCGGCGACAACTACAACAACCCGTACAGCGACCCGCCGCGCCGCGCCTACAGCGGCCCGTGGGACATGCTCAGCCGCGGCACGTTCAACGGGCCGGGCGGCCCGCACAGCCGCTGGACGATCCCGGCGACGGGCGGCGGGTCCATGGGCGCGCAGCACATGCTCCGCAACAAGATGAAGCTGGGCATGGTCGACCCGGACAAGGTGCTCCAGCTCGACCGGGACGTCCTCGCCTCGTCCGGCATGGTGGTCGCGAAGGTGACGGCCCGCTCCGTGGAGCCGGGCGAGAACGGGCTGGCGGGCATCAACCTCCGGCTCGGCGACGGCGGCGACAAGAGCCCCGCCTGCGATACCCGGACCGACCCGCTCTGCGACGGCGGCGGTTACGACAACTACACCATCGAGGTCGTCGACCGGATGGGCACCGACTCGTTCACGCCCGACTCCGGCGTCCTGCTGGCGAAGACCAAGGACCGGGACCGCGCGCCGTTCATCTGGGTCAAGGACGCGAACCCGCAGGACATCGACAAGGTCGACTTCGTCCTTCCGGACGGGACGCCGAAGAAGATGACGATCGGCGACTACCGCCAGCTCTCGGACGCCCTGTACCACGCGGGCGCGAACTCCGGCAGCGAGTACGAGTACGTCGACGAGGCGAACCGGCTGCACTTCTACGTGCTCGACCTGAAGCGCGACCGGCACGGCGTCCTGTCCTACACGGTCGCGATCAGTTCACTGGACGGCGCCGGACCGCAGCGGCGCGGCGTGCGGCTGACCTCGGGCCCGGCGCGTCCGACCGGCTCCGGCTGGGCGAAGTGCACGATGACGCTCACCAACACGGGCCGGGGCGGCGACGGGTACCACGTGTCCGACGTCTTCCGCCTGAAGGCCGCCGTGTCCGGTGAGGGCTGGACGACATGGCTGCCGAACGAGCTGGCGACCGCTCCCGCGCGGGGCCGCACCCAGGTCGAGGTCTGGGCGAAGGCCGCGCCGGGCGCGTCCCGCCACGCGCGGCTGCGGCTGACGGGGACCTCGGAGAGCGACCCGTCCAAGTCCGACTCCGGAACCTGCCGGCTGCGCTGACCCGTTCCCCGGGACGGCCCTCCCCGCGAGGGCCGTCCCGCCGGCGTGGGGCCCCACGGGTTCACATTGCGCACGTCATGGCGAACGAAAGTCAAAATGCGTTTCCCGAGGTCATGTCGGAGTCGTCCGTAGCGTCGGCCCGAGGTACGTTGCGAACCGTGATGATCATGCAGCGTACAGTGATGGGAGCCGGACGAACGGGCGCCGCCGTCCTCGCGGCCGGCGCCGCGCTCGTGGCCGTCCCCGGCACCGCCCACGCGGCGCCCGCGGCGGCGGTGACCGCGACGGCACCGGCGGACCTGAACCCCGACGATTTCGTCCTCCGCCGCGGCGCCGACCTGAGCGGGCCGGTCGGCACCCTCGACGCCAGGCTGCGCCGGAGCGGCGTCGACGCGCTGATCCGCTCGTCCGGCCAGCGCAGGCTCGGCCGCGGGTGCGGCGGGTCCGCCGGCGTCCCCGCCCACTCGCTCGTGTACTGCTTCGACCGGGCCGACTCCACCACCCGGAGCTGGGTCCCGCAGGGGGTCACGACCGTCTCGGACGCGGTCGGCGGCGAACGGTGGGCGGGCGGCGGCCGGCCGATCCTCGTGTCCTGGCACGACAGCGGCAAGGTCAGGCTCACGTTCGTCAACCCGGACCGGCGCACCTACCGGCACGTCCTGCTCGTCGAGCCGACGCGGAGCGGCTACACCGACATCGGCATCCACGCGGGCGGCATCGCCTGGTACGGCGACAAGCTCTACATCGCCGACACCCGCCACGGGATCCGCGAGTTCGACATGCGCCACATCTACGACCTGGCCAAGAGCAAGGCGGGCTCGACCGCCCACTCCGGCTGGGTCGGCCTCCACCACGGCAAGTACTACGGACACGGCTTCCGCTACGTGATGCCGCAGACGGGCAGCTGGCACTGGGCGAACGGCAGGGTCGGCGCGAAGTGCCGGGGGACCGGCCCGATCCGCATGTCGTGGATGTCCATCGACCGCACCACCTGGCCGCACTCGCTCGTCGCCGGTGAGTACTGCCGTCCGAAGTGGGCGCAGGGCCGCGTGGTGACCTGGCGGCTCGGCGCCCTGGCCGGCGGCGGCCACGCCCGCCCCAGCTGGGGCGCCGTCCTCCCGGCCGACCGGATCCAGGGCGCCGTCCGGACGCACGGCCGCTGGTGGTTCACCCAGAGCCACGGCCACAGGCGCGGCTCCCTCCTCACCACCTATCCCACCTCGCGCGGCTGGGCCAAGGTGAAGCGCCGGACGATCTCCTACGGCCCGGAGGACCTCTCCTGCTACCGCGGTCGGCACCGCATCTGGACGGTCGCCGAACACGCGGGCCAGCGCGCCCTGTGGTCGTTCCGCGCATCCGCCTGCTCCTGACGTCCGCCACCGCGAAGGGCCGGCACGGAACTGTCCGTCCCGGCCCTTCGCGTCAGACCTCGACCGCCGTCTCGCACCGCTCCCGTGCCGTCCGGGACGGGCGCCGCCCGATCTGCCCGAGGGCGACGGCGGCGAGCGCGGCGACGCCGAGGCCCGCCCCGATCCAGGCGGTGGACGCGTAGCCCTTCCCCGCGTCGATCGCCAGGCCGCCGAGCCACGGGCCCGCGGTGATGCCGATGTTGAACGCGACCACGTTCCCGGCCGCGACCAGCGTCGCCGCGCCGTCCACCATCCCGAACGCGCGGCTGTTCAGCGTCGGGTTCGTGCCGAACCCGACGAGCCCCAGCAGGAACACCAGGGCCACCACGGGGACGGGCGACTCCGCCGTCAGCGCGAGCAGTACCGACACGGCCGTGAGGCCCGCGAAGCCCGCGTACAGGGTCGGGACGGCCCACCGGTCGGCGGTCCGCCCGCCGGCGGTGATCCCGATGAGCGCGCCGACGCCGTAGAGGGCGAGCACCGCGGGCACCCACCGCTCCGCGATCCCGGTGGTCTCCGTCAGCAGCGCCCCGAGGTAGCCGAACGTCACCAGGAGCCCGCTCGTCGCCAGCGCCGTCGTCCCGTAGAGCCCCCATAGCCGGGGGACGGCCACCGCGCGCAGTTCGTCCCGGACGCGGGGCCGCTCCCCGCCCGACGCCCCCGCCGGGATCGTCGCGGCGACGCCGGCCATCGCGACGGCCGACATCGCCGCCACCGTCCAGAACGCGGCCCGCCAGCCGAGGTGCTGCCCGATCACCGTCCCGGCGGGCAGCCCGACGATCGCCGCGACCGTGAGCCCGCCCGCGACGATCCCCATCGCCTTCCCGCGCGCGGTCCGCGGGACGAGGTTCACCGCCGTCGCGGCGGCCACCGCCCAGAACCCCGCGTAGACGAACGCGCCCACGACCCGCATCGCGAACAGCGTCCAGTAGCCGGGCGTGAGGGCGCTGACCGCGTGGGTCAGCGCGAAGATCGCGAGGAAGGCCAGCAGCGCGCGCCGGTGCGGCCACCGGAGCGTCAGGACCGCGAGGACGGGCGCCCCGGCGAGCATCCCGATCGCGAACGCGGAGATGAGCAGGCCCGCGTCGGGCACGGACACCCCCAGGTCGGCGGCCATCTCCGGCAGCAGCCCCGCGAGCATGAGCTCGGACGTCCCCTGCGCGAAGATCGCCATCCCGAGCACCCAGACGGCCAGTGGCATCGGCCTGCCCCTTCCATATTGGATTGATCAGTTCAAAATTTCCGCATGACGAAGGGGCGGCACCGGGCGCGCCCGCGGTCAGACCGAGAGCATGGCGGTGTCGGCGATGCTCTGGAGCGTCGCGCGGTCGGCGCCGCCGCGTGCGGCGACCTGGATGCCACTGACCGTCGCGATCACGAAGTGCGCCAGCGCCTCGGCGTCCTTGCGCGCGTCGATCTCGCCGGCGCGCATCCCGTCCTCGATGGCGGCCTTCAGCGCGGCGAACCGCTGCCGCCGGTGCCGTTCGAGCCGCTCCGCGATGTCGGCGTCGTGCGGGCCGAACTCGATCGTCGAGTTCACCACCAGGCACCCGGCCGGATCGTCCTCGCCCGGCGCGACGGCCCACTCCAGGACGGTCCGCAGCCGCTCGCGCACGGACCTCCCGCCGTCCTCCATCAGCTGGACGAGCCGGGCGTTCCTGTCGTCCATGTAGTGCGTCAGCGCCTTGACGAACAGGTCGCGCTTGCTGGCGAACGTGTTGTAGATGCTGCTGCGCCCGAGCCCGGTCGCCTCGCACAGCTCCTGCGTGGAGGTCGCCTCATACCCGTCCGCCCAGAACGCCCGCATGGCGGCCTCGACCGCCCGCCCTTCCTCGAACTTCCTGGGCCTCCCCATACCCCCACGCTAACACGTTATGGACCACCTGATCCAATACGGTCAGAACGCCGTGGCGACCTGTATGAGGCGGCTGTCGTGGTTCCTGATGAGCACCCCTCGTCCCGGCACGCGTTCGCCGGGAGTGGGGCCGCCCATCCGGAGGGTGGCCCACGCATGCGGCCCCCATCGACCGAGCAGCGGATCGCCCGCGTTCCCGGGAGCCGGGTCCGTGCGGGCGACGACAAGGTGCAGGCGGCCGCCGCCGATGTGGGGTTCGAGGGGGAGGAACGCCATCGGATCGAGGAGGTGGTGATCGTCGATGATCAGGTACACGTCGTCACCGGGTGCCGTCTCCAGCCGCCCGGCCAGCCGGACGATCATGGGTCTGATCTGCGCGGGCATGGCGGCATGGGTCGCGGACGAAACGGTGGGCGGCCCCGGGTGGGCGAAGTCCGCGCCGATCAGTTCGCCGGACGGGTCGGCGACGTACAGTTCCTCGCCCCGGCCGCTGAGCGCGTCGGAGATGAGGCGCAGCAGACCGGTTCTGCCGGAGCCCCGTTCGCCGATCACCATGAGGTGCGGCAGCTCACCGAAGTCCAGGGCGACCGGAGCGCCGGTCCCGTCCTCGACGCCGATCGCGAGGCGTTCGGGCCAGGCCGTGGTGAGTCGGCTCCGCGGTAGGCGCCGGGGCAGTTCGGGGAGGGCGGCGCCCCACTCAGGCGGCGCGAGGACGTGGATGCGGTCGGCGATCGCGGGAGGCAGCAGCGCGAGGAGCACGCGCATCCGCGACGCCTCGCCGCACATGATGATCACCGGGTGGTTCTGGCGCCCTGACATCCTCCTGGAGATCTCTTCCAAGGCCGCGATGCCCATCGGCCCACCGGACGACGTGGTCATTTCATCCGCGTCCGGAATGAGCAGTACGCCGGCCTCCGCGGATTCGCCGGCCGGGGCCTGGCCGACCAGCGTTCTCCAGGACATCGAGGTGACGTCGCCGTGCGGCAGTTTGCCGAGGTCCGCGAGCAAGGTGCCGTACATCCGCGCGACCGCCTCCATCTCGGGTCCGTACCGGCCGAAGAAGGCCAGATGGTGGTTGCCGAGACCATCGCCTCTGGACGAGTTCGCCTCGTCCGCGAGCCGCTCCCAGACCGCGGTGCCGACCTCCGCGCGGGACGGCTCGGGAGCCGCCGACGCCGCGTGGGCGCGGTTGCGGAACAGGCTGATGGCGGCCCCCTCCTCCTGGGAGTAGAGCGACACGGACGGAAGATCCATGACGGAGAGCCGGTCTGCGACCGCCTCCCGGACCGCACCCATGTCGAGGTCGGCGGCCCCGCCGGCGATCCCCTCCCGAAGCACGTGGATCAGCGCGCCGGTGAAGGGTGTGAAGACCCCGTCCGGCGCCACGTGCTCGGCGGCGCTGTCGGACGTTGAGGACATCACGAACGTGCCGCTCTCGGGGGCAGGGCTCGGGAGCTGGACCTCCCTCGCGCCGGGACCGCTGGAGCAGCAGTCGAGGACCATCACCTTGTGACGCGGGCCGTCGGCGTTGCCGATCGCCCGCTGCAACCCGTTGAAGGAGAGCGCGCGGTTCTCGCCGCCCGGGCCCGAGTCGGGGAGTGGGAGGAAGAGTCCGCCGTCCGCGCCGCTGCGCAGTCCGTGCCCCGCGTAGTAGATCAGCAGGACGTCCTCGGCCTCACTCGCCGCGCGTTCGATGGTGTGCAGGATGAGGTTCTCGTCGTGCGATTGCGCCAAGACGACGCAGTTGCGGTCTGGAAGGCCCCACACCAGCGGATCTGATAGCAGGTCCTTCACCCCGGCCAGGTTGTTCCGGACGGCGGGCAGGTCCGGCAGCGAGCTGTAGTCGGACATGCCGATCAGCACGGCACGCGACCGCTCCGGGTCGGCCGGGCCGGGAGTCGCGTCGCGGACGGATGCCGCGCGCCGCCACTGCTCGTGCGTTTCCTGGACGAACTCCTCGACCGCGGCTGCCGGAGGCTGCAGTGCGACGGTGAACCGGTACGGGGAACCACCGTCCGCGCGGAGATATGCGGTGCGCTCGTTGGGGAACGAGAGGCGCGCCCGTCCGAGGATGCGCCGGAGTTCGGCGGGCGGGAGGGGGCCCGCGGCGATGCGCCAGTCGAGCAGCGGGAGGAAACGGTCCCAGATCGTCGTGTTCTCGGTGCTGGTCGACGTGAGCAGGAGCTGGACGCCGAGAGCCCTGCCCCGCTGCGCCATCGAGAGCAGCGTTTCTCCTATCTCGGGCCTGCTGGACGGGAACGTCAGCGACACGTCCGCCACGACGAGCAGGCGGGGGTGAGTCTCCGATCCCGGTGCGGAGGCGCGGGCGTTCAGTTCGCGCAGCAGGAAGTCGACGAAGTGTTGGAGCCCCTCTGGCCGTCCGAGCAGTTCTTCCTCGGAATAGCGGACGTGCGGCAGCGGCAGCGGTTCGCCGAGCGGATGCTCGCCGAGGCCCGCGAAAACAAAGTTCAGGGCCGCGGGGGAATGGCCGGAGGCCAGCGCGAGCGTGATATTGCGGACGATGCGCTGCCGGGCTTCCGGGGCGCCGACGACCAGGCCGTGCGGGAGACCGGAGGAGAGTTCGAGAGGGGAGAGGCTGAAAATGATCCGGTCGGAGTTGAAGCCGATCGTGGGATTGCGCGGCGCGGATGCGGGCTGCCCCCACACCCGCTGAAGCCCGCCGCTCCAGCCGGTGTTCAGGACCAGCACGTCGAGGTCGGGGGTGATGGGGTCGACGCGGACGTAGTCTCCGTTCCCCGCGGGGGGCGTGAGGCGGTATGCCTGCGGGCCTCGGCGACGCATCCGCTGGACGATGGGGGCGCCGCGCTCGGGCGAGACGCGCGCGGGCAGGAAGGCGGGGTGGGCCCGCTGCGCGAGGACGTGGAGGAAGGCGAGGTCGCCGCCGTGCCCGGTTGGCCCCATGTTCCAGCCGGCCAGGCTCATGAGGGGGCCGGGCGGAGGTAGGTCGTCGGGGCTGCAGATGATGAATCTGACGCCCAGAGCAGCCCCCGTCTCGTAGAGCCGGACGAGCGGATCCGACAGGTCGGGGTGCGCGTCCAGCCACGGGCGGGCATTATCCATGATCACGACAAGAGCGGGCAGCGGCTCGGTGGCCCGCCCGTCGGCGAGGGCGGCCGGGTACTCCTCCCACGTGTCCGTTCCTGCGGATCGCAGGATGGCCTTCCGGCGTCTCCACTCGGTTTCGAGGATCTGCGGAAGCGCACTGGTCGGCATGTCCGCCGATCCGTCATGGACGTCGGCGGCGACATGGGGGAGGTCGCGCAGATCGCCAAGGGACCGTCCCCTGGTGGAGAAGGCGACGAAGGCGAAATTGACGACGCTCGGTGAATGCCCCAGCGCCAGACTCCACACGATCGACCGGACCAGCCATCGGCGCGTGGCTCTGGGGGCGCGGATCACTCCGTGCGGGAGGTCGGGATGGGCGTTGAGGACGTCCAGGATCACCGGGACCCGGCCGTCCATGCCGATCACGGCCGGGTGAGGGGGCCGGTCCCAGTCGTCGCCGAGGAGTTCGTCCACCGGTCGGTCCAGCAACTCCAGGAGATCGAGGGCCCCGGCGGGATCCCGGGCGGGAGTCGGCGTGAGGAGGGTGCGGGTTCGCGGGGTGATCAGGGCGAAGTGGTCGGTGTCGGCGGTGAGGCGTACCGGGCCGCCGTCGCGGGGGAGGAGGGCGCGGAAGGTTTCGGCGGCGGTGCCGGCGCGGCGTTCGATCTCGGCGGAGACGGCTTCGAGGACGTGGCGGGTGTGCAGCGCCTCGGGACGCGGAAGCGTGTCGAGGAGGGCCTCGCGTGCGCCGGGCACGAACTCGTAGCGGACATCGCCGACCGGGCGCAGCAGGCCGCTCAGCAGGACTTCGGCGAGCTGCCCCGGTCCTGAGCCGCCGAGGATGCGGTGCTGGATGAGGCGCATGACCGGCAGGGACGGCACGGAGACGGCGACGTGCGCGGCGAGTTCGGCGGCGTCCGGCGAGGCCGTGGTCAGGAAGCGGCGGACGCGTTCGGCGATCGGCAGTTCGCGTTCGCGGTGCACCGGCGCCGGGCCGGAGGGGCGGGCCGCCAGGGTCGCGACGGCGGCGGGCTGCGGGCCCGCCCCGGTCACCAGGCGGGCCCACGCCGCGAACCAGCGCGGCGCCGCCTCCAGGACGGGGACGGGCACGCCGGTCGGTGCCGCGCCGTCGAACGGGGTGAAGCGCAGGTCGGTGTTCGGGGCGCCGGGGCGGGGGAGGACGGCGAGACCGGGTGCGGTCGGTGCGGCGGTGCGCCGCCAGAGCCGCTCGGCGAGGGGCTGCAGGATCGCGGTCGGCCCGGCCTGCGCCCAATGGCGGACGGCGCGCGGCGCATGTCCCTTCCACCAGTGCGGGCCCGAGCAGTCGCTCAGGACGAGGACGGCGTGCCGCCCCGAGGCGTCCACGAGGGTGCGCGGATCCTGTGGCGGCGCGCCGGGTGTCGAGGTGATGCGGCCTGCTCTGTCCAGGTAGCTGACGTGCACGTCCTGGAACGCGCCCTGCCGGATCAGCGTCTCCGCCAGTTCGCGGGCGAGGGGCCGCCACAGCCGCATGGTCGGCCCGGTGTCCACGACCAGGCTGAGCGTGAGCCACCGTTCGGGCGACGGGACGAGGACGGGCGTCCACAGGCGGGTGTCGGCGATGCGCGCGGCGGTCGCGTCCTCGTCCAGTTCGCGGCGGTGCCGGGACGGGACGCGGCGCTTGAGCGGGCGCAGCGCCCGCTGCACGCCCAGGGCGTCCGCCAGCATCGGGGCCGTCGGGACGAGCACCTCCGCCGCCTCGCCGACCGGTTCGGCGCCGGACGCGGGACGTGGATGGAGGCCGGTCAGCGGCTCGCGCGCCGGCGGCGGCGACGGCCCGCGCGGAGCCGGCGGCCGCGGAACCTCGGGCAAGGCCGGCGCGGCCGGCGGCGGAACCGGCGGGGCGGGCGCGGGTTCGGCCTCGGCCGGGGTGATGTGGCAGGCGAGCCACAGCATCTCGCTCAGCTCGCGGGCGTCCGGCGGCGGCCCGAGCGCCGACAGCGCCTCCCGCAGCCGGTCAATCGTCATCGACCGGGCCGGTCAGGTAGGGCATGATGCGGTCGGCCAGGGCGCGGCGGTCCTCGGTGTCGGCGTGGCGGCACAGGTAGACGGCGTTGAGGAGCTGGTCGGTCGCCAGGGTGCCCGACGACGACCGCTCGAAGAAGCGGTGGACGAGGTCGTCGCTCTGGTCGGCCAGTGCGCCCAGATGCTCCCGCACGATCGCCGCCAGCTCGGCCTTTCCCGAGGGCTGCCGCAGTTCCACGGTGACGCATCGGCGCAGGAACGCGGGCGGGAACTCGCGCTCGCCGTTGCTGGTCATGACGACCAGCGGGAAGGCGCTGCAGCGGACGGTCCCGGCCGTGACGGTCACCCGGGAGCCCGGCCCGTCGGCGGTCATGACCTCGGCGGCCGGGTCGGCGCGCCGGGTCAGTTCCGGCAGCTCGTACTCGCCCTTCTCGAAGATGGTGAGCAGGTCGTTGGGCAGGTCGATGTCGCTTTTGTCTATCTCGTCCACGAGCAGCACGCGGGGCCGCGCATAGGGGAGGAGCGCCGTTCCGAGCGGTCCGAGGCGGATGTAGCGGCCGATGTCCTCGTCGGCGGGCGCGTTGTCCCGTCCCGCCGCGTACAACCGGGTCAGCGGGTCGTACTGATAGAGGCCGTCGCGCAGTGTGGTCCGGCTGGTGATGGGCCAGTGGAGGACGGGCCCGAGACCCAGTTCGTGGGCCACCGCGTAGGCCAGCGTCGATTTCCCCGTACCGGGCGGTCCCGTCACCAGCAGCGGGCGACGCAGATACAGCGCCGCGTTGACCTGCTGCACCGCATCGTCCGACGGCCGGTACGTGGTCGCCTGATGCTCGTTCCCGGACGAGCCGCCCGGGGACGGCAGCACGGGCTCGCCGTCGAACGCGCGCCAGGGCGGCGGTGGAGGCAGCCGGTCGATGCCGTCGTGCGGGCGACGGCTCCCGGTGTAGAGCAGCCAGTCGGGCACCTATACCTCCATGGCGAGCGGGGGATCGGGAAGCCGGGACGGGTCGTCCCACAGCAGCGTCAGGTCGCGTCCGCAGTGCGGCTCGTCCTTGGGGGCGATGAGCGCGGCCTTGCGCAGGGCGAGCGCCACCCGGGGCAGGTCGATCGGGTGCTCGTCGCAGATCGCGGCGGTCAACTCGTCCAGGACGCGATGCCCGCGGCAGTCCTCGTGGGACGGCGCGTCGCAGGGCGTGCGCGTCCACAGCATGACCGGAATGCCGTTGTTCAGCGCGGCCGTCAGCCAGCCCTTGACCGGACGCGACCCGTAGACGAGCACGCAGAAGTCGACGTTCGCCTCCAGCCACTCCTCGAACTCGCGGGCCTTGCGCGGCGCGTCGCAGGCGATGGGGCGCGGGTCGCTGCGGCCGCGCTCGGTCAGCAGCCGCCAGCGGTGGTGGGCCAGGCCGCGCCGGATCGAGTCGGGCCGCAGCCGGTCCACGTCCCGCACGACCACCGGGCACCGGCGCATCGGGATCCTCTTGCGCGGGTCGAGGTACCACTGCTCGAACGGCTTGCCGAGCCAGCCCTCCGGCACCGCGAACTCGATCATCCAGTCGCGGTCGAACAGCGCGGGCGCCAGCGCCGCCACGCCCGCCTCGACCGCCGCCCGCACGCCGCGCTCCGGCACCCGCTCGGTGGGCAGGGAGGCGCCCGCGGCGCCGTCGACCCAGGTGTGCACGGTCACGTCGAAGGCGTTGCCGAACGTGACCCGCTCCAGCCGGACGATCACCGACGCGGGCTCCGGCCGCGCGGCCGGAGCCGCGGCCGGAGCGGGGGCCGTGCCGCGCAGATGCCGGGCCGACCAGGTGGTGAGCCGCCCGCGCGCCGGATCCGGCAGGTGCGGGCCGAGCGCCGCGACATAGCGGACGAGCCGCTCCTCAGCCCATCCTTCCGCGACATACCGCACCGACCCCCACGCGGACCGGAACCCGCCGAACGCCCGCCGCCCGGTGATCCGTTCGAGGTCGGCGGCGAGCGGATCGGTGAAGCGCACGCCGCGCAGGAGTTCGCGCAGCTCGCGGCGCGCGTCCGGGGTGAGCCAGCGCAGCGGCAGCAGGTCGTCCAGTTCCTCCCAGTAGGTACGGATGTGCGGGAGGGGGAGCATCCAGCCGAGGTCGGCGCGGTCGCCGTACCGGAGCTCGGCGTTCGTCACCATGCCGATGACCTCGCCCGTGTCCGCGTCGTACACGGCCGACCCGCTGTAGCCCTCCTCCAGCCAGTCGCCCGGCCCGGTCTTCAGCTCCCACCATTCGCGCCGCATGCCGCGGTGCGGGGACGTCGTCACGGTCGCGTGCCGCTCGTTCTGGTCGCTCCGCCGGGGGAAGCCGCAGACGGCGAACGTCCGTGCGGTGACGGTGTGCTCGTGGAGGCCGCCCGGGTCGGCGAGCCGCGCCGGCTCGTACGGGACGGGCCGGCTCAGTTCGAGGACGGCGACGTCGCCGGGGTCGCCTTCGCGCTCCCAGTCACCGCACCGGACCACCGTGGCGGGCAGGTCCTCCAGCAGGCCCGGGAATCCGACGCGCGCCTCGTCCAGCCCCCGGACGGTGTGAGCGCAGGTCAGCAGCCGGTTCTCGGTGATGAGGAACGCCGCGCCCAGCCTGCCGCCGGACGGGTGGCCGACCCAGGCGCGCCACTGCCAGTCGTCCACGATCCCCGCTACGCCTCCTCCGCGGCTCCGGTCCCGGCTCCCGCGCTCGGCCGCCCCCATGTCATCTTGACCTTGAGTTGTCCCTCGACGGAAGTCTTCGCGATGACGGCCCCGGCCGCCGCGTTGAGCTTGACGCCGAACTCCAGCTCGACCGCGTCGGGGTTCAGGTCGCCGCCGCGCAGCGCCGCGAGCGCCGACTGGGCCGCCTCCCGGACGTTGTCGAAGGCGTCCTCGAACTTGCCGGCGGCCTCGCGGAAGATCTCCCCGGTGCGGGACACCGACTGGAATCCCGGTTCCCGATCGTCGCTCTCCACGACGATGGTGCCGTGCTCGGTCTGCCAGCGGACCAGTTCGTTCACGCGGGCAAACCTATCAAGATCATGCGATGGGGAATGGTTTGCTCGGGGGAGAGCGGCCACAGGAGGACATGGTGATCACGGTTGAGCAGGTGCGGGCGCTCGCGAGGACGCTGCCGCGCACGTCGGAGCATCTCATCAGGGACCAGGTGAAGTTCCGGGTCGGGTCCATCGTCTATGTCGCCTTCTCGCGGGACGAGACCGTGATGGGCTTCGCGTTCCCGAAGGAGGAGCGCGAGGCGCTGGTGGCCTCCGAGCCGGAGAAGTTCCACCTTCCCCGTGAATCCGATCTGCGCTTCAACTGGGTGCACGCGTGGACGTCCGCGCTCGACGAGCCCGAAATGCGGGAACTGGTCATCGAGGCGTGGCGGATGGTCGTTCCGAAGAAGGTCGCCGCCGCCCGTCTCGGCGACCTTAGTAGTGACGCGACCGCGGCCCGGACCTTCGCCTCGTCCGCCCTGCCCCCGGCCGGGACGCGCGGCAGCGCCTTCTCCAGTTTCTCGGACGGAATCTCCGGCGTCTTCGGCCACGGCCCGAAATCCAGGGGCCTCCCCGGCGGGCAATCCACCAGGCGGGTCTCGTAGTCGTGCCATTCGGTCGTCGTCGAGAACCGCATCTGGAAGCAGCGCCGCACGGTCGCGGTCGCGCCGGGGAACGGCCCGGGTGCCGGGCCCGTCCCGGGCGGTGTAGATCATGTACTCATCCGGCGGTGAGCGTCACGGCGATCGCGGGGTGGTCGGAGCAGGAGGCGTCCTCGTTCGTCGCGTCGTGCCCCGCGAGGCCGGGCGTGACCAGGATGTGGTCGATCGGCGCCGACCCCGTCACCGGCGTCGCGAACGGACGGGACGACGCCAGCGCGTCGGTCAGCCCCGCGCCGATCAGCGTGTGCCACGGCCGGCTGCCCGGCTCCAGGTTGAGGTCACCGGCGAGGACGACCTGGCGGCCGTCCTTCCCGGCGTCGCGGACGAGGCCGGCGAGCTGCTCGGCCTGCCCGAGGTCCGACCAGTCCGACGGCGGCTGCGTGTGGGTGGCGATCACCGTGATGTCGCGTCCCCGCCAGCGCAGCCCGACCGAGAGCGCCTGCGCGCCGGTCGGCCCGCCCTTCACCAGCGGCGTGTTCCGGACGGACGTGACCGGCAGATCGGTGAGCAGCGCGTCGCCCCACACCTCGTCCCCGGCAGGGGCCCAGACCGCGCGCATCCCCAGCCGTTCGGAGAGCAGCCGCAGCGAGTCGCGGCCCCCGTTCAGCAGCCACGCCCGGTCGACCTCGCCGAGGACGACCACGTGCGGGCGCATGGCGCGCAGGACATCCGCCTGCCGGGTGACGGTCATCGTCCCGTCCAGGCCGTAGCCCATCCGCACGTTGTAGGCGGCGATGCGCAGGCCGCCGTCGTCGACCGGCCGCCAACTCGGCCCGGTGTCGCGCCACAGCGGGGCGGCCGCGACCGCCAGCACGGCGGCGGCCGCCGCGCCCGCCGCCCAGACCTCCAGGCCGTTCTCACGCCGCGGCGCCGGGGCGCGGACGGCCAGCAGGGCGACCCCGAACGCCGTCGCGACCGGCACCCAGCGGTTCGGCGTGCCGAGGTCGTAGGCGGAGTAGTAGGCGAACATCAGCACGACGAAGAGCAGCCAGCCGCCCGCCATCGCCGTCCCGCGCCTGCCGGGCCGGTCGGGGCCGGGGACGGACGCGGCCCACCCGAGGCAACCCGCGAGCGCGAACTGCCCGAGCACCTGGGCGCCGACCGTCCAGCCGGGGGAGACGCCGTGGACGCCGTCCACCGTGGCCCGCCCGGCGGCGAAGCCGACCGCCGACAGGACGAGCCCGGCCGCCGGAACGAGGGGATGCCGCGTCCAGAACCGGGGACGGGCCGCGACCGCCACCGACAGGACGGCCGCGCCCACGACGACCGCCGCCGCGACGCCCCCGGACCATCCCGCGCTGGCCTGGGCGTGCGCCGCGTTGCCGGTGTAGATGCCCCACAGAAGGAACGCGGGCCCCGCGGCCAGCCAGATCCGGGGCGCGCCCGGTGCTTCCGCGGCGCCGGGCGCTTCTGGCTCGGCGGGTGCTTCCGGGCCGCCGCCGGACGGCCGCCGGGTCAGTGCGAAGGCGAACAGGGCCAGGTAGACGGCGAGCGGCAGCCAGGGCACGACGCCCGCCCGCCACACCAGGTCGATGCCCTCGATCGCCGCGTGCAGCGCCGTCGCCGCCGCGAGCCCGCCCGCGAAGCCCGTCATGACCGGCGCCGCGTCCCGGACGGTCATCGCGGTCGCGGTCAGCCACACCAGCCCGCCGAGCAGGCCCGCGCTGGCCGCGTAGAGCTGGGCGTCACCGCCGTCCGTGCCCTGCAGCACCAGCCGGGCGGCGACCAGCAGGCCCCCGCCCCCGGTGACGAGCCACGAACCCGGAACGAAACGGGCCAGCGGGACGGTCAGGAACGCGGCCGCGAACCACACCAGCGCGTACGCGCCCATGACCTCGGCCGGTGTCTCGCCCGCCTTGCCGACCAGCGTGATCAGCGACGGCAGGAAGACGTGCAGCACGTCCGCCAGCACGACGACGCCCAGCAGGACGTCCCACCGGATACGCGACATCATCTGCGCCCTCCCGCCCAAGAATGTGAGGAAGTCTCACGTATGGCGGGTGCGGACGCAAGAGGCGGGGATCAGGCGTCGGCCGGTTCCACCGCCCGCTCCGCCTCCCCGGCCGGCTCCGGCTCCGGTCCGGGACCGGCCTCCGGGGCACGGCGGCCCCAGGCCATCGCCGCGGCGAAACACGCGAACGGCAGCGCGGGCAGCATGTAGCGGTAGTCGAAATCGACCGTGATGGGCGGGATGGCCAGCAGAGCGACCGCGGACGTCCAGAAGAGCGCGGTCCGCGCGCGCGCCCGCCGCCACACGATCCCGGCCGCGCCGATGAGCAGGACGACCCCGAGCACCGTCCCGGGCACGCTCACGCGCTCCTGGTAGCCGCGCATCACACCGGCGTACGGGTCGACGATGTGCGTGCGCCCGGTGCCGTGCGAGTACTCGTACACGACCGTCCGGCGGTCACCGCCGCCGAGCACCGGCAGGTCGGGCTTGCGCGCGGTCGGCTTCGTCGGGAAGTGGTACCTGGCCTCCGTCCCGACCGTCGGGTACTGCGACCGGTGCCAGGAGAACGTCCGGACGAAGAAGTCGTACGAGACGACCCGCGCGTAGTCGAGCGGCTGGTTCCGGATCGCCCACAGCGCGAACCGCTGCGCCCGCGCGTTGGTCTCCGCGTCGAACGCCCGCCCGTTGGACCACCCGGTCGGCGAATTGGCCTCCCAGATCTGGTGGGACGACGCGGGCCGGTTCCCCTTCGCCCCGTACGGGCACAGGCTCGCCAGGTCGGGGGGCGGCGTGTGCGCGTCGCAGTCGGCGAACGCGGCCGTCCGCCCCCACAGGAAGATGCCGTCCACCCCGGTCATCCCGAACCGGCCGTGCTCCTGCTGGAACCACGTCGCGTACGCGCCCACCGGCAGCAGGAACGTCACCGCGAGCGCCGCATAGGCGGGCCACCTCGTCCGCCGCACCAGCAGGTACAGGACGACGATCAAGAACAGCGGCACGCCGACCGTCCGGGTGACGGCCGCGATCCCGAGCAGCGCGCCCACCACCGCCGCGCGCCGCCACCCGGCCGCCCCCGGCTTGGCCAGCACCAGCAGCGCCCCGAAGATGAGCACGGTGAACAAGGTGTCCGACAGGAGCAGATGCTCCAGTTCGATCTGGTACGAGTCCAGCAGGATCGGCGTGACGGCCAGCGCCGCCCACGTCCGCCGCACCTCGAAGTCGCGGACGAGCATCCGGTAGCCGACCACCGCCAGCCCGACGATCGCCGCATGCTGCACCAGCGTCACCAGCGCCAAGCTGTGGAACGGTTTCAACGCCCACAGGAACAGCCCGTAACCGGACGGCCGCAGCGGATGCGGGAACGGATCGTCGGCGATCCGCAGGAAGTCGTAACTGTCGTTGAACCACAGCACGCCCCGGAAACCGAGCATGGTGACGACCCGCAGCACGACACCCGCGAGCAGCACCACGGCGAACAACCAGTTGCCCCTGGCGGCGGCCAGCAACGCACCGGCCTTAGGACGACGATCGGCCAGAGGGGAGAGCAGCACCGGGGAACCTAACTGTGGACGTGCGGGCGGACGGAATCCCGCGCCGAGTGAATGTCGGCCGTATCACGCCGGGGCGGGCCACCAGGCTGCGTCACCGCTACCGCCCACGCATCGTCCGAGATCCTACCAGCGCACTTGTCACCCTCCTCCGACGTCCGGGGCCCGCCCCGGGTTCGCACGGGTGGCACTAGGCTGCCGGGCCATGCGCATGCTGCACCTCGGGCTCCGGGTCAGCGACCTGGAGCGCTCGCTCGCCTTCTACACCGCACTCGGATTCACCCGGCTCGGCAGTGTCCCCGAGACCCAGTTCGGCAGCCTGACCATGCTCAAGCTGCCCGATGACCCGTTCGTCAGCCTCGAACTCGTCCACGACCCCGCGAGACCGGTCACGGACACCGGCGCCGTCAACCACCTCGTCGTCCAGGTCGACGACCTGGACGCCACGATCGCCGACCTCGCCGCCGAGGGCGTCCCGGCCGAGCCGCCGGCGGCCCCGGCCCCGGGGATGCGCACGTCCTGGCTGACCGACCCGGACGGCTACAAGATCGAACTCGTCCAGTGGCCTCCCGGCCACCCACCCGGCATGACGGCCGCCGACATGGCCTGAGCACCCGGCCCGGCTCCCACGCGGAAAATGGGATGCACCGCCCGTCGCCTCCTGTCCAGACTTGCGGCCATGGCAGCCAAGATCACCCGCATGAACCCCGAGACCCTGCACGAGACGCCCGGTTACCACCACATCACCGTCGTCGAGACCGGTCGGACGGCTTACCTCGCAGGACAGTGCCCGCTCGACCCGAGCGGCACCCTCGTCGGCACCGGATCCATCGAGGCGCAGGTCGACCAGATCGTCGCGAACGCGCTCGCCGCCCTGGCGGCGGTGAACGCCGAGCCGCAGCACGTGGTGCGCTCGGTGATCTACGTGCGGAGCGACGTGAGAGAGGACCTCAGCACCGCCTGGAGCCGCCTCACCGCCTCCGCCCTCGGCCCGGCGTTCACGTCCGCCAGCACCCTTCTGGGCGTCGCGCAGCTCGGTTTCCCGGACCAACTGGTCGAGGTGGACCTCACCGTCGCGCTCCCCGACTAACACGTCGGCAAGAAAGGCGATCCGGCCTCGAAAAGGCGCGGCAGCCCTATGCTGGACGGCGCAATGCCAATGGCGGTGCTGAGGAGACGTTCGTGGCATCAGATCTGCCAGAAGAATCAGGTCAGGACACCCTCTCCCGGATCAACACGAGCATCCCCCATCCCGCCAGGGTCTATGACGCCTGGCTGGGCGGTGAGAACAACTTCGCGGTCGACCGGGCCGCGGCCGAGGCCGGCCTGAAGGCGTTCCCGTCCACGGTCGAATCCGTGCGGGCCAACCGCGCGTTCCTGGCGCGGGCGGTGGAGTACCTGGTCGCCGAGGCCGGGATCCGCCAGTTCCTGGACATCGGAACCGGCCTGCCGGCGGCCGACAACACCCACCAGGTGGCCCAAGCACTCGCACCCGAATGCCGCATCGCCTACGTCGACAACGACCCGATCGTGCTCGCCCATGCCGAGGCGCTGCTGCAGAGCACCGCACCGGGCGCGACCGACTACATCGACGCCGACCTGCGCGACCCCGCCAAGATCCTCCAAGAGGCCGCCCGCACGCTCGACTTCACGCAGCCCGTTGCGGTCATGCTCATCGCCGTCCTGCACTTCATCCCCGACGAGTCGGACCCGTCTCAGATCGTGCGAACCCTGATGGACGCCGTGCCGCCGGGCAGCCACCTGGTGGTGTCCCACACGGCGAAGGACATCCTCCCCGAGGAAATGGCCGCCTTCGCGCAGGCCATGAACAAGAACTCAGCGGAAAAGGTGACCCTGCGCGACCGCGAGCAGTTCACCGCCCTCTTCCACGGCCTCGACCTGGTCGCCCCCGGCGTCGTAGAGGTCCCCACCTGGCGCCCCCGCTCCGCCGCCGAGGCGTCCACCCCCGCCGTCCTCTGGGCCGGACTGGCCCACAAACCCACCTGACTCACCCCCGGCGGAAATTGCCGCCGTTCAAACGTAGCGGCCCATTCCGCCCCATCTTGGTGATCTCCCCGAGTTCATCGAGCAAGGACGGATTCGTCTCGAGCATCAGTTTGACGCTGTCCGCGACCTGCTCGGGCGTGACCGCCTCCAATGCGCTCTTCAACTCGGCGTCGTCGATCCGGGCATTGAGCACCACCGCCATCTGCTCTTCACTGAAGAGCCGGGCCTTCTCGCTGAGCAGTTTGGCCATCAGCGCCGCGACGAAGCGCTCCCTCGCCTCCGCGCTGCTCATGCCGGCCCGGTACTCCTCGAGCGCGGTGATCACCTCCCGCGAGGACTCCGAAGAGGTCTCCGGAGGGGCGTCGACCAGCATCGAAGGCACACACTCGATCAGGTCGTCCACCTCGCCGTCGGCGGCCTCACCGTCGGCCCCGCGGGCCCTGGTGAGCTTCTTCCGTGTCGACCTGATGAACGGAAGCGCCTGATTCCTCCACCATCTCTTGAGGTGCGGCGCAGCCTTCTCCACCGCCTTGAGGGTGCCCAGAATGACCAGGGCGGCGAGCAGCGTCTGGGCTTCCGCGAGTTCCTCTTCTTTGCGTTTTGCGCACGACGCACACTCATGATCATGATCGCAGAAAAGTGGACTGGTCGACCAGTCGTCGCCATCCTCGTCGTCGGGGAAGAACGCACCGTGGCCGACGAGCTTCCCCTGCTCATCGTAGAGATTCTGATGGAGGCCGCCGTCTTTCGATTGCCCGGGAGTCAGCCCGTCAGAATATTCGAAACTGCCTTTGATGCTGACCATGTTCCACTCCCAGCCTGCGGCATACACGGGGATGCGCCCCCGAACGCGCCGACCGGTCCCGAGGGCATGGGCAAGTCACAGTCAGGCAGGTGCGACCAGTCCCCGGAAACCGGCCTCCAACTGTACTCTTGCCGCGCCTCAGTGCCACCGCACAACCACACCACCGAAGAGCGCCGGCCGCCGCCCCGCGTCGGCTCCTCCGCCCCGGCCCTGATCCGCGCCGCCACCCCCGCCCGAACGGGACGGTCCGGTCGGTCGAATCGGCACCACCACATTCCCCGTGTACAGAGTCGCCCTAACCGTTGCCGCCCACTAACACTCAGGCCGAACCGCTGAGACGCGGCAGAGCCCCGCCCATCTGGGCGAGGCTCTGCGGCCGCGGGGAAGGCTAGTGCTGCTTGAGGTCGGTCAAGAGTGCGCGGAATGCGGTGGGGTCGAGGAGGATTTTGGGCCCGTCCGGGTCCTTGGAGTCCCGCACGCCGACGCCCTCGGTCAGGGCAGCGACCTCCACGCACTCACCGCCTTGGTCGTTGCTTCGCCGAGCCTTGCGCCAAGTCACGTTGTCCACCGGTTCATCGCCTTTCGAATGAAGTCGCGGGAGTCGCTGACGCTCAGACATCGCGCCTGCATCTCTGCGAACGCGCTGACGCAGTGCAAGATATCGCTGGCTTCTTGGGATGTGAGGCCTCCGGTCGACACCTCCTGGTAGAGCAACTCCTCTCCGGTCGGCTGGGTGGCGATGCTGAAAGTTCCCGAGACACCTCGGTAGTACGCCGTTGGGGCAATCTGGAGAGTGACGTGCTCCAGCTGGGAGACCTGCAGGAGGTGCTCGCATTGGCGGTACATCACTTCAGGAGTGCCGACTTGCTTGGCCAGGACGACTTCCGCCAGAACCACCACGATCCTCGGGGGCGCCTCACGCGTCAAGATCTGCTGTCGCTTGAGCCGCCCTTCGAGCGCTTGTTGAGTGGGCAGTAGAACCCGAGCATAATCCTCTGTCTGGAACAGCCCGACGACGAACGTCTCCCCGTACATCCGCACCAGGTCTGCGGTCGACTCGGCCTCCGAGTAATCGGCGAAGAACTTGGGGTGCGCGGAGGGCTTGACGATGCGGTCCCATGCGTCGGTGAGGGCGGTGCCGGTGCCCAGGGCGTCGTCCAGTCGGATGGCGAAGTCTCTCCTGCAGCGGGTTGTCCCGTTCTCCACCTGGGCGATGTAGCTGCGGCTCACAGCGGCGCGTTTGGCCAGTTCGAGCCTCGATAGACCGGCCTCGTGGCGTAGTCGGGACACTTCCTGGCCGAAGGAGATCGTCTGACGCGTCGGCCTGCGTGCAGCCACGTGCACACCTCCTTGAAACCCGCTCGCACCATCTGACTGTGCTCTGCGTGTGCTGGCGCTGTTCCATAGTGACACTACGCCTCGGAGTGGATTCTGTGCGGTGAGTCACGGAACTCGGAGGTGATCGTTCATGCAGGAGCCCGCGGAGATCGTTGTCCCGGTTCGGGGCGAGTCGGTCAAGGTGGCTAGGGACTGGGTCGGGGACGTCCTGGAGAGGTGGGGGCAGGACGCTACGTGGCGAAGGTCGTGGTGTCGGAGTTGGTGACGAACGTCCTGCGGCACACCGGTAGCACCACGACGCGGGTGCGGCTCGTTCAGGCGGACAAGGGGACGGTCGTGGAGGTCTTCGACTCCTCCGACGTCCTGCCGGTCGCGGGCTCGGCGGAACTGCTGAGCGAGGACGGTCGCGGGCTCGCGATGCTGGGCGCGCTCGTCAAGGAGTGGGGCGCCCAGCCGCTCGGAGGCGGCGGCAAGGCCGTCTGGGCACTCCTGCCCGAGGGCCCCGCGTGAAGGAAGCTGAACTGCTGGCCGCTCTGCGGGGCCGCTTTCCAGGGTGGGCCGTCTGGGTGCACCGCGGCATGTGGCGGGCGGCTGGGCGACGTCTCATCACGGCTTCGTCACCAGACCTGCTGGAAGCGGCGATAAACGGTGAAACCCCGTTCCCGGACGAACTCACAGTGCGCCGCGTGCGAGTGCGCGCGCTGTGAGGCCAGCCGTCGGCCGTGATCGGCAGGGGCTGGGCAGCGCGTCAGTCGTTCAGTACCTCGATCACGGGCAAGGTTCCGTCGATCCGCGCTCCCGCTGACTCCGGAGGGATCGCCTCGTTGCTCCGTAGCGTTCTGGTCACCTTCATCGGCACATGGGGTGTCACCAGATATTTGCCCGGGGGCAGGAGGTCGTGCTCTGGAAGAACGATCCTGGACGTGGTCGTCCATCGGCTGATATTGGCGCATTCCGCCTGGATGAACGGCTGCTGTTCACCGACCGTGTCACTGCGGACGGGGAGAATGATGGCATCCGTTGTCGTCTGAGGGATGTCGCTCCGCTTGGCCGGTGGGATGCGGTAAAAGCCCATGTAGTCCGAGCTTTGGACATCGAGTTGGTCCTGGCCGAGTCCGATCGCCCAATCGTACCCATGGGTCTTCGGCGGCTTTGGGTCGGGCCCTGAGCATTGACGTTCACCGCTCGGGGTGTAGTAGAGACCTCCGGGAGTGCGTCCTCGGAACTCCTCGACGAGGCGCACCTCGGTGCCGGTTTTGGCCCTGGCCGGGGTGAGCGAGTACGTGAAGTCGATGTACGGGGTCTCGGAGGCGGGCAGGTAAGCCTGCCCGAGGAGCACACCCGGCTTGGTGAAGTACGCGTGGACTCCGGCGCGGCTCGTCCCGCCCACACTCGGGCCGGGCCAGAGCAGCCATGCCGCGATCACACCGCCCACGCCCGCGACCCCGATCGCCGCGGCGCCCTTCGCCCCGCCGATCTTGCCCAGGAAGCCCTTGGACGCGGAGGCGCCGGTCTTCGCCAGCACGTCCACCGAGGTGGCGCTCTGCGCGAGGCCGGTGGCGACGTGGCCCACCGCCGTGGACGCTGCGGCGCCGGTCGCCGACGCCCCGGGGGCCAGGAGGGCTCCGCCGAGCATGGCCAGTGGGGCGGCCGTCACGACGGTCGCGGCGACCGCGCCGAGTGCGAGGAAGCCCCGCCGTTCCCAGTCGGGCCCGTATGCCCGTGCGGCGACCGATTCCAGCTCGCTGACGAACTCGTACGCGTTCGAGACCCGATCACTCGGTCTTTTCGCCAAGCCCCGTCGGACGAGAGGACGCAACGGCTCGGGGACGCTCTCGAACGATGTGAGGCCCTCCTCGTGCGCGGTCTTCAGTTCGGCGAGAGTCGTTCCAGTGAAGGGCTTCTCGCCCGTGACGCATTCGACGAATACGCATGTCGCCGCGTAAAGGTCGGTCGCCGGAGTGGCGGGTCCGCCCGTCCACTGCTCGGGGGACATGTACGCAGGTGTTCCGGCCCGGCCGCCCTGCCCGGTGAGGACGGCGATGCCGAAGTCGATGAGTTTGCTCTGCCCGTTGTCCTGGACGAGGACGTTCCCGGGCTTGTAGTCCCGGTGGACGACGCCCACGGAGTGTGCCGCCGCCAAGCCGAGCAGTGAGCCTTTGAGGATCGACAAGGCCGCCTCGGGCGCCAGCGCCCCTTCGAGTTCGTCCAGTACCTTCCGCAGGGCACGGCCGGGCACCGCCTCCAGGATGATCGCCGCGCCCCACGGCGACTCCAGGTAATCGAGTAATCGCGCCACATGCGGGTTGTTCACCCGCTTGAGCATCTGCGCCTCTTCGCGGAAGACGCTCCTCGCGGCCGTATCACCGAGAAGGCCGGCGGCGAGGTACTTGATCGCTACCGGTCCGCCGCCCGACTCGTGCCGAGCGAGCACGACCTCGCCCTGGGCTCCCGTTCCCAGTTCCGCGAGTTCCATGAATCCCGGGAGCCGGTGCTCGCCCGAGATCACTGGCCCGTGTTGGTCTGGATCTCGCCGACGGTGAGGGGAGTGTTCCCCGATGTTATGGAATGGTCCGGTAGTTGAGCCCCGGCGGAGTCGCAATTATCGCCCCCGCACGACCAGGAAACTTCCCATGTGATGGTGGCACTGATCTGGTACACGCCACCGGCCTCCGAGGCGGACGACTTCTTGAAGGTGTAGTCGCAGGTCGGCACGTCCTCACTGCCGGCGTCATCGCAGGGAAAGTCCCTCGTCTCGCCCAGGTTCAATTTCACGGACTTGGGCTTGGCGGTCAGCCTCACCCTTTGATCGAGCGGACCGATCGGGATGGTGTTCACGTCCTTGAAACCCTGGACCCGCAGGGACGTTCGAAGCCCGACGTAAGTCTTGTCCTTCGGGGTCGTACTGACAACGATCCTGGGGAACACTGCTGAGGCCCTGGCCATGGCGAGCAGGTCGGCCGTAGTGATCGGCGCTGGGGCGGGAGCGGTCGTGCCCGGGACTTGGATGACGCCTTGTGCCTCGTCCGGAGTGAGCCCCTCCGGTGGAGGAGGCAGCGTGGGACCGCTGTTCCCGCCGCCGGTGCCGCCGCCACCGCCACCGCCTCCGGTGCCCGGCTTATGGGTGACCACATTGCAGTTCGCGTGGTCCCTCGGCTGGCCGGAAACGACCCCGCAGCCCTCCGCCATGGCGGGGGCGGCGACCAGTAGCGGCGTGATCAGTGCCGTCGCCATGACCGCAGCGGTGACGGTCCGGCGCCTGCCGGGGATGTGGGGAGACATCACATGTCCTTCCCTGCGGACCGTCAGCATTGCCGGTCCCGGACGTTGGCGGCGACCTTCCAGGTGCCTGAGTCGTACTGGACGGTGGCTCGGTACACGAAAGCCCCGCCGGACAGCTTCTCCAGCTGCTTGCCGGTCTTGGCGGAGAAGCGGTAGGCGACGAGGGTGCGGACGCAGTCGATGACGTAGACCTTCGTGCTGTCCTTGGAGCGGGCGTAGACGCGAGGGTTGAACGTGTTCGCGAAACGCCAGACCACACCCTTGGCCTTGGTGGCCTCCACGTCGCCGGTGACCACGGTGAGGAGGGGGTCCATGGCGACGTCGGTCAGGCCGGACGGGTCGTTGGTCTCGTAGGCCTTCTTGTAGGCGTCCTGGTAGGCGCGGTACCGATCGAGGACGGTCTTGTAAAGCTCCGCCGTCGGGATCGCCGAGGGGGCGATGGCGGCCGGGGCGGGGGCGGCGCCGGTGTCGAAGGAGCCGTTCGGGGCGAACTCGCCGTTCGAGGACGAGCCGGACGAGCCGCAGCCCGCGACCGCGCACAGGGCGGCCGCCGCGACGAGCACGGAGGCGGCGCGGGGCGACCCGAGCGGGGAGGAACGTACCAACCGGGCGCGCATCGTCTTCCTTGAGCGGCAGCCGACAACGGGGGCAGAACTCGCGCGAAAGCTTACAGAGCCTCGTGGGGCGAGAAAAGAGATTCGTTGCGAACGAGTTGACCTCGACCTTGCTTGAGGTAGCAGTCTGGAGGAGCTGCCGCTGATCGGAGGGGTTCACATGCGCGCGGTGTGGCTGAAGGAGTTCGGTGGGCCGGAGGTGCTCGTCCCGGGGGAGGCGCCGGATCCGGTTCCGGGTGAGGGGCAGGTGCTGATCGGGGTCGAGTTCGTCAACATCACGTTCGTCGAGACGCAGATGCGGGCGGGGACGGGACCGGCGCCGGTGAGGCTGGAGCCGCCGGTCATCCCCGGCAACGGGGTCGGCGGTGTGGTGGCGGCGGTCGGGACCGGTGTGGACGAACGCCTGGTCGGGCGGCGGGTCGTCAGCAGCACCGGCGGTACGGGCGCCTACGCGGAGAAGGCGGCCGTTGACGCGAAGGGGCTGTTCGACGTCCCTGACGGCCTGGCGCTCGACGACGCGGTCGCGCTCCTCGCCGACGGCAGGACGGCGACGATGATGCTGAGCGCGGCCGACCCGCGTCCGGGGGAGCGGGTGCTGGTGGAGGCGGCGGCCGGCGGGGTCGGGACGCTCCTCGTGCAGTTGGCGAAGGCCCGCGGGACGACGGTCGTCGCGGCGGCCGGGGGCGCGCGCAAGACCGAGGTCCCGATGCGCCTCGGCGCGGACGAGGCGGTCGACTACCGCGAGCCCGGCTGGGCCGAGAAGGCCGGCAGGGTGGACGTCGTCTTCGACGGGGTCGGCGGGGATGTGGCGCGCGCGGCGTTCACCCTCGTCCGGCCCAAGGGGCGCATGGTCAGCTTCGGGCTGGCGTCCGGCGAGTGGGCGAGCGTCCCGGAGGAGCAGGCGGCCGAACGCGGGGTGACGCTCGTCCAGCCCACGGCCACGCCGGAACAACTCCGCGCGTTCACCATCAGTGCGCTGGACGAGGCGGCCAACGGACGCCTCAAGCCCGTCATCGGGCAGCGCTTCCCGCTCGAAGGCGCCGCCGACGCGCACCGAGCCATCGAGTCGCGCTCCACCGTCGGTAAGACGCTGCTTGAGGTCCGCCGCGCCTGACGGGCGGGCCGCTAGCCGACCCTCTTCAAGAAGGACTCCAGGTTGCGTTCATAGGCGGACGGGTCGACGTTCCACGATTCGGTGTGGTCGCCCGGTGTGGAGATGTGCGTGACCATGCCGGGCGGCGCCGTCCTGGCGAAGGTGTAGGCGGGGCCGTTGGCAACGGTGGCGTCGTCCTGCGTCGTGAAAAGGAGGACGGGCGTACGCAGCCGGGGCGCGAAGCGGCGCTGGTCGTAGTCGGTGAGGTCGATGCCGATGCGCCATTCGAGGACCTGCTTGGCCACGTCCGTCATGAGGCCGGGCAGGTTGCGGGCTTCGCCCTGCTTGTCGAGGGTGGCGCTCCAGTCCAGGACGGGGGAGTCGAGGACGATGCCCCGCACGAACGACGGGTCCTTGCGCAAGGCCGTCATGACCATCGCACCGCCCATCGACCATCCGTACAGGACGACACCGGTCGCGCCGTGTGCGCGCGCGTAGCCCATCGCGGAGATGACGTCCTGCCACTCCGTGTCGCCGAGATGGTTCTTCCGGTCGCCGGACGAGGGCGCGCCCACGTCGTTCCGGTAGGCGATGGACAGCATCGGCAGACCCATCTCGTGGACGGGCCGCATGACGCGGAACGTCTCCGCCTTGTCCGCGTTCCGTCCATGGACGGCGATGACCCACGTCCCCTTATCGGACGACCCCGGGATCAGCCACGCGGGCATCGGCCCCACCCGGGACGGATAGGTGACGTCCTCGAACGGCAGGCCCACGGCCTTCTCGGGGTCGCCGTCGTACATCCAGTGGTCGATGGCCGCCGGTGCGCCCTTCCGCAGCGAACCCGAAACGACCGACGTCACCTTCCGCACCACGTGGTCGCGGTCGCCGCCGACGACGGGGCCGAGCAGGGCCCGCCCGTCCTTCCAGACCAGCGCCCACGTTCCGGGGCGTTCCGTCACCGGCACGCGGGGGAGCGTGACGGTGCCGTCCGCCGTGTCCGCGATGGTCAGCGGGTACTCGGGGGAGTGGTCGACCTCGATCGCGACGCCCGCGAAGTACCAGCCGACCCCTCCGACGACCGTGCACAGCAGCACGGCGAGCGCGACGAAGGCCGCCATCAGCGGGCGGGCGCGGCGGCGGCGCGCGCGGACCGGCGGCTCGGGGGACGTCGGGGCCGGTGATTCCGGGGCTTCGGTCGACACGACATACGAAGTTAGCTTCTCCCGGCGACCGCGAAAGCCCGGGTCACCCCGCGGTGCGGTTCACCTGCCGGACAGGTGCCATCAAGGAGGCCCGCGAGATGCTCACCGTCGTACAAACGGCCACTCGACCGGCGCGCGGTCAGGCGCTCCCGATCGCCGCCACCAGCCCGAGCGCCAGCAGCATGTCGAGGTGGACGACCGTCTCCAGCTTCGCGCCCGGCGGCACGTCCGGGTCGGCGGCGAGCCGGTCGAGGACGGCGAGGGCGCCCGGGGTGCCGAGGTCGTCCGCCAGGGCCGCGTCCGCCCGGTCCGCGTACTCCCGGCTCATGGGACGGCCCGGGGACGTCGCCCACTCGGCGACCTTGCCGCGCCAGGCGTCCAGCCGCTCGGCCGCGGCCGCCAGGCGCGCGTCCGACAGCTCCACGGGCTCCCGGTACGGGACCTCCAGCATCGCCAGCCGCGCGGTCAGCGCGTCCGACGGCTTTCCGCCGGTCTCGGCGGGGACGGCCAGGCACAGCGCGTCCACGGGCTCGCCTGCCGTGACGTAGACGTCGGCGTCCGCCAGCGGTTCGCCGAGCACCTCGACCGAGGCGGCGGCGTAGTCCGTGTAGTCGTCGCCCGCGGGGGGAGTGCTCACCAGCCGCACGCGGCGCCCCGACCGCTGCACGACGCGCCGCAGCAGATCGGCGACCACCAGCGCCCGGTACCCGGCGCCCGGAAGGACCTGGACCCGCAGACCCGGCCCGGCCGGCAGGGGCTCCGCCCGGCCCGTCCGATGGTCGTACAACCGCAGCATGCCTCCACCCTAGGCGCCGGGGCCGCCGGAGGGCCCGGCGGGTCAGAGGGGGCGGTCGGCGGCCAGGGGGCCGAACGGGGTCGGGGCGGCGCCGTCGGAGCGGCGGACGGCGGCGAACCGCAGCCGCACGTAGTCGGCGACCCACCCGGACTCGCGGCGCAGCGCCGGCGCGGCCAGGTCGTTGACCCGGTCGAGCAGCGGGTCGACCAGTTCCGGCGGGACGTCGGCCAGCGCGCGCGCCGCGTAGGCGCGGACCCAGTCGGCGGCGCCGTTCGGGCCCTCGGTCATCCGGGTCGGGCGCTCGGCGTGCTCCAGCAGCCGCAGCGTGAACCCGGCCTCCTCCAGCTTGGTCGCGTACGCGGCCGGGGACGGGAAGTACCAGGGCAGCTCGGGCTCGCCGAGGCCGAACACGCGCCACGCGGTCTGCATCGCGACGATCAGCTCGGCGCAGTTGCCGGCGCCGCCCAGTTCGCCGACGAACCGGCCGCCGGGGCGCAGCGCGGCGTGCACGCGCCCGATGACGGCGTCGGGGTCGCGGGTCATCCAGTGCAGGGCCGCGTTGGAGGCGACCGCGTCGAAGGACTCGCCGACCGTGAAGTCGTGGGCGTCGCCGACGATGAAGGACAGCCCGGGGTGCATGGCGGTCGCCTGCGCGACCATGTCGGGGCTGCCGTCGATGCCCAGCACCTCGGCGCCCCGCTCTGCGATCTCCGCGCTGAACGTCCCGGTGCCGCACCCGAGGTCGATGACCCGTTCGCCGGGTTGCGGATCGAGCAGGTCGACCAGGGGCGCACCGTGCGCGGAGACGTACCCGAAGGCGGAGTCGTACGTCGTCACGGCCCAGTTCACTGTCATAATTTATCGGAGAAAGTCCTGCAGGGAGGCGGCGTTGCGAATGGCGGACGTCACGTCCGAGGTCCGGATCGTCGGCGCCGAGGGGCCGGACGGCCTGACCCTGCGCACGATCGGGCTGTCCGCGCGCGGCCTTCCGGAGTTGCGCGCCGAGGCCCTGCCGCCCTACCTGGGCGACGGCTGGGCGCGCGTCCTCGGCGCCCTGGCGCGGCGCCTCGCGGCCACCGGCGAGCCGCCCGCCGAGATCGCCCCCGGCATTGAGATCGAATTCACGTCGGCGTCGGACGGCGCGCTGCTGCCCGTCCCGCCGCAAGGCCGCGACCTGGCCGAGTGGCGCCGGGACGTCCTGCTCCGCCTCTTCCCCGAAGCCCTCATCTGAAGACCCGTTCTAGAATCGGGTTCTGTCCAGCGGGAGAGGGGTGCGCACGTGCCGTACAGGGAGATCGAGTACGAGGTTCGCGACGGGATCGCCACCGTCACGCTGAACCGTCCGCAGAAGATGAACGCCTACACGTTCACCATGCGCAACGAGATGCTCGACGTCTTCGACCGGATCGACGCCGACGACGAGGTGCGGGCGGTCGTCGTGACCGGCGCGGGCCGCGCGTTCTGCGCGGGCGCCGACCTGAGCGGCGGCGGCGACACCTTCGACAAGGAGAAGTCGAAGGACATGTTCGCCGGCGAGGACGACGTCCTGGAGGACGGCACCCCGCGCGACGGCGGCGGCACGGTCGCGCTGCGCATCGCCCGCTGCCTCAAGCCCGTCATCGGCGCGTTCAACGGCGCCGCGGTCGGCGTCGGCGTCACCATGACCCTCCCGATGGACGTCCGGCTCGCCAGCGAGAAGGCGAAGTTCGGCTTCGTGTTCGCGCGCCGCGGCATCGTCACCGAGGCCGCGTCGAGCTGGTTCCTGCCGCGCCTCGTCGGGATCGCGCAGGCCATGGAGTGGGCCGCGACCGGCCGCGTGTTCGACGCGCAGGAGGCCCTCGCGGGCCGCCTCGTCTCCCGCGTCCACGCGCCGGACGAACTGCTTCCGGCCGCCTACGCCCTCGCCCGCGAGATCGCCGACAACACCTCGGCCGTGTCGGTCGCCGCGATCCGGCGGCTGATGTGGTCGGGCCTGTCCGCCCCGTCCCCGTGGGACGCGCACGCCGCCGACTCCCGCCTCATGGCCTCCCTCGGCGGCGCCGCCGACGCGATCGAGGGCGTGTCGTCCTTCCTGGAGAAGCGCGACGCCGCCTTCCCGATGCGCGTCAGCAAGGACCTCCCGCCCGAAGTCCCCGACTGGCCCCAGCGCTGACGCCCGCCCGCCCGGCCGGCGGCCCGCTCAGGGCCGCCGTCCGGGCCGCTCGCCGACCTGGTCGACGACGCCCGTCGCCTCGGGCGCGTTCCGTGGGCTTGCGGTCATGCGGCTCTGTCCTGTGCGGTTCCTCGTCCGGTCGCCGTGCGGACATCGCGCGGTCACCCGTCTTCACCCGCATCTCCGTACAGAGTTCACGCATCGGGAATGTCAGCGCGGTGTGTCTTCAGCGTGACGCAGGGTATTAGCGGCGCGAAAGCGACACGTTCGGGGGTGCGTGGTGCGGATCAGGAAATTCGCCGTTATCGGCGGCGCCGGCCTCCTGCTCATCGCGGGATGCAGCCACACCGACAAGCGGCAGGCGCGGACGGCCGGGGAGCATGCCGCCCTGGGGGAGAAGGCGCAGGCGAGCCGGTCGCCGACACCGCCGCCGCCGAGGAAGATCAACTGCGACCGGGTGAAGTGCGTCGCGCTCACGTTCGACGACGGCCCCGGCCCCTACACGGCGGGCCTGCTCGACACGCTGAAGAAGGACGGCGTGCGCGCGACGTTCTTCATGCTGGGCCAGAACGTCGGCAGCCATCGCGCCGTGGTGCGCCGGATGGCGCTCGAAGGCCATGAGCTGGCCAACCACAGCTGGTCCCATCCGCCGCTCACCTCGCTGTCGGCGGCGGAGGTGCGGTCGCAGATCGAGCGGACGCAGAAGGCCGTCAAGGAGGCGTCCGGCGGGGTGGAGCCGACGCTGATGCGCCCGCCGTACGGGGCGACGAACAAGCACGTCGGACGCATCATCGGGATGCCGCTGATCCTGTGGAGCGTCGACACGCTCGACTGGCGCTACCGCAACGTCGCCCGCGACGTCCGGGTCGGGATCAAGGAGCCGAAGAGCGGCGGCATCATCCTGTTCCACGACATCCACAAGACGAGCGTCGAGGCGATCCCGCAGGTGGTGGACGGCCTCAAGAAGCGCGGGTTCACGTTCGTCACCGTGTCGGAGCTGTTCCAGGGCCGCGAGCTCGAACCCGGCCAGACCTACACCGAGCGGACGACCGAGGTGACCGCGGAACCGCCGCCCTACGGCTCGCCCGCCGGGCCGGGCGCCGGCAGCCCGGCACCCGCCGACTCGGGATCGGGCGGCTCGCCGTCCGGCGGCCCCGCGCCGAGCGGGCCCGCGCCGGGCAGCGCCGTGCCGGGGAGCCCGGCGCCGGGCAGCGCCGACCCGTCCGGTCCGGTGCCGTCGGGCACCGGCTGAGCGGAGCGGGCCGGCCGCGTCAGCCGTCCCCCGGCTCCTCTCGGCGGGGGCGGCGGCGCGGCGGCGGCTGCGGCGGGACGACCTTCGCCGCGACCATGATCTCCTCGGGGACCTCGACCAGCTCGCCGTTGCGCCGGCGCACCATGAGCCGCTTGTCGGACCACGATTCGAGTACGCCGACGACGTCGCTGTACTCTCCCGTAGGCAGACGGCGGCGCAGCGAGATCCGCTGACCCACGTCCGCGCCACTGATGGACACCACCAGCCGCGCGGCGAAGCGGGCGGACATGTGAGGACCCCCATGTCGAATCGACTGAGCCGTGGTGGCCATACTATTCCTAGCGAGCTTGCGGCGACCCGTGACGTGCGGCGGGGCCGGATATCCGAGAGGAGTCACTGACGTGACCTACGTCATTGCGCAGCCCTGCGTGGACCTGCTCGACAAGGCATGCATCGAGGAGTGCCCGGTCGACTGCATCTACGAAGGTAAGCGTCAGCTCTACATCCACCCGGACGAGTGCGTCGACTGCGGTGCGTGCGAGCCGGTCTGCCCGGTTGAGGCCATCTACTACGAGGACGACGTCCCCGACCAGTGGAAGGACTTCTACAAGGTGAACGTGGAGTTCTTCGACGACCTCGGCTCGCCCGGCGGTGCGTCCAAGGTCGGCAAGATCGACAAGGACCACCCGATCGTCGCCGCGCTGCCTCCGCAGAGCCACGACGACTGAGCCACGACGACTGAGCCGGGGGACCGGACGGCGCGCCCGCGGGCGCGTCCCGAGGTCTCCCGCGTCGATTTTCCGGGCCGTGGTCTCCCGAGTTCGGGAAGGCCGCGGCCCGCCGGGTCTCCAGAGGAGGAGCAGGGCCAGTGTTCACGCTGCCGGACTTTCCGTGGGATCGGCTCGCCCCGTACAAGGAGCGGGCGCTCGCGCACGCGGACGGCATCGTCGACCTGTCCGTCGGGACGCCCGTCGACCCGACGCCCGCGCCGATCCGGGAGGCCCTCGCCGGCGCGGCCGACGCGCCCGGCTACCCGCAGACCTACGGGACGCCCGCGCTGCGCGAGTCGGTCGCGGGCTGGCTGCGCCGCCGCGCGGGCGTGTCCGGCGCCGACCCGGACGCGGTGCTCCCCGTCATCGGCACCAAGGAACTGGTCGCCTGGCTGCCGACGCTGCTCGGCGCCGGCCCCGGCGACAAGGTCGTCTTCCCCGAACTGGCCTACCCGACCTACGATGTCGGGACGCGGCTGGCCGGGGCCACGCCCGTCTCCACGGACGGGCTGCTCGCGCTCGGCCCGGTCAACCCGAAGATCGTCTGGGTGAACTCGCCGTCCAACCCGACCGGCAAGGTGCTGCCCGCCGAGCACCTGCGCAAGGTCGTGGCGTGGGCGCGCGGCCGGGGCGCGATCGTCGTCAGCGACGAGTGCTACCTGGAGTTCGGCTGGGACGAGGACAAGCCGCCCATCTCGATCCTGCACCCCGACGTCTGCGACGGCTCCCACGAGGGCCTGCTCGCGGTCAACTCGCTCTCCAAGCGCTCCAACATGGCGGGCTACCGCGCCGGGTTCGTCACCGGCGACCTCGCGATCGTGAAGCGGCTGCTGGAGGTCCGCAAGCACGCCGGGATGATCGTCCCGGCGCCGGTGCAGGCCGCGATGACGGTCGCGTTCGCCGACGACGCGCACGTGGACGAGCAGCGCGCCCGCTACGCCCGCCGCCGCGCGGCCCTGCGCGAGGCGTTCGAGCGGCACGGCTTCCGCATCGACCACTCCGAGGCGTCCCTGTACCTGTGGGCCACGCGGGACGAGCCCTGCTGGGACACGGTCGCCCACCTCGCCTCCCTCGGCGTCCTCGTCGGCCCCGGCGAGTTCTACGGCCCGGCCGGCGCCCGCCACATCAGGATCGCCTTCACCGCCACGGACGACCGCGTGGCCGCCGCCGCTGCCCGCCTCTGACCCGCCCCCACCCACCGGCGGCCGACCCCGCCGGCCTCCGCCGGCCTCCGGACCGGTCTTCGCCCGCGTGGGCACGTCCGCGCACGCGGCCGGGCGTATCGGGGCGCAGGGGCGCGGCGTCGCACATTTCGGCACCGCTCCGGTTCCGGCCTTGCATCGGATCGCGGCTTCTCCTAGGAAACCCGTGGATCATTTGATACGTCTCATCGCGGTATGGGCCTGAGACGCCACAGTCGGTAGGATCCCGCTGGTCTGTGCCCTTGCTGTCGACGAAACGATGGAGGTGTCCGTGGGCGGAACGGCGATTGTCATCCTTCTCGCGCTGATTCTTGTCGCATTGGTCGTGCTCATCCTCGTCCTGCTGCGACGTCGTTCGAACGCCCCGGCCCCCGCGGCCGCCCCGCCGGCCCCGCACGACCCGTTCGCCCCGGAGGACTCGGTGGCGGGCGACCCGCGCACCCTCAAGGCCGGCGACATGGTCGAGTACCTCGGCACCCGCTACTTCGTGCGCGGCTCGCTGCGGCTGAAGGAGGGCGGCTTCACCTGGAGCGAGCACCTCCTCGACGCCGACACCATCGAGGGCCAGAAGGTGTGGGTCTCCGTCGAGGAGGACCCCGACCTCGAAGTCGTCTGGTGGACCGAGCACGACATCGGCGACCTCGCCCCCGGTGAGAAGACCATCGTCGTGGACGGCGTCGAGTACCGCCGCGACGAGCACGGGACCGCCGACTACACCAGCGAGGGCACGACCGGCGTCGGCGTCCAGGGCCGGGTCGAGTACGTCGACTACGAGGGCCCGCGCGGGAAGTACCTGTCGTTCGAGCAGTACGGCGGCGGCCAGTGGGAGGCCGGCCTCGGCGAGCGCGTCCCGACCGGATCGATGACGATCTACCCGGGTGGCGGTAGCTGAGTTGCGCGCGACCCTCGACACCCCCTACGCGGACGCGCGCGCCGACGGGCTCTCCTTCGCGCTCGGGCTGCCGCCGCTCGCGGCCCTCGCCGTCCTGCCGGTGGAGCGGGAGGGCCTGACCGTGGAGATGCGCCTGCTCGGGGCGTCCCACCAGGTCATCGCCGGTCCGCTGAGCGAGACGGTGGCGTGCCTGGCCGACCGGGCCGAGCCGCTGCCGGGACGCGCCGCCGTGACCGTGCCCGGCTGGGCGTACGACTTCGCCGCGACGACCGCCGCGCACAGCGACGCGACGGCGTTCGCCCGCGCCGTCGAGGCCGTGTGCGCGCGGCTCGCGGACCGCGGTGACGCGCTGACCGGGGCGTTCCCCGGCTCCCCGCACGCCGTCACCGCACTGGCCCTGGAAGAGACGCAAGAACCCGGGTTCGGCTGGCGGACCTGGCACGCCTACCCCCAGACCCGGGAGATCGTAATGACGCGGAGCCGGTTGGTCAGACCCTCTTGACGTCCTCCCCCGCCTGAAGGCGGGGGATTCCAGCCCGTCCCCTACACAGGCAGGAGAGCAGGTTGGGGTTCGCGGTTCACCGGCCCGCCCAATGGCGTGCCTCCCCGCGCGGCCACCGTGCGTCCCACGGCGGTGTCCTTGATGTTGCGTGCGGCGTTGACGTCGGCGTTGGCCCGATGCCCGCAGGCCGTGCACCCGAACACCGCTTGGCTCTCACGGTTCTCCGGTGCGCGGTACCCGCAGGCGTGGCAGGTCTGCGAGGTGTAGCGAGGGTCGACCCGGGTGACCCGTCCGCGCGCCTTGTCCTCCAGGCGGGTTACGAGTTGTCCCCACCCGTTGGCCAGGATGCCCCGGTTGAGCCCGGCCTTCTGCCGGACATTGACGCCGGGGGCCTCAAGGGTGCCTTTGGCGGAGCGGGTCATGCCCCGCACGTTCAAGTCCTCGACGGCGATGATGTCGAACCGGCGCGCCAGGTCCGTGGTGGTCTTCTCCACCCAGTCCTTGCGCCGGTCGGCCTCTCGCGCTTTGAGCCGGGCGATGGCGGCTTTGAGGCGGGCACGCCGGTTCGACCCCTGTTCCGCGCGGGCCAGGCGCCGCAGCAGGCGTTTCAACCGCTCGGCCTCACCCGGCGTCAGGCCCGGCACGGTGCAGGTGTGGCCGGTGGACAGGGCGGCGGACACCGCCACGCCCCGGTCGACGCCGACGGCCTCACCGTTGCCGGGCGGGGGGATGGGGTCGGGGATGGCGGCGAAGGAGATGTGCCAGCGTCCGGCGCGGTCGCGGGTCACTCGGAACGACTTCACGTCCGGCGGGACGGGGCGGGACCAGCGGAACCGTACCCACCCCACCTTGGGGATCCGCACCTGCCCGGTGTAGCGCGACAACCGCCGCACCTCCCACGCCCGGCCCCGCACCCCGACAACCCGGAAGCCCTCGTGCACACCGGCCTTGCGCCAGGTGGGGCGCCGGTGCGTCCCGGCGAAGAAGTTCGCCATCGCTTGGGCAAAGTCTCTGAGGGCCTGCTGCTGCACCGTCTGCGAACCCGCCGCCAGCCACGGGTTCGCGGCGCGGGCCTCGGTCAACTGGCGGGCCTGCGCGGCGTACCCCGGCGCCGGGCCGCGCCGCGGCGTCCACCAGGAGTGCTGCTCCACCGCCAGGTTCCACACGAACCGGGCATGCCCGCAATGCTCCAGCAGCCCCGCCTCCTGGGCGGGGGTCGGACACAACCGGTACCGCGACACGCCCCGCAACCTACCGACGGCCACCGACAAAACCCGGACGACACAACCCCGAGACCAAAACCTGGAGGCCACAGTGCTGCCTTGTTCCGCGCTTCCTCCCCGCCCTAAAGGACGGGGTCTCCACGCTGTAGGTATCCGATGAACTGCAGGAGACGGGCGGCGGGCGCGGTGGCCGCTGCCGCCCTGACCACCGTGGCGCTCGGCGCCTGCGGGCAGTCGCAGTCGTCGTGGATCGGCGACAAGTACACCCGGATGGGGGCGGACACCTACCGGTCCTCCAAGGCCCCCGGGACGGTCGCCTCGGAGATCAGCCGCAAGTTCAAGCCGATCGACCGGGTGGACGACATGGCGACCAAGGGGGCGGCGGGCGGCATCTTCCTGCGCTACCCGAAGCTCGTCGTCGGCGTCCTGCCGAACGGCGCCGGCAGCCGGATCACGGTCGACAAACCCCGCCGCGGCTACAACCGCTACTACTCCCACATCGGCGGGTACTGGGCGAGCCCCGGCAGCAACGGATGGAACAGCAGAGGCGCCGCGTCGTTCCGGGGCGGCGGCCCGGGATCGGGCAAATGAGGAGCGACACATGAACGACATCCTGAACGAGGTCGGCGCGACGTTCGCCTACGGGGCGGTCGGCATCGCGCTGATGGCGCTCGGCTACCTGGTGGTGGAGGTGACGACGCCCGGCCGGCTCGGCAAGCAGATCTGGACCGAGGGGAACAAGGGCGCCGCGCTGCTGCTCGCGGTCAAGCTGTTCGGCATCGGCGGCATCGTCTTCACGGCGATCATCACCAGCGACAACGACCTGCGCGACGGGCTGATCGACACCGCCGTGTTCGGCGCGTGCGGCATCGTGCTGATGGTCATCGCGTTCTTCCTGCTGGACGTGATCACGCCCGGCAGGCTCGGCGCGACGCTCGTCGGCGCGGACGGCGCCGGGAACGGCACCGGCATCCACCCGGCCGGGTGGGTCGTCGCCGCGGCCGACCTCGGCGTCGCCGCGATCGTGGCCGGGGCGGTCTCCTGACGTCCCGCGACACGGACCAGGCCGTCGGCGAGGCCGCCGAACCGGCCGCCGTCCCGCCGTCCTCCCCGGAGCCGTCCACCGCGGACGGGCCGGGGAGGCCGCGCGTTCCCGCGCGGCTCGCCCGCACGCTCGTCCTCGCGGCCGTGTTCACGTGCGCGGCGTGCGGGCTGGTGTACGAGCTGGCGCTGGTCGCGCTCGGCAGCTACCTCGTCGGGAACTCGGTCACGCAGGCGTCGATCGTCCTGTCGGTGATGGTGTTCGCGATGGGCGTCGGGTCGCTCGCCGCGAAGCCGCTGCAGGGCCGCGCGGTCGTGGCGTTCGCGGTCGTCGAGGGCGCGCTCGCGCTGATCGGCGGCGTGTCGGTCCTCGTGCTGTACGCGGCGTTCGCGTGGCTCGACCTGTACGTCCCCGCGCTGGTCGCGGTGTCGTTCGCGGTCGGCGCGCTGATCGGCGCGGAGATCCCGCTGCTGATGACGCTGCTGCAGCGGATCCGCAAGCAGGACGCGGGGTCGGCGGTCGCCGACCTGTTCGCCGCCGACTACGTGGGCGCGCTGGTCGGCGGGCTCGCGTTCCCGTTCCTGCTGCTGCCCGCGTTCGGGCACATCAAGGGCGCGCTGCTGGTCGGCGCCGTGAACGCGGTCGCCGGGATGGCGGTCGTGCTGTGGCTGTTCCGCCGCCAGGTCGGGCGTGTCGCGCGGGCTTCGCTGGCCCTCGGCATGGTCGCGGTGCTCGCCGTCCTCGGCGGGACGTACGCGCTGGCCGACCGCTTCGAGGTGTCCGCGCGGCAGGCGCTCTACAGCGACCCGATCGCGGTCTCCGAGCGCACGAAGTACCAGGAGATCGTGATCACGCGGCAGGTGGGGCTCGGGCCGTCCGACCTGCGGCTGTTCCTCAACGGCGACCTGCAGTTCTCGTCGGTGGACGAGTACCGGTACCACGAGTCGCTCGTCCACCCGCTGATGTCGGGCCCGCACGGCCGGGTGCTGATCCTCGGCGGCGGGGACGGGCTGGCGCTGCGCGAGGTGCTGCGCTACAAGGACGTCCAGAGCGCGACGCTGGTCGAACTCGACCCGGAGATGCTGCGCCTGGCCCGCACCTACAAGCCGATCGTGTCACTGAACCACCGCTCGTTCGAGGACCCCCGCGTGACGACGGTCGCCGCCGACGCGTTCTCGTGGCTGCGCTCCCTTGACCGGCAGTTCGACGCGGTCATCGTGGACATGCCCGACCCGGACGACGTGTCCACCGCCAAGCTGTACTCGGTCGAGTTCTACGGGATGGTGAAGCGGGCCCTCGCGCCCGGTGGGCGGATGGTCGTCCAGTCGGGGTCGCCGTACTTCGCGCCCAAGTCGTTCTGGAGCATCGAGAAGTCGATCGCCGCCGCCGGTTTCGCGGTGTCGCCGTACCACGTGGACGTGCCGAGCTTCGGCGACTGGGGGTTCGTCCTGGCGTCCCCTGGCAAGAGGGCACCCGCGCTCAAGCTCGCGCCCAACGTCCCCGACCTCCGCTTCCTCGACAGTGCGGTGCTGCAGGCGTCGACGGTGTTCCCCAAGGACCGGCGGCACCGGGACGTCGAGGTCAACACGCTCGTCCACCCGCGCCTCGTCGAGTACGAGGGCGAGGAGTGGAAGAACGCCTGACCGGACGGCGCGCCGGTCGGGCCGTCAGTCAGGCCGTCAGTCCGGCACGGACCGGCGGATGGCCTTGTCGACGGCCCGCTGGAACGACGTCACCAGCGACTGGATCATCAGCGGCTTGAGCTTGCCCGCCATCTCCATGAGCCGCTCGCGCTCCTGCGGCGCCCGCCCGCCCTCCCGGTAGGGGCGGACGACGGTGTCCTGGAAGACCTGCTGGAGTTCGGCGGCCAGCGCGGTCGTGTGCCGGTCGACGGCCTCGTGGGACGCGATCAGCGTGTCCAGCGGCATCGGCAGCTCGGCCAGTTCGGCGCTGATGCCGAGCAGCGCCGGGCTGACGACCCGGACGACATCGTCGGCCACCCGCTCGACGACGCCGAGGGCCTCCAGCCGCGTGATCGTCTCGTCGTCGAGGTGCCGCCCGGCCCGCCGGTCGAGCCCGTGCCGGTCGAGGTCCTCGGGCTGCTCCGGCGCCCACGGCGACAGCAGCGCCCGCTGCAGCGCGAGGTCTTCGGCCGGCGCGTCCAGGGGAATCCTCTGCAGGTGCTTCTCGATGGAGGCGAGCGTCAGGCCGAGCGACTGGAGCTCCCGGACGAGTTCGAGCCGCGCGAGGTGGTCGGGGCCGTAGAGCCCGGTGCGCCCGCGCAGCCTGGGGGGCGGGAGCAGGCCGCGCCCGGCGTAGAACCGCACGGTCCGGACGGTGACCCCGGCGCGCGAGGCCAGCTCGTCGACGGTGAGCTCCATCCCGCCTCCCTCTATGTGACAGCACTAGTGTTACATTAACCCTGTATCAGCACACACTTACTTGAGGGAGACCGCCGGATGGGACGGGACATCTACACCGACGAGCACGACGCCTTCCGCGACATGGTGCGCTCCTTCATCGCGAAGGAGGCGACGCCCCACCACGAGCAGTGGGAGAAGGACGGCATCGTCTCGCGCGAGGTGTGGCTGGCGGCGGGGCGCGCGGGCCTGCTCGGCATCGACATGCCGGAGGAGTACGGGGGCGGCGGCAACGACGACTACCGCTACTACGTCATCTTCAACGAGGAGCTGGCGAAGGCCGGCATCCACGGCCCCGGCTTCGCCGTCCACAACGACATCAACGGCGGCTACCTGCGCCAGCTCTGCACGGACGAGCAGAAGGCCCGCTGGTTCCCCGGCTACTGCTCCGGTGAGATCATCACCGCGATCGCGATGACCGAGCCCGCCGCCGGCTCCGACCTGCAGGGCATCAAGACCACCGCGGTCAAGGACGGCGACGACTACGTCCTGAACGGGTCGAAGACGTTCATCTCCAACGGCATCCTCGCCGACCTGGTCATCGTCGTCGCGAAGACCGACCCGTCCGCCGGGGCGAAGGGCGTCAGCCTCCTGGTCGTCGAGCGCGGCATGGCGGGCTTCGAGCGCGGCCGCAACCTCGACAAGGTCGGCATGCACGCGCAGGACACCGCCGAGCTGTTCTTCGACAACGTCCGCGTCCCGAAGGAGAACCTCCTCGGCGAGGAGGGCATGGGCTTCATCTACCTGATGACGAACCTCGCCCGCGAGCGGCTGTCGATCGGCGCGACCGCGATGGCCGCCGCCGAGGACGCCTTCGAGCAGACCCTGGAGTACTGCAAGACGCGCGAGGCGTTCGGCCGCCCGATCGGCAAGTTCCAGCACAACCGCTTCACGCTCGCCGAGATGAAGACCGAGCTGACCATCGCCCGCTCGTTCACCGACGAGTGCATCCTCAAGGAGAGCGAGGGCGAGCTCACCGCCGACGAGGCCGCGATGCTCAAGTGGTGGAACACCGAGCTGCTCAAGCGGGTCGTCGACCGCTGCGTCCAACTCCACGGCGGCTACGGCTACATGACCGAGTACCCGATCGCGAAGGCGTACCAGGACGTCCGCATCCAGACGATCTTCGGCGGCACCACCGAGATCATGAAGGAGATCATCGGCCGCGGCCTAGGCGTCTGACCCCTCCCGATGCGTTGATCTGCGGCGTGTTGTTGTTATGGCAAGGCGGATAACAACAACACGCCGCAGATCAACGGAGGATCAGCCCAGGGGTGGGACGACCGCCTCGATGAGGTGCGGGCCCGGTTCGGCGAGCGCCTTGCCGAACTGGTCGGCGAGTTCCTCGGCCGTGTGCGCGCGGGACGCCGGCACGCCCATCCCGGACGCCATCGCGACGAAGTCGAGGGCCGGCCGCGACAGGTCGACCATGTCCCGCGTGATGGTCCCCTCCTCGGGCGGCGCGGGGACGGCGCCGACCCGCGTCGTCTCCATCGACAGGATCGCGTACGAGCCGTTGTTGAACACGACGGTCGTGACGTCGAGCCCCTCGCGGGCCTGCGTCCACAGCGCGGACAGCGTGTACATGGCGCTGCCGTCGGCCTCCAGGCAGACGACCGGGCGGTCCGGGCAGGCGATCGCGGCGCCGGTCGCGACGGGCAGGCCCTGCCCGATCGCGCCGCCGGTCAGCGACAGCCAGTCGTGCGGCGGCGCGCCGGCGGTCGCGCCGGGAAGCCACAGCCCGGACGTGTTCGCCTCGTCCGACACAATCGCGCCCTCGGGCAGCAGCGCGCCGATGACGGCGGCGGCGCTCTCCCCGGTGAGCGCCCCGGTCGGGACGTCCGGCCGCGCCGCCACCTGCAGCCCCGGGACCGCGTCCCCGGCGACCGCGTCGGCCAGCGCGGCGAGCCCGTCCGCGCCGAGGTCGTGCACCTGGCAGCCGTCCGGCACCAGGTCGCCCGGCTTGCCGGGATAGGCGAAGAACGTCACCGGACGCCGCGCGCCCGCCAGGATGATGTGCCGGGCGCCGTCGAGCTGCGCCGCCGCCATCTCGCCCAGGTACGCGAGCCGCTCCACCGCCGGGAGTCCGGCGCCCCGCTCCAGCCGCGCCGGGAACGTCTCGCACAGCACCCGCGCCCCGGTCGCCGCCGCGATCCGCCCGGCGGCCTCCAGCCCGCCGCGCCGGGTCGCGCCGCCGCCGATCAGCACGATGCAGGGCTCGCCGCTCTTGAGCGCGGCGGCGGCCGGTGCGAGCGCGCCCTCCGCCACCGGCTCACGGGGAAGGGCGGGCGGCTCCACCGCCACGTCGCCGCCCTCCGACCAGGCGACGTCGGCGGGCACGACCAGGGTGGCGACGCCCGCGGCCCGCGCCGCCGCGACGGCCTCGGCCGCCGCCCTGCCCGCCTCGGCCACGTCCACCGGGCGCCGCATCCAGGCCGACACCGACCCGGCGACCGCCGCGATGTCCGACTGGAGCGGTGCGTCGAACCGCTCGTGGCTCGTCGCGTGGTCGCCGATGACGTTCACGACCGGCGTCCCGGCCCGCCGCGCGTTGTGCAGGTTCGCGAGCCCGTTCCCGAGCCCCGGCCCGAGGTGCAGCAGGACGGCGGCCGGGTCCGGCGCCATCCGCCCGTACCCGTCGGCCGCACCCGTCGCGACGCCCTCGAACAGGCACAGCGCGCCCCGCGCACGCGGCTCGCCGTCCAGCGCCGCCACCAGATGCAGCTCGGACGTGCCCGGATTGGCGAACCACACCCCGACGCCGGCCTCCGCCAACGTCCGCACCATGGCCTCCGCGCCGTTCATTCGCATCTCCCCATTTCAGCCGAACAGGACGCCTGGGTTGAGTATCCCGTCCGGGTCGAAGGATGTCTTGATCCGCCGCATCAGCGCCACCTTCGCCGGGTCTTCCAGGGCGAGGAAATGGCGGATCTTCTCCCGTCCGATGCCGTGCTCTCCGCTGATGGTCCCACCCAGCTCGGCCGCGGCGGCGAGGAGCTCGTCCATGACCTTCGCCAGGGCGTCCTCGTCGGGCTGGAACACCGACAGGTGCACGTTGCCGTCGCCGGCGTGGCCGCAGCCGCCGATCAGCGCGCCGTGCCGGTCGGCGATGGCGGGGACGGCGGCGAAGAACCGGGCCAGCGCGGCGCGGGGCACGACGGCGTCCACGATCGCGTTCGCCCCGGCGTTCCGCGCGGCCCAGAACGCGCCCTCCCGCGCCGTGATCAGCTTGCGGAGCGGGTCGCCGGTGAGGACGTACACGTCGGCCGCGCCCAGGTCGGCCAGCTGCTCGCCGAGGGTCTGGACGTCCTCGTCCAGGCGGTCCGCCGAGCGGTTCTCCAGCACCACCAGCAGGTAGGCGCCGGCGGCGTCCTGGATCTCCTGCGGCACGCCGAGGTCCAGTCCGGCGTTCTGCGTGATCGCCGACATCGCGAGGAGGTCCACGTACTCCAGGACGAGGGGGTCGAGGCCGCCGCCCGTCAGCCGGGGGACGGCGGCCGTGACCGCCTCCGTGCCGGGGAACGGCGCCAGCACGCCCGCCCGGTGCGGAAGCCGGGGGCGCAGCCGCAGCGTCACCTCGGTCACCAGGGCGAGCGTGCCCTCCGACCCCACGATGAGCTGCGTCAGGTCGTATCCGGTGGACGTCTTCACATACCGGCCGCCCGTCCGGATCACCTCTCCGCCGGGGAGCACCGCCTCCAGCCCGAGCACGTGGTGGCGGGTCACACCCTCCTTCACCGCGTGCATGCCGCCCGCGTTGGTCGCGACCGTCCCGCCGATGCTGGCACTGCCCTCGCCGGGGAAGATCGGGTAGACGAGCCCATGCGCGGCGGTCGCCTCGTCCAGTTCCGCGAGCGTGACGCCGGGCTGCACGACCGCGACCTGGCCGTCCGCGTCGATCTCCAGGATCCGGTTCATCCGCTCGAACGACACCACGAGACCGCCCGGACGCGGCACCGCCGCACCGGACAATCCCGTGCCGGAGCCGCGCGCCGTCACCGGCAGCCCGTGCTCACCGGCCACCCGCAGCACGCCCGCGACCTGCCCGGCGTCCGCCGGCCGCACCAGCAGGTCGGGGCGCACGCCGGCGACGCCGAGCGACTCGTCCCGCCCGTACTCGGGCGGCACCGCGTCGCCTGCCAGCACGTGCTCCTCGCCGACGACCTCCGCCAGCGCCGTACGGACATCCGCCATGGCTTCCCTCCAGGTGCCCCGCCCGGCCAAGTCTGACCCCGCCGCCCGCGGGCGGCGGGGTGACCTCCGCCCCTGATCCGAGGGCCGGAGGTCCCGGCGCTCACCTCGCGGAAACCCGGGGGGTGCCAGGTTGGCGGCGTGAACGCATCTGAGGACAAGGTCGTACGGCTCGGCGCCGTGCGCAAGGTGTTCGGGGACGTCGCCGCGCTGGACGGGGTGAGCCTGGAGATCCGCGCGGGGGAGGCCGTCGCGGTGATGGGGCCGTCCGGAAGCGGGAAGTCGACGCTGCTCAACATGGTCGCGGGCCTGGACCGGCCGGCGTCCGGGACGGTGGAGGTGGACGGCGAGGACGTCACCGGGATGGGCGAGGCGGCGCTGGCCCGGTTCCGGCGCCGCCGGATCGGGATGGTCTTCCAGTTCTTCAACCTGCTCGACGACCTGCCGGCGCTGGAGAACGTGGCGCTCGCCGGGCGGCTCGTCGGCGTCCCGGCGCGCAAGGCGCGGGCGCGGGCGCTGGAGCTGCTGGACGAGCTCGGCATCGCCGGCCGCCGGGACGCCTACCCGGCGGTGCTGAGCGGGGGCGAGCGGCAGCGGGTCGGGGTGGCGCGGGCGCTGATGAACCGGCCGGCGCTGCTGCTCGCGGACGAGCCGACCGGCGCCCTCGACAGCGCGGCCGGCGACCAGGTCGTCGACCTGCTGCTCGACCTCAACCGGAAGGGGCAGACGCTGCTGCTCGTCACCCATGACGAGCGGCTCGCGGCGCGGTGCGCGACGCGGCTGGTCGAGTTCCGGGACGGCGGGATCGTCCGGGAGGCCGAGTTGCAGAGGGGCGTGCGGTGAGCGCGGTCTGGGCGGCGTCGCGGGCCGGGGTGCGGCGGCGCCGGGCGCAGGCGGTCGGCATCGCCGTCGTCGTGGCGCTGTCGGCGGCCACGCTCGTGTTCGGGCTGGGGCTGCTGGCCGCCTCGGACTCGCTGTTCGACGACGCCTTCGCGGCGGCGCGCGGGGCGCACGCGGCGGCCTCGTTCGACCCGGCGGAGGTGAGCGCCGACCGTCTCGCCGCCACCGCGAAGGCGCCCGGTGTCGAGGCCGCCGCGGGGCCCTTCCAGACCGCGGAACTCCCGCAGATGCTGCCGGGGAGGCGCAGCGGAGGGCACGGGCTGCTCGTGGCCGGGCGCGCCGATCCCGGTGGCCCGGTGGACAGGCTGACGGTCACATCCGGGCGGTGGGTCCGGGGCCCCGGTGAGATCGTGCTGCGGGGGCGTCCCGACGGCCCGATGCGGATCGGGGCCGAGCTGGCCTCGCCCGGTCTTCCGGCGCTCACCGTCGTCGGGTTCGCCGCCGCGGCGACGGACGGGCCCGGCGGGTGGGTGGCGCCCGCCCAGATCGGTGCGCTGCGTCCCGGCGGGCTGCGGATGCTGTACCGGTTCGACCGCGCGGGCGACGCGTCCGAGGTGCGGACGAGCCTGTCCGCGGCGACCGCCGGGCTGCCGGTGCGGGGCTACGACTCCTACGTGACCGCGAAGCACGCGTTCGAGGAGAAGTTCAACGAGCTGATCCCGTTCATCACGGTGTTCGGCGCGCTCGCGCTGGCCGTGTCGGTGTTCATCATCGGCAACGCGGTCAGCGGCGCGGTCGTGTCCGGGTTCCGGACCATCGGCGTCATGAAGGCGCTCGGGTTCACCCCTGCGCAGGTGACCGGCGTCTACGTCGTGATGGTCACGGCCCCGGCGCTGCTCGGCTGCGCGGTCGGGCTGCTCGGCGGCCATCTGCTCGCGGCGCGGGTCGCGGCGGGTCTGGCCGAGGGCTTCGGCCTGCCGTCGGCCGGGGGAGCCGGCCCTCTGGTGGACGCGGCCGCGGGCGGCGGCGTCCTGGCCATGGTGGTGCTGGCCGCCGTCCTGCCGGCGCTGCGGGCCGGACGGCTGCCGGCGGCGCAGGCGATCAGCGCCGGGACGGTGTCGCGCGGCGGACGGGGCCGGGGCGTGCAGAAGCGGCTGGTCCGGATGCGGCTGCCCGTCCCGGTGGGGCTCGGGCTGGCGCTGCCCGTCGCCCGTCCCGGCCGGGCGGCGCTCACGCTCGCGGGCCTCTGCCTGGGCGTGACCGCGGTGACCATGGGGCTCGGGCTTCAGCAGACGGTCACGAAGATCCTCACGGCGGACACCGAGGGGCACACGTCCGTCCAGGTGGGCGCCGACCCGCACGGCGGCGGCGGCCTGAGCGACGGGCAGGTGGCGGCGCTGCTGCGGGCCCAGCCGGGGACCGCCCACATGATGTCGTTCGCCCCGGTGCCCGTGCGGATCCCCGGGCTGCCCTCGGGCCTGACGGCCGAGACCTACAGCGGCGACTACCGGGCCTTCCTCGGCGACAACCTCGTCCGGGGGCGCTGGTTCACGGGCGCGGGCGAGGTGGTGCCGACCGAGGCGTTCATGCGGCTCCACGACCTGGACGTGGGCGACACGCTCACCCTCCAGGCGGAGAACACGCAGGCCACGGTGCGGATCGTGGGCGCGTTCGCGCACTCCGACACCGACCGCCTGATGCTCGACGCCGCGACCCTGCCGGACGCCGGATCCGGGCCCCGGCCGTTCTCGGTGATCGTGGAACCGGGTACGGACCCGGCCGCCTACGCCGCCCGCGTCAGCGCGGCGTCGCCGGGCCTGATCGCCGAGGCCACCGAGCCCGACCTCGGGAACGGCGCCGTCTTCGGCGGACTGTTCGCGCTGTTCTCGCTGGTCATCTGCGCGGCGGCGGGGCTCGGGGTGCTGAACGGCGTGCTGCTGAACGCGCGGGAGCGCAGCCGGGACCTCGGCGTCCTCAAGGCCATCGGGACGACGCCGCGGCAGGTCGTCCTGATGATGGTGACGTCGATGGCCGCCCTCGGGATCGCGGGCGGCGCGCTCGGGGCCCCGCTCGGGGTGCCGGTCCACCACGGCGTCGTGGTGCTCACCGGCGACATGATCGGCAGCGGGATGGCCAGGTCGTGGATCCACGTCTACACCTGGACGCTGCTGCTCCCGCCCGCCTGCGCGGGACTGCTGGTCGCCGTCCTCGGCGCGTGGGGGCCCGCCGTCCGGGCCGCCGCCACCCGCACCGCCACCGTGCTCCGCAGCGAGTGACGCTCAGGGGAGGGCCACGGTCACGGACAGCCCGCCGTCCGCGTTGGCCGTGGCCCTCACCGTGCCGTCATGGGCCTGGACGATCGCGGCGACGATCGACAGGCCGAGGCCCGCGCCGCCGTCCGACCCCGTCCGCTCGCCGGCCAGCCTCCGGAACGGCTCGAACAGCTCCTCCACCCGCTCGGGCGGGACGGCGGGCCCGGTGTTGCGGACGGTCAGCGCCTCCCGCGACAGCTCGACCTCGACGTCCCCGCCGGGACGGTTGTGGCGGATCGCGTTCTGCACCAGGTTGGCGACCATCCGGGTGAGCAGCACCTCGTCGCCCGCGACCGTGACGGGCCGGGTGCGGGCGCCGACGGCGACCTCCGCGCGTTCGGCGAGCGCCCGGTTGTCCGCGACGACCTGCCCGACCACCGTTTCGAGGTCGACCGGCGTGCGGCGGTCGAGCCCCCGCTCGCCCTGCGCGAGGACGAGCAGCCCCTCGATCAGCCGCTCGGACCGCCGCGTGTTCCGCAGCATCGCCTCCCGGACCTCGGCGAGCCGCTCCGGCGACGGGTCGGCGAGCCCCACCTCGATCGCGGTCCGCTGGACGGCGAGCGGGGTGCGCAGCTCGTGCGAGGCGTTGGCGACGAACCGGCGCTGGCTGTCGACCGCCTGCTCCAGCCGGTCGAGCATGGCGTCGAAGGTGTCGGCGAGCTGCTTCAGCTCGTCCTGCGGGCCGTCCAGCGCGATGCGCTCGTGCAGCGTGGACAGCGACAGCCGGCGGGCGGTGCCGGTGATCCGGTGCAGCGGCCGCAGCAGCCGCCCGGTCAGCCACCACGACACCGCGAACGCCAGCACGACGATCACCGCGATGGCGACCAGGATGACGAGCCGCTGCGACCCGACCAGGCTCTCCTGGAACTGCTCGGGCCCGACGACCCGCTTGAGTCCTTCGCGCGGATGGTCCGTCACCGGGTCGAACGGGACCTTCGCGCACGGGCTGCCGGGCGGACGCCGGTCGCACGGGATCTCCGCGACGGGGAAGGGGACGTCCTGCACCCGGCTGCTGACGATCTCCTTCTGCACCCACAGCACGGCGCCGAGCACCCCGAGGGTGATCGCGGCGAAGAGGCCGCCGTAGAGCAGCGTCATCCGCGCCCGGACCGTCATCGGCCGCACAGCCGGTACCCGCTCCCCGGCACGGTGACGATGACGGCCGGCTCGCCGAGCTTCGCCCGCAGCTTGCTCATCGTCACCTTGACGACCGTCGTGAACGGGTCGGTGTTCTCGTCCCAGGCCCGCTCCAGCAGCGCCTCGGTGCTGACGACCGTGCCGCGCGCCTGCATCAGCACCTCCAGCACCGCGTACTCCTTGCGGGACAACGCGACTGGACGCCCGTCCCGGAACGCCTCCCGCCGCGCCGTGTCGAGGACGATCCCGCCGTGCTCCAGTACCGGCGGCAGCGGCGGGACGTTCCGCCGGGCGAGCGCGCCCACCCGCGCCACCAGCTCGTCGAACGCGAACGGCTTGGCGAGGTAGTCGTCGGCCCCGAGGTTCAGCCCGTCGACCCGCTCCTGCACCGCGCCCGACGCGGTCAGCATCAGGATGCGGACCGCCGCGCCCCGCTGCGCCAGCTCCCGGCAGATGTCGTCGCCGTGCACGCCCGGCAGGTCGCGGTCGAGGACGAGGACGTCGTAGTCGTTGACCGCGAGCCGCTCCAGCGCCGCGCCCCCGTCGTAGGCGACGTCGACCGCCACCGCCCGCTTCCGCAGCCCTTCGGCGACCAGATCGGCGAGGAACCGCTCGTCCTCGGCCACGAGTACCCGCATCGTCCCATTGCCGCAGAAGGACGATAAGGCGGCGGTTAACGGCCGGGCGCCTCCCCGGAGGTGAGCGCGACGAGGAGGTCGTTGAGGCGGGCGACGAACGCGCCGGGCTCCTCGATGCGGGCCCCGCTGGTGAGGACGGCCTGGTCGAACAGGACGTGCGCCCAGTCGGCCAGGCGCGGGTCGTCCTGCCCGCCGTTCAGCCGCTCGACCAGCGGATGGCGCGGGTTGATCTCCAGGACCGGCCGGCCCGGCAGCCCGGAGCCGCGCAGCCGCTGCGCGAGGGCGAACTCGGTCTCCGCGCCGTCCGCGACGATGCAGGCGGGCGAGGTGGTGAGGCGGCTGCTCACGCGCACGTCGAACGCCCTGCCGTCCAGGTGCTCCTTGAGCCGGCCGACGAGCGCGGCGTAGTCGGCGCCGGCCTGCTCGGCGGCCTCCTCGTCCGCGGCGTCCGCCATCCCGCCGAAGTCGGGCGAGCCTTGGGCGACCGACTGCAGCGGCCTGTCCTCGAAGCGCGGCAGGGCGGTGACGACGAAGGTGTCGACGGGGTCGTCCAGCAGCAGGACCTCGATGCCCTTCTCGCGGAACGCCTCCAGGTGCGGGCTGGACGCGGCGTCCGAGAGGCCCGGCGCGAGCAGGTAGTAGATCTTGTCCTGCCCGTCCTTCATGCGGGACACGTAGTCGGCGAGGGAGATCCCGGCGCGCTCGGTGGAGGTGAACCGCAGGAGCCGCGCGATGTCGTCCCGGTGCGCGGGGTCGTCGGGGACGCCCTCCTTCAGGGTGGCGCCGAACTCCTTCCAGAAGGTCGCGTACTTCTCGGGCTCGCCGTCCGCCATGTCCTTGAGCAGCTTGAGCACCCGCTTCACGGCGCTGGACCGGATGTGGTCAATGGCCTGGCCGCCCTGCAGGATCTCGCGGGACACGTTCAGCGGCAGGTCGGCCGAGTCGATGACGCCGCGCACGAACCGCAGGTACCGGGGCATCAGCCGGTCGGTGTCCTCCACGATGAAGACGCGCTGCACGTGGAGCCGCACGCCCTGGAGCGACTGCGGAAGCCACAGGTCGTAGGGCGCCTGCGACGGGACGAACAGCAGCAGCGTGTACTCGTACCGTCCCTCCACCTTGGCGTGGACGTGCGCGAGCGGCTCGGCGAAATCGTTCGTGAGCTGCCGGTAGAAGTCGTTGTAGTCCTGCTGCTTCAGTTCACTCTTGGGACGCGCCCACAGTGCCGTCGCCCGGTTCACCGGGGTGTCGTCGTCGCCCAGCAGGATGGGCCGCCCGATGTGGTCGGAGTACCGCTTGATGATCGTCCGGAGCCGGTGCTCGTTCAGCAGGTCGTCCTCGCCGTCGCGCAGGTGCAGGACGATCGTCGTCCCGCGCTCGGCGCGCTCGGCGGACTCCACGGTGTACTCGCCCCTGCCCTCGGACGTCCAGCGCACGCCCTCGTCCGGCGGCAGCCCCGCGCGCCGGGTCGTCAGCGTCACCCGGTCGGCGACGATGAACGCCGAGTAGAAGCCGACGCCGAACTGCCCGATCAGCGCGGTGTCGCCGCGCTTGTCGCCGCTCATCGCGCGCAGGAACTCGGCGGTGCCGGACCGGGCGATCGTGCCGATGTTGCCGATCACCTCGTCGCGGCTCATCCCGATGCCGTTGTCGGCGATGGTGATCGTGCGGGCGTCCTTGTCGAACCCGACCCGGATCCGCGGCTCGTCGTCCGCCTCCGCCCCGGCCGCCTCCGGCGCGCTGAACCGCTCGATCCGGAACCGGTCGATCGCGTCCGACGCATTGGAGATCAGCTCGCGCAGGGATATCTCCTTGTCGCTGTACAGGGAATTGGCCATGAGATCGAGGATCTGGGCCGCCTCGGCCTGAAAGCTGAACGTCTCCTCCGCGGGCAGGGTCACCGTTTGCCTCCTCCTACCGTCCACCGTCCGGACGACCCGTCAGAATAGAAATCCCACCCCCACCGGTCAACCGAACACCCCCTGCGGGTGAGGCGGGTGCGGTCAGGCGAAGGCGGCGACGCCCTCGTACTCGGCCTGCCGTGCGGGTCCGGCCGGTTCGTATTCGAGCAGCAGCAGGCCCTTCGCCGTCGCCTCATGGCGGGCGAGACGCAGACCGGACGTGGCGCCCGGGCCGTCCAGCAGCCGCCGGCCGGTCCGGAGGACGGTGGGCGCGATCACGAGGCGGAGCGTGTCGACCAGGCCCGCCGCGAGCAGCGCGTCGGCGAGCCGGGCGCTGCCGTGGACCTGGAGCTCCCGTCCCGGCCGCGCCCTGACCTCGGCGACCGCCTTGACCGGATCCCCCTTGAGCACCGTCACCGGGTGCCACGCCCCCTCGGCGAGCGTGTTCGACACGACGAACTTCGGGAGTGTGTTCATCCGCTCGGTGAACGGGTCGGCCGGGTCGGTGATCTGCGGCCAGTCGCGCGCGAACGCCTCGTAGGTGCGCCGTCCGAGGAGCAGTCCGTCGGCGAGGTCGAGCCACTCGGAGGTGCGCTGGACGAACGTCCCGTCGATGTGCGGGACGAGCCAGCCGCCGCGGGCGAACCCGCCTTCGGTGTCCTCGTCCGGCGACCCGGGCCCCTGGCTGACGCCGTCCAGCGTGGTGAACTGGGTCACGGTGAGCTTCACGGCGTCGTCCCCTCCGTGAGTGCGGCGAGTTGCGCGGCGACCGTGCCCCACCCGTCGGCGAAGCCGAGTTTGTCGTGCCGCTCCCGGGCGTCCGGGTCCCCGTGCCGGACCAGCATCCGGTACTGCGTCCCCTCCGGATGGTCGTCCAGCGTGATCGTCGCCGTCATCGCGACCGGCGCGGGCCGCGCGGGCCGCCATGTGCTGTCGATCGCGTTCGTGAACACGAGCCGCCGCTGCTCCTCGATGTCGAGGAAGCAGGCGTCGAGGTGCGGACCGAACTCGCCTCCGTCGCTCAACCGGGTGACGAACGCCCCGCCGGCCCGCAGTTCGAGCCGCTCCACCCGGCACCGGCTGGGGGCCGGTACCCACCACCGCTCCAGCCGCGCCGGGTCGGTCCACGCGCTCCACACGGTCGCGCGCGGCGCGCGGATGACCCGCTCCAGCGCGAGATCGAGATCAGGGTTCATCGGTCCTCCTCGTCGGTGACGAACTGTTCGAGGCGGTCGGTGCGCTCCTCCCAGATCCGGCGCTGGTCGGCGAGCCAGCCGTCCAGGAGCAGGAGCCTTTCCCGGTTGAGCGTGCACGTGCGCACTCGTCCCGCCTTGGCCGTCCGGATGAGCCCGCTGGATTCGAGCGTCCGCACGTGCTTCATGAACGACGGCAGCGTCATCGGGAACTCGCGGGCGAGATCCCCGACGCTCACGGGCCCGCGCCCGAGCCGCCGCACCACGGCCCGCCGCGTCGGATCGGCGAGCGCCACGAACACCCCGTCCAGTTCCGCCGAATACTGTGCCATGCGGCTAAGTATTATCCACGGCAACAGTTAGCGCAAGGGCTAAGTGTCAGCGGCGGCCGGCGCAGGTGATGCAGGTGCGGGCGGCCGGCCGGGCGGCCAGGCGCTCCGCCGCGATGGGGCCGCCGCAGTGCTCGCACGTGCCGTAGGTGCCGTCGCGGAGCCGGCCGAGCGCGTCGTCGATGTCGGCCAGCTGCGCGCGCGCCCGCTGCAGCGACGACTCGATCCGGGCGCGTTCGAAGGCGATGGTGGCGCCCTCCGGGTCGTGCTCGTCGTCCACGTTGGCCTGCGACGATGCCTCGACGACGCCGTCCCAGTCGCCGTTCAGCGACGCGATGAGTTCCAGCGTGCCGGCGCGAGCAGCGATCAGGCGTTCTTCTGCCGTGGTCATCTGAGGTTCAACGCCGGGCGCGCCGAACCGAATTCCGCTGAGGCGAACGCCTTGCGCGCGTGCGCATGCAAGACGGCCGCCGGGGCGCGGGTCAGTTCGCGGACGCGATTCGTCCGTAGGCGTCCAGGACTGCGATCGGACGGGTGCCACAGCAGAGCCGACCGCCGCTGGGGCTTCCCGCTGCGCACGGTCGTCGCCGACATCGGTGGCCCCGGCCCGTGTCTCGCCGAGGCCGCCGCTGTCCGGGAGGACTCCGTCCCGCTGTGATGCTGGGGCGGCGTCAGGCGTAGCGGGGGTTGGTGGCGTGCCATTCGAAGCCGCCGCCCATCCAGGCGCGCAGCCCCCGCAGGAACCGCTGGAGTTCCGGGGACGGGACGGCCGCGAGTTCCCGGTGCCCGGCCTCGAAGTCGCGGACGAGGTCGTTGTGGAGGGCCACGGTGACCTCGGTCGCCTCCTCGACCGAGCAGCCGCGGTCGGCGGCGATCAGCAGGACGATGTTGCAGACCGGGTTCTCGTCCGCGGCGTCCTTGGCCACCGAGTGCAGATCGTTGACGAGGACGCTCGCGGTGCCCGCCCGGAACGCGGCGCGGCGGACGCGCGGCTCGTAGAACAGGTGCGCCGGGACCTCGTAGCCGCCGACGACGTCGATGAGCGTCATCGAGGTGTAGAAGCTGTCGTGTTGGCGCGCCGCCAGATACTCCCACGCCGGCGGATGCTCGCCGGTCTCCCGCCAGGCCGCGTAGGCCGTCCAGCTCACGAACATGGCGAACGTCGAGTAGCAGATGCGCTGGACCTGGGCGGGGGTCGCGTGCCGGTTCAGGTGGGCGACGGCCGAGCCGAGCATCCTGCGGATCAGGTCGTCCTGGAGCGCCTCGGACAGGGGAGCGGTGAAGTCTCCCGCGGGCGGTACCGGGTCCATGGCCGCCATCACGAGGGCGAGGCGCGGCGGCAGCAGTTTCGGGACGGCGCCGAGCGCGGTGTCGTCGGCGTAGTAGTCGTCCGCCGCCCACCAGCCGGCGTTGAGCTGCGCGGCGACGAGCAGGGCGTCGGGATCGTCGGTGTCGGGGTGGGCGAGGGTGACGAGGCGTCCGAACGCCGCCTTGCCCAGTGCTTCGAGCTCGTCGTCCTCGAAGCCGCACTCCCGTGCCCAGGAGGCCAGCCGGGCGTCCACCTCGGCGGCCAGGGCGTCGTCGGTGCGCTCGTGGACCGGGCAGTAGAGCGGGGAGTGTGACCCGTCCCCCCATGAGCGCTCGACGTAGCCGGGACCGCTCGGGACGGGGCTCGGACGCGCCCCCGAAAGAAGGTCTCCGTACGAGGGCTCGCGGCTGGGGCGTCCGGCGGCGAGCAGGGAGGCCAGGGACGCCGCCGCGGTCCCGAGGCCGGTCGGTCCCGCCGGCCACCCGTGCGGGGACGGCGCCGGCGGGGACGCGCCGCCGCTGCACGGCCGCACGCGGCCTTCGCCGGACTCCGCCGAAGGCGATCGCTCCGTCATCGGCCGCCTCAGATCCGGTCGGCGGCGATGAGCAGGTACTGGAAGCCGCCGTCGCGGTAGGCCTCCAGGAAGGTGTCCTCGATGCCGGTGGCGACCGGCGATCGGCGGCGCAGCTCCCAGTACGGGATGGTGTCGGCGGTCAGATCGATGACGCTGACGGGCACGAGCCGGTTCGCCCGCCATCGCGCGGAAGTAGCCGCTGCGCGGGTGGATGTCGCACACGTAGTGGGTGTTGATGGCGGAGACCGCCTTGGACGGAAGCCCGTACACGTCGTTGTAGCAGCCGGTGATGGTGACGTACCTGCCGCCGCGGGCGAGGAGCCGGGAGTGCTCCGCGAACAGGTCGTCCAGGACGACGTACATGGTCGACTCGTTGTTCCAGATCGCCTGGAAGGCCCCCGCCTCGAAACCGGTGTCGAGCATGTTCGCGAAGTGGAACCGGACCTTGTCGGCCACACCGCGCCGGACGGCCTGCGCGTTGGCGAAGTCCACCTGGGTCTGGGAGATGGACACGCCGTCGACCCGGCAGCCGAAGGCCGCGTTGGCCATGAGGCTGGACCCGCCCCGGCCGGAGCCGGCGTCCAGCAGCCGGTGCTCGGGCCGGATGTCGCCGAGCCGGCCGAGCAGGAACTCCGCCTGGGCGTTCTCCAGCCGGTGCAGCTCGGCGATGACCGCCTCCTCCCGGCGGTCCTCGGGCGCGTCCAGGACGGACCAGTCGACCTCGCCGATGCCGTAGTGGTGGTGGTAGGTGCCCGACACGTCGCCAAGCCGCAGGTTGACCGGGTTGCGTTCGGCGTTCCAGTAGTTGGCGACGTCGTTCTGGTAGACGCTGGCGATGGCCGTCATGGGCCTTCCTTTCTATGCCGGGATGATTCAGTGGGCAGGAGCGGCGATCTCGACGTTCTCCAGGACACCGAGGGCGTCGGGGACGAGGACCGCGACCGAGGCGTAGGCGGAGACCAGGTACTTGGTGAGGGCGTGCTCGTCGATCCCCATGAAGCGCACGTTCAGGCCCGGTGAGTACTCGTGCGGGATGCCCGTCTGGCGGAGGCCGACGACGCCTTCCGCATCCTCGCCGAGGCGCATCGCGATGATCGAGGTCGTGAACGCGTCGCTGACGGGCAGCTTGGCGCAGGGGAGGATGGGGACGCCCCGCCAGGCCGTGACCGCCTTTCCGTCCACCTCGACGGGCTGGGGGTAGAGGCCGCGCCGGCTGCATTCGCGCATGAACGCGGCGATCGCCTTCGGGTGCGCCAGGAACATCCGGGTGCCCCTGCGCCGGGTGAGCAGCTCGTCCATGTCGTCGGGCGTGGGGCGGCCGCTCCGGGTACTGATGCGCTGGTCGTACTCGGCGTTGTGCAGCAGGCCGAACTCCCGGTTGTTCAGCAGCTCCCACTCCTGGGCTTCGCGGATCTCCTCGACGACGAGGCGCAACTGCTGCTCGAACTGGTCCATCGGTTCGCTGTACAGGTCATGGACGCGCGTGTGGACGCGCAGCACGGTCTGCACGACCGAGAGCCCGTACTCGCGCGGGGCGGGGTCGTAGTCGACGAACGTGCTCGGCAGCGTGGGCTCACCGTCATGCCCGGACGCCACGGCCACGTCGGCCTCGCCCTTGCGGTTGACGGCCCGGGCCGCGACGGCGAGGTACTCGGCGATGTGCGCCCGCAGCTCCGGCGACGCGTCCATGACCTGCCGGAAGTCGTCCCGGGGCAGCGCCAGGAGCGTTCCGGCCGTGACGGCCTTGTAGGTGTGCGGCCACACCGGATCGGACTGGTGCAGCGCCCAGTCGCCCACGTGCGCACCACCGGTCAGCACGCCGAGGCTCTGGACGCGGCCGTACTCTCCCGTCCCGAGCTGCTCGACCCGACCGTGGGCGATGACGAACGCCTCGTGCACCGGCGTTCCGGCTTCGGCGATGACGTCCCCGGGCTGAAGCTCCCTTGGGACGAACCGGCGGGCCAGCTCATCGAGCGGCCCGCCGAACCCCCGCAGCAGCGGCAGCTCCGTCAAGGTCTCCGGAACGATGCGAACATCGTCCGCCCCGGCCTGGACGAAGCTGACCCGCCCGCTCCCCACGGCGAGCTTGAGCCGCCGGTTCACCCGGTACGTCCCGGCGGAGACCTCGACCCAGGGCAGCATGCGCAGCAGCCACCGCGACGTGATGCCCTGCATCTGCGGCACGGTCTTGGTGGTCGTCGCCAGATTCCGAGCCGCCCGCGTCCCGAGACTCAACCTGCCGTCACCAGCGGCGTCACCGGACATGCCCCACTGCCGTCCGGTCGCTATATTCAGTCATGCGATGGAAGCTAATCGTGATCGCCAGGGTTCTAAAGAGAATGCCCAGCACAAAAACCAACACCGTCAGTAACGTCACTATCACACTCCGGCAACATGCCGGGCGCGACTAGCGGTGTGGGGCGTCAGCGGAGAATTGTGTGGGTGAGTGAGATGAGAATCGTCGTTGACGACCTGTCCGGGGCGGAGATCGCGGAGTTCCTGGCTGAGCACGTCCGGCAGATGCGTTCCGTTACGCCGCTGGAGAGCAAGCATGCGCTCGACCTCGACGCGCTGCGGAGCCCGGACGTCACGTTCTGGACGGTGATGGACGGGGAGGTCGTCGTGGGCTGCGGAGCGATCAAGAGGCTGGACGCCGCCCACGGCGAGCTGAAGTCGATGCGCACGTCTCCGGCGCGCACGCGGAGCGGTATCGCGTCGAGGCTGCTCGGGCACGTCATCGCCGAGGCCGAGCGGATGGGGTTCGCCCGGCTGAGCCTGGAGACGGGGTCCGACGACTTCTTCCTCCCGGCGCGGCGGCTCTACGAGAAGTTCGGGTTCGACTACTGCGCCCCCTTCGCCGACTACCGCCCCGACCCGAACAGCGTCTTCATGACGAAGCGGATCTCTCATTTGGTGAGCTAGATCTACGATTTGCCGCATGTCGGGCGGTGGTGCGGGGTCGGGCGGGGTGCGGCGGTGGTATCTGGTGGCGGGCGTTCTGGTGCTCGTCCTTGGTGCGGTCGTCGCGTCGCAGGTCGGGGCCCTGCTGAGGGTCGAAGTCGCGCCCGCTGCAGTGCCGTCTGAGCGGGCGATGGCGGCGAAGGTCGCGCCGGTGGTCGAACCGCCGCGTCTCGGGGCGATCCTGCTGCCCAAGGGCGCGACGGACGTGGAGCGGCGGCGGGAGCGGCTTGCGGCGGCGGCCGTTGCGTCGGCGTTGGCCGGACGGGGATTGCCGAAGCCCGAGGTTGGGGCCGGGGAGGCGGAGGGCGCGGCGCTGCGCATTGCGCGGGTCGACTCGCTCCTCGCGCCGTCCGGGCGGGAAGAAGAAGCGTTTCGGTTGCGGCGTCGGGGTGGTGGGCTGCTGCTTGAGGCGGCTACGGCCGGTGGTGTCGCCAATGGGCTCTATGCGGTTGCCGACCGGATTCGGTCGGGGGCTGAGGTGCTGCCCAAGGAGGAGGACGGGCGGGTTGTTGCGCCTACTGGTTCGCAGCGCCCGCCCACCTGGTCCTGGTGCTCGGTGCCTGGCTGCTCTTCGCCCTCGTCCTGCGCCGGCTGATGCGCGGCCGCGACAGGTTCGCGCTCAGCGCCGCGATCGGCGGGGTCGCGCTCGGACGCACGCTGATCCTCCTCGTCCCGCTGGCCGGACGCGGGCCCGGCCGGTACTGGTACGACTTCTGGACGGAGCCCACCCTCCGCTTCCTCTACATCACGGTCGCGTTCGCCGCCTTCTGCTGGACGTTCGTCGTCGCCTACCGGGTGCTCCGCGACGCCTACGGCCTACGCAGGCGAGAAGCGACCGGCGCGACAATGATCCAGATAGGCGTGCCCCTCGCACTGCTCGGAGCCCTGATCGCCGCCATCGGCCTGGAACGCGCCCTCACCGTCTGGAACGACCAGATGGCTCTGCTGCCCTGGGGCCTGTCCCGGATTCTCGGCATCACGACCTACCTCGGCATCCCCACCGCGCTCCCGGCCGCGGCCGCCGTCCTCGGCCTCGCCCTGATCGCCGGCGGCCTCCTCCCGGGGATGCAGAAACGCCTGGTCGCGCCACATAGAGGACGGATGCCGGGGGAGTAGTAGCCGTGTGACAGCGGTCGTTACGGGTGCACTCCGTGGTCGCGCAGGGGGCCGACGGCCAGGCCGGCCGCGCGGCACCGCCGCACGACCTCGGGCAGGGCGCCCAGGGTGGATTTCCATGCGCCGGGTGCCGAGGTGACGTCGCTGTCGTGCAGGAGGAGCGTCGCGCCGCCCCTGAGGCCCGGTGCGAGGGTCTCCAGCACGGAGGACGGGGTGGCGGAGGACGTCCAGTCCTTCCCCCAAGCCGTCCACAACACCGGACGCAAATCGTTGCGGCGGGCGGCCACCAACGCCTCCGTGCTCAAGGCCCCGTACGGCGGCCGGTACCAGGACGGGGTCACGCCGCACACGTCCTGCACGAGGTGCACCGTGTCGCGGATCTCGCCCGTCACCCGGCCGGGACGCGTCGTCAGCGTGTTGTCGTGGTGCCAGCCGTGCACGGCGATCTCGTGGCCTTCCGCGATGATGCGGCGGCCGAGCGACGGGGTGCGCCGCAGCATGGCGCCGAGGACGAAGAACGTCGCGCGGCAGTCGAGGCGGGCCAGCTCGTCCAGGAAGAGGGGCGTGGACGAGGGGTCGGGGCCGTCGTCGAGGGTGAGCGCCACGTGGCGGGGGCCGCCGCGGCCGGCGATGCGGGGCGTCAGCCGGCGTACCGGGGACAGCCAGGTCGCCGCGGGCAGGGCGTGACCCAGCAGGGCGGCGGTCAGGGCGGCGGGCACGCGGCGGGACATGAAGACATTTTCACCGGGGGGATCTCAACACATGGGCAAACGACTCTTAATTCTGACAGCGGGCATGGGCGCCGGGCATGACGCGGTCGCCGACGAGCTGGCGCGGCGGATGGCGCCGAAGGACGTCGAGGCGTCCGTGCTGGACGTGCTCGACCTCGTGCCCCTGCGGCTCGGGCGGGGGCTGCGGCGGATGTACGAGGGGATGGTCCGGTCCGCGCCCTGGCTGTACGAGGGGATCTACCGGGCGTTCTTCGTGTCCCGCCGCCCGCCGCCCGCGTCGCCGCTCACCGCGCTGATCGCGCGGCGGCTGGACGCGCGGATCCGGGAGCTGCCGCCCGACGCGGTCGTGTCGACGTTCCACCTCGCGGCGCAGGCGGCCGGGCGGCTGCGCGACTCGGGAAGGCTGACCGTGCCGTCGCTGGTGCTGGTCACCGACTTCGCCGTCCACCGGATGTGGCTGCACGCGGGCAACGACCGCTACCTGTGCCCGGACGAGCGGGCCGCGCGGACGGTGATGGAGCGGACGGGCCGCCACGCCGGCGTGTACGCGCCCGTGGTGCGCCGCGAGTTCCGCCGGGCGCGCCGCGCGAGCGACCGGCTGCGGGCGGAGACCGGGGCGCGGCCGGGCGACAGGATCGTGCTGATCTCGGCGGGCGCCTGGGGCGTCGGGCGGGTCGTGGAGACGGCGCAGGGCCTCGCCGCGTCCGGCCGGTACGTGCCGGTGGTGCTGTGCGGGCGGAACGAGCGGCTGCGGGAGCGGGTCTACGGGCCCGCGCTCGGCTGGCGGGACGACATGGCGGAGCTGATGGCGGGCGCCTACGCGCTGATCGACAACGCGGCGGGGCTGACCTGCCGGGAGGCGTTCGCGTGCGGGCTGCCGGTGGTGTCCTACCGGCCGATCCCCGGGCACGGCCGCGACGGCGCCGCGGCGATGGCCCGCGACGGCCTGAGCTGCTACGCCCGCTCGCCCGGCGAGCTGATCGAGGCGCTGGACCGGCTGAAGGACGAGCCGGTGCGGGAGGCGCGGGCCCGCCGGGTCGCCGCGCTGTTCGACGCCGTCCCCGCCGAGCGGGTCATCCGGGCCGCGCTCGGCTGACGTCGTGCTCCTCGTGCAGCAGCGGGGATCGGGCGATGCCGATGCTGCCGAGGAGGATCAGCCCCATGCCGGCGGCCTCCAGGACGACCCACGGCCCGCCCTGGACGTCCTCGCCGAACAGGTAGACCCCGAGGATGATGCTGGCGACGGGGTCGGAGATGGTCAGGGCGGGCTGCACGGCGACGAGGCTGCCGCTCTGCAGCGCGTTCTGCAGCAGGAAGAGGCTGGCGAGCCCGGCGAGGGCCATCGCGTAGATCTGCCAGGACGTGAAGGCGAGGGCGATGCCGCGCTCGAACTTGCGCGTCGCGGTGTTCATGAACGCGGCCGTCAGCGCGAACCCGACCGACGTGGAGACGCCCAGCAGGATGGCGCGGACGGGCCCGGGGACGACCCAGGCCAGCGCGATGAGGCCGGCGACGCAGCCGACCGTGCCGACCGTCGCGATGATCCAGGCGGCGGTGCTCGGCACGTGGTAGCCCTCGTCGGGCGAGAGCGCGAACAGCAGGACCGCCAGCCCCGCGGTGAGCAGGATGACGGCGTTCCACGGCACCCGGTGCAGCCCGCGCGGCGGCAGCAGCGCGATGAGGATCATGGTGAACGGCAGTTCGACGGCGAGCAGCGGCTGGACGAGCGACAGCCCCGCCATCGACAGCGCCGCCGCCTGGAGCACGAAGGCGGCGATGAGCGCGCCGATGCCGCCGAGCCACATCGGGCTGCGCAGCAGGTCCAGGATGAGCGCGGGCTTGAAGGCGTCCGCGTCGGGCGCCGCCTTGGCCACCCGCCGCTGCAGCACGGACGCGAGCGCGTTGGACGCGCCGGCGAGCAGCGCGAGGACGACGGGGATCATCGGGCCTCCACCCCGTCAGGCGGCGCGGCCGCGCGCTCGCCGGGTTTGCCGAGGTAGGGCGACCGGCCGAGGACGATGATGCCGCCGACCATCGCGGCGAGCCCGAGCGACTCCAGGGCGAGGTCGGAGATCTCCAGCCGCACCCGCTCCCCGAAGATCACGATGCTGAGCGCGATGCCGGTGAGCGGCTCGGCCGCGGTGGTGGCGGGCAGCGAGATCCGCAGCGGCGCCGCGTCGAAGGCGCTCTGCGCGAACAGCAGCCCGAGCGCCCCGATGAAGACCAGGCCGTACGGCTGCCAGGTGACGAGGATGCGGGAGAAGCCGTCGTCGGAGACCAGCAGGACGCTGCGGGTCAGGGTGTCCTGGAGCCCGTAGAGCAGCCCGGCGCCGCACGCCAGCAGCATCGCGCGGACGCGCAGGTCCCGGTGCAGGCCGCCGGCCGCGCACAGCACGACGAGGGCGAGCACGGCCCCGCCCGCGAGCCAGCGCGGCGAGTGCACCCCGGGCAGGGACCCGCCGTGCGGCACCCCGATCCCGAGGAACAGCGCGACGCCGCCGGTCAGCAGCAGCGCCCCGAGCCACTCGTTGCGGCCGAGCCGCTCCCGGTAGATCACGTGCGCGGCGAACAGCGCGAAGATGAGGTTGACGGTGAGCACCGGCGTGACCTCGGCGACGTCGGCCATGTTCAGCGCGAACGCGAAGATGATCTGACCGGTGATCATCGAGGCGATGCCGGTCAGCCACAGCCGGCTGCGCAGCAGGTCCAGCAGCAGCCGCGGATGCAGGATCTCCTCCAGCGGCTCCCGGAACGCGGCGTGCTGCTGCGCCACGAAGCCGAGCCCGATGAAGCCCGCGGCCACCACCGCGATGGCCATGCCGAGAATGCTCATCCGAATCCACGATCTCCCCCGGCTGATTCGTCCGGACCCGCACCTACCCGGGGGCGTCCGGCGCAACCGGGCGCCGTCCCCGGACGAGACCGGATCCGGTCTCCGGCATTCCACAAACCGACCGGACGGTATGTAATGCGCCGGTAGGCAGTGCGCGCCGGCCAGAGGAGCACCATGCGCATCCGAGCCCTCACCGTCCTCGCCGCGGCCGTCCTGGCCGCGCTGGTCCCCGCAGGCCCGGCCCAGGCCGGCCAAACCCCCGATGACCAGCCGCTACCCGGATACACGATCGACAATCCGGTGCTCGCGCCCGTCCAGGTGCGCGGGGAGCCGTCGCGGGTGCTGCAGGGCGTCCACCGCCACGCGGCGTACGACATCGAGGTGCCGCCGCACTGGAACGGCAAGCTCGCGCTCTACGCGCACGGCTACGCCGGGCAGGGGTTCGTGCTGACGGTCGGGCCGCCGCCGTTCGGGCTGCGGCAGCGGCTGCTCGACCAGGGGTACGCGTGGGCGGCGTCGTCCTACTACGCCAACGGCTACGACGTCCGGGCCGGGGTGCTGAGCACGCGCGACCTCGCCGAACTGTTCGCCGACAAGGTGGGACGGCCGAGGCAGCGCATCATCGTCGGCGTGTCGATGGGCGGTCACATCATCGGGCGCTCGCTCGAGCAGTTCCCCGGTTACTACGACGGCGCGCTGCCGATGTGCGGGGTGCTCGGCGACGCCGAGCTGTTCGACTTCTTCCTCGACTACAACGTGGTCGCGCAGGACCTGTCCGGCGTCCGCGAGTACCCGGTGACGGACGACTACGCGACCGTGACTGTCCCGAAGATCGAGGCCGCGCTCGGGCTGACCGCGCTGCGGCCCGGCGGACCGGACACGACCACCGCGCGCGGCAGGCAGTTCCGGTCGATCGTCATCGACCGGACGGGCGGGACGCGTCCCGGGGCCGTGCAGTCGTTCGCCCTCTGGAAGGACTTCCCGTTCACGCTGGCCACCCCGTCCACGCCGGGCGCGACCCTGGCGGAGGAACCGGGGCAGCTCGCCACGAACCTGTTCACCCGGTACCGGCCGGACGAGCCGGTGGACGTCAACGCGACCGTCCAGCGGGTGCCGGCCGAGAACCTGCCGGCGCGGCTGTCGAACCGGCTGTCGCAGGTGCCGCGCGTCAACGGGCGCCCGCACGTGCCGGTGCTCAGCCTGCACGGGCTCGGGGACATGTTCGTCCCGTTCTCGATGGAGCAGGTCTACGCGTCCGAGGTGGCGCGGAACCACCGGTCGCGGCTGCTCGTCCAGCGGGCGGTCCGGACCGCGCAGCACTGCGAGTTCTCCGCGACCGAGGCGGGGACGGCCTGGGACGACCTGGTGCGCTGGATCGGCACCGGCAGGCGCCCGGCGGGCGACGTGACGACGGACCCGGGGGCGGTCGCGCGTGCCGACTACGGATGCCGGTTCAGCGACCCGGCGGCGTACGCGGCCGGGACGGGGACGCGGCGGCTGTTCGACCCGTGCCCGTCCTGAACCGGACGGGATGAAAGTCCGGCCACACGCGCCCGTGGCCGGATACCGTCAGCGCGCCGCTACAGGTCGGTGTTGATGATGTTCTCGATGTTGCGCTCGGCGAGCGCGGTGATCGTCACGAACGGGTTGACGCTGGTGTTGCCCGGGATGAGCGAGCCGTCGATGGCGTAGAGGCCGGAGTAGCCGCGCAGCCGGCCGTAGTTGTCGGTGGCCTTGTTCAGGACGGCGCCGCCGAGCGGGTGGTAGGTGAGGTGGTCGCCCCAGATCTTGTAGGCGCCGAAGAGGTCGGTCCGGTAGATCGTCCCCTCCTTCGCGTTGATCTTGTCGAAGATCGACTTGGCCATGTCGATGCTGGTCTGCTTCCAGGCCGTCTGCCAGTTCAGGTCGACCCGGCCCGCCGCGGCGTTCCAGGAGAACTCGGCCCGGTGCGGGGTGTTGGTGATCGACAGGTAGAACGAGGCCCACGTCTCGATCCCGGTGGGCAGCGGCGCGACCTCGGCGAACGCCCCGCCGGCGTCCCAGTTGTCGATGCCGCCGGTCGGGATGGACGACTGGAGGCTGCCGGTCGGGTCCCAGATGTGGTTGGCGCGGCCGCACATGACGTTGCCGTTGTCGCCCCAGCCCTTGCCGACCTCGCCGTTCAGGTTCGGCAGGGCGCCGGTCGACTTCAGCTTGACCAGCAGCTTGCTGGTGCCGACGCTGCCGGCCGCGAAGAACACCCGGTCGGCCCGCACGGTCTTCGTCCCGGTGACGTCGCCGGAGGTGTTGAGCGTCTCGATCGAGACCGTGTAGCCGCCGGCGGCCGCGGGCGACACCGACGTCACCCGGTGCAGCGGTGAGATCGAGACCTTGCCGGTCGCCTTGGCCTGCGCGAGGTAGGTCTGCTGCAGCGACTTCTTGCCGTAGTTGTTGCCGTAGAGGATCTCCGCCGCGAGCGCCGACCGCGGCACCGTGTTGGCCGCCTCCCGCTCCATGTAGTCGAAGTCGTAGACGTTCGGGACGTACACCCACTCGAACCCGGAGCGCCCCGCCTGCTTCCGTCCGACCCGCGCGTACTGGTAGCAGTCGGTCGAGTCGAACCAGGCCCGGTCGATCTCGTTGACGCCGAGGCCGGCGTTGGCGCGCGGGTAGTACTTGCCGTACATCTCGTCGGCGTTCACCGACGGCAGGACGCCGCTGAACCGCGAGCGCTTCGGCGTGACCGCCATGCCGCCGTTGACGAGCGAGCCGCCGCCGACGCCGCGCCCCTGGTAGACGGTGATGCCGGCGAAGTCCTCGGCGTCCAGGATCCCGGTGTAGCGGGGGACGTCCTTGTCGATCGGGAAGCCGAGGAAGTTGCTGAGCGGCTGCTTGGTCCGGGTCCGCAGCCAGAAGGACCGGTAGTCGGGCGACCGGGTGTTGGCGAAGATCTTGCCGTCCGAGCCGGGCGTGTCCCACGCCTGGCCCATCTCGACCATGTGCACGTCGACGCCGGCCTGGGCGAGCCGGAGCGCGGCGACGGAGCCGCCGTACCCGGTGCCGATGATCAGGGCCGGGACGTGCGCGCCGTCGCCGATCGGGCCGGCGGCCCGGGCGGTGGACGCGGCGGTGCCGCCGAGCAGCCCGAGACCCAGAATGGAACCGGTTCCAACAATGAAACCGCGCCGTGACACGCCGCCGGGTCTCCCCATGGGCATGGCAGAGTCGGTCATGTGACCTCCCTCACTCTCGCAGAGATTGGAACAGGTTCTATATCGGCGGGCGAGGGAAGTCACTAGCTACGCAAAAGTAACTTACGAACCATTACGCACGCGTGTTGCCAGGTCACGGGCTGTGAACCAAGTGCTTGCTTGGCTTTCCGGCGGGGCTTTGTTACATTCCGCGCATGATCTCCGCGATCGTCTGGGGCACGGGCAATGTGGGCCGGCTGGCCCTGCGCGCCGTCGACGCCCATCCGGCACTCGAACTGACCGGCGTGATCGTCCACGACGAGGGCAAGGCCGGACGGGACGCGGGCGACCTCGCCGGCCTCGGCCGCGACCTCGGCGTGGCCGCGACCACCGACATCGGCGCCGTCCTCGGCACCGGCCCGCAGGCCGTGGTCTACGCGGCGTCCGGCGACATCCGCCCGGACGACGCCCTCGCCGACATCCTGAGGGCGATCCGGGCCGGGGCCGTCGTCGTGACGCCCGCGCTGTACGCGCTCTACGACCAGCGCAACGCCCCGCCCGAGATGCGGGAGGCGGTGCTGGACGCCGTCGCCGAGGGCGGCGGCTCGCTGTTCGTCTCCGGCGTCGACCCGGGCTGGGGCAACGACGTCCTGCCGCTGATGATCAGCGGGCTCGGCGGCGTCGTCGACGTCGTCCGCTGCCAGGAGATCTTCGACTACACCACCTACGACCAGCCCGACTCCGTCCGCTACCTGGTCGGCATGGGCCAGCCCATGGACTACGAGCCGCCGATGCTCGCGGCGACCGTCCCGACCATGGTGTGGGGCGGGCAGGTCCGGCTGATGGCGCGGGCGCTCGGCGTCGAGCTGGACGAGGTCCGCGAGACCGTGGAGCGGCGGCCGCTGGACGAGACCATCACCACCGCGGCCATGGGCGACTTCGAGAAGGGCACCCAGGGCGCGGTGCGGTTCGAGGTGCAGGGCATCGTCGGGGGCGAGCCGCGCATCGTGGTGGAGCACGTCACCCGCATCCACGCGTCCTGCGCGCCCGACTGGCCGACGCCGCCGGACGGCGACGGCGCCCACCGCGTCATCATCGAGGGCGACCCGCGCATCGAGGTCACGGTCGAGGCCACCGACGAGCACGGCAACCGCGCGGCGGGCGGCAACGCCACCGCGGTCGGGCGCCTCGTCGGCGCCATCGACTGGCTCGTGGACGCCGACCCCGGACTCTACGACGCGCTCGACGTCCCGCTGCGTCCCGCCGTGGGCAAGCTCGGGAGGAACGCCCGATGAACCTCGACATCCCCGAGGGCAAGGACCCGATCCAGTACGCGTGGGGCGAGATGGTGCCCGGCATCGGCCCGGCCGCGTCGAACCTGTCGCTCGCCGTGTACGCGCACACGACGCTGGGGCTCCGCGAGTTCGAGGCGGCCCGCCTGCGCATCGCGCAGATCAACGGGTGCCTGTTCTGCCTCGACTGGCGGACGGACCGCGACGGCGAGAAGGTCGAGGAGGAGTTCGCGGACGCGGTCACCGAGTGGCGCACGACCGACCGCTTCGACGACCGCACCCGCCTCGCCGCCGAGTACGCCGAGCGGTACGCCCTCGACCACCACGGCCTGGACGAGGAGTTCTGGGACCGGATGACGGCCCACTACACGCAGGCCGAGATCGTGGAGCTGAGCATGTGCATCGGCTCGTGGCTGGCGTTCGGCCGGCTCAACCACGTCCTCGGCCTCGACGCCATGTGCATGCTGCCGAAGCTCTGACGCCGGCAGGGCCCGGGGTCACCCCATCCCCGGGCCCTGGTCTGCGGACGGTTCGGTCTCAGGCCGCGGACGGCGTGTAGTGCGAGGCGTCGTCGCCCTCGACGCGGTAGCTCTCCCGGCCGTCCACGCCGACCGGGACGCCGCCGGCGACGGTGACGCGGTGCAGCAGCCGCGGCAGGTCGCCGTAGTCGTCGGACGCGTAGTGCTGGGTGATCCGGTTGTCGAACACGATGAGGTCGCCCGGCGCCCACGCCCAGCGCAGGATGTTCTCCGGCCGGGTCACGTACCGCTGGAAGAGGTCGAGGAGCGTGCGGCCCTCCCGCGGCGGCAGCCCGACGATGCTCTGCGCGAACCCGCCGATGAACAGGGTGCGCTCGCCCGACTCCGGATGCACGCGGACGACCGGGTGCGCGGTCTTCCACGTCCGTGACACGAACGCCCTGCGGTGCTCGGCCGCCTTCGCCGGGTCGGCCCCGCTGTTCGGCGGCTTCACGTAGTCGTAGTCGTTGGTGTGCACGGCCCAGAGCCGGTCGGCCAGGGCGCGCAGTTCGTCCGGCAGGTCCCGGTAGGCGGCGCCGGCGTTGGCGACCAGCGTGTGCCCGCCGTAGGGCGGGATGACGAGGCTGCGCAGCGTGCTGATCTGCGGCGGGGTCTGTACGAAGGTGACGTCGGTGTGCCAGTGGTTTGCGCGCCCCGACTCGCCGTCGACCGGCAGGATCTCCCGCCTGCCGTCGATCGCCGGGACGGTCGGGTGCGCGCCGGTGAGCTCGCCGAACCGGGCGGCGAAGGCGATCTGGTCGTCGTCGGTCAGGTCCTGGCCGCGGAAGCCCAGGACCTTGTGATCCAGCAGGGCGTCCTGGATCTCGCGGAAGACGGCGCCGGTCAGGTCGCGGACGTCGACGCCGACGACCTCCGCGCCGATGCGGCCGCCGATCCTGCGGATGTCGAACTCGGGCATGCTGCCCACCTCTCTCGGGGGACGGACGGGGTTCGGGGAACGGACGCGAAGGGCCGCGCCGACTCGTAGCGAACCACGGCCGCGTCCAAAAGGCAACTATTCCGATTGACTTAGTAGGAAATAGGCGGCATAGTCCGGGGTGTGTCCTCCCCCCACCCGCTCGTCGCGCGCCTGCACGTCGACCTCAGGCGCCAGGCCAGCGCGCTCTGTCGCCCGTGATCCGACCCGGCATCCAGACCACCGACCCAGGGAGATCGCGTTGAGCGCGAAGGGCATGACCAGACAGAAGACCGGATCGATCGCGGCCGCACCGTCGAGGCGGAGGTTCCTCTCGGCGGTCGCGGTGTCGGCGGCGGCCGTGCCGCTCGCCGCGTCCTGCGGCCGCGCGGCCGGCGGCGGGCCGGCGCGGACGAGCACGCTGCGCTACCAGGGCTGGACGGGGCAGGTGACGCTGCCGGAACTCGCCCAGGACCTCGGCTACCTCGGCGACGTCCGGCTGGAGTGGGTGGGCAACACCTCCAGCGGCCCGCAGGACGTCCAGACCGCCGCCACCGGCCAGGTCGCGTTCGGCGGCGCCTTCAACGGCGCCTCGGTCAAGCTGCAGGAGGCCGGCGCGCCGCTGACGTCCGTCATCGGCTACTACGGCACCGACCCGGTGAGCTACACCGGCTTCTTCGTCCTGGACGGCAGCCCGGTCAAGGGGCCGCGCGACCTCGTCGGCAAGAAGATCGGCATGAACACGCTCGGCGGCCACGCGCAGGCCGTCCTGGACCTCTACCTGCGGCGCAACGGGCTCGGCGCCGGCGACGTCGCGAAGGTCGAGGCCCTCGCCGTGCCGCCGGTCTCCCTGGAGCAGTCGCTGCGCCAGGGGCAGATCGACGTCGCCGCGCTCACCGGGATCTTCCAGGACAAGGCGGTCGCCGCCGGCGGGGTCCGCCGGGTGTTCCGCGACTACGACTTCCTCGGCGCCTTCACCGCCGGCTCCTACGTCTTCCGCGACGACTTCATCGAGCGGAACCCCGACACCGTGCGGGCCTTCACCGCCGGGGTCGCCAAGGCCATCGAGTGGTCGCGGGCCACGCCGCGCGAGGAGGTCATCGAGAGGCAGACGAGGATCCTCACGGCGCGCGGCCGGAACGAGGGCCCCGACGCGCTGCGGTACTGGAAGTCCTGGGGCGTCGCCGGCCGGGGCGGCCTGATGACCGACCGGGAGTTCGCGACCTGGAGCGGCTGGCTCAAGGACGTCGGCCAGATCAAGGACGTGAAGGTCGGGCCCCGGGACCTCTACACGAACGAGTTCAACCCGTACGCGAACGGAGGAGCCCCGCGATGACCGCGCAGAACGCGAAGATCAGTCTCACGGGCGTCGGCAAGACGTTCCCGGTCCGGGGCGGCGGCGTCTTCACCGCGCTCAGCGGCATCGACCTGGACGTGGCCGAGGGCGAGTTCCTCGTCGTGGTCGGGCCGTCCGGCTGCGGCAAGTCGACCCTGCTCGACCTGATCGGCGGGCTGGCCCGGCCGACCGCCGGACGCGTCGCGATCGACGGCGTGGAGGTGACCGGGCCGGCCCTCGACCGGGCCGTCGTCTTCCAGCAGTACGCGCTGCTCCCGTGGCGGACGGCGCTCCGCAACGTGGAGTTCGGGCTGGAGGCCAAGGGGCTGCGGCGCCGCGAGCGGACCGAGATCGCCCGGCACCACCTGGACCTCGTCGGCCTCTCCGGCTTCGAGGACCGCTACCCGCACGAGCTGTCCGGCGGCATGAAGCAGCGCGTCGCGATCGCCCGCAGCCTCGCCCACGACCCCGGCGTCCTGCTCATGGACGAGCCGTTCGCCGCGCTCGACGCGCAGACCCGCGACACCCTCCAGGACGAACTGCTGCGCATCTGGGCGACGACCGGCAAGACCGTCGTGTTCATCACCCACGGCATCGACGAGGCCGTCTACCTCGGCGGACGGGTGGCGGTGCTGACCTCGCGGCCCGGCCGGGTGAAGGAGATCGTCGACATCGACCTCGGCCCCCGCGACGAGCGGGAGGACCTCCGCTCCAGCCCCGCGTTCGCCGAGCACCGCCACCGGGTCTGGTCGCTGCTGAAGGACGAGCTGCCGAAGGACGAAGTGCGGGCGGCGCAGCGGCCGGCCGTACCGGCGCCCCGCGAGGAGGCGGCCGCCCGTGGCTAGCACCGTGGAAGCCCCCGCACCCACCGGGACCGGCGCCGGGACCGGCACCGAGATCAGGGCCGCGGCGCCCCCGGCGAAGCGGCGCCGCGCCGCCGCGCTCGCCGCCGTCGCGTTCCGGCGGACGATCGCGATCACCGTGTTCTTCGCCGTCTGGGAGCTGGCTCCCCGCGCGCAGCTCGTCGACCCGGTCTTCCTGCCGCCGGTGTCGGAGGTCCTGCCCGCCCTGTTGGACCTGGCCGAAAGCGGCCGGTTGTGGAGCGACACCGAGGCCAGCCTGGTCCGCGCCCTGTCGGGGTTCGGGCTGGCGATCGTCCTCGCGGTGCCGCTCGGCCTGCTGATCGGCTGGTACCGGCCGGTCGCGGACCTGCTGAACCCGCTGCTGGAGCTGTTCCGCAACACCGCCGCGATCGCGCTGCTGCCGGTCTTCATCCTGGTCCTCGGCATCGGCGAGACGTCGAAGATCGCGATCGTCCTGTACGCGTGCACGTGGCCGATCCTGCTGAACACGATCAGCGCGGTCCGGACGGTGGACGCGACGCTGGTCAAGTCCGCGCGGTCGCTCGGGCTGCCCGCCGTGCGCGTCTTCCAGAAGGTGGTCCTGCCCGCCGCGGTGCCGTCGGTGTTCACCGGCGTCCGGCTGGCCGGCGGGATCTCGGTGCTGGTGATGATCGTCGCGGAGATGGTCGGCGCCAAGGAGGGCCTCGGCTTCCTGATCGGCTCCGCGCAGCAGAACTTCGCGATCACCGACATGTACGCGGGAATCCTCGCCATCTCGGCGCTCGGGCTGGCGTTCAACTACGTCCTCGTCCTGCTGGAGCGCCGGTTCACCCGCTGGCGCACGGATACGTCTTGACGGCGGCGCCCCGATATAACATGCTTACTCGACCAAACATGTAGGAAAAGGTGGAGATCGATGCGCGTGCGCAAGACAGGGGCCGTACTGGGGCTGGCCGCCGTCGCCCTGGGGGCGGCCGCCTGCGGGGGGTCGGCAGACGCGGGCGGGAAGGTGCGGCTCTCGCTGGTGGCCTACTCCACGCCCCAGGCCGCGTACGAGGCGATCATCAAGGAGTACCAGAGGACGCCGGAGGGCAAGGGCGTCACGTTCACCAAGTCGTTCGGCGCGTCCGGCGAGCAGAGCCGGGCGGTGGCGTCCGGCCTCAAGGCCGACATCGTCGCGTTCTCCCTGGAGCCCGACATGACCCGGCTGGTGGACGCCGGCCTGGTCGGCGCCGACTGGAACAGCGGGCCGGAGAAGGGGATGGTCACCGACTCGGTCGTCGTGCTGGCCACCCGGAAGGGGAACCCGAAGAACATCAAGTCCTGGGACGACCTGGTCAAGCCCGGCGTCCAGGTCATCACGCCGAACCCGTTCACCTCCGGCGGGGCGCAGTGGAACATCATGGCCGGGTACGGCGCCAAGGCGGCCAAGGGCGCCGACAAGGCCGCCGGTACCGCCTACCTGCACGCGCTGTTCAAGAACGTCCCCGTGCAGGACTCCAGCGCCCGCAAGTCGCTGCAGACCTTCGCGGGCGGCAAGGGCGACGTGCTGCTCGCCTACGAGAACGAGGCGATCTTCGCGCGGCAGAACGACCAGCCGCTCGACTACACGGTTCCCGACGCGACCATCCTGATCGAGAACCCGGTCGCGGTGACGAAGAAGAGCGCGCATCCGGCGGAGGCGCGGGCGTTCCTGAAGTTCCTGCACGGCAAGAAGGCGCAGGAGATCTTCGTCCAGAACGGGTACCGGCCCGTCGCGGACGGCGTCCCGGGCGCGGAGAAGTTCCCGGCCCCGGCCGGGCTCTTCACCATCGCCGACCTCGGCGGCTGGCCGAAGGTGAAGAAGGAGTTCTTCGACCCGAAGGGCAGCATCATGGCCGATGTCGAGAAGGGCATCGGCGTCTCGGTGGAGGGCTAGGTCCTTGACCACGACGATCGAGAAGGCCGCTCCCGCGCCCGGCCGCCGGATCACCCCGCCCTCCTGGGGCGGCACGGCGGTCGGCGTGGGCACGGCGACGATCTTCCTGAGCGCGGTGGTGCTGATCCCGCTCGGCGCGGTGCTGTGGAAGGGGACCTCGCAGGGCCCCGCCGCGTTCTGGGACGCGATCACCACCCCGGACGCGTGGGCGGCGCTGAAGCTGACCGTCGCCGCCTCGCTGGTGGTGGCGCTGATCAACCTGGTCATGGGCACGCTGATCGCCTGGGTGCTCGTCCGCGACTCCTTCCCCGGCAAGAGCCTGGTCGACCTGGTGATCGACCTGCCGTTCGCGCTGCCGACCATCGTCGCGGGCCTCGTCCTGCTGACCCTGTACGGGACCGACAGCCCGCTCGGCGTCTCGCTCGCCTACACCCGCGCGGGAGTCGTCGTCGCGCTGCTGTTCGTGACGCTGCCGTTCGTGGTGCGGACCGTCCAGCCGGTGCTGCTGGAACTGGACCGGGAGATGGAGCAGGCCGCCGCGTCGCTCGGCGCCGGCAACTGGACGATCTTCCGGCGGATCATCCTGCCGAACCTGGTCCCGGCGATGCTGACCGGGACGGCGCTGGCCTTCACCCGCGCCATCTCCGAGTTCGGGTCGACGGTGCTGATCTCCGGGAACGTCCCCTTCAAGACGCAGGTCGCCGCCGTGCACATCTTCGGCCAGATCGAGAGCGACAACACCGCCGCCGCGGCGGCGACCTCGACCGCGCTGCTCGTGCTGTCGCTGGTGTTCCTGCTCGCGATCGACCTCGTCCGCCGCTGGGGAGCCCGCCATGGCTAAGTACGCGCTGCGCTTCACCGTGCTGGCCTACCTCGCCCTGCTGCTGATCGTGCCGGTCGGGCTGATCGCCTGGCGGACGTTCGACGACGGCCTCGGCGCGTTCTTCGACGCGCTGACGACCCACTCGGCCCTGCACGCCTTCCAGGTCACGGCCGTGGTCGCCGGGTGGGCCATCGTCCTGAACACGCTGTTCGGGGTGCTGACCGCGCTGCTGCTCGTCCGGCACAGCTTCCCCGGCAAGCGGCTGTTCGGCGCGCTGATCGACCTGCCGCTGTCGGTCTCCCCGGTCGTGGTCGGGCTGGCGCTGGTCCTGGTGTACGGCGCGTTCACCCCGGTGGGCGGCTGGCTGGAGGGCCGCGGCATCCAGATCATCTTCTCCACGCCGGGGATGGTGCTGGCCACGGTGTTCGTCTGCCTGCCGCTGGTGGTGCGGGCCATCGTGCCCGTCCTGGAGGAACTCGGCGACGAGCAGGAGCAGGCCGCGCGGACCCTCGGCGCGGGCGGCTGGCAGACGTTCCGCCGCATCACCCTGCCCGGCATCCGCGCCGCCCTCGGCTACGGCATCGTCCTCTCGCTGGCCCGCGCGCTCGGCGAGTACGGCGCGGTGGCCGTCGTGTCCGGCCGGACGGTCGACCACACCCAGACCCTGACCCTGTTCGTCGAGGAGCGCTTCGAGAACTTCGACGTGCACGCCTCGTACGCCGCGGCGCTCGCGCTGGCGGCGATCGCGGTCGCCAGCCTGCTGGCGACCCGGCTCTTGCGACCCGAGGACGGAACCTGATGGCGATCGAGATCCGCGATGTGAACAAGTCGTTCGGGGACGCGCCGGTGCTGCGCGACGTCTCGGTCGGCATCGCGTCCGGTTCGCTGACCGCGCTGCTCGGCCCGAGCGGCGGCGGCAAGTCGACCCTGCTCCGCGTCATCGCGGGCCTGGAGACGCCCGACTCGGGGCGGGTGCTGATCTCCGGCCGGGACGCGACGTCGACGCCGCCGCAGCGCCGCGGCGTCGGGTTCGTGTTCCAGCACTACGCCGCGTTCAAGCACCTGACGGTGTTCGACAACGTCGCGTTCGGCCTGAAGATCCGCAAGCGGCCCAAGGCCGAGATCCGGCGGCGGGTCGGGGAGCTCCTCGACCTCGTCCACCTCGACCAGTTCGCCAAGCGGTACCCGGCGCAGCTGTCGGGCGGGCAGCGGCAGCGGATGGCCCTCGCCCGGGCCCTCGCCGTCGACCCCGAGGTGCTGCTGCTGGACGAGCCGTTCGGCGCGCTCGACGCCCAGGTCCGCAAGGAGCTGCGGGCCTGGCTGCGCCGCCTCCACGACGAGGTGCACGTCACGACCGTGTTCGTCACCCACGACCAGGAGGAGGCGATCGAGGTCGCCGACTCGATCGTGGTGCTCGCCGACGGCGCCGTCCAGCAGGTCGGGCCGCCCGGCGAGATCTACGACAACCCCGCCAGCCCGTTCGTGATGCGCTTCCTCGGGCCGGTCACCGAGATCGGCGGCCGGCTGCTGCGTCCCCACGACGTGGAGGTCACCGCCGAGCCGGGGCCCGGCACCCTCCCGGCCGTGGTCACGCGGGTGGTGCGGCTCGGCTTCGAGGTGCGGGTCGAGTTCCGGGTGCACGGGCCGGGCGGGCCGGGCGGGTCGGGTGGGGAGGACGTCTCCTGGGCGCAGCTGACCAGGGACGCCGCCCGGCGGCTGGCGGCGGAGCCGGGCGCGGAGGTGCATGTCCGGCCCGCCGCCGAGGCCGCCGCCGTCCCGGTCACGAATGATGCCGAGCCCGCGCCTCTCCGGTAGGGGACATCTCCCGCGCGCCCGGTGCGCGGATCAGGAACGTGCCCGCCAGCACGACCAGGCCGGACGCCGCCAGCACGAACTGGCCCGGCGCCAGGCCGAGCGGTGATGCGCCGGCCTCCTTCAGGAGGTCGGCGGCACCGCCCGACAGCAGCGCCGCGAGCGCCAGCCCGAACCGCAGCACCGCGTGGAACGCGGTCAGCGCCAGGTTGCGCTCCACCCCGCTGAGCGACTCCTGGAGGTAGGTGATGCCGCCCACCAGGGCGCTCGTCGCGGCGGCGCCGAACACGACCGCCCCGATGAACGACCACGTGATCGACCCCAGCCCGCCCATCAGCGCGATCACGGTGCCCTGCGCGGCCGTCCCGATCCGGACCTGCGTCATCAAGCTGCCCGCCTTGCGGTGGATCAGCAGCAGCCCCGCGAGGGCGCCCACGCCGAACAGCACCACCAGCGCCCCGAACCCGACCGCGCCCGCGTTCAGCGTGTTCTTCACGAACACCACGCCGAGCGAGAACAGCGCGCCCAGCCCGAGCGCGACCACCGCCACCCCCGGCAGGACGCCGCGCACCACCGGCAGCCGCAGCGCCCGGAAGAAGCCGCCCTGCGCCTCCTTCTCGGTGTGCTCCATCTCCGCCCTCTCGACCGGGCCGGGGCCGAGGTCGGGGATCGACCGGATCATGAAGTACGACACGAGGTAGGTCACGGCGTTCAGCCAGAAGACGACCACGTACCGCCAGTGGCCCTCCCAGCCGGCCATGTTCGACAGCCACAGCAGCAGCCCGAACGCGCCCGCGCCCAGCGGGATCATCCCGTAGGACGTCGCCATCGTGATGCCGTTGGCGAGCTCCAGCGTCCCGGTGTCGTGCTCGTCCTCCTCGTCCTCGATGAGGAACGGGATCGCCGCGTCCCTGGCGGGCAGGAACATCAACCCCACGACCTCGATGAGGAACGCCCACACGTACACCCACACAAGCCACGGCACGATCGGCAGGGCCAGCGCCATGCCCGTCCGGATCATGTCCGACCACAGCATCACGCTGCGCCGCCGCCACCGCGTCACCACCCGCGCCGCCACCGGCGCGCCCACCGCGGACGGCAGCAGCCGCAGCACCAGGACCCCGCCCACCGCCGTCGTGGAGCCGCTCAGCTCCAGGACGAAGTACATCAGCGCGAGCGTGCCCATCCAGTCGCCGAACGAGGAGACCGTCTGACCGAGGATGAGCCGCCGGAAGTCCCGGCGGCTCAGTTGCTCCTTGAGTCCCATGCGGGCTCCATCCCCGGACTTGCGCGGCGCGACGTCGAGTCCGGGTGAGCGGAGCCCGACAGCAGGGCGGCGAGCCGCGCGGCGGCCGTGTCCCAGCTCCAGTTCTCGCAGGTCCACGCGCGCCCGGCCGCGCCCATCGCGGCGGACCGCTCCGGGGCGGCCAGCAGCCGGTGCAGGGTCAGCGCCAGCTCGTCCGGGCGGGTCGCGTCCACCAGGACGCCCGTCCGCCCGTCGATCAGCGACGCGGAACTGCCGCCGGACCGGCCGACCACGACCGGCAGGCCCGCCGCCGACGCCTCCAGCACCGACAGGCCGAGCCCCTCGGTCTGCAGCCCCCGCCGGTCGTCGCGGCACGGCAGCGTGAACACCTCGGCCGCCGCGTAGTAGCGGGGCAGGTCGGCGGCGGACACCGGGCCCGCCAGCGTGACCGTGCCCGGCGCCGACCGGTCCGCCATCTCCTGCAGCCGGTGCCGCATCGGGCCGTCCCCGACGATCACCAGCCGCGCGTCCGGCCGCCGCCGCACCACGTCGCCCCACGCGCGGATCAGCATGTCGTGGCCCTTGCGCCGGACGAGCCGGGCCACGCTCAGCACCACCGGTCCGCCGCCGAGCCCGTGCCGCCGCCGCACCGCCGACCCGTCCAGTCCGGGCCGGAACCGCACCGTGTCGACCGCGCCCGCGAGCCGCACCAGCCGCGTCCGGTCCCCGACCGCGCCCGCGACCTCCGGCAGCGTCGCCTCGCACAGGTGGGTCAGCACGTCGAACGACCGGACGGCCGCGCGCAGCGCCGCCCGCGTCGGCGGCGCCCGGAACCAGCCGAGCTCCTGCCCGTGCGCGGACCCGACCAGCCACCGCACCCCCGCGGCCCGCACCAGCGGCGCGTACATCCCGAACGGCGCCGCCGCCGTGATCCACCCGGCCTCGATCCGGTGCCGGGCCACCAGCCGCCGCAGCCCCCGGAACAGCAGGTACCCGTGCCTGCGCACCACGGGGAAGTCCAGCCCCGCGTCGAACTCCGCCGCCCCTTCCCGCGCCGGCGCCACCACGACCACCCGCTCCGCCGGCAGCCGCCGCACCAGCTCCCACGTGAACGTCTGCACGCCACCGGGTTCGGGAGGGAAGTGCCCGGTCAGCACCAAGGTCCGCGGGATCTCCATGCGTCAACGACTTCCCGCACAGACACCGTCCAACCAGGTATTGAGCCACTGGCCGATGTGACGCCGTCGGCGAGTCAGAGTCTCCCGGCGAAATCGGTCAATAGACACAGATTTCTGGAATGGTGCATCGGTGTGTCTCATGCGAGTGCCATGATGCAGTCAAAGGACGGCATGCGAGTGGAGTGGGAGCCAGGTGCCCAGAAGGCCACCGGAGCGGGAGCACAGGCCGGTACCGGAGTTGATCACTGGACTGGCGTCGCGGGTGTATGAAGGGCGGATCAGGCTTCCCAAGTTCCAACGTGAATTCGTCTGGACACGCGGTCAGATTCTCGATCTCCTTGACTCGATAGCCCGGAACTACCCGATCGGCAGCCTCCTGCTGTGGCGAAGCGATCTTCCGCTCGCCAGCGAACGCGCCATAGCAGGCCTGCCGACCGACCCCCGTGAGGACGAGGACGACACCGCGTACCTGCTCGATGGCTGCCAGCGCCTGTCCACGATCTGCGGCGCGCTCCATTGGGAGCCGGGCGACCCGCGCAGCAAGTGGAATCTGGCATATGGACCACCGACATAATCTGGGCAAATGATCCTTGGCCGTCCCCGGCCGTGGGTCACCGGACACCTACAGCGTGGAGGTCCCGTCCTTCAGGGCGTGGAGGAAACGCGGCATGGTGACCGTCCGGGTTTTGTCGGTGGCCGTCTGTATGGTTCGGGCATGTCCCGGTACCGGCTGTGCCCGACCCCTGTCCAGGAGGCGGGGTTGCTGGAGCATTGCTCGCACGCCCGGTACGTGTGGAACCTGGCCGTGGAACAGCACGCGTGGTGGACGCCCCGGCGCGGCCCCGCCCCGAACTTCGCGGTGCAATGCCGCCAGTTGACCGGGGCCCGCGCTGCGAACCCGTGGCTGGCGGCCGGGTCGGTGACGGTGCAACAGCAGGCGCTCAAGGATTTCGCGCAGGCGGTGAGCAACTTCTTCGGCGGCACGCACCGGCGTCCCACGTGGCGCAAGGCCGGGCTGCACGAGGGATTCCGGATCGTCGGAGCCCGTGGCCGCCAATGGGACGTGCGGCGCCTGTCGCGCCGTACCGGTGAGGTGCGGGTCCCGAAGGTGGGTTGGGTGCGGTTCCGGTGGTCCCGCGCCGTGCCCGGCGGGGTGAAGTCGTTCAGGGTGGCCCGTGACCGGGCCGGGCGGTGGCATGTCGCGTTCGCTGCGATCCCCGACCCGATCCCCGCGCCGGGCAACGGTGAGGCGGTCGGCGTCGACCGGGGCGTGGCGGTGTCCGCCGCCCTGTCGACCGGGGAGACCCGCGCCGTGCCGGGCCTGGCCGAGGCCGGGGCCGAGCGGCTGAACCGGCTGTTGCGGCGTCTGGCCCGAGCGCAGCGGGGGTCGAACCGCCGTGCCCGTGTCAAGGCCGCCATAGCCCGGCTCAAAGCGCGTGAGGCCGACCGCCGCAGGGATTGGGTGGAGAAGACCAGCACCGACCTGGCGCGCCGCTTCGACGTGATCGCGGTCGAGGACCTCAACGTGCGGGGCATGACCCGGTCCGCCAAGGGCACGATCGACGCCCCCGGCGTCAACGTCCGCGCCAGGGCCGGGCTCAACCGCGGCATTCTGGCCAACGGGTGGGGCCGGCTCGCCGCCCGCCTGGAACACAAGGCACCCGGACGCGTGGTCCGGGTGAACCCGGCGTACACGTCGCAGACCTGCAACGCCTGCGGGCATTGCGCCTCGGAGAACCGTGAGAGCCAAGCGGTGTTCCGGTGCGTGGCCTGCGGGTGGCGGGACCAGGCGGACGTGAACGCCGCACGCAGCATCAGAGACACCGCCGTGGGACGCACGGCGGCTGCGCGGGGAGGCTTGCCATTGGGCGGGCCGGTGAACCGCGAACCTCAACCCGCTCTCCTCTCTGCGTAGGAGACCGGGTTGGAATCCCCCGCATTCAGGCGGGGGAGGACGTCAATTGACGATGACGGCGTCCTTCGGGGCGTCCTTGTCTTCGGTCCAGCCGTCGTGGCCGGCGTCGGACTGCCAGTGCCTGCCCGCGTAGCGGACCTCGGTGAGGCCGTAGACCTGGGCGTGGGTGACGGCCCAGGACGCTACCGCCCAGCCTTCGCGGGTGCTCGACGCCTTCACCGAGTTCCAGGAGTCCGGGTCGGACTTCGCGCCCTTGGCCAGCGGGCTCGGGCCGCCGACCTTGAGGCGGCTGCCGAAGGCGCGGCGCATCTCCAGGATCGCCTCCGGGCGGCGGGACGCGGTCTCCTTGTCGGGCGGGTACCAGCAGCGGGCCGTCGCCGGCTCCCGGCCGGTGAACGCCGTCGCGAGCAGCTTGCCGTCCGGCTCGTGCTGGGCGTAGGCGGTGCCGTCCGCGCTGCGCTGCACCAGCTGCGCCGCGTCGTGCAGGTCGCGGTCGAGGTAATCCTTTACCTTCACCAGGGCGTCGAAGAACTTGCTGGTGGCGAGGACGGGGTCGCGGAGCTTGTCCGGAGTGCCCCAGCCCTGCGACGGGCGCTGCTGGAACATGCCGACCGAGTCGCGGTCGCCGCCCGGCAGGTTGCGGATGTGCGACTCCTGGATCGCCGTCGCGTAGGCGATCACGGCCGCGCGTTCGGGCAGCCGCTTGCGGAACGCGACCGCCGCGATGGTCGAGGCGTTGGCGCCCTGCTCCAGGTCGAGCGGCATCGTCCCCTGGCTCGTACGCACCTCGCAGCCCGACCCGTGCAGATACGGGCGGGCGCGGTCGTACAGCACGAACCCGCCGACCGCCGCCAGCATCACGAAGACGGCCAGGCCCACGGCCCAGTGCAGGCCGCGGCGGCGGCCACCGTCGTCCGACCCCTCTCCGGGGCGCTCCTTCAACCTCGCCCAAACAGCCACGCGAAGAAGGTACCGGGAGTTCGGTCCCACTAAGCTCATGAGGCATGACCGAAACGTTCACCAGCCCGATCTCCGGAGTGATCGACGAGCTGTGGGAGCGGCGCGCCGACCTCACCCCGGACGACGCCGACGCCCGCGCCGCCATCGTGGCCGCCGTCGACCAGATCGACACGGGCGAGGCCCGCGTCGCCCGCATCGACCCCGCGACCGACGACGTGCTCGTCGACGAGCGGGCCAAGCGGGCGATCCTGCTGAGCTTCAAGGTCCTCGGCATGGCGCGGGCCCAGGTGGGCGACTTCCGCTACCACGACCGCATCCCGCTGAAGAGCCGGCTGGACGGCGTCCGCGTCGTCCCCGGCGCCATCGCCCGCTGGGGCGCCTACCTCGCGCCGGGCGTCGTGCTGATGCCGTCGTTCACCAACATCGGCGCCTACGTCGACTCCGGCACGATGGTCGACACCTGGGCGACCGTGGGGTCGTGCGCGCAGATCGGCAAGAACGTCCACCTTTCGGGGGGCGTCGGCATCGGCGGCGTGCTGGAGCCGCCGAACGCCAAGCCGGTGATCATCGAGGACGAGGCCATGATCGGCAGCCGCTCGATGATCGTCGAGGGCGCGCGGGTCGGGAAGGGCGCCGTCGTCGGCTCCGGCACGAACCTGTCGGCGTCCATGCCGGTCATCGACGTCGAGACCGGCGAGGAGATCAGCCGCGGCCGCATCCCGGACTGGTGCGTCGCCGTCGGCGGCACCCGCTACAAGGAGTTCAAGGGCGGCACGTTCGGCCTGCCCGCGGTCTTGATCTTGAAGCGGCTGGAGGAGGGGCAGCGGCACGACAAGGCATCCCTGAACGACATCCTCCGCGACCACGGCATCAACACCTGAGACCACGGGCGCGCCCCGCTGTCGGTGGGGCGCGCTACGTTTCGGCGCCATGACACGCACCACACCGCCGCGCCCCGTGGACATCGCGGCGCTGTTCCCCGAGATCGCGCCGCTCGCCCGCACCGCCACCCGGCTGCACCCCCGCCCCGGCTCGCCCGGCGTCCACGACAGCTCGATCGGCGGCCCCCTGCTCTGGCCCTCGGACGAGCCCTGGCCCGTCTGCGAGCAACAGCACGACAACTACGGCGACTTCGTGCGTCTGGACGTCGAGCGGCAGCGTCGCCGCGTCCTTTCGGCCGCTTGGGGGCGGATCAGGCGCGATGATCACCGATCGGACTTCCTTCCCGAGCAGCGGGCGGAACTCCAGCGGCTCGACAAGCTCGACGAGAAGGCCGATCCCGGCACACCGACCACGATGCTCGCGGTGGCCCAGCTCTACCTGAAGGACGTTCCAGATCTGGTGGGTCCGCCCGGAACGGACGTCCTGCAGCTCCTGTGGTGCCCGCGTGACCATGATCCGCATTGCGCGCCCGAGATCATGCTGCGCTGGCGCCGCTCGGCCGACGTCACTGATGTCCTGGCCGAGCAGCCGGAGCCCGAGGTCATGGAGTACGAGTACCTCCCGAACACCTGCGTCCTGCACCCGGAGCAGGTGACCGAGTACCCGTACGCGGACTTCCTGCCGCCCGGTCTGCGGGAACGGCTCGAAGAGTGGGACGCGGCCGCCGGGCATCGGTACTTCTACGAACTGTCCATCGCCACCGGCTGGAAAGTGGGCGGCTACTCCGCGTGGAATCTCACCGACCCCTACCCGATGGTCTGCGACTGCGGCGCCGACATGGAACTGCTGATGAGGGTCGACTCCAGTGAATGGGACGGAAACGAGAGCTGGCGTCCCGTGGAGGATTCCGGCCCCGAAAGCGAGTTCCATGAGCATCCGTCCCGATCGGACCCGGTGGAGGTGGTCATCGGGCGCGGGTACTCGCTGTGGATCTTCATCTGCCCGGTCTCGTTCGAGCATCCGCCGCAGACGAGCATGCAGTAGGGGTCAGTCGAAGCGGGTTTCGGTGACCTTCAGGGGGCGGGCGGTGAGGACGGCGGCGGACGCGGCGTAGCCGGGGCCCGGAGTCAGGTCGGTGAGGCGGACCGGGGAGACGGCGGCGTCGTGGTCCCACGCGATGACCTCGGCCGGGTCGTCGGGGGCCGACACGTGGATGGCCGTCATCGGGGCGGCCAGGCCGTGGCCGGTGGCCTTCAGCAGGGCCTCCTTGCGCGACCAGTAGGCGTGGAAGCCGCGCCTCCGGTCGGCCATGGCGGCGAGCGCCTCGCGTTCGGCGGGGGTGAGGACCATCTCGGCGAGGCGGTCGATGTCGCGGTCGCTCTCCCGCTCCACGTCCACCCCCACCTCGGCGCCCTCGGCGAGCACCATGACGACGCGGTCGCCGGAGTGGGAGAGGGAGAAGTCGAGGCCGCTGCCGGGCAGGCGCGGCTTGCCGTGCGTGCCGCCGCAGTGCGGGCAGTCGGTGGTGAACCGGATGCTCTCGGGGGCCAGGCCGACCGCGTCGGCGAGGACGGTCCGGGCGAGGAAGCGGCCGGTGACGAAGCGGGCCTTGTCCTCGGCGCGGAGGAACCGGTCGTAGCGCTCGCGCTCCCGGTCGTCCAGCAGGGCGCGCATCGGCGGCTCGTCCACGGGGACCGCCCAGCGGACGGCGCACTCCAGCATTTCCACAACCGTGATGATAGGACTTGAGGCATGGGGCTTGATCTGTTCTCGGACGTGGTGGGGCTGACGGCGGCGCTCGTCGACATCGAGTCGGTCAGCGGGGCGGAGGGGCCCCTCGCCGACGCCGTCGAGGAGGCGCTGCGGACGCTCCCGCACCTGGCGGTGGAGCGGGTCGGCGACAACGTCGTCGCCCGCACCGAGCTGGGCCGCGCCGAGCGGGTCGTGCTGGCCGGGCACCTCGACACCGTCCCGTTGAACGGCAACCTGCCGTCCCGCATGGAGGGCGGCCGGCTCTACGGGTGCGGCACCACGGACATGAAGAGCGGCGTCGCGGTCGCGCTGAAGCTCGCCGCGACCGTCCCCGAGCCGAACCGCGACATCACCTACGTCTTCTACGAGTGCGAGGAGATCGAGGCCGAGCGCAACGGGCTGCGCAAGCTGGCGGCGGCGCGCCCCGAGCTGATCGCGGGCGACTTCGCCGTGCTGATGGAGCCGACCGGCGCGCAGATCGAGGGCGGCTGCCAGGGGACGATGCGGGTCGAGGTCAGGGCGGCGGGGGAGCGGGCGCACAGCGCGCGCGCCTGGATGGGGTCGAACGCGATCCACACGGCCGGGCGGATCCTCGACGTGCTGCGCGCCTACGAGCCGGCGCGGCCGGTTGTGGACGGCCTCGAATACCGCGAGGGCCTGAACGCGGTGTTCATCTCCGGCGGCGTCGCCGGGAACGTCATCCCCGACGAATGCGTCGTCACGGTGAACTACCGGTTCGCGCCCGACAAGTCGGTCGCCGACGCGGAGGCGTACGTCCGGGGAATCTTCGACGGCTTCGAGGTGACGGTCACCGACGCCGCGTCCGCCGCCCGGCCGGGGCTGACGCACCCGGCCGCCGCCGCGTTCGCCGCCGCGAGCGGGGCCGAGGTCCGCGCCAAACTCGGCTGGACGGACGTCGCCCGCTTCGCCGAACTCGGCGTCCCGGCCGTCAACTACGGGCCCGGTGAGCCCACGCTCGCCCACACCCGGGACGAGTACGTGGAGACATCTCTGATCGGCGAGTGCGAGCAACGTATGCGCACGTGGCTGGCCGGTCCCATTACCGTGGCTCCATGACTTTGAACGCGGATTCCCCGTCGCGACGCCAGGGGCCGGCCATGCTCCGCGGCCGGGCCGTCCCGAAGACCACCACCGACCAGCGGCTGCTGGACGGCCGCGGCCCGGCCGACTGGGTGCACGCCGACCCGTGGCGGGTGCTGCGCATCCAGGCGGAGTTCGTCGAGGGCTTCGGCCTGCTGGCCGAGCTGCCGAAGGCGGTCAGCGTGTTCGGCAGCGCCCGCACCAAGCCGGACTCCCCGGAGTACAAGCTCGGCGTCGACATCGGCGCCCGGCTGCACGAGGCCGGCTACGCGGTCATCACCGGCGGCGGCCCGGGGATCATGGAGGCGGCCAACCGGGGCTGCGACGAGAGCGGCGGCCTGTCGGTCGGCCTCGGCATCGAGCTGCCGTTCGAGCAGAAGCTCAACGACCACATCGACATCGGCCTGGAGTTCCGCTACTTCTTCGTGCGGAAGACGATGTTCGTGAAGTACTCGCAGGCGTTCGTGGTGCTGCCGGGCGGCTTCGGCACCCTGGACGAGCTGTTCGAGGCGATCACCCTCGTCCAGACCAAGAAGATCACCCGCTTCCCGATCGTCCTCGTCGGGACGGAGTTCTGGGGCGGCCTGCTCGACTGGGTCAAGACGTCGATGCTGCCCAGCGGCAAGATCTCCCCGCAGGACATCGACCTGATCCACCTCACCGACGACCCGGAGGAGGTCGTCCAGATCATCGTCGAGGGCCACACCCGCGCCGAGCAGGAGATCATCGAGGCCCGCGCCCAGGCCGAGCAGGCCCGCGAGGCCGCCACCGAGTGACCCCCGGCGCTTACCGGGCCGGCTGGCGGGTAGGCGTAGGTCCGTCGCCGAGATCGGGGGGATGAGGCGTCATGATCATGCGTGCGGTCGGAGAGGGCCTGCTGGCCGGGCTGGCCGGGACGGCGGCGATGACGGCCGTGGAGAAGCTGGAGCAGCGGCTGACCGGCCGCCCGGACTCCTACGTCCCGGCCCGCACGCTGGAGCGGGTCGCGGGCATGGCCGAGCGGGAGTCCGCGCCGCTGAACCTGGCGATGCACGTCGGGCAGGGCGCGGCGCTGGGCGTCCTGCACAAGGCGGTGTACGCGTTCGCGACCGGGCTCGCCGCCGACGCCCTGGCGGCGCGGGCCGGGCTCGGGCCGGGTCAGCGGCACGAGTGGCGCACGCTCGGCCGTGAAGGGGGATGACCACGTGAGCGACGACAAGCCCCGTGACGTCGTGGATCTGCTGATCGCGCAGCACGACGAGATCCGGCGCCTGTTCGACGAGGTCGAGGGCGCCGGCGGTGAGGAGCGGGCCGCCGCGTTCGACCGGCTGCGCCGGCTCCTCGCCGTCCACGAGACGGCCGAGGAGGAGATCGTCCACCCGTTCGCGCGCCGGCACCTGGCCGACGGCCCGGAGGTGGTCGGCGCCCGCCTCACCGAGGAGAACCAGGCCAAGCAGCTCCTGTCGGACCTGGAGTACTTCGGCACCGGGGAGTCCGGGTTCGCGCGGCGGCTCGGCGACCTGCGCCTCGCCGTGATGGACCACGCCCGGCGGGAGGAGGCGGAGGAGTTCCCCCGCATCCGGGAGCTGTCGTCGGAGAAGGAGCGCCACCGGATGGCCATGGCCGTGCGGGCGGCCGAGGCCGTGGCGCCCACCCATCCGCACGTCGGGTTCGAGTCGGCCCCCGCGAACGTGATCGCCGGGCCGTTCGCGGCCGTGGCCGACCGCGCCCGCGACGCCATCCGCAACGTCACCCGCCGGCACCTCGGCTGAGGCGGCCCTCCCCGGGGCTCAGGCGTCCCGGGGGAGGCGGCGCAGGATCGTCTCCCTCGCCTCGGCCAGCGGCGCGAGCAGGAACCGGCCGTGGTCGGCCTCGCCGTGGCGGTGGTCGGCGGGGCCGGGCCAGTCGGTCCGGGCGCGGTCGCGGATGTGCTGCTCGACGCCCTCGATGAGGTGCAGCATCTCCCGCAGGACGGCCTCGTCGGTGCGCTCGTAGGCGTCGCCGGGCGCGACGTAGACCGGGGACGTGTGCGCCATGATCGGACGTTCCCAGACGTCCCGGTGGCGGGCGATGCCGTCGCCGGGCCCGTAGCAGCGGGCGGCCACCCACGACGACTCGCCGACGGCCAGGTCGACGTCGAGGGTGCCGGTCTCGACCGGCTCGTCCCAGCGCCGGGAGCCCGCGACGATGCCGTTGACCACGATCTCCAGCCGGTCGACCGGGAAGATCGAGTGGAACTCGGCGGTGCCGCGCACGGTCGGGGCGCCGGTGAGGACGGCGCCGGGCGCGGCTCCGTCCACGGACAGGCGCAGGTGCGGGCCGCTGGTGACGACCGTGTCGCCGGAGCGGACCGCCGCGCACCAGTCCCAGTAGTCCATGGTCGCCGGGTCGGGGACGCGGGCGTAGGTGCGGACGAGCCCGATCGGCACCTCGCTGCTCATCTTGTCGGTGCCGCCGACGAGGGTCAGGCGGTAGCCGGCGTTGAGGTAGCGGTAGTACTGGGCGATGTTGTAGTCGTCGTAGGCGATCATCTCCACGCCGTCGAGCCGGCCCGTGGCGATCAGGGCCGCCGCCTCGCCGTTCGGCACGGGGAAGTGCGCGAGGACGACCGTCCCGCCCTGGGCGCGGCACTCGTCCGCCCAGTGGGCGAGGGTGGTCTCCAGCCCGCCGCCGAGGTCGGCCTCCTCCGCGCCGCCCGTCGTCCACGGGCGGACCTGCGTGCGCAGGCCGAGCAGGTTGATGTGGCCCAGCATCGCGGTCCGGTTCTCCTGGCCGGCGAAGACGTGGGTCCTGCCGTCCGCGGACGTGTGCGGGTGGCCGGTGAAGTCCTCGGTGTTGGTGTAGAGGTGGCCCCACTGGCTCATCAGCAGGTTCGTGACCCGGACGCCCTCGCCGCGCGCCTCCAGCTCGGCGCCGTGCGTGGAGACGAAGTGGACGTGGGTGTCGCCGGCCGCGTACCCGTCCGCCTCGGGGTCGTGGAACGGCTTGAGCCGGAGTTCCAGCGTGCGCTGCCCGGGGCTGATCACGACCTCCTCGCGCAGCGGGACGTAGTCGAAGCCGTGCGCGGCCTCGACGATCACGCGCCCGTGGGGGAGCCAGCCCTCGAACTCACCGTCGACGTAGGCGTAGGTCCGCTGCCCCAGCCGGACGTCGCCGCCGATGTCGAGGTTCCAGGTGTTGCCGTCGGAGTTGATGTGCGCGTGGTGCCCGTAGGGGGCGAGCGGGACGCCGTCGGGCGTGTGGAAGTGCAGGCGGCAGGCGAGGGGTTCGCCGGTCGCGTCGTCCACGATCGTGCCCTTGATCCAGGCCCGTCCGGCCTCGGGGAGCCGCCAGCGCGTGCCGTCGGCCGTGGTCAGTTCGCCCTGGTCGAGGATGTCGCCCCAGGTGAAGGCTGCCGTGCCGGTGCCGCCGACCTCCAGCGACACGGTCGCGGACGGCGTCGCGGCGACCCGGACGTAGCCGGTGCGCGGGTCCGTGGAGCCGCCCCAGCCGGGCGGCGTCGACAGGCTGGCGTCGTCGACCGTGCGGTAGGCGTAGGTGGCGGTGCCGCGGTCGACGACCACGGCGACGTCCTCGTCCACCGAGCCCTCGGCGAGCGAGAAGACCAGTTCGCGGGACACCGTCCGGCCGAAGGGGTCCTCGGCCAGCCGGCTGAGCGTGACCGCGCCGATCAGCACGCTGGGGCCGGCCGACGCGATCTCGATCGCGGCGACGCGGCGCCCGGGGTGCGGGTTGCGCCACGGCCACAGGTAGAACCGGTACGGCAGGACGTATGGGGAGCGCGCCTGCGGGTCGTCGATGTCGACGAACCTGGCCCCGGCCGCGTCGTAGCGCCCGCAGGTGCGGTGCATGAGCCGGTGCTGCGCGTCCGGCAGCGCGAGGAACGGGGTCTGGCCCCAGTCCAGCGGGATCGGGCGGCCCTCCCACAGGCGCGGCGTCGGCCCGATCTCGAACCGCTGCCGGACCGGGACCGTCTCGGCGGTCCCGTCGGCGTACCGGAGCGTGTACCGGGCGACCGTCTCCCCGACCGGGGCGCCCTCGAACAGGTCGGGCTGCTCAAGGGCGTGGGCGAACAAGACCCACTCGAACTCCTCGTCCACCGGGATCGCGGTGCCGTCCCCGTCCACCCGGAGCAGGGACGGCCCGGCGAGGTCGTCGCCGAAGCGGAACGGCAGCCCGTAGAGCCGGCGCTCGCCCGTGAGCGACGCGTCCACGTCGTCCAGCAGCGTCAGCGGCGCGTTCCACGACCCCGCGAGGTCCAGCGCCCGGTAGCCGCGCTCCCACGTCATGCATGCCCCCGCTTTCTCAGACCTGCCCTGCTGGGACGGGCCTCTCGCTCGTCTGCTCGTCGAAGTTGGTCGTCGCGAGCCCCGCGTAGCGCCGCGGTGCCCGCGAGCGCAGCGACAGGGCGGACCCGATGCCCGCCGCGAACGCGACCGCGCACAGCCCGAGCAGCACCGCGTTGGTGGTCGTGCCCGCTCCGGTCAGCAGCGAGATGTTGGCGATCGTCAGGCCGAGGATGAGGCACAGGGCGGCGAAGCTGAGGCCGGGGGCGATCAGCGTGCGCCACAGGCCGCTCTCCGGGGCGTTCTTCCGCAGGAAGACGATCACGGCGAGGCAGCACAGCGCCCACAGCGCGATGATCCCGAGGAAGCCGATCGAGCTGCCCCACAGCAGCAGTTCGAGGTAGGGGTCGAGGCCGAACACGGCCCAGGACGCCACGACGACCGCGGCGAGGGCCGTCTGCGCGGCGCCGGCCAGGTAGGGCGAGCGGGTGCGCGGGTGGGTGCGCCCGAACGCGGCGGGCATGAGGCCCTCGCGGCCCAGCGCGAACAGGTACCGGTTCGCCGCGTTGTGCAGCGCCAGCAGCGCCGCGAACGCGCTCGTGAGCAGCAGGATCTCCATCACCGAGCCGATGGCGCCGGGCGTGTACCGGTCGAAGATCCCGGTGACGAGGCCGGCGGTGTCCTGCTCCGCGGCGCTCTTGATGCCGTCCGCGCCGACCGCGTGCACGATCGTCCAGGTGATGAACGCGTAGAAGATCCCGATGAAGGCGACGGCGATGTAGGTGGCGCGCCGCACCGTGCGGATGCCGCCGCGCGCCTCCTCACTGAAGATCGCGGTGGACTCGAACCCCATGAAGGCGCCGAACACGAGCGCGAACATGGCCGCGTTGGACGGCGTGAGCACCGTGCCCGGGTTGAAGGAGGTGAAGGACGTCTCGCCCGCGCCGCCCTTGGCCAGCACGAACACGGCCAGCACCACCAGCACCGCGACCTCCAGCACGAGCAGCACCGCGAGGATCTTGGCGCTGGTCTGGATGCCGCGGAACCCGAGCAGGGCCACCAGCGCGATCGCCACCAGCGCGAACGCCCACCAGGGCACGGACACGCCGGTGTACTTCTCGAAGGAGTCCGCGCCGTAGAGGCCGAGTGCCCCGTAGGTGCTGATCTGCAGGCCGTTGTAGGCGAGGAGCGCCAGCGTGGCCGCGCCGGAGCCGAGCGGCCGGCCGAGGCCGCGGGTGATCGTGGCGTAGAACGCGCCGGCGTTGCGGACGTACTTGCTCATCGTCATGAAGCCGACCGCGAACAGCGCCATCACGCCGCCCGCCACGAGGTAGCCGCCCGGGACGGCGGCGCCGCCCTTGAGGAAGTGCAGCGGTGCCACGGCGACGATCAGGGTCAGGGGCGCCAGCGCCGCCAGGACGGTGAAGACGAGGTCGTTCGTCCCCATCGCGTTCGTCGCCAGGCGGCCGCCGGAGCCTGGAGTCGGGGTGGTTGCCATGGTCGTTCGCCTTCCGGGAGTCCGCGGGAGCTCGCTGCGCCAAAGGTATGTACCGGCCCGGAACCACAGAAGTGGACGTTCCACCCCGGCTGAGCGGACGGATTGTGCGAATCGTCCCGGCGGGCTCAGCGGACCTGGCTCCGCCACCGCAGCGCGAACCACAGCTCCATCCGCACGTCCGGGTCGTTGAGGTCCTGGTCGAGGAGCCGGGTGATCTGCCGGATCCGGTGCCGGACGGTGTTGCGGTGCACGCCGAGGTCGGCGGCCGTCCGGTCCCAGTTGCCGTGGTGGGCGAGCCAGCTGCGCAGCGTCCCGGACAGCGCGGCGGTGTCCTTGGACGGCTCGGAGTCCAGTGCCGCGAGCAGCCGGTCGGCGTACCGGGACGCCCGCGCGGAGTCGAGCAGCGCCAGCACGCCGCGCGGATCGGCTCCGGCGATCACGCTCGCGCCCCGCACGCGCGCCGCGTCGAGGGCGGAACCGGCCTCGCCCCACGCGGGGTCGAGGCCGGCGGCGGGATGCGGGCGGCTGATGCCCGCGCGGAACCCGGCGTCGTCCAGCACGCGGGCGAGGTCGGCGGCACCGGCGGCCTCCGCGTCCGCCTCCGCGTCCGCGTCCGGTACCAGGGCGACGAAGGAATCGCCGTCCTGCTCGACGAACGGCGTGCCGAGCAGCGCCGACAGCCGCTGGATGATCGTCTCCCGCGAGCCGGGCGGCGCGCCGAGCGCCCCCCGCACGACCCGCCAGCGGACGTCCTCGGCCAGGTCGAGCGGGTCGGCGAGGCCGCGCGCGAGCGAGGGCAGCCGCAGCAGGCCGGCCACGGCGGCGGCGCCGAGCGCCTCCGGCGAACCGGTCGCCGAGGGCGCGGTGAACAGCAGCGACAGGGCGGAGGCGGCGACACCGACGATGCCCCGGTCGGCGACGGTGAACGGGCGGCGCCGCGCGACGGCCATCGCGTACCCGGCCGGGGCCGGGCCGAGCAGCCGCTGGACCTCGATGTGCTCGTCGGCGGCGCCCAACGCGGCGCTCAGCGGCGCCCGGCTCGCGCAGGCGCGGTCCAGCGCCCGGCTCAGCTCGGGGCTGCGCCGGACGGGCCCGGCCGGCCACGTCCGGTCCCGGTTGCGGTCGACGGCGAGGACCCAGCCGTCCAGCAGCTCGGCGAGCCGCTCCACCACGGCCTTCAGCGGGCCGGGGCCGGCCGCCGCCCGGATCAGCACCGCCTGCCCGTCCGACAGCCGCTTCAGGTCGTGGGTCTCGGCGCGGACGAGTTCGGCGTGGTGCAGCTCGACGATCGAGGCGAACGGCACCCGCGCCGGCACCTCCAGCAGGACCATGCCGAACTCGTCGCACGCGGCGGCGAGCTCGGGCGGCACGGCGTCGAAGACCGGCGTCACCCCGAACCCGATCGCGACGACCCCGATCTCGGTGAGCCGCCGCACGTAGTCGCGGCTCTCGGCGGGCCGGAACCCGGTCCCGGCGAGCAGCAGCAGCTCCCCTCCGCGCAGGAACGGCGACGGGTCGGCCAGCTCGCTGACGTGCACCCAGCGCACCCACCGGTCCGACGGATCGGCGGTGCCGAGCGGCCGCAGCGACAGCCGCGTCATGAAAAGGCGGAGAGGAACCACGTAACAACCGTATGCACCCGCCGGCTACGAGCGCGCCATGCCGGATTCAGCGGGTGACAGCGACGAAGATCTTGTTCGTGGGCTCGACGGTGATCCAGTCGCCGGCGAAGCCCTGGGGGATGTAGAACGCCTCGCCGGGACCGAATTCTTCCCGGCCGCCGTCCAGGTCGGCGACGGCGACGCGGCCGCTGATGATGACGCAGATCTCGTCGTAGGGCCACGGGTCGATGCGGACCGTCCCCGGCGCGCCGGTCCAGTACCCGCCGGTGTACTCCCTGGCAGGGCCGCCGTAGGCGAGGTACTCGGTCTCCTTCCATTCGGGGGAGAGGACTTCGTATCCATCCAGGGAGGGGACGTTCGGCCGCCCGGTCTGAGGAGAGAGCCGGACGATGTCGGTGATGTTCATGTGCGGTGGTGGCTCAGCTTTCGGGATCGCGGGAGAGGAACCTATCGAGGACATTCCGCACGATGCGGTCGACATAGGGGTCGCCGACGTGCAGGGCGTAGGGCCATTCGGTGGAGCCGCCGTTGAAGACCTCGCCGCGCCCCCGCGTGAACGCCGCGATCATGCCGGCGCCGCGCATCCCGCCCTCGTTCACGTAGTCGGGCAGGTCCTCGCCGAGTTCGCGGTTGTAGGCGTAGACCTCCTCCTCGGGGCCGCCCATCGGCAGCAGGCCGCCGAACCGGTCCTCCTCGCCGCGGACGGCCGGGGTCAGCGCGAGGATCTCCAGCGTCTCCGGCGCGCCGTCCTCGAACGTCGGGTACGGCAGGCCCCGGCGGAAGGTGTACTCGACGGAGTCCACCTCGAACGCGGCCAGGAAGGTCGGGGCGGCGCCGAGCTGGTCGCCGTAGTACAGGTCGGTGCCCTCGAACGCCCAGTGGTGCGGCCGGTAGACGGTGAACCCGCCGGACGAGCGCGGCGTGGCGACCCCGTACCGGGTGTAGACGCCGCCGAGGCCGTTCAGCCCGACCGTGGCGGCGCCGGGCCGCCCCACCGACTTCGCCTCCCACATGGTGGTGGCCGTGCGCGGCGACCGCGCCGTGTCGGGGTCGAGGGACGGCAGCCGGTAGCAGTACTGCGTGGTGAGGTCGTCGCTCAGCCGGACCTGCCACTGGTAGTTCCCGCCGAACCGGGCGAGGCCCCCGCCGCCGTCCACGAACCGGTCGACGGCGTCGCGCATCTCCCAGCTCCAGTACTCGTCGTGCCCCACCATGATCACGCACTGGTAGGGGTCGAGCACCGCCTCGTCGACGTGCAGGTCGTGCTGGACGAGGTAGTCCAGCTCGTAGCCCTGCCGCTCGGCCCACTGGACGAAGAGCCGCTCGTAGGTCGCCCAGAACGCGTCGGCGTGGTGCCGGCTGTAGCCGTTCAGCCGGGCCCACTCGTAGGACGGGTACCGGGGCGCGCCGCCGATCGGCGGCGTCATGTGGTTCGCCTCGCGGGGCGCGCCCGCCGGCTTGCGGATCATGCCGCGGGCGATCGGCCGCTGCGTCGAGGACAGCGGGCTGCCCGCGTCGTCGCGCGGGTCGTCGCCGAGGCCGCGGTGGTGGTTGGCGCCGCCCCAGTCGTTGTAGGCCAGCATCGTGCCCGTGGTGAGGACGAGCGCCGCCTTCGGGCGCCGCGAAGGGGCTGCCTTCACCACGAAGAAGTGCTCGCGCTCCCACAACTCGCCGTTGCTCTGCACGGCGCGGACGGTGACGATGTAGAAGCCGGGGCGCCAGTCGTCCGGGACGTCGAGGGTGAGCCCGGCGGGCCAGCCGCAGCCGTTGGCGTAGGCGTCGGCGGGGGCCTCGTGGCGTCCGGCGGTGACGCCCTCGCGCGTCCAGACCGTCTCCGGGGCGAGGCCGTCACGGGTGATCTCGACGGTGAACGACGGGACGCTCGCGCTCAGGTGGAACGCGACCGTCTCGCCGGGGAAGTAGGAGAAGCGGTCGGTGTAGCACCACACCTCCTCGGCGTCCGGGGCGGCGTAGGCCGTCTCCGACGGCCATCCCTTGGGCGACCACGCGAACGCGGGCTTGGTGGTGCGGGTGCTCATCGGTCCTCCTCCGATGCGTCGCCGGAACGGTCCAGGGCGAGCACGCTCAGCAGCTCGTACCCCACGTGGGCTGCGGCGATTCCGGTGATCTCGGCGTGGTCGTAGGCGGGCGCGACCTCGACGATGTCGGCGCCGACGACGTTCAGCCCGGCGAGGCCGCGCAGCGTGCCGAGCAGCTCCCGGCTGGTGAGCCCGCCCGCCTCCGGGGTGCCGGTGCCGGGCGCGTGCGCCGGGTCGAGGACGTCGATGTCGACCGACACGTACACCGGCCGGTCGCCGAGCCGGGCCCGCATCCGCTCGACGGCCGCGGCCGTCCCGCCGCTCTCGTAGTCGTCGGCGCGGACGATCTGGAAGCCGAGCGCCCCGTCGTCCTCCAGGTCCTCGCGGGAGTACAGCGGCCCGCGGATCCCGATGTGCATGCAGTGCTCGGGGTCCAGCAGGCCCTCCTCGCCGGCCCGCCGGAACGGGGTGCCGTGCGTGTAGGGGGCGCCGAAGTAGGTGTCCCAGGTGTCCAGGTGCGCGTCGAAGTGCAGCACCGCGACCGGGCCGTGGTCGCGGTGCAGCGACCGGAGCAGCGGCAGTGCGATCGTGTGGTCGCCGCCGATCGTGAGGAGCTTCGCGCCGTCCGCGCGCAGTTCGTCCGACCGCCGCTGGATGGTGCGGATCGCCTCGTCGATGTCGAACGGGTTCACCCCGATGTCGCCGGCGTCGGCGACCTGCTGGGCGGCGAACGGCTCGACGTCCAGCGGCGGATGGTAGGGCCGGAGCAGCTTGGAGGACGCGCGGACGTGGCCGGGCCCGAAGCGCGCCCCCGGCCGGTAGGAGACACCGGTGTCGAACGGCACCCCCACGATCGCCACGTCCACGCGGTCGACCTGGTCGGTCCGGGGCAGCCGCGCGAAGGTGGCCGGTTCGCCGTAGCGGGGGATCCTCGTCGCGTCCACCGGGCCGATCCTCGGTGCGTCCGTCATGGGGTGCAGCCTCCAAGCGCTGGATGGGTGGGGGTCACTGGGGTCGCCGGGGTCACCGGGCGTCTTCGCCGAGCGCCGACAGCACGTGCTTGACGCGCGTGTACTCCTCGACGGAGTAGAGGGAGAGGTCCTTGCCGTAGCCGGACTGCTTCACCCCGCCGTGCGGCATCTCGTGCACCGGCGGCAGGTGGCAGTTCACGCCCACGTGCCCGGCGTCGAGCGCGGCGGAGACGCGCAGCGCCCGGCCGTGGTCGCGCGTCCACACGCTGGACGCCAGCCCGTACGGGGAGTCGTTGGCCTGCCGGATCGCGTCGGCCTCGCCGGCGAACGTCTGCACGGTGACGACCGGGCCGAAGACCTCGGTGCGGCTGATCTCGTCCCCGGCGGTCACGCCGTCGACGACGGTCGGGCGGTAGAAGTAACCGGGGCGGTCGGCCGGCGCGCCGCCGGTCAGCACCTTCGCGTGCGCCGGCGTCCGCGCGACGAGCCCGCTGACGTGCGCGAGCTGGCCGGGGTTGTTGAGCGGCGGGATGTAGAGGGCGCCGTCGCCGCCGTCGCGGGGCTCGTCCGGGGACAGCCCGACCCGCCGCACCTGCGCGACGAGGGCGTCGACGAACGCGTCGTGCGCCTCCTCGGCCACGATCACCCGGGTGGCGGCGGTGCAGTCCTGGCCGGCGTTGAAGAGGCCGGCGAAGGCGATGCCCTCGGCCGCCGCCGCGATGTCGGCGTCCGCGAACACGACGACCGGGGCGTTGCCGCCCAGCTCCAGGTGGGCGCGCTTGAGGGTGTCGGCCGCGGACCGGGCGACCGCCCGCCCCGCCGCGGTGCTCCCCGTGATCGACACCATCGCCGGGACGGGATGCGCGGCCAGCGCGGCCCCGGTCTCCCGGTCGCCGCACACGACGTTGAACACCCCGGCCGGGAGGATCTCGGCGAACAGCCCGGCCAGGTGGACGGCGCTCGCCGGAGTCGTGTCGGACGGCTTGAGCACGATCGTGTTGCCCGCCGCGAGCGCCGGGCCGAACTTCCAGACCGCCATCATCGCCGGGTAGTTCCACGGCGCGATCGCCCCGACGACCCCGATCGGCTCCCGGCGGATGGAGGAGGCGTGCCCGCGCACGTACTCCGCCGTCGCCTTGCCCTCCAGCATCCGCGCCGCGCCGGCGAAGAAGCGGATCTGGTCCACGATCGGGACGATCTCCTCCCGCATCGTCAGCGCGGGCGGCTTGCCGGTGTCGCGGCACTCGATCGCGGCCAGCTCGTCCGCGTTGCGCTCGACCGCGTCCGCCATGCGGAGCAGGTGGGCCATCCGCTCGCCGGGGGTGGTGCGCCGCCAGTCGGCGAACGCGCGCTCGGCCGCCGCGCAGGCCCGGTCGACGTCCCGCGCGTCCGACCTGGGCGCCGTCGCGTACACCTCGCCGGTGGCGGGGTCGGCGATCTCCATCTCGCCGCCGCCGGCCGCCGGGGCGAACTCCCCGCCGACGAAGTTCCGCAGCTCCGTCCTGCCGCTCATGGCGCCCCCTGGTCCCGCGTCGCGATGCCGCTCGGCTGCGGCGTTCCGCGGTCATGCTAGGAACCGCCGGCCGCCGCCCGCGTTGTGCCGACCGGCCCGCCGGCGGCGGCCGGTTGTGCAGTTCCGACAGTGCCCGGACGGCATCGGGCGTGTGACGGGGACGTGGCCGGGTAGGGCGGCGCTGAACGGCACAGAAGGGGGGACGGATCATGACGGAGCGGACGACCGGCGGCGGCGCCGACGAGGGCCGGCGGGAGCCGGACGAGCAGGCGCACGGGGCCTGGCCGATGCCGGCCGCGACGGCGGAAGAGGTGCACCCGGAGGAGTTCAGGCCCGACTCCCCGGAGGGGCGCGGCGGCCAGATGGAGGATCTCAGCCCCGACGACTTCGAGTGAGCGGTGCCCGGCGGTTCGGAGCGGTTCGGACCGGGGTCCGCCGGGTGGGGAAACCGAGGGTGTCCGCCTCTTCCTGGAGAGCTCCGCAGGCGCGGTCCTGCGCGGAAAAGTGCTGGACGCGCGGATGGCCGGGCGGGGCTCGGTCGGTTTTATCGTCAACACCCCGTCGTGCGAGAAACACGCGGAGTGAAAGAAGCGAACACCTCGGTCGATCGGTCGCCTTTTAATCAGCGCGACGGATCCATGCCGCCCGGATCCCTGGCCCCCGGATCGGGAGGCCACATCGGCGGCCTATCGATGGATCTGCTGTGCGACGGCGGCTGCGGCCGGATGGTTATCGTATGCGCGTCCAGATTCGGACTTATCGCCGATGCCACCGCGGCCGGGAGTATGATAGTCGCGGCCGGACCGGCGGCGGCCGCGGCCGAGATTCCGACCGCACTCTTGGCCATGTCGCCGTGGAACAGCGCGCACAGGCTCAAGAGCGGAATGGCGGACAGTTCCAACAGGCGGGCGGGGCGGCTTTTTTTGGCGCCCTCCCGGAGCATTCGCGCGGCCCGCGACACCTGCCCGCGGCGCAGGTCGCGATTGAGCACGATGATCGTCCGGCCGCTCTGTTCGCGCAGGTAGCCCAGCAGGCGGCTGGGCATCCTGGCGCGCGCGAACGGGCCGATGCGGCCGCGCGGCGCGGCGGCGGTCTGGAGGTGGCGCCACACCTCGCCCGCCTCGTCCTCCTCCTCGATGCCGTCCTTTCCGGCTTTGCTTCCGCTGATGAGAATGAGCGTCGGTTTTTCGGGCATGAGGGGTACCGCGAGGCACTGCCAGCTCCTTGCCGCCCGGAACGCGCGTTCCAGGTCGAGGGGCGGGTTCCACTGCTGCGCCACTGCCAGTTGTGTGCGCAGTTTGGCGTTCTCGCGGGTCAGACGGTCGATGGTCTCTTTGAGGCGCTGTTCATCAGGAACATCCATGACGTCGTCTCCCGATCGCGTCATCCGCGTCGTTCCGCGCCCCCGGCAGCACGACCGCTCAGACAGAAAACCTGGATTGCAGGTTCGCCTGCTACCCAGTAACCGACGCTATATGTTGTCGGCCTTCTGTTGACGGTCGGACTGCACATCGAGAGATCTCGGTGTCGGCCGCATGCGCTTCAGCAGGACGCCGGTCACGGCGGCCCATTTGTCCTCGTCGTCGGCGAGCGATTCGGGGGCGTCCCAGATGAAGCGCAGGAACGGGTCGCCCACCACCTCCTCGGGATAGTTCCCGTCATGGGTGTGCTCGGCGGCCGGCGCGGCGGGAGCGGGAGCGGAGGCGTCCACGCATACGGGGTCGCCGCCGCCGAGAATGGTGCGGAAACTGCCGCGGCGCCAGCCGAGACGGTCCTCCAGGGGGATGATGACGCGGTCGGTGTAGTCCCTGCCGCGCCCGGTCTCGATCTTGTTCACCACCGACAGCGACGGGCCGCCCTCCGCGGCGAGGCTGGCCTGGGAGCCGAAGCCCAGCTCGATCCGGCGCTGCCGGACGATCTGTCCCAGTCTCCGCCACGCCTCCGGCGGGTGGCCGAGGTCGTCCATGTCGTCGAGGTCGTCCACGTGATCAGGCTCCTTCTCGTGTCGCGGGGTGACGGCCTGACACGGTGCGTAAGTGTAGCGGAGCAAAACGGACTTTGACGAGTCGTAACGCGTTTTGGGGCCCCACCATCGGATGCCTGCACAACAGAGTGCATCGAACAACACATGACATGGTTAAAACGCGTCTTGAAGCTGCACGACGCGCTGAGATGCGTTACGCTTCCGGGCATGTCAAGCTCTCCAGGCAGCGAGATCCCCGTGGAACGGCTTCTGTACACACCGCAGGAAGCCGCAGAGATCACGTCGTTCACCCGTGACTGGCTCGTCCGGGCAGCGAGCCGGGGAGAGATACCGCATCGCCGCTACGGCAAGCGCCTGTTCCGGTTCGCCCACGAGGACCTTGAAGCGATCAAGGACATGGGGGCGTGCCCGGTCGAGCCCGCCGAACGCTGGGATCGGTCGAACTGATCTCCCACGGGTGCCGAGACCCGTACGAAGCCCCGCAGAAGGAACGCCACATGAGCACCGCACCACCCTCTCCCTGTCGAGGTGTCCGATGAACTGGCTGAGCCAGGGCACCATCAACGGCCTCGCCGCGTCCGTCGCCGAGCACGAGGTCGCGATCGAGAGGGCCCACGAGGAACTCGAGAACCACCGCAAGGCCGCCTTCCAGGTGATGGAGGTCCTGCACCGGCACCAGGGGCTGGCCGCCGAGGCCAAGTTCCTGCTTACGATCGCGCACGGTGCCGCGCCCATCCCGTCGCCCGGTGAGATCCGCGAGGTCGCCGGCGAGGAGGAGGGGCTCGGCCTCGCGATCGGCAGCATCCGGATGGCGCTGCCGGCGGACGCCTCCGCCGCCCAGTTCGGGCACCTGGCCGAGTCGATGCGCGCCCTCTACGCGGCCGCGCACGTCGTCGCCCTGCACGCCGACGAGCGGGCGCGCACCGGCGCCCCGCCGCCGCCCCTCATGCCGGAACCGGACGTCCCGGTCGGCGTCCCCCGCGCCTTCGCCTCCCTGATGGGCCGCCAGGTCCGCGTGGACAACGCCGACGGCACCCACGAGACCGGCCTGCTCAGCTCCGTCGAAGGGGGGCAGCTCACCCTCCTCGACGAGGACGGCGTCCCCAGCGCGTGGCCGCTGCTGGACGAGGTCCTCGCGGTCCGGGCCTGGCCGCCCGCCGATGAGGCGGCCGCGCCGGACACGCGGAGACCGGACGCCGGCGTGCCGGGCCCCGGCCTGCCGGACGCCGACGCGCCGGCCGCCGACGCACAGGACGCGGCCGTACCGGACGCGGCCGCGCTGGACGGCGACGCGCTGGACGGCGACGCGCTGGACGGCGACGCGCCGGACGCGGCCGTCCAGGAGCCCCCCGAACACCAGACCCCCCAACGGGAGCCGGCGCGGGCCCAGTCGCGCGCCGGGGGCGTGGTGTCCCTGGTGCGGCGGAGCGGACGGTCCAAGAGCGCCGCCGGAATGTGAGGTGGACGCGGTGAGTGGTGAACAGGCCGCCGCCCTGGTGGCGGCGATCATGCTGGGGCTGCTGGCGTACGCCGTGCGGCACCGCCGGCGGACGTCCTGGAAGGCGTCGGAGACGGTCGCGCAGCTCGGCCGGGCGGAGAAGGCCGTCCGGCTCATCGCCTCGCAGCGCGACGAGGCGGTGGCGGCGCGGCACCGGGCCGAGGCGCTCGGGACGGCCGCCCTCCGCGAACACCGCTCGCTGACCGAAGCCTGCTACGACCTGGCGAAGCGCTGGGAGTCGCTGTCCCGCGACGACACCGGCGCGCACGCCGAGCAGCTCCGCCGCGTCGTCCGGCTGCACAGCTGGGACGGGCGCTGAGCAAGCTGCCGAGTCCATGTCGTCCCCCGCCGTGGGGGGAAGGGGACGACCTCCGGCGGCGGGTCTCGGATGGGGGAGGAGATCCGCCGCCGCCGGCGGCCACGCCGGCCACCCGGGCGTGGCCGCCGGCCATTCATTCGATTTCCCGCGTGCGACAGAGACGGAACTGAGACATGACCTTGCACGAGCCCGAGATCGCGCCCGTCCCCGGGCGCTCCCGGGTCTGGACGGAACTGGCGGTCATCGTGTGCGTCATCGCGCTGGCCCTGGTCGGCGCGATCGTGATCGGCGTCGAGATGTCCCGGCTGGCCGCGTCGCCGGGACCCTGCCTGGCACCGCGCTGACCCGCGGACCGCGCCCGGCATCGGCACAGAGAGAAGAACGAACGGTGGATTCGATGAGTCACGACGTGATGGGGACGACGGGCGCGGCGGCCGAGTACGCCGCGCCGATCCAGTGGGCGCCCTGGCTGCAGCGGGGGCTCGGCGGCAAGCACCGCCGGCCGCGCCGCACCATCGTCCAGCTGGTCAAGGGCATGCCGGCGTTCCCGCGCCGGACGCTGAAGTACGAGGGCCCGGGCATGCCGATCATGCACGGCATGGACGTCGAGCAGTGGCAGCGGCAGGCGTGCAAGAAGGGGTACACGCTGCGCGTCGACGGCTGGTACGGGCCGCGGTCGAGCAAGGTGGCCAAATCGCTGCAGCAGCGCGCGGGCATCCCGGACGACGGCGAGATCGACGCCTCGACGTGGGCGGCGACCTGGGAGTGATCCGCCGCCGGCCGGCCGCGCCGCCCGTCCCCGCCCGTTCGTTTCGGCCCCTCCCTCCGCGGTAGTAGACGCTCGTGGAAGGGAGGGGCGATGCGAGCGGGCGCCGAACTGGAGGTCGGGGCGGAGGTCGAGGGCATCACCGTCCACGCGTTCGAGGTGCCGACGGACGGGCCGGACGGCATGGAGGAGGACGGCACGCTCCGCTGGGCCTCGACGACCATGGTCCTGGTCGAGGCGCACGCCGGCGGTGAGACGGGGATCGGCTACACCTACGGCGACACGTCCGTCGCCGCGTTCATCGAGTCGAAGCTCGCGCCCGCCGTGCGGGGCGCCGGCGCGCTCGACCCGGCCGCGACGTGGGATCGGATGTTCGCCGGGATCCGCAACGCCGGGCGTCCCGGCGCCGGGGCGATGGCCGTGTCCGCCGTCGACATCGCGCTGTGGGACCTGAAGGCGAGGCTCCTCGGCCTTCCGCTGGCCAAGGCGCTGCCCGCCTTCCACGACCGGGTGCCCGTCTACGGCAGCGGCGGCTTCACGAACTACCCGCTGGACCGGCTCACCGCCCAGCTCGGCGGCTGGGTGGAGCAGGGCATCCCGCGCGTCAAGCTGAAGATCTCGCGGCGGCCGGAGGAGGACCCGCGGCGGCTCACCGCCGTCCGCGAGGCGATCGGCGCCGCGCCCCAGCTGTTCACCGACGCCAACGGGGCCCTGACCCGCAAGGAGGCGCTGTACTGGGCGCGCCGCCTCGCCGACGAGTGGGACGTCCGCTGGTTCGAGGAGCCGGTGTCCTCCGACGACACCACCGGGCTGCGGCAGGTGCGCGAGCAGGGGCCGGGCCGGACCGAGATCGCCGCCGGCGAGTACGGGTTCGTCCTGAAGGACTTCGCCGACCTGCTGGACGGCCCGGCGGTCGACTGCCTCCAGGCCGACGTCACCCGCTGCGGCGGCGTCACCGGCCTGCTGCAGATCGCCGGGATGTCGGCGGCGCGGCAGATCGACCTGTCGGCGCACTGCGCGCCCGCGGTGTCCGCGCACGCGTTCTGCGCGGTGCCGCGGCTCCGCCACCTGGAGTACTTCCACGACCACGTCCGCGTGGAGCACCTGGTCTTCGACGGGAACCTCAGCCCGGCGGACGGCGCGCTCCGCCCCGCGGCCGACCGGCCGGGCCTCGGCCTGGAGGTCAAGTGGGACGACGCGGAGCGGTACCGGGTGCACGGCGCCCGCCCGCGGGCCTAGCGGCGCCGCCGGCGGGGTCGGCGGACGAACGACGATCGGAGACGACGTCCATGGCGAAGACGCACGTGGCCGGGACGCGGCAGGTGCCGGCGAAGACGGTTCCCACGGCCCCCGGGCCGCCGCGCGGCCGGCAGGTGGTGCAGGTCCGGAAGCTCGCCCGCGCGTTGGAGAAGGCGGTCGAGGGGGATGTGCGCTTCGACGCCGGGTCGAAGGCCATGTACGCCAACGACGCGTCCAACCTCCGGCAGGTGCCGATCGGCGTGGTCGTCCCGAGGACGCTGGACGACGTGGTGGCCGTCCACCGGATCTGCGAGGAGTACGCCGCGCCGATCCTGAACCGGGGCGGCGGGACGAGCCTGTCGGGCGAGACCGTCGACTACGCGGTCGTCATCGACCACTCCAAGTACCTCACCCGGATCGGCGAGCTCGACGCGGAGAACCGGCGGGTCACCTGCGAGCCCGGCGTCATCAACGAGGACCTCGACCGGCACACGGGCGAGCGGAACCTGGTGTTCGGGCCCGACCCGTCCTCGCACTCCCGCTGCGTGATCGGCGGCAACATCGGCAACAACTCGTGCGGCATCCACTCGGTCCAGTCGCAGCTGTACGGGCCGGGGCCGCGCACGTCCGACAACGTCCACGCCCTGGAGGTCGTCACCTACGGCGGCGGCCGGTTCTGGGTCGGGGTGGACGAGGAGGAGGACCTCGACGCCATCATCGCGGCGGGCGGCCGCAAGGGCGAGATCTACGCGGCGCTGCGCGACCTGCGGGACCGGTACGCGGAAGCGATCCGCGCCGGGTTCCCGCCGGTGGCCGAGATGCCGCGCCGGGTGTCGGGGTTCACCCTGGACGAGCTGCTGCCGGAGAAGGGGTTCAACGTCGCCCGCGCGCTGTGCGGCACGGAGAGCACATGCGCGACCGCGCTGCGAGCGGTGCTGCTGCTCACCCCGGCGCTGCTGCAGCGGACGCTCGTCGTCGTCGAGTACGGCGACATCGCCGACGCCGCCGAGCACACCGGCGAGATCGTCGAGCAGTTCCGGCCGATCGGGCTGGAGGCGCTCGCCGACCAGCTCATCGAGGACCAGCGGGAGCAGGACGAGAACATCGACGACTACGGCTTCCTCGACATGGCCGAGCGCTACCTGCACAACGTGCTGGACGTCCTGCGCCCCTACGTCCGGGCCGGCACGCCCGTGGTCGGGATGGAGCCGAGCTGCCTCGCCGTCTTCAAGGACGAGCTCACCAAGCTCCTTCCGCACGACGACGACGCCGAGCGGCTCGCCGAACACGCGCACCACTTCGCCGAGTTCTTCCAGACCTACGGCATCCGCCCGTTGGAACTGCCCGGCGGCGGCAAGGCGCTGCTGCGGGGCCACTGCCACCACCGCGCCACCGGCGGCATCGACGCGGAGCAGAAGGTCCTCGAGCAGATGGGGCTGGAGACCGAGAGCCTCAAGGGCGGCTGCTGCGGCCTCGCCGGGTCCTGGGGGTTCGAGAACGGCAAGTACGGCATCTCCAGGGACTGCGGCGAGCAGGCGCTGCTGCCCGCCGTCCGGGACGCCGACGACGGCACGGCCATCGTCGCCAACGGCTTCTCCTGCAAGACGCAGATTGAGCACGCGAAGACCGGACGGCGCGCCCTGCACATCGCGCAGCTCATGCAACTGGCCAGGGAGAGCGGCGGCCCGGTCGGCGGCCGACCGGAGAAGGCCCGGCACGCCGGCAGGCCCGCGCCGCCGCCGTCCCGGCGCGCGGCCCGCGTCGGCGCGGCCGCCGGCGCGGGCGCGGTCACCGCGGCGGGAATCGGGCCGGCCCTGCGGCGGCGGCCCGGGACGAGGCGCATGTGACCCTCGCGAGGCGCGCGACGATCCTGCCCGTCCTCGCGCTGGCCTCGGCCTCCACCGACGTGGTCAGCTACCTCGGCCTCGGGCACGTGTTCACCGCGAACATGACGGGGAACACCGCGCTGCTCGGCATCGGCATCGCGTCCGCGAAGACGGGCGCGGTCCTGCGGTCGGTGTGCGCGCTCGCCGGGTTCGTCGCCGGCGCCGCCGCCAGCCGGTTGTTCGCCCGCCGCCGGCGCGCGCTCGCGTCCTGCCTGGCGGCGGAGGTGCTGCCGCTGGCGGCCTGGTTCGGCTGGTGGCAGGCCGTCGGCGGTCCCGCGCACGGGTCGGCGCGGTACGGCTACATCGCGCTGGCCGGGGTCGCGATGGGGCTGCAGAGCGGCGCGGTGACCCGGCTCGGCGTCCCCGGCGTGACGACCGTCTTCATCACCGGCACCATCACCGCACTGACCGTCGGGCTCACGGGCCGCCCGCACGGCGGGCCGCTGCCGCAGCGGAAGCCTTCGAACCACGTGCTCCAGGGCTTGATCGTGGTGTTCTTCCTGGCGGGCGCGCTGGCGGGCGGCTACGCGTTCCATTACTGGGGCGGCACCGCCGCCGTCGTCCCGCTCGGCATCGTGGCGGCCGCCGCGGCGGCGGCCTTCGCCCGGCCGCCCGAGGAGGAGGCGTGACCGCCGTCGCCGGCCCGGCAGGGCGGGGCATGGTGAGGCAAAAACGTGACCTCTTCGGCGGCTGATCCGCGGATGAGGGGAACTGTCCACTCTGGAGGTGGAGCGTGGACAGGAACGCGAAGGTCAGGGCCTGCGCGGTGGCGGTGGCGGGGATGCTGGCGCTGGCGGGGTGCAGCGGAGGGGACGCGGAGAACGCCGCGTCGACGACGGCGCGGACGTCGGCGCCGGTGTCCGGGTCGGCGGCGGACCTGCAGCAGCAGTACGAGAAGGTCGTGGACGCCGTGCTGCCGTCGGTGGTGAAGATCCAGACCGACCGGGCGGAGGGGTCCGGGGTCGTCTACGACGGGCAGGGCCACATCGTCACGAACGCGCACGTGGTCGCCGGGGCGAACAAGATCCAGGTGACGTCGTCCAGCGGCGGCGCCACGCTGAGCGCCGACCTCGTGGGCGCGTTCGCGGCCGACGACCTCGCCGTCCTCAAGGTGGACGGCGGGAACCTCAAGCCGGCGTCGTGGGGCGACTCGGGCAAGGCGCGGGTCGGGCAGATCGTCCTCGCGATGGGCAACCCGCTGGGGCTGGCCGGGAGCGTGACGAACGGGATCGTCTCCGCGCTGCACCGGACGGTGTCCACCAAGGGCGAGGGCGACTTCCAGGGCTCCACCATCGCCGACGCCATCCAGACCAGCGCGGCGATCAACCCGGGCAACAGCGGCGGGGCCCTCGTCACGCTGAGCGGGCAGGTGATCGGCATCCCGACGGCCGCCGCGTCCGACCCGTCGGTCGGCGGGCAGGCGGCCGGCATCGGGTTCGCGACGCCGAGCGACACCGTCAAGATGATCGTCCCGCAGCTCATCCAGAGCGGGAAGGTGTCGAACTCGGGGCGGGCGGCGCTCGGCGTGACGGTCCGCACGATCGTCGACCCGCAGAGCGGGCAGCGCTCCGCGGTCGCCGTCGTGGAGGTCCAGCGGGGCGGCGGCGCCGCCAAGGCGGGCATCGCGGCGGGCGACCTGATCCTGTCGGTGAACGGCACCGCGACACCCGACCAGACGGCGCTGTCGTCGGTGCTCGCGAACCTCAAGCCGGGCGACACGGTCAAGGTCGAGATCCAGAAGCAGGACGGCTCGAAGAAGACCGTCCAGGTGACGCTCGGGGAGCTGCCCGGCGGCGGGTGACCCGCCGACCGGTCCGCACCGCTTGACGGTGGCCTGTACAGGAGTACAGTGTACGACTGTACAGGCTACTGAACATACGTACAGGCGGGGTGGATGGAGCGGAACGAGGACCTGACCGGCCGGGCCCGGATCCGGGACGCGGCGATGCTGCAGTTCGCCGAGCACGGGGTGAAGGGCGCGACCATCCGCGGCATCGCCAAGGCGGCGGGGGTCTCGCCCGCCCTGGTGCAGCACCACTTCGGGACGAAGGAGGCGCTGCGCCAGGCGTGCGACGAGCACGTCATCGCGGTGATCCGCGAGACCAAGCAGGAGGCCCTGAGCGGCGGCATGGGCGACCCCGGCTTCCTGGCGATCGCCATGCGGACGGCCCTGCCCGTCCAGCGGTACCTGGCCCGCTCCCTCACCGACGGCTCGGAGGCGGCGAACACGCTCTTCGACGACGCGGTCGCGTTCTCCGAGGACATCCTCGGGCGCGGCGCCCCGGGCATGAACACGCCCAAGACCGATGACCTGCACGCCTACGCCACCGTCATGACGGCGATGAGCGTCGGCATGGTCGTCCTGCACGACCACCTGTCCCGGGCCCTCGGCGCCGACACGCTCACCGCCGAGGGCTACCCCCGGATGGCGCTCGCGGCGCTGGAGGTCCTGAGCGACGACCTCATGTCGCCCGAACTGGTCGAACAGGCGCGTGCCTCCCTGAAGAACATGCTCGCCGCCGGCGGGCAGCCCCCCACAAGGAGTACCGGTGACCGCTGACACGCCCCCGATATCCGTATCCGGCCTGGTCAAGAGCTTCGGCCGGACGCGAGCGCTGGACGGTCTCGACCTGACCGTCCGGCAGGGCGAGGTGCACGGCTTCCTCGGCCCGAACGGCGCCGGGAAGTCGACCGCCATCCGGGTCCTGCTCGGCCTGCTGCGCGCCGACGCCGGGACCGTCCGGCTGCTCGGCGGCGACCCCTGGCGGGACGCGACGGAGCTGCACCGCCGGCTCGCCTACGTCCCCGGCGACGTGACGCTGTGGCCGAACCTGTCCGGCGGCGAGGTCATCGACCTGCTCGGCAGGATGCGCGGCGGCATGGACCCGCGCCGCAAGGCCGAGCTGCTCGACCGGTTCGAGCTGGACCCGCGCAAGAAGGGCCGCGCCTACTCCAAGGGCAACCGGCAGAAGGTCGGCCTCGTCGCCGCACTCGCCTCCGACGCCGAGCTGCTGCTGCTGGACGAGCCGACCTCCGGCCTCGACCCGCTCATGGAGGAGGTCTTCCAGGAGTGCGTCCGCGAGGAGCGCCGCGCGGGCCGGACCGTCCTGCTGTCCAGCCACATCCTGTCCGAGGTCGAGGCGCTCTGCGACCGCGTCACGATCATCCGCAGCGGCGTCGCGGTCGAGTCCGGGACGCTCGACGAGCTGCGGCACCTGACCCGCACGTCCATCCACGCGGAGCTCGCCGCGCCGCCGGACGGCCTCGCGCTGCCCGGCGCCCACGACGTCCAGATCGACGGGAACACCGTCAAGTTCGAGGTGGACACCCCGCAGCTCGACGCGGCGCTCCGGGTGCTCACCGGCATCGGCGTGCGCAGCCTGGTCAGCCGTCCGCCGACGCTGGAGGAGCTGTTCCTGCGGCACTACAAGGACGAGCTGCAGGAGGCCGCACGATGACCGCGCTCACCGGGACCGGGGGGCTGATCCGGCTGATCCTGCGCCGCGACCGGGTCCTGCTGCCCGCCTGGGTGGTCTGGATCGCGGTGGTGCCGCTCGGCTTCGTCGGCGCCACCGAGAGCCTCTACCCGGAGGCCGCCGACCGGCTGCAGTACGCGCTGACCACCGGGACGAACCCGACGTTCCTGGCCCTCTACGGGCCGATGTACGGCACCGACCTCGGCAGCATCATCGCGCAGCGCTCCGGGTTCATCCCGGTCGTGGTCGGGCTGATCAGCGCGCTCACCGTCGTCCGGCACACCCGCACCGAGGAGGAGGCGGGCCGCCGCGAGCTGCTCGGCGCCACCGTCACCGGGCGCGGCGCGGCGCTCGCCGCCGCGCTCATCGTCACGTTCGCGGCGAACCTCGTCCTCGCCGCCCTGCTCACCGCCGGCCTGGCCGGGCAGGGCCTGCCCGTCGCCGGATCGCTGGCCTTCGGCCTGCAGATGGCCGCCGGCGGCTGCGTCTTCGCGGCCGTCGCGGGCGTCACCGCGCAGCTCAGCGAGAGCGCGGGCACCGCGCGCGGCACGGCGCTCGCCGCGCTCGGCGGCGCGTTCGCGGTCCGGATGGCCGCCGACGTCGGCGGCGCCGGGAACTCGCTGTCCTGGCTCGGCTGGCTGTCGCCGTTCGGCTGGATCAACCGGATCCGCGCCTACGGCGGGGAGCGCTGGTGGACGCTCGCGCTGGTCGTGGCGCTCGTCGCGGTGCTGGTGGCCGCCGCCGGCAGGCTGTCGGCGCGCCGGGACGTCGGCGCGGGCGTGCTGCCGCCGAGGCTCGGGCGGGCCGGCGCCGCGGCCCGGCTGTCGGGGCCGCTCGGGCTCGCCTGGCGGCTGCAGAGCCGCCTGCTCTACGGGTGGCTCGCCGGCTTCCTCGCGCTCGGCATCGTCTACGGCGCGGTCGCGGGCGGGGTGCGGGAGATGGTGGAGGACAACCCCGACCTGGGGGAGGTCTTCGCCCGGCTCGGCGGCAAGAGCGGCATCACCGACGCCTACTTCGCCTCCGTGATGGGCATGCTCGGCCTGTTCGCGGCGGCCTACGCCGTGTCGGCCACGCTGCGGCTGCGCACCGAGGAGGCCGGGCAGCGCGCCGAGGCGCTGCTCGCCACCGCGACGGGACGGCTGCGCTGGGCGTCGAGCCACCTGCTGTTCTCGCTGCTCGGCCCGGTCGCCGCGCTCACCGTGGCGGGCCTCGCCGCGGGGACGGCGCACGGCATCGACACCGGCGACCCCGGCCGCGAGGTGCCGCGCGTCCTCGGCGCCGCGCTGGCGCAGCTGCCCGCCGTCTGGCTGGTCGCCGCGATCGCGCTGGCGCTGTTCGGGCTGGTCCCCGGCCTGACGGCGGGCGGGTCCTGGACGGCCGTTGCCGCCTGCGCCATGGTCACGCTCTTCGGGGCCGCGCTCGGCCTGGAGCAGTGGGCCCTGGACGTCTCGCCGTTCACCCACATCCCGAAGCTGCCGGGCGAGTCGTTCGCGGCGGCGCCCGTGCTCTGGCTGGTGGCGGTCACGGCCGTGCTCGCCGCCGCCGGGCTGGCGGGCTTCCGGCGCCGGGACCTCGCGGCGCACTGACCCGTACCATTGCCGGGTGACGACCTCGACATCCCTCGCCGTCTGCGTGTTCTGCTCGTCCAGCGGCACGATCGACCGCCGTTACGTCGAACTCGCCGCCGAGGCCGGTGCCGAACTGGCCCGGCGCGGCCACAGCCTGGTCAGCGGCGGCGCCCAGGTGTCGTGCATGGGCGCCGTCGCCCGCGCCGCGCGGGCCGGCGGCGCCCGGACCGTCGGGGTGATCCCCGAGGGGCTGGTCAGCGTCGAGATCTCCGACGAGGACAACGACGAGCTGATCGTCACGCCCGACATGCGCACCCGCAAGGGCGAGATGGACCGGCGCAGCGACGCGTTCCTCATCCTGCCGGGCGGCATCGGCACGCTGGAGGAGCTGTTCGAGGTGTGGACGGCCCGGGTCCTCGCGATGCACGAGAAGCCCGTCGTGATCCTCGACCCGACCGGCGTGTACGAGCCGCTCCGCGACCTGATGGTCGGGCTCACCGAGCAGGGCTTCGCCCGCCCGAAGATCTGGGACGCCATCGGCTGGACGGCCACCGTCCCCGAGGCGTTCGACCTCCTGGAGCGGGCGCAGCCCCGCATCGAGTTCTCTCCCGGCGACTACGCCGAGACCCAGCTCTAGCCGTCCCGGCGGACGGGCCCGCGCCCCCGCCCCCGGCGAGGGCGGTCAGTGCTTGCGGCCCGGCATGTTCTCGTACATGTCGGTGAGCTTCTGCCGGAAGCCGCGGGCCGCCATGCCGACCTTCTGCGGGTCCTTGAGGCCGGCCTTGACCGCCTTCTTCGCCTGGTCCTTCATGATGTGCGGCGGGATCGGGGCGATCTCGTCGTCCACCACGAACTCGATCACGACGGGACGGTCGCTGGCGAAGGCCTCCTTCCAGGCGTCGGTGACCTTCTTCGGCTTGTCGCAGTAGATGCCCTTGAGGCCGCACAGCTCGGCGTACTTGGCGTACTCGAAGTCCGGGATGCTCTGCGATCCCTTGAACTTCGGGTCGCCGCCCATCGCGCGCTGCTCCCAGGTGACCTGGTTGAGGTCCTGGTTGTTGAACACGGCGAAGACCAGCGGCGGGGAGCCGGCCAGCCGGTCGGCGTACCGCTTGACGGTGAGCATCTCGTTCATGCCGTTCATCTGGAACGCGCCGTCGCCGACGAAGCAGATGACGGGGCGGTCCGGGAACGCGAACCGGGCCGCGATCGCGTACGGGACGCCGGGGCCCATCGTGGCGAGCGTCCCCGACAGCGACGCCTGCATCCCGTCGCGGAGCTTGATGTGCCGGGCCCACCAGTTGGTGGCCGACCCCGAGTCGGCGGTGAGGATGGCGCCGTCCGGCAGCAGCGGGGACACCTCGTGCGCGACGGCCTGCGGGTTGATCTTCCCCTCGAAGCTCTGCCCGGCGCGCTTCTTCATGACCGTGTCCCAGGTGCGGACGTTCTCCTCGATCTCCTTGCGCCAGGAGCGGTCCTTCTTGCGCTCCAGGAGCGGGATCAGCTCCCTGAGCGTCTCCTTGGCGTCCCCGACGACGTGCGCGTCCATCGGGTAGCGGATGCCGATCATGCGGCCGTCGATGTCGATCTCGACGCCCTTGCAGCTGCCCTCGTCCGGCAGCCACTCGGCGTACGGGAAGCTCGTGCCGATCATGAACAGCACGTCGCAGTTCATGATCATCTCATCGCTGGCCTTGGAGCCGAGCAGCCCGATCGGGCCGGTGACGAACGGCAGGTCGTCCGGCAGCACCTCGCGGCCGAGCAGCGCCTTGGCGACGCCCGCGCCGAGCAGCTCGGCGGTCTCGATCAGCTCCGCGTGCGCGTTCGCCGCGCCCTGGCCGACCAGCATGGCGACCCTCTTGCCCTCGTTCAGGATCCGCGCGGCCTTGTGCAGCTCCTCCTTGTTCGGCAGGACGCGCGGCCGGCTCCAGCCCACACTGGAGTACACCGCGCCGTGCTCCTTCGGCGGCGACGGCACCGCCTCCGACTCCTGGACGTCCTCCGGGATGATGATCGTCGCGACGCCGCGGGTGGTCAGCGCCGTCTTGAACGCCCGGTCGATGACGTGCCGCATCTGCCCGGGCTCCATGACGATCTGGCAGTACTCCGACACGTCGGAGAACAGGTTCTCCAGGTTCACCTCCTGCTGGTAGTGGGTGCCCTGGGAGAGCCGCTTCTGCTGCCCGATGATCGCGACGACCGGCTGGTGGTCCAGCTTGGCGTCGTACAGCCCGTTCAGCAGGTGGATCGCACCGGGACCGGACGTCGCCGTGCAGACGCCGACCTCGCCGGTGAACTTCGCGTGCGCGCACGCCATGAACGCGGCCATCTCCTCGTGCCGCGTCTGGATGAACTCGGGCTTCCCCTCGGCGCGGTCGAACGCGCCGAGCATCCCGTTGATGCCGTCGCCCGGGTACCCGTAGACCCGCTCGATGCCCCACTCCGTCAGCCGCTGGAGGACGTAGTCGGCCACTTGCTGCGCCATTGATCTCTCCTTCGTCGTGGTGTCGTCGTGCCGTCAGCGCCGCAGCAGCCTCGCCGCGCCGGCCGCCGCACCGGCGGCGGCACCGGCCGTCGCGGCCCCCACCAGGTACTTGTGCCGCCCCGCCCACAGCTGCGGGCTCGTCCCGTGCGCCCGATCGTCGAACCGGCCGTGGCTCCCGTGGTCCTCGCCGGAGGGGCCGTCGGCGGGCTCCCACAGGTTCGCCGGGCGGTCCGGGCGCGCGTCCTCGTCGGTGTGCTGCGACGCGAAGCCCGTCCTCGCGAGGTAGCGGTCCAGCAGGCCGGCCGCGAGCCTGTTGCCGAGGATCGTGCCGACGGAGCTGGCGCCGACCCAGTACTCGCGGCGCGCGGGGTGCTCGGCGGCGTACAGCAGCGCGTCCGCCGCGACCTCCGGCTGGTAGATGGGCGGGACGGGCTGCGGGCGCTTGCGCAGCCGCGACAGGACCCAGTCGAACTGCGGGGTGTTGACCGCCGGCATCTGCACCATCGTGACCTTCACGCCGCTGCCCTCGTGCATCAGCTCGGTCCGCAGTGACTCGTGGAAGCCCTTGATGGCGTGCTTGGCACCGCAGTAGGCGCTCTGCAGGGGGATGCCCCGGTAGGCCATCGCCGACCCGCACTGGACGATGACGCCGCGGTCGCGCGGCATCATCCGCCGCAGCGCGGTCCGGGTGCCGTTGACGTACCCGAGGTAGGCGACCCGGGTGGTGCGCTCGAACTCCGCCGGCTCGATCTCCCAGAACGGCGCCAGCACCGAGGAGAACGCCACGTTCACCCACACGTCGATGGGGCCGAGCTCGTCCTCGACCCGCCGCGCGGCCTCCTCGACCCCGTCGCCGTCGCTCATGTCGACGCTGAGGGGCAGGGCCCGGCCGCCGGCCGCAGCCACGTCGGCGGCGGCGCCGTCCAGGCCCTTCTCGCCGCGCGCCAGCAGGGCGATCGCAGCGCCGCGCCGGGCGAACGCCACCGCGGCGGCCCGTCCGATGCCGCCGCTCGCACCGGTGAGCACGACGACGCAATCCTTGCCGATCTTGTGTTTCATCACGCTCCCGCGGCGGCCGGATCCGGTACAGGGACCCACTGCCCGCAGCAAGGGCTCTGTAACGCGGCGGCCCGCCGCCCGGCGCTCACCGGGCGGCGCTCGGATACCGTCGTGGAGTGCGCGCCCGTGACCTCGCCGCCGAGTACCCGACCGTGACGCCCGCGGACTCCGCGCTGGACGCCGCCCGGCTCGTGGCCGCCCAGGGGCTGCCCGGCCTCGTCGTGGTGGACGAGCGGCGGCGCGCGGTCGCGGTGGTGCCCGGCTCGCGGCTGCTGCGCCGGATCGTCCCGCCGCACGTCCGCGACGACCCGACGCTCGCCCGCGTCTACGACGAGCGCCACGCCGACCGGCTGGCGGCCCGGCTCACCGGCCGCACCGTCGCCGAGCTGCTGGAGGACGAGCCGATGCCGCTCCCCGTCGTCGGCCCGGACGCCACCGTGATGGAGATCGCGAGCGCCATGGCGGGCGCCCGCAGCCCCGTGGTCGCGGTCTCCGACGACCGGCGGCACCCCGGGAAGGGCGCCGTGATCGGCGTCGTCACCGCCTCCCACCTGCTGAACCGCCTCCTCCCCGCGCCCGGCGACGGCTGACCCGGCCCCGCCGGGACCCGTTCCCGCGCCGCGCCGGCGGTGCGGTGTCAGGTTGTATGACTTCAGGTCAGAACGTCTAGATGTAAGAACAAAGTATTGACTGCCCGTCCGGCTCGGGCTACAAATGTGCCTCAAGCCACATGAAGATGACGAGAAGGTGAACGGCCGGTGACCACCATCGGTCCACCCGGTGAACTCGCCATCCGATCGGACAGGTCTTGGGAGGCACCATGCGGGTCGGACTGTTGGGCGCGGGGCGGATCGGGGCGTGGCACGCCCGGTTCCTCGGCGGGCATCCCCAGGTGGACGCCCTCCTGATCGGCGACGCCGACGTCCGGCGCGCCGCGGCGCTCGCCGGGCCGATGGGCGCGAGCGCCGGCGACCCGGACTCGGTGCTCGCCGCCGGGCTCGACGCCGTCGTGATCGCCACCCCCACCGCCACGCACGCCGAACTGCTCGGACGCGCCTGCGACGCGGGCGTCCCCGCGTTCTGCGAGAAGCCCGTCGCCCCCGACCTGGGCACGACGCTGGCGGTCCGCGACCGCACCGCCAAGGCCGGCGTCCCGGTGCACATCGGCTTCCAGCGCCGGTTCGACGCGGGCTACGCGGCGGCGCGCCGGGCCGTCCTCGACGGGCGCCTCGGCGCGCTGCACCGCGTCCACCTCGTCACCGCGGACCCGGCGCCGCCGCCGGCCGAGTACGTCCGCTCGTCCGGCGGGATGTTCCGCGACTGCCACATCCACGACTTCGACATCCTGCGCTGGGTCACCGGCCGCGAGGTCGCGGCGGTGACCGCCGTCGGCGCCAACCGCGGCGACGCCTACTTCGCGGCGGCCGGCGACGTGGACACGAGCGCCGCCGTCCTGGAGATGGACGACGGGACGATCGCCACGCTGCAGGGCTCCCGGTACAACGGCGCCGGCTACGACGTCCGCATGGAGCTGTCCGGCACCGACGCGACCTGGGTGGTCGGGCTGGACGAGCGCGCGCCGCTCCGGTCGGCCGAACCCGGCGTCGACTGGCCCTCCGGCGACCCGTGGACCGACTTCCAGGAGCGCTTCGATCCCGCCTACGCGAACGAGATTGGAACGTTCCTAGAAGTGGCGAAGGGCAACATGCCGAGCCCCTGCACCGTGGACGAGGCGCTGGAGGCGTTCCTCGTCGCCGAGGCCGCCACGCTGTCGCTGCACGAGGGCCGCCGGGTCGCGCTGGCGGAGCTGCGATGATCTGGGCGATGGCGTTCGCCGCGGTCGCGCTGGCCTTCGTCTGGGTCACCGGGGTCAACGACGGAGCGGCCCTGCTCGGGCTGAGCGGCCGCTACCCCCGCTCGTCCGGGCCGCTGCTGATGGCGCTGGTGCTCGTGCCGCTGGTCCTCGTCCCGCAGTGGACGGTCGCGGTCGCGCGGACGTTCACCGAAGGGCTCACCGACCTCGGCGACCGGCGCGGCGCGCTCGCCTTCCTGCTCGGCGTGACCGTCGCGCTCGCCGTCGTCGCCGAGCTGTCGCGGCGCGGGCTCCCGACCAGCCTGACCCTCGCGATCGTCGGCGGCATCGGCGGCACCGGGCTCGGCATGGGGCTGGACGTCTCCTGGCGCGGCCTCGGACTCGTCCTCGCCATCGGCGCGGCGGCCCCGCTCGTCGGGACGTCCGTCGGCTACGCGCTCGGGCTCGCCTCCCGGCGGATCCCGTCCTTCACCGGCATGCCCGGCGCCGTGCGGACCGCGCACGTCCTCGCCTACAGCGCCCAGTGCGCCGCCTACGCCGCCAACGACGGGCAGAAGATGCTCGCCGTCGTCAGCGTGGCGCGGCACGTCGTGTCCACCCGCAAGCTCGGCGCGATCGGGCCCGTCCAGCCCACCCCGGCGGTGCTGATCGCGATCGCGGTCGTGTTCTGCGCCGGCGCGCTCAGCGCCGTCCACCGGGTGGGGGAGCGGCTCGGCCGCGGGCTCGTGCTCGCCCGCCCGCTGCACGTGGTCTCCACCGAGGCGGCGGCGGCCGCGTCCGTCGCGGCCAGCTCGATCGCGGGCGCGCCGGTCAGCATGACCCAGTCGGTCACCGCCGGGGTCGTCGGCGTCGCCGCCAGCGAGGGAGCCGCGCGGGTGCGCTGGCAGAACGTCCTCGGCATCGGCGCGGCCTGGGTGTTCACCCTCCCGCTCGCGTTCGCCGGCGGCGTCCTCGGCGGCCTGGCGGTGAGCGCGCTGTGAGCGCCGCCGTCCGCCCCGCCCGCCGGCTGAGGCTCGTCTGGGACGACCTGCGCGGCCGGTCCGGCGACCGGGTCATCGGGCAGGTCGCCCGGCAGGTCAGCGCCGCCCGCGACGGCGCCGAGCTGGCCCGCGAGCTCGCCGCCGGGCGGATCGCCTCCGCGGCGGCCCGCACCCGGATGGCCGAGATCGAGCACGCCGGGGACGCCGAGCGGGCCGCGCTCGCCGCGATGCTGCGCGGCGTCCTCGCCACCCCCATCGACCGGGAGGACCTCTACCGGCTCTCCCGCTCCGTCGACGACGTCCTGGACAACCTCCGCGACTTCGTCCGCGAGGCCGACATGTTCGGGCCGCCCGGACTCGGCTTCGCCGTCCCGCCGCTGGAGGCGGTGCTGGAGGGGCTGACCGCCCTCGACGCCGCCGTCCGGAAGGTCCTCGCCGAGCCCGCCGCCGTCACGATCGCGGCGCTGGGCGCGCGCAAGGCCGGCAACCGCGTCCGGGAGAACCGGCAGGCCGCGCTCGCGCGGCTGTTCGCCGGCCCGCTCGACATCGACGTCCTGCGCAGGCGCGAGCTGCTCGACCGGCTGGACGCGGTGGGGCGGCGCCTGGGCGACGCCGCCGACGCGCTCTCGGACGCGATGCTCAAACGCAGTCACTGATCACCCACCCCCATCGCCGCAGGCCGGGCCGTCGGCGGACGCAAGGAGAGAACCCACAATGATCCGCACCACCATCCCGAGAGGGCACCGGGCGCGCGCGGGAGCCGCCGTGCTCGCCGCGCTCGCCACCGCCGCGCTCGGCGCCTGCGCGCCGTCCACCGGCGGCGAGGAGGCGGCGGAGAAGCCGCTGCCGACCGTCACCGTGGAGGACGCCGCGTCCTTCGACCTGAACGCGCTCATCGCCGCCGCGAAGAAGGAGGGCAGCGTCCTCGCCTACGACGGCAGCGGCGACGTCAAGGACATGGCGGCGGCGTTCGAGAAGAAGTACGGGATCAAGGCCGAGGGCGTGAAGTCCAAGGCCGCCGCCACCGCGGAGAAGATGACCCGGGAGGCGCAGGCCAAGAACGTCACCATCGACGTCAGCCTGTTCGAGGACGGCCCGATGCTCGTCGGGCAGCTCCTCCCGCAGGGGATCGTCAAGACGTGGATCCCGCCGGACCTCGCGAAGAACATCGACGAGAAGAACCGCAACCCGCTGATGATGATCTCCAAGGCGTACGTGTTCGCCTACAACCCCAAGCTCAACCCGGGCGGCTGCCCGGTGAAGAACATGTGGGAGCTCACCGAGCCGCAGTGGAAGGGCAAGGTGATGATGCAGGACCCGCTGGGCAAGGAGGTCTTCACCCAGTGGTTCACGCAGATGTCGGAGCAGGGCACCGACAAGCTCGCCGCCGCCTACGGCAAGCTCGGCAAGGGCGAGCTCAAGATGGAGGAGAAGGACGCCGCCCACGAGTGGGTGAAGCGGCTGGCCAAGAACGACCCGGTCCTCACCAGTGAGGACGAGGACGTCGCCACCGCCGTCGGCGCGCCCAACCAGACCCGCACCACGATCGGGCTGTTCTCCATCGCCAAGTTCCGCGACCTGGAGGACAAGAAGTTCAACATGAAGGTCTGCGAGGGCCTGGCCCCGTGGACCGGCTTCGCCTACCCGAAGTTCGCCACGATCGCGGCCGGCTCCAAGCACCCGAACGCGGCCAAGCTCTTCGTGCACTTCGCGATGGAGAAGGAGGGCTTCGACCTCGAGGCCCACTCCGGCGGCGTCTCCGGCAACAACGAGGTCGGCGTCAGCCCGCACAACCCGCCCGGGCTGACCGACTGGAACACGCAGCTGTACTGGTTCTCCTCGGACAAGCTCATCGCCGACTTCCGCGCCCGCCAGGACATCAAGGACTTCTGGCGCGTCAACCACTCCTGACCACCGTCTCCCGGCGGGCCGCGGAGGCGGCCCGCCGGGCTCCATCCCCCGGAGGAACTGCCCATGGCGGTCGCCGCCCCCGCACGGCCGGCGTCACGCGGCCGGCGCGTGCTGTACCGGGCACGCGTGCTCCTGCGTGACCCGACCGTGCTGCTCGGCCTCGTGCTGAGCGCCGTCCTGCTCTACCTCGTCATCGCCCCGCTCGTGTCGGTCATCTCGGACGCGGCCCGCGTCCAGTACGGCGACGAGGCCCGGTCCGGCCAGGACTACGGCTCGTTGACGGGCTACTACCTGTGGCGGGTGTTCCGCTCGCCCGTCAGCAAGCTGCTGTTCTGGGAGCCGCTGCTCCACACCGTCACGGTCGCGGTCGGCGTCATCGCCTTCGCGCTCGTCGTCGGCGGGTCGATGGCGTGGCTCGTGACCCGCACGAACGTCCCCGGACGCAAGTTCCTGGCCGGCGCGCTCGTCGTCCCCTACATGCTGCCGTCCTGGACGTTCGCGCTCGCGTGGCTGTCGCTGTTCAAGAACGAGCGCTCCGGCGGCCAGGTCGGCTACCTGCAGGGCGCCGGCATCCACACCCCCGACTGGCTCGCCTACGGGCCGCTGCCGATCATCGTGACGCTCGGGCTGCACTACTACCCGTTCGTCCTGCTGCTGTTCGGCAACGCGCTGCGCCGCATCGACTCGCAGCTGGAGGACTCGGCGCGCATCCTCGGCGCCGGCGGCCGGACGGTCGTCCGCCGCATCACGCTGCCGCTGATGCTGCCCGCGCTGTCGTCGGCGGTGCTGCTCGTCCTCGGCCGCGTCCTCGGCACGTTCGGCACCCCCTACATCCTCGGGCTGCCCAGCGACTACAACGTCCTGTCCACCGGCCTCTACCACGCCATCCGCGACCGCAGCACCGGCGTCGCCTCGACGCTCGCCGGCGTCATCGTGCTGATCGGCGTGCTCGTCGTGGTCGTCGACACCCGGCTCGTGCGGGAGCAGCGCCGGTTCGTCACGGTCGGCGGCAAGGGCGCCATGGACCGCCGCAGCGACCTGCGCCGCTGGCGGTGGCCCGCGTTCGGCCTCGGCATGACCGTGTTCGCCGCCAGCGTCGTCATCCCCGTCCTGACCCTGCTGCTGTCCACCGTCACCAAGACGCCGGGCGTGTTCAGCGCCGACAACTTCACGCTCAAGTACTGGTTCGGCGCCGAGCTCGAAGGCGCGGTCGGCTTCCCGCACGGCGTGCTGCGCGGCACCGAGCTGTGGGCGGCGGCCTGGAACAGCCTGCGCATCGTCGGCGTCGCCGCGCTCGTCTGCGGCATCGCCGGACTGCTCATCGGCTACGTGGTGGTGCGCGGCGCCGGGAGCCGGGTCTCCGGCTTCCTGCGGCAGGTGTCGTTCCTGCCGTACCTGGTGCCCGGTATCGCGTTCGCCGCCGCCTCGCTGTCGCTGTTCGCCGTCCAGCGCGGGCCGATCCCGGCCCTGTACGGGACGATCACGCTGCTCGTGGTCGTGATGGTGGTGACGCACCTGCCGTACTCGTCCCGGTCCGGGATCTCGGCGATGATGCAGCTCGGCCGGGAACCGGAGGAGGCCGCGCAGATCAGCGGCGCCCGCTGGTGGACCCGGATGACGCGGATCATCATGCCGATCCAGCGCGGCGCGCTCGTCACCGGCGTGGTGCTGCCGTTCATCTCCGGGCTGAAGGAGCTCAGCATCGTCATCATGCTGACCACCGCCGGCACCCAGCTGCTGACCACCCTGTCCATCGGGCTCGTCGAGTACGGCTACACCCAGCTCGCCAACGGCGTCGTCCTCATCATCGCCCTGCTCTCGTTCACCATGACCTACCTGGCCCAGCGGCTCACCAAGAGCAGCCTGGCCTCGGGCATCGGAGGTTGATCAATGCCGGCCATCACCCTCAGCGGAGTGGTCAAGACCTATCCCGGCGGCGCCCGCCCGGCGGTGAAGGACCTGGACCTCACCATCCCGGACGGCTCGTTCACCTGCCTGCTCGGCCCGTCCGGCTGCGGCAAGACCACCACCCTGCGCATGATCGCCGGGCTGGAGCAGCCGTCCCGCGGTGAGATCGCCGTGGGGGAGCGGGTACTGGACTCGGTGGAACGCGGCGTCTACGTCCCCCCGGAGAAGCGCGACATGGGCCTGGTCTTCCAGAACTACGCGCTCTGGCCGCACCTCACCGTGCGCGGCAACACCGAGTTCGGGCTGCGGATGCGCAAGGTCCCGGCCGAGAAGCGCAAGGCCCGCGCCCAGGAGGCCCTGGAGAAGGTGCACGTCGCCGACTGCATGGACCGCTACCCGTCGCAGCTGTCGGGCGGCCAGCAGCAGCGCGTCGCGCTCGCCCGCATGCTCGCCGTCGACCCCGACGTCCTGCTGCTGGACGAGCCGCTGTCGAACCTGGACGCGCGGCTGCGCCTGGAGATGCGGACCGAACTGAAGCGCATCCACGACGAGACCGGTGCGACCGTCGTGTTCGTGACGCATGATCAGATGGAGGCCATGACGATGGCCACGCATATCGCGGTCATGTCGGAGGGGGAGTTGCAGCAGGTGGCGCCACCGATGGAGATGTACGAGCGGCCGGGCAACCGGTTCGTCGCCGAGTTCGTCGGCAGCCCGCCGATGAACATCGTGCCCGTTCCGGACGAACCCGACGGGCTCGCCGGGTCGCTGCTCCGGTACACCGAGAAGCGCGCCGTGGGGGCGCCGGGGTGCGTGGGCGTCCGGCCGGAGGCGCTGAAGCTGGCCCGGACGGCCGATGACGTGCCCGACACCGCCTGGTCGGACGAGGCCGTCATCGAGACCGTCCTGCCGACCGGCGCGAGCTGGACCGTGCAGCTCCGCGTCCTCGACACCGAGCTGTTCGCCGTCACCCACGAGGACCCGGAGGCCGGGCCGGGCGACCGGCTCACCTGCTGGGCGCGCCCCGGACGCCTCCACCTGTTCGCCGCGGACGGTTCCCGGATGGACGCCTGGGACGACGCCGTCGCGCCCGTCGCGAAGGCGGCCTCATGACTCTGCCCAGGCCCCGCGCGCTGCTGCTGGACTTCGGCGGCGTCCTCGTCGAGACCTCGCGGCGCGAGGGCTGGACGGCCGTGGTCGCCAAGGAGGTGCACGAGGCGCTCGCCCGCGCCGGCTGCCACGAGCTCGACGCCGCGGCCGTCGAGACCGACCTCAAGGCGGGCGTCGCGGCGGACCGGTGCTGGAAGGACGCCATGTCCCGCCCGTTCGCGCCGCCCGAGATGACCCACGCCGCGTTCTGGGGCGACTACGTGGCCGCCGACTGGCCGGCGCCCGCCCGGCAGCTCGTCCTCGCGCACGCGACCCCGCTGTGCAAGCGGATGGGGGAGCTGCGGCAGGACCGCCGCGTCCGGCCCGGGATCCCCGAGCTGCTGGACGCCGCCGACGGGCTCGGCATCCCGTGCGCGGTCGTCAGCAACACGCTGTCGGGCGCCGTCCACCGGGACTTCACCGCCGCGACGGGTCTGGCGGGGAAACTGGCCTTCGAGGTCTACAGCGACGAGGTCGGCGTGCGCAAACCCAACCCGGAGATGATCTGGATCGCGACCCGCGCGCTCGGCATCGAGCCGGCGGACGCCTGGTACGTCGGCGACAACTTCGACCGCGACGTCGTCTGCGGGCAGCGCGCGGGCGTCGGCGGCAACATCCTCATGGTCGCCAAGGGGACCTACGACGTCCCGTACGAGGTCCGCTCGCGCCCGGACGCGGTCGTCGACGACGGCCACGGCCTGCTCGACCTGCTCACCAACGCCACAGAAGGAGACGCATGAACGTCGATGTGCCCGCCTCGCGGGACCTGGCCGGAATCGCCGAGCTCGCCGCTCGGGCCACGGGGGACCGGCTGCGGACGGCGTTCCGCTCGCGTCCCGCGGTCGACACCAAGCGCGACATGCACGACCCCGTCACCGAGCACGACCGGGCGGCGGAGGAGACCATCCGCGAGGTGCTCGCCAAGGAGACGCCGGGCAGCGTCGTCGTCGGCGAGGAGGGCGGCGCGCAGGGCGAGGACGGCGACCTCCGCTGGTACGTCGACCCCATCGACGGCACCGCCAACTTCGCGGTCGGCCTGCCGTTCTTCTGCGTGTCCATCGGCGCCGTCTCCGGCGGCGAGGTCGTCGCGGGCGCCGTGTACGACCCGGTGCGGGACGAGATGTTCAGCGCGTCCCTCGCCGGCGCGACCTGCAACGGGGCGCGCATCGAGAGCAAGGGCGCCTCCCGCGACGCGACGGCGGTCGTCGCCACGTCCTACCCGAACGCCCGCGAGCTGCACGCGGACCGCGACGGCGCGCTGCGCCGCTTCGGCCAGATGGTGGACGCGTTCGCCACGCTGCGCCGCCCGGGCAGCGCCGCGCTCACCCTCGCGCACGTCGCCGCCGGCTGGACCGACGTGGCCTACGACCCGTCCATCAACGCCTGGGACGTCACCGCGGCGCTGCTGCTCGTCCGGCAGGCGGGCGGGACGTACCTGCCGCTCGGCGGGAAGCCCGGCGCCCCCGACCACGAGGCCCCCGGCTACCTCGCCTGCGTCAGCGGGTTCGACCTCGACGGTTCCGTCATGCGCGAAGTGGCCGGCGTATGAGCACCACCGGCGTCCGCACGGTCGACTGGATCGTCACCGACCTGGACGGCACCCTCGTCGGCCGCGACAAGGAGATCGTCGAGCCGAGCCTCGCCGCGCTGCGCCGCTTCATGGACGCGGGCGGCACCGTCGTCATCGCGACCGGACGCAGCGAGGCCGCCGCGCTCCCGTACTACCGGGCGCTCGGGCTCACCACCCCCGCGATCCTCTACAACGGGGCGCGCGTGGTCGACCTGAGCACCGGCGCCGTCCTGCACCGCCGCTGCCTGAGCGTCGCCACCTGGGCGAAGCTGACGATGCTGTTCGGCTCCCTCCCCGAGGGGGCCTGGCCGGTGGCGTTCAGCGGCGGCCGCGCCCACGTGGTCACCGAGAGCCCGGCGCTGCGCGAGTACGCCGACCGGGACGGCATCGCGCTCACCCGCATCGGCGCCTGGGGCGACCTGCCGCTCGACGACATCACCAAGGTCATGATGGTCTGCGACCGCCCCGAGCTGATGGACCCGGCCGAGGCGGTCGTGGCGGCGAACGCCGAGGGCGTCACCCTCGTCCGGTCGGAGAGCACCTACCTGGAGGCGCTCCCGGCGGGCGCGACGAAGGGCGCCGCGCTGCGCGAGCTGGCCGCCGCCCGCGGCGTGGCGCTCGCCGACGTCGCGGCGATCGGCGACAACCCCAACGACCTGGACATGATCGAGACCGCCGGCCTGGGCGCGGCGGTGGGCGACGGCGCCGAGGCGGTCCGCGCCGCCGCGGACATCGTCGTCGCGGCGTGCGCGGACGGCGCGGTCGCCGACCTGGTCGCGCGCGTCCTGCCGTGATCCTGACGGTCGTCGGCTGCGCCGGTTCCGTCCCGGGGCCGGACGCGGTGTGCTCCTGCTACCTGCTGGAGCACGACGGCTTCCGGCTCCTCCTGGACGCCGGGACCGGCGCGGCCGGCCCCCTGCAGCGCTTCGCGGACCCGCGCGCGCTCGACGCCGCGGTCATCAGCCACGGCCACCGCGACCACTGCGCGGACCTCGTCCCCCTGGCCTACATCCGGCACCACCGGGGCCCGTCCCCGCGGCTCCCGGTGATCGCCCCGGCCGAGGAGGCGGCGCCGCCCGGCCACGAGTACGCCTTCGACTGGCGCACGCCGCCGCCGGCGCCCTTCGCGCTGGGCCCGTTCACGGTCGAGACGGCGCCGGTCCGCCACTCGGTGCCCGCGCTGGGCGTCCGGGTGACGGTCGGCGGCCGCACCCTCGCCTACTCCGGCGACACCGGCGAATGCCCCGAAGTCCTGGAGTTGGCGCGCGACGCCGACATCTTCCTCTGCGAAGCGGCGGCGTCCGTCCAGACCCCCGGCGCCGCCGAGACGCACCTCACCCCGGCACAGGCGGGCGACCTGGCGAAACGGGCCGATGCCGAGCACCTCGTCCTCACCCATCTGCGTCCCTGGGCCGACACGGCGGCGGCCCTGAACGAAGCCCGCCAGTCCTACGACGGGCCGATCACCCTCGCCGCCCCGGGCCTCCGCGTCATCGCCTGACCCGCCTTCACGTTCGCGGGCGGTGCCTTTCGGGGGACGCCCATGCCGTTCGGGTCGCTTGCCGGTCGCTTTCAGGCGGGTGCGGTGGTGGCGCGGGGGTCCAGGTGCGGGGGGACGGTGAGGCGCTGCGGCTTCGCCGAGGGGCCGTCCTTGATGCGCGACAGCAGGGCCGTCATCGCCAGGCGCCCCAGGTCGGCGGGCGGCGGGGCGATCGTCGTCACCCGCGCCGCCTCGGCGCCCGGCGGGGTGCCGTGGACGATCAGGGAGACGTCCTCGGGGACGCGTCTCCCCGCGCGCAGGAGAGCGGTGAGGGCGGTCGTGCCGGTCGTGTCGCCGAGGGCGAGGACGGCGGTGGCGGTGCGGGGCAGCTCGTCCGGGGTGGTCGCGACGGGCAGGCCGGCGGTCTCGCAGGCGCGGCGCAGGGGAGAGGGGCGGGCGCCTACATCCAGGCAGGCCGGGTGGTGGTGGCCGAGTTCCGCCAGGTGGGCGATCGCCTGTTCCACGGCCGCCGCGTCGTCGCCTGTCACGCAGTCGACGTGGGTTGAGCGGAGGGAGCGGCCGACGACGGTCACCGGGCAGCCGGCGGCGGCGCGTTCGATGTCGGCGGCGGCGATCCTCGGCTCCACCAGGATCACGCCGTCGGGACGCAGGTCGAGGAGGTCGTTCAGGGCGGCCAGCTCGCGGGCGGGGCGGCCGCGGCCGGTGGCCGCCAGCAGCCGCACGTCGCCGTGCGCGGCCTCCTCGGCGAGGCCGTCGTGGACCGCGGCGCAGGCGGGGTCGCCGAGGTCGGACAGGAGGACGCCGATGATGCCCGTCCGGCCGGCGGCGAGGCTCCGCGCCATCATGTTGGGCCGGTAGCCGAGTTCGCGGGCCGCCTCCAGGACGGCCTTGCGGCGCTGCTCGGCGACCTTGGGGGAGCCGCGCATCACCAGCGACACCAGGGCCCGGGACACGCCGGCGCGAGCGGCGACGTCCTCCAGCGTCGGGTGGGCCACACCAACTCCTTCTCATCGTTGAACTGCGGCGTGTTGTTGTTATGAGCGGCCTCATAACAACAACACGCCGCAAGTCAACGCGGTCGCTAGTCTCTCGGGTCCCAGTCGCCGGGGGTGATGTCCAGGTCCAGCGGCTGGGCCACATCCTCCCAGGCCACGAACTTGAAGTTCGTGTTCTCGCGGACCTCGCCGTTCCCGTCCACGTCGTCGGGCGAGTTCTCGCCGTCGTGGACGACCAGGAGCCCGTTGCCGAAGCGCCCGATCGGGGCGCTGGTCACCATCGCGCCGTCGCAGACCTCGGAGCCGTCCACGAGGGTGCCGGGGGCGACGCGGAACCGGCCGATGTAGTCGGTCGGGTCCTCGCGGTCGTAGACGACGAAGGTGTTGTCGCCCTGGCTGGAGGCGATGAGGTAGCCCTCACCGTCGTCCTGCTTGTAGAGGCTCAGGCCCTCGGCGTCCGCGGTGATGTGCTGCCCGCCCACGCCGGGGTCGGGTCCGCTCGGGTCGCACTCCTCGGTCTCGGGGTTGTAGGTGGCGGGGACGCCGTACTCCTTGACCTTGTCGATGAGCCGCGGCGTGCCGCTCAGCGGGATGCGCCAGATGCCGACGTCCTCCTGCGCCGCGTACAGCACCCCGTGCTCGGGGTCGGCGACCATGCCCTCGACCTGCGGGCCCTCGCCCGGGTCCTCGCAGGGCGTCCAGGTGCCGCCGGGCACCGGGAACGAGGTGGGCAGGTCGAGGTCGCGGACGTGCCGGTAGGTGATCGTGCCCGCCCGCGTGGCGACCAGCCGGACGAGGCCGAGCCGGGAGGTGTGCCGGCGGCTGAGCGCGACGTAGCCGCCGCCGTCCGAGTCGCCCCAGGACGCCAGCCCGTACGCCGTCGCCTGCTCGTTGACGTCGTCGAGGGAGGACGAGAAGACGAACGGCACGGACGGGTCGGTGACGTCGGTGAGCGGCGCCCCGTGGTCCTCGGCCTCGTCCGGGTCGATCACGTAGCTGCGGACGGTGTCGCGGCCCCGGTCGGAGACCACGGCCAGGTCGACCTTGTGGCGTCCGAGCTGGAATCCGTAGATCAGGTCGACGTTGTTGAACCGGCCGGGCTCGTCGCCGGGCCGGGGCGGGGCGGGCGCGGCGAACCGCTGGATCTCGCGGCCGGCGGCGTCGTACACGACGAGGCCGCCCTCCTTGAGGGTGGCGATGACGAGGTCGCCGTCGCGGTCGTCGGGGTGGCTCCAGATCGCGGGGTCGTCGGCGTTGGCGTTGCCGCCCGCCTCGTCGTCGAAGTTCGGCGGCGTCTCCAGCGTGGCGCGGACCTGGGCGAGGTCGTCGCCGTCGGCGGCGGCCGGGGCGGCCGACAGCACGGCGGCGGCGAGCACCGCGGTGGTGGCGGCGGCCGCCAGCCGGACGCCCTTGGGGGTGGGTTTCAGGTGCATCGGGTTCCTCCTGATGCGCGAAGGGGGATGCCTGCACCGTAAACGTTAGAGCGCTCTAATTCAATAGAGCGCTCTAATTGATCAAGGGAATCCGGCCCGGGTCCGCCGGGCCGTTCCCGGGCGGCTACCGCTCGACGAGGGTGAGCGCGAACGAGTAGCGGTCGGCGCGGTACACGTGGCAGCCGTACTCGATCGCGATGCCCTTGTCGTCGTAGGCGGTGCGGTTCATGGTCAGCAGCGGGACGCCGCGCCGCTCGTCCAGCAGCCGGGCCTCGGCGGCCGTCGCGCCGCGCGCCCCGATGGTCTGGTTCGCGATGCGCAGGTTGATGCCGGTCGCGCGGAGCAGCTCGTAGAGGCCGTGCTCGGCGAGGTCGGCCTCGGTCACCTTGATCAGGTCGGGCGGCAGGTAGTTGGTCAGCACCGCGAGCGGCTCGTCGCCGGTGCACCGGATCCGGCGCATCCGGACGACCTCGGTGCCGGGCGGGACGCCGAGCTCCTTGGCCACCGTGTCCCCGGCCGGGACGGGCCCGAGCTCCAGGACCCGGGTGCGCGGCTCGCGGCCGGCCGCCGCCAGGTCGTCGTGCAGGCTCGTCAGCTCGATCGGGCGGCGGATCTCCGACCGCACGACCTGCGTGCCGACGCCGCGCTTGCGCACCAGCAGCCCGCGGTCGACCAGGTGCTGGATGGCCTGCCGGACGGTCGGGCGGGACAGCCCGCACCGGTCGGCCAGCTCGACCTCGTTCTCCAGCCGGGTGCCCGGAGCCAGCTCACCGGCGCGTATGGCCGCCTCCAGCTGCTGGGCGAGCTGGTAGTACAGCGGCACGGGGCTGCTGCGGTCCACGGTCACGCGCGGTCGGTACACCCATCGTCTCCTCTCGTACGGGACGATCGTACCTCGGAGTGTGTGTTTAACTTATTACCTCATAATGTCCTAACAAACTATTGACATCTCCGCCCGGGCTTCAGCAGACTCGGCGGAGCCGGTGGCACCGCCGGCGCGAGCACGTCCGCTGGAGAGATGGTGAGTCGATGATCAAGGATCGTGTCGCGGGAGCCCCGATCTCGTGGGGGGTGTGCGAGGTGCCCGGCTGGGGCCACCAGTTGGCGCCCGCGCGGGTGCTGGCGGAGATGCGCGATCTCGGGCTGGCCGCCACCGAGTTCGGGCCGGACGGCTTCCTGCCCGCCGGGGCCGCCGAGCGAGCCGCGCTGCTCGCCGGGTACGGGCTCCGCGCGGTGGGCGGGTTCGCGCCGGTCGTGCTGCACGACCCGGACCGCGACCCGCTGCCCGACGTCCGGCGGATTCTGTCGGGGTTCGGTGTGGAACGCTCCAACGACCGGCTCACGCTGGTGCTCGCCGCCGTCACCGGCCTGGACGGCTACGACGAGAGGCCGGAACTCGACGCGGCGGGCTGGGCGGCGCTGCTCGGCAACCTCGACCGGATCGACGCGGCCGCGGCCGAGGCCGGCGTCCGCGCGGTGCTGCACCCGCATGTCGGGACGATGGTGGAACGGTCCGACGAGGTGCAGCGCGTCCTCGACGGGTCGGGGATCCCGCTCTGCCTGGACACCGGCCACCTGCTGATCGGCGGCACGGACCCCGGCGGCCTCGCCGCACGCGCCCCCGGCCGGATCGCGCACGTCCACCTCAAGGACGTCGACGCATCGCTCGCCGAGGCCGTCCGGACGGGCGCGACCTCCTACACCGGTGCCGTCCGGGACGGCATCTACCGCCCGCTCGGCGCGGGCGACATCGACATCGCCGGGATCATCGGCTCCCTCGAAGGCGCCGGCTACGACGGCTGGTACGTCCTCGAACAGGACATGATCATCGACGCCGAGCCCGCGCCCGGCGCCGGCCCCCTCGCCGACGTGCGCGCCTGCGTCGACTTCCTCGCCGGGATCGCCGCATGACCAGGTTCGACGTCATCACCATGGGCCGCGTCGGCGTCGACCTCTACCCGCTCCAGTCCGGCGCACCGCTGGACGAGGTCGAGACGTTCGCCCGGTTCCTCGGCGGCAGCGCCACCAACGTCGCGGTCGCCGCCGCCCGGCTCGGCCGCCGCGCCGCCGTGGTCACCCGCACCGGCGCCGACCCGTTCGGCCGCTTCGTCCGCCGTGCCCTGGCCGAGTACGGGGTGGACGCCCGGTTCGTCGCGGACGTCCCCGGCCTGCCGACGCCCGTCACGTTCTGCGAGCTGTTCCCGCCCGACGACTTCCCGCTGTACTTCTACCGCTTCCCGAAGGCTCCCGACCTGGAGATCCGCGCCGACGAGCTGGACCTCCCCGCCATCGAGGCCGCCGGGCTGCTCTGGACGACCGTGACCGGGCTGTGCGCCGAGCCGTCCCGGACGGCGACGCTCGCCGCGCTCGGCGCCCGCCGCCGCACCGGCTTCACCGTCCTCGACCTGGACTACCGGCCCATGTTCTGGGACTCCCCGGCCGAGGCGGGACGCCTGGCGGGCGAGGCCCTCGAACACGCGACCGTCGCCGTCGGCAACCTCGCCGAATGCGAGGTCGCGGTGGGGGAGGGCGACCCGATGCGGGCCGCCCGCGCGCTCCTCGACCGGGGCGTCCGCCTCGCCGTCGTCAAGCGCGGGCCGGACGGCGTCCTCGCGGTCGACGACCAGGGGCGGGTGGTGGAGTCCCCACCGGTGCCGGTCGAGGTCGTCAACGGCCTCGGCGCCGGGGACGCGTTCGGCGGCGCCCTCTGCCACGGGCTGCTCGAAGGCTGGGACCTCCCGCGCGCGATCGGGTTCGCCAACCGGGCCGGCGCGGTCGTCGCGTCCCGGCTCGCCTGCTCGGCCGCGATGCCCACCGCCGCCGAGATCGCGGAACCGGCGGTGGCCCCGTGACCCTCGACACGCAGACCCCGCCGGGGCCGTCGCGGGCCGGGCGGATCGCGGCGCTCGCCGAGACGCGCGCCGCCCGCCCGGAGGCCATCGCCGCGGCCGCCGCCCGCCGCACCCGGCGCGCGTCGCTGCTCGGCCCGACCGGGCGGCTCATGCTGATCGCCGCCGACCACCCGGCGCGCGGCGCCCTCGCCGCCGGCGGCGACCCGCTCGCCATGGCCGACCGCGGCGAGCTCCTCGACCGGCTGTGCACGGCACTGGAGCGCCCCGGCGTGGACGGCGTCCTCGCCACCCCGGACGTCGCGGAGGACCTGCTGCTCCTCGGCGCCCTCGACGGCAAGATCGTGATCGGCTCGATGAACCGCGGCGGGCTCGCCGGCGCGTCCTTCGAGATCGACGACCGCTTCACCGCCTACAGCGCCGACGCGATCGCCGCGTCCCGCCTCGACGGCGGCAAGGTCCTGCTGCGCGTCGACGACGACGACCCGGCGACGCCGCGCACGCTGGAGGGCTGCGCCCGCGCGGTGTCCGCGCTCGCCGGGCACGGCCTGATGGCGATGGTCGAGCCGTTCATCGCCCGCCGGGTGGACGGCCGCGTCCGCAACGACCTCACCCCGGAGGCGATGATCCGCGCGATCTCGATCGCGTCGGCCCTCGGCACGACCTCGGCGCGGACCTGGCTGAAGGTCCCCGTCGTCCCCGACATGGAGCGGGTGATGGCCGCCTCGACCCTGCCCGCGCTGCTGCTCGGCGGCGAGGTCTCCGCCGACCCGCGCGCGGCCCGCGACGGCTGGCGGCGCGCCCTGCGGCTCCCGACCGTGCGGGGCCTGGTCGTCGGCCGCTCCCTTCTTTACCCTGCCGACGGCGATGTGGCCGGAGCCGTGGACGCAGCAGTGGAGGTCATATGAGCACGAGACTGACGGTGGCGCAGGCGGTCGTCCGCTTCCTGGGCGCGCAGTACAGCGAGCGGGACGGCGAGGAGCACCGGTTCTTCGCCGGATGCTTCGGGATCTTCGGGCACGGCAACGTCGCCGGCCTGGGCCAGGCCCTGCTCCAGCACGCCGGCGACCTGCCGTACTACATGGCGCGCAACGAGCAGGCGATGGTGCACGCCGCGGCCGGCTACGCCCGGATGAACGACCGGCTGTCCACGCTGGCGTGCACGACGTCCATCGGGCCGGGCGCGACCAACATGGTGACCGGCGCGGCGCTGGCGACGATCAACCGGCTGCCGGTGCTGCTGCTGCCGGGCGACATCTTCGCCACGCGCCCCGCCAACCCCGTCCTGCAGGAGCTGGAGGACGTCCGCTCCCACGACGTGTCGGTGAACGACTGCTTCAAGCCGGTGTCGAAGTACTGGGACCGCGTCAACCGGCCGGAGCAGCTGCCGAGCGCGCTGCTGGCGGCGATGCGCGTTCTCACCGACCCGGCCGAGACCGGCGCCGTCACCCTCGCCCTGCCGCAGGACGTGCAGGCGGAGGCGTTCGACTGGCCGGACGAGCTGTTCGCCCGCCGCGTCTGGCGCATCCCGCGCCCTGTCCCCGAACCGGCCGCGCTGGCGGACGCCGCGGAGGTCCTCCGGTCGGCCGAGCGCCCGCTGATCATCGCGGGCGGCGGCGTGATCTACTCCCGCGCCACCGACGACCTGCGCGCCTTCGCCGAGCGGACGGGCATCCCGGTCGCCGAGACCCAGGCGGGCAAGGGCGCGCTGCCGTGGGACCACGCGTGCTCGGTGGGCGCGATCGGCGCGACCGGGACGGCGGCCGCGAACGCGCTGGCCCGCGAAGCCGACGTCGTGCTCGGCATCGGCACGCGCTACAGCGACTTCACCACCGCCTCCCACAGCCTCTTCGGCGATCCGGGCGTCCGCTTCGTCAACATCAACGTCGCCCGCCCCGACGCCGTCAAGCTCGCCGCCACGAGCGTGGTCGCCGATGCGCGGGAGGCGCTCCGGGCCCTCGGTGCGTCCCTCGGCGGCCACTCCGTCCCCGACGCCTACCGGGAGAAGACCCGGGGCCTCGCCGCGCGGTGGAACGCCGTCGTCGACGGGGCGTTCGCGGAGCGGAAGGAGGGGCTGCCCGCGCAGGCCGAGATCATCGGGGTCGTCAACGAGGTGTCCGGGCCCCGGGACGTGGTCGTGTGCGCGGCCGGGTCCATGCCCGGCGACCTGCACAAGCTGTGGCGGACCCGCGACCCCAAGGGCTACCACGTCGAGTACGGCTACTCCTGCATGGGCTACGAGATCGCCGGCGGCCTCGGCGTGAAGATGGCCGCGCCCGACCGGGAGGTGTTCGTCCTCGTCGGCGACGGCTCGTACCTGATGATGGCGCAGGAGCTCGCCACGGCCGTCGCCGAGGGCGTCAAGCTGGTCGTCGTCATCGTGCAGAACCATGGCTACGCCTCGATCGGCAACCTGTCCGAGAGCGTCGGCGCGGAGCGGTTCGGCACCCGCTACCGCGCCCGGACCGCCACCGGCCTGGACGGCGCGACGCTCCCCGTCGACCTCGCCGCGAACGCCGCCAGCCTCGGCGCCGACGTGCTCCGCGCCGAGGGGACCGACGGGCTCCGCGACGCGCTGCGCGCGGCCGCCGCCTCCCCGCGCACCACCGTCGTCCATGTCGAGACCGACCCGCTCGCCCCCGCCCCCGACAGCGAGGCGTGGTGGGACGTGCCGGTCGCGGAGGTGTCGGCGCTGGCGCCCACCGCGCAGGCCCGCGCCCGCTACGACGACGACAAGAAGACCCAGCGCCGCTACCTGTGAAAGGAACCCCCATGCGCTCGATTCAGCACCGGATCGGCGGTGTCCCGGTCGGCGGGAGCGCCGCGGCGCCCGTCCACGACCCCGCGACCGGGCAGCAGACCGCCGAGGTCGTGCTCGGCCGCCGGGCCGAGGTGGACGCCGCCGTCGGCGCCGCCGCGCGGGCCTTCGCCTCCTGGCGGGAGGTGTCGCTGACCCGGCGGGCGCGGATCATGTTCGCGCTGCGCGACCTGCTCGCCCGGCACGAGGACGAGCTGGCCCGGCTGATCACCGCCGAGCACGGCAAGGTCCTCGACGACGCGCGCGGCGAGGTCGTCCGGGGCCGCGAGGTCGTCGAGTTCGCCTGCGGCATCCCGCAGATGCTGAAGGGCGAGTACTCCGACCAGGTCTCCTCCGGCGTGGACGCGTTCTCGTTCCGGGAGCCGCTCGGCGTGTGCGCCGGGATCGTCCCGTTCAACTTCCCCGTGATGGTGCCCTTGTGGATGCACCCGGTCGCGATCGCCTGCGGCAACGCGTTCGTGCTGAAGCCGAGCGAGCGCGTCCCGTCCGCGTCCAACCTGGTCGCCGAGCTGTACGCCGAGGCGGGGCTGCCGGACGGGGTGTTCAACGTCCTGCACGGCGACGCCGAGACCGCCGACGCCCTGATCACGCACCCCGGCGTCGCGGCGGTGTCGTTCGTCGGGTCGACGCCCGTCGCCCGGCACGTCCACGAGGCGGCGAGCACCGCCGGCAAGCGGGTGCAGGCCCTCGGCGGCGCGAAGAACCACGCGGTGGTGCTGCCCGACGCCGACCTCGACCTCGCCGCCGACCAGATCACCGCGGCGGCCTACGGGTCGGCCGGGCAGCGCTGCATGGCGATCTCCGTGGCGGTCGCCGTCGGGGACGCCGCCGACCCGCTCATCGAGCGGCTCGCCGACCGGGCCCGCGCGATCAAGGTCGGGCCGGGCGGGGACCCGTCCAGCGAGATGGGCCCGCTGATCAGCGAGGCGGCGCGGGAGCGCGTCAGCGGGCACGTCGAGGAGGCGGCCCGCGCGGGCGCCACGCTCGTCGTGGACGGCCGCGACCTGCCCGGCCCCGGCTTCTTCCTCGGCCCCTGCCTGCTCGACGGCGTCTCCACCGACATGCCCGCCTACGAGCAGGAGATCTTCGGGCCCGTCCTGGTGGTCCTGCGCGCCGGGACGCTCGACGAGGCGATCGCGCTGGTCAACGCCAACCCCTACGGCAACGGCACGGCGATCTTCACCTCGTCCGGGGCGGCGGCGCGGCGGTACCAGCGGTCCGTGCACGTCGGGATGATCGGGGTGAACGTCCCGATCCCGGTGCCGATGGCGTTCTACTCGTTCGGCGGCTGGAAGGCGTCGCTGTTCGGCGACACCCACGTCCACGGGCCCGAGGGCGTCCGGTTCTACACGCGCCAGAAGGCCGTCACGTCCCGGTGGCCCGAGCCGGCCGGCGTCGCCGCGGAGGCGCCCGGGATGGCCTTCCCGACGGCGGGCTGACCCAGGGCCGACTCAAGGGCGGCCCAAGGCCGACCCAAGATTGTCCTGGGGCTTTCCCGGCGCGTCCGGGCTCGTTCACCGCCGGTTCAGCGGCGGCGACCAGGCTCCCGCGTGATCCCTCACGCTAAGGAGTGCCCATGTCCGTGACCCGTCGCGGAGTCGTCAAGGGCGGCGCGGCCGGCGCCCTGTCCATCGCCCTCGCCGGAAGCCTGGAGGGCGTCTTCCAGACGTCCGCCGGCGCCGACACCGGCGAGGCGTACGGCTACGGCCCGCTCGTCCCCGACCCCAAGGGCGTCCTGGACCTGCCCCGGGGTTTCCGCTACAAGCAGCTGTCGGTGGAAGGCGACCCGATCTCCGAGGGCGTCGTCGTTCCCGGCCACCACGACGGGATGGCCACCTTCCCCGGCAGCCGGCACGGCCGGACCCGGCTCGTGCGCAACCACGAGCAGGGCACCAACGGCACCCGCGCCGTCGGCCGCCCCGAGCTGACCTACGACCCGGCCGTCAACGGCGGCACCACCACCCTGGAGGTCGACAGCCGCGGCAACCTGCTGTCGCAGTACGTCAGCCTCGCCGGGACGGCGGTGAACTGCGCCGGCGGCCGCACCCCCTGGGGGACGTGGCTGACCTGCGAGGAGACCGAGGGCGTCAAGGGCGAGACCAAGAGCCACGGGTGGGTGTTCGAGGTCGACCCGGACGGCCGGCGCACCGAGCCCGTCCCGCTGACGGGCCTCGGCCGCTTCGCGCACGAGGCCGTCGCCGTCGACCCGCACACCCTCACCGCCTACCTCACCGAGGACGCGTCCGGGCCGTTCGGGCTGTTCTACCGGTTCCGCCCCCGCGCCCACCGCGGCGGCTACCACGCCTACATGCGGGGCGGGAGCCTGGAGGCGATGAACGTCCGGGGCGTCCCGGACCTGTCGCTCGTCACCGAGCCCGGCACCCGGCTGCGCGTCGAGTGGCTGGACGTCCCGGACCCGTCGGCGAAGACCACGTCCGTGCGCAGGCAGTTCGACACGATCACCCGGAGCCAGAAGCTCGAAGGCGCCTGGTGGGGGCACGGCAAGGCGTACTTCGTCGCGAGCTTCTCGCACTCCGGCGACGGCGCCGCCCGCGACCACGCCGGGCAGGTCTGGACCTACGACCCGCGCCGCAACGAGATCGAGCTCCAGCTGATCTTCAAGCCGGGCGGCCGGTTCGACGGCCCCGACAACATCACCGTCTCCCCGTACGGCGGCGGCGTGATCCTCGCCGAGGACGGCGACGGCGAGCAGTACCTCGTCGGCACCACCCGGAAGGACAAGCCGTTCGCGATGGCCCGCAACGCCCTCAACGGCAGCGAGTTCACCGGCGTCACGTTCTCCCCGGACGGCCGCATCCTGTTCGCCAACCGCCAGTCCGACCCGGGCGCCACGTTCGCCATCACCGGCCCCTGGCACCGCCTGCGCGGCTAGCCGGGGACGGCCGGCGAGGCGGCGGGCGGCGGGGCGGCTAGGCGAGGCCCCTGCGGGCCACGGTGGGCGGCCGGGTGCCCCGGATGGAGGCCACCATGTCGAGCACCTGGCGCATCCCGTCCGCCTGCGATTCCGGCACGCGGAAATACCTCGCCCCCAGCCACGCGTAGACGGACGCCGCGGCGAGCAGCCCGGGATCGGGCTCCCGCGCGTCCGTCTCCAGCGTGACCAGCACGGCGTCCCCGGAGGCGGCGAGCCGTTCCACCCGGCTCGCCGGGGGCGCCGTGCCCGCGTCCGCGGCACCGGGCGGAACCGGCGCGTCCGGTGGAAGGACCATCCGCTCTTGCATCCCCATGCCGCCAAGCGTGGCACGATCGGAGTCCTGGAATCGTCCTTCAGGAGACGCGGAGATCGGAGCGTGATGGTGACCGTGGTGCTCGTCCTGGCCGGCCTGGCCGTGCTGGGCGCCGTCGTCGTCCTCGCCATGGGCAGGGGCGGGGAGCTGGCCGAGACCCATCCCGACTACCCGCCGCTCGCGTTGGACGCGGCGGGCCGCCCCCTCCTCGGGCCCGAGGGCTCGCGGCTCCGGTTTCCCACCACGATCTGGGGTTATCAGATGCAGGTGACGGACGAGGCCGTGCACCGCCTGACCGACGCCCTGCGCGAGCGCGACGCCCGCGTGGCCGATCTGGAGCGCCAGCTGTACGACCTCCGCAACCGCGCCGGCGAACCGGCCATCGGCGCCCTGCACGGCCTGGAGGAGCCCGACGACGGCGTGCTGCTCCGCAAGGAGACCGTGCCCGTCGAGGAGGAGCCCGGCCCCGAGGAGGAGCGCCGGTGAGCCGAGTCGCCGTCCACGCGGAGGCCGTGTCCGCCGCCCCGGCCGAGCACGTCTTCGCCCTGCTCACCGACTGGCCGCGGCACGCCGAATGGATGCCGTTCACCAGCGCCGAAGGCGGCGACAAGGTCGGCGACGAACTGCGGGCGCGGACGGGCATCGGCCCGGTCGGCTTCACCGACACCATGGTCATCACCGACTGGCGGGACGGCCGCCGCGTCTCCGTCCGGCACACCGGCCGCGTCGTGCGCGGCGAGGCGTGGTTCAAGGTCGTCCCGGAGGGGACGGGCAGCCGCGTCGTCTGGGCGGAGCTCATCGACCTGCCCCTCGGCCCGCTCGGACGCGCCGGCTGGCTGGTCGCCGGCCCGGTCGTGAAGGCGTTCCTGGCCCTCGGCCTCCGCCGCCTCGCCGCGCTGGCCGAGGAGCCGGCCCCGCCGCGGGGAGACGGCTCTGTCGGAGGCATCGGGTAGAACGGGCGGGTGACCACCGCGATTCTGGGCGAGGACGGGCTGGCGCGCTGCCCGTGGGGGCTGTCGACCCCCGACTACATCGCCTACCACGACGACGAGTGGGGCCGTCCGGTCCGCGACGACCTGGGCCTCTACGAGAAGCTCTGCCTGGAGGCGTTCCAGTCGGGGCTCTCCTGGCTGACGATCCTGCGCAAGCGCGAGAGCTTCCGCGCCGCCTTCTGCGGCTTCGACCCCGAGAAGGTCGCCGCGTTCGGCCCGGACGACGTCGAGCGCCTGATGGCCGACGCCGCCATCGTCCGGAACCGGGCGAAGATCGAGGCGTCGATCGCCAACGCCCGCGCCGCCCTCGACCTCCCCGGCGGCCTCGCCGCGACCGCCTGGCGCTACGCCGACCCCGACTCCCCGGCCTACGCCGACACGGCCGACGTCCCCGCCTACACCGACGCCTCGAAGGCCCTCTCCAAGGAGCTGAAGAAGCACGGCTTCCGCTTCGTCGGCCCCACCACCGCCTACGCCCTGATGCAGGCCTGCGGGCTGGTGAACGACCACCTGACCGGCTGCTCCTTCCGCTAGGCGCACACCCCGCCGGTCAGTCGGGCCGCCGGTCATTCGGCCCTGGCCGCCTCCAGCAGCGGCACCTCGGCGGCCCGGCGCGCCGGGAGCGCCGAGGTCGCCAGGGCGACCGCCGCCGCGCCCGCGACCACGGCCGGGAACAGCCACCACGGCGGGTTCGGCGCCAGGAACGAGCTGCCCGTCGCCGCGTACATCAGGAACACGCTGCCGAGCGCCGTCCCGATGCCGAGCAGCCCGCCGAGCAGCACGACCGTCGCGGCCTCCCAGCGGACGACCGCCCTGATCTGCGCGACCGTCGCGCCGACCGCGCCGAGCAGCCCGAACTCGCGGGTCCGCTCGCCGACGCTCATCGAGACGGTGGTCGCCATCCCGAACAGCGCGAGGACCAGCGCCATCCCGATGAACCCGTAGATGACCGTCAGCCCGCTGGTCATCGACCCCTTGGCCAGGTCGATGTAGGCGCCCTTGCCGAGGACCTCGACGCCGGGCGTGCCGGCGAACGCGCGGGCGAGGTCCCGCTCGGAGCCGCCCCGCGCGAGGACGACCTGCGCCGGCGCGTCCGGGTCGAGCCGGTCCATGGTCGCCGCCGACACCAGCGCCTGGTCGGCGAACAGGTGCGACGGGTCGTGGTAGGCGGCGGCGACCGTCAGCGGCACGCGGCCCTGCGCCCCGCGCACGACGATCGTCTGCCCCTTCTCGATCTTCTGGCCCTTCATCACCGTGGACGTGAGGGCGATCTCGCCGTCCCCGAGCCGGGGCAGGTTCCCGCCGAGCCTCAGCACCTCCGGCAGCGCCTTCTGGTCGGCGCCCGTCACCGCCAGGTAGACGGGCAGCGGCGGCTCCTCCGGCGACGGCCGCTTCGGCGGCGGCGAGACGAGCTTGATCTGCGACGAGGTCAGCGTGGCAGCGGCGGACACGCCGGGGACGGCCGCGGCCTTGGCCGCCGCGTCGCGCGGCAGCGGCGCCGGGCCGCTCGACGCCGCGCCGGTCGCCGCGATCGCGTGCTCGGCGCGCATCACCTGCCCGCCGGTCTCGGCGAACCGGGCGTCCACCGACAGGACGGTCAGCGCGGTCGCGCCGACCAGCGCCACGCCCAGCATCAGCGACGACGCCGCCGACGACACCCGCTGCGGGCTGCGGGTGATGGTGGCGCGGGCGAGCCGCCCGGCCTCGCCGCTGACGGCCGTCCCGATGCGGCCGACCAGGCCGCCGAGGGGGCCGACGAAGAACGGGGCGAGGACGGCGAGCGCCGCGACCGTCGTCATGCAGCCCAGCAGGACCATGACGCAGACGCCGATGGTGCGCTCCGGGCCCGGCGGCTCCTCGTACCTGATCCCGAAGACGCCGCCGAAGAAGATCCACGCGCACGCGAAGATCGCGAGTGCGCCGATCACCCGCCCCCGGCGGCGGCCGGGGGTCTCGGTGCTCGCCGCGCGCAGCGCCTGCATGGGGGAGACGCGCGCCGCGCGGCGCGCGGCCCGCCACGCCGCGAGCTGGGTGACGACGATCCCGGCCACGGCCGGGACGGCGAGCGCGACCCAGCCGAACTGCACGTCCGCGGCGGAGATGTCGAAGCCGTCGTCGGCGAACAGCCGGGTGAGCAGCGCCGACACCGGGTAGCCGAGCAGCACGCCGCCGGCCGACCCGACCAGGCCGAGCGCCAGCGCCTCCCACCGGATCAGCCGCTTGATCTGGCGGGGCGTCGCGCCGATCGCGCTGAGCAGCGCCAGCCGCCGCGTCCGCTGCCGCACCAGCGTGCCGAACGTGTTCGCCACCACGAACAGCCCGACGAACACCGCGACGGACGAGACCATGCCGATGGCGCCGCCGATCGACGCGCCCGCCGACCGCAGATCGGCCGACTGGGCGTCGCGGACGCCCTTCGCGGTGCGGACGGTGACGTCCTGCCCGAGGGCGCGGGCCAGGTCCGTGCGGAGCTTCGCGGGCGCGACGCCCGGCGCGGCCTTCACCCAGACGCCCTGCCAGGTCCCGGCCGGGAGGCCCGCCGCCGCCTGGACGGTCGCGGGCGGCGCCAGCAGCAGGTCGCCGCTCGCGACGGAGCTGTGGTCCTGCACGGTGACGATCCCGACGAGCTTGAGGGTGCGGCTCTGCTTCGGCAGCAGCACCCGGACCGGGTCGCCCACGTCGAGCTTCCCGGCCCGCGCCACGTGCCGGGTCACGGCGACCTCGCCGTCGGCGGCGGGCGCCCGTCCCGACTCCAGGTGGTACGGGTTGAGGCGCGCGTCGGACGTCCACGGACGCAGCGTCGTCCCGGCCCCGGCGGGCGGCAGGATCGCCTTGCCGCCGGACCCGTGCGCGGTCACCGGGACCATCGCGTCCCCGGCGGCCGCCGCCACGCCCGGACGTCCCGCGACCGCGCTCAGCGCGACCTGGCCGTCCGGCCTCGCGTACGGGTCGTCGGTGTCCACCGACCCGCCCAGGACGAGCACGTCGGAGCGGGCGTACTCGCTGGCGTCGCTGCCGGACACCGCCTCCTGCGCCCGCAGCGTGAACTGCAGCGACCCCGCGATCAGCCCGATCGAGAACGCCGCCGCCAGCAGTGTGGCGGCCATCCGCATCCAGCCCTCGGCGAAGGAGCGGCGCGCGATCAGCCACATGGCGCTCAGCCCTCCATCCGGCGCATCACGTCGTGCACCTGGTCGACGGTGGGGGAGAGCAGCTCGCGCACGATCATGCCGTCGGCGAGGAACAGCACCCGGTCGGCGTGCGCGGCGGCGCCCGGGTCGTGCGTCACCATGATCACCGTCTGGCCGTAGGCGTCCACGGCGCGGCGCAGGAACCCGAGCACCTCGGCGCCCGACCGGGAGTCGAGGTTGCCGGTCGGCTCGTCGGCGAACAGCACCTCCGGCCGGGTCAGCAGCGCCCGCGCCACCGCGACCCGCTGCTGCTGCCCGCCCGACAGCTCGCCCGGCCGGTGCGCGAGGCGCCCGCGCAGCCCGAGCGCGTCCACGATCGTGTCGAACCACTCGCGGTCGGCGCGCCGGTTCCCGAGCCGCCCGGTCAGCCGGATGTTCTCCTCCGCCGTCAGCATCGGCAGCAGGTTGAACGACTGGAACACGAACCCGAGCCGGTCGCGGCGCAGCTTGGTGAGCCGGGTCCGCGACAGCTTCGTGATGTCCACGTCCCCGATCAGCACCGAGCCGGAGGTGACCGTGTCGAGCCCGGCCAGGCAGTGCAGGAACGTCGACTTGCCGGAGCCGGACGGCCCCATGATCGCGGTGAACCGGCCGCGCGGGAACGCCGCCGAGACGCCGCGCAGCGCGGTCACCGCGTGCTCGCCCGTCCCGTAGGACTTGACGAGGTCGCGGGCGGCGGCGACGTGGTCGTGGGCGCGGCCGGCAGGGGGTGCGGCGGATGTCTGGATCATGCCTTCAAGACAACCGCCGGCGCCCCCCTCGGCGCATTGGCGGAGCCTCCCCGGTCGATGCTGGGGAAGGCCCTACCCCCGGAGACCCCCGGAGACCCCCGAGCGACCGCTTAGCGGCCCTCGAACTCCGGCTGCTGCTTCTTCAGGAACGCCTCGGTCGCGTTCTTGTGGTCGCTGGTCTCCGCGCACTCGTCCTGGAGCTCGGCCTCCCGCTCCAGCGCGGACGCCAGGTCGTGCGTCGCCGCGTGGTCGAGCGCCGCCTTCACCGCGCCGTAGGAGACCGTCGGGCCCGCCGCGAGGCGCCGCGCCAGCTCCACCGCCGCCGGGGCCAGCTCGTCGGCCGGGACGACCCGGTTCACCAGGCCCAGCTCCAGCGCCCGCTCGGCCTTCAGCGGCTCGCCGAGCAGCAGCAGCTCGGCGGCCTTCGCGCGGCCGACGAGGCGCTGCAGCGTCCACGACATGCCGCTGTCGGGCGCGAGCCCGATCCCGGTGAACGCGGTCGCGAACCGGGCCTTGTCGGACGCCACGACCAGGTCGCAGGCGAACGCCAGCGACGCGCCCGCGCCCGCCGCCACCCCGTTCACCGCCGCCACCACCGGCTTCCGCATCCCGGCGATGGCCAGCACGATCGGGTTGTAGTGCTTGCGGACGGTGTCGTCCAGGCCCCTGCCGGCGGCGAGGTTGTCGGCGTGCTCGCGCAGGTCCTGGCCCGCGCAGAAGGCCCGCCCGGCGCCGGTCAGGATCACCGCGCGGGCGGCCGGATCGGCGGCCGCGCGCAGCACCGTCTCGCGCAGCAGCTCCTTCATCCCGCCCGTCAGCGAGTTCATCCCGTCCGGGCGGTTGAGTGTGATCGTCCCCACACCGTCGGTCACGTCGTACAGCACGGTCTCAGACATCGGCGTCCTCTCGTTTCGCCCGCAGATCCTCCCATCTTCCGATCTGGAGGCTGATCGTTACCACTTCGCGCCCGGAAGACGAGATAATGGACCACTACTGATGACGCGGATGCGACACGCGGCCACGCGGCCAACGGTGTGCGAGGCCGCGGCCCTACGCAGGAAGGGGAACCACGCATGGCGGCGATGAAGCCGCGGACGGGAGACGGTCCGCTCGAAGTGACCAAGGAGGGACGCGGGATCGTCATGCGAGTCCCCCTCGAAGGCGGCGGCCGACTCGTGGTCGAGCTCTCCGCCGACGAGGCCAAGGAGCTCGGCGAGGCGCTCAAGGACGTCGTGGGCTGACGGCTCCACCGCTCCCGGCTTGTTGGTGACGGTCCCGGCGACGCCGCCGGGGCCCTTGCCATTTCCGTACCCAGAAGCGCAGATCAGGGGGACCATCACCATGCCCATCGAGACCCGCGTCCACGGCGCCGGCGGCACCGTCTCGCAGGCGGCGGCCGACCTCGGGGCCGAGGTGGTGGCGGTGCCCGTCCGCAAGGGCCCCGTCGCACCGGCGGCGGAGGTCGCCGAGGGGCTGCCCTTCACGCTGGACGAGCTGCTGGCGCTGCACCGGGCCAAGGGCGAGCCGGGGGAGATCACCGCGACCCAGGTCCGCGTCGGCGACCGGGTCCGCGAGCTGCTGCTGTACGGGGTGGGCGACGCGGCCCCGGCCGACCTGCGCAGGGCCGGCGCCGCGCTGGCCCGCCGCGGCAGGGGCCGCGCGGCCCTCGCCGCCGGCGTCCCCGCCGGCGACCTCGCCGCGTTCACCGAGGGCGCGCTGCTCGCGTCCTACGAGTTCAAGATCGGCGCCCCGCCCGCCAAGAAGGCGCTCGGCACCCTCGCCGTGCTGACCGAGGCCGGGCCGGAGGCGGGCGCCGCGGCGATCGAGCGGGGCACCGTGCGCGCCCGCGCGACCGCGCTGGCCCGCGATCTCGCCAACACCCCTGCCGGCGAGAAGGACCCGTCCTGGCTCGCCGCGCGGGCCGAGCAGGTCGCCGCCGAGGCGGGCCTCGACATCCGCGTGCGCGGTGAGAAGGAGCTGGCCGAGGGCGGTTTCGGCGGGCTCCTCGCCGTCGGCGGCGGATCGGCCCGCCCGCCCCGCCTGATCGAACTCTCCTACCAGCCCGGCGAGGCCGCCGGCCGGCACATCGTGCTGGTCGGCAAGGGCATCACGTTCGACAGCGGCGGCCTGTCGCTCAAGCCGAACGAGGGCATGAAGACGATGAAGACCGACATGGCCGGCGGCGGCGCGGTCATCGCGGTCATGGGCGCGCTGCGGGCCCTCGGCGTCCGCGCCCGCGTCACCGGCCTGGTCGCGGCGGCGGAGAACATGCCGTCCGGGTCGTCGATGCGGCCCGGCGACGTGATCACCCACTTCGGCGGGACGACCTCCGAGATGCTGAACGCCGACGCCGAGGGCCGGCTGGTCCTCGCCGACGCGCTCGCCTACGCCGACGCCGAACTCGCCCCCGACGCCGTCGTGGACGTCGCGACCCTGACCGGCGCCGCGAAGGTCGCGCTGGGGCTGCGGCACGCGGCGCTGTTCGCCACCGACGACGACCTCGCCGCCGCGCTCACCCGGGCCGGGACGGCGGCGGGCGAGCCGGTGTGGCGGCTGCCGCTGACGGCCGACTACCGCGCCGCGATCGACTCCGACCTCGCCGACGTCGCCAACATCGGCCGCGGCGGCTACGGCGCGGGCGCCACCACGGCCGCACTGTTCCTGCGCGAGTTCGCGGGCGACCGCCCCTGGGCGCACCTCGACATCGCCGGGCCGGGCCGCGCCACCTCCGACGACGCCGAGATCACCCGCGGCGCGACCGGCTACGGCGTCCGGCTGCTGCTCGACTGGCTGACCGCGGCCTGATCACTTCGACCGGCGGTCGATCACCGGGACGCGGCGGCGCCGCCGGGCCTGCTTGACGATCTCGGGGAGCGTCGCGTCCCAGCCCTGCTCGACCGCGAAGCACCAGGGGACGGCCGCCGCCGTGGCGGGGACGTCCCGCATCGTGAGCGCCACCAGCGTCGGGCGCTCCGACGTGCGCGCCATCTCCGCCAGCTCCGGTGACGGCAGGAAGACGAGGTAGTCCTGCTCGCCGCGGCGGGTGCCGGCCATCCCGCGCCGCAGCGCCGTGATCGCCGCGACCTCGTCCCACGGCAGCGAGCGCCCGGACCGGCGCGGCAGCGGCCAGCGCGCCGGGCGCCGCACCCCGCCGCCGTCCAGTTCGAGGACGGGTCGGCGCGCCAGCATCCCGCCCGCCGACAGCAGCAGGCCCGCCCCGAACAGGACGAGCCCCGCGACCCCGAGCACCATGAACAGGGCGCTGCCCACACCGGCGCCGCGCACCATGCCGCTGGTGATGAACCCCGCCGACGCGGCGAACAGGATCAGGAACGCCAGCGACTGCCCCGCCCCGCGCCATGTCACCCGCACCCGCACCGCGAACGGCTCCGAGGTGGTACCGGCGCTCTCCGCGCTCTCCGCGCTCTCCGCGCTCTCGGCGGTCTCCACGGGGTCAGCCCAGCCGGACGGCGCAGAGCAGGCCGTCGCCGACCGGGACCAGCAGCGGGACGAGCCGCTCGTCGTCGCGGATCATGCGGTGCACCTCGCGGATCGCCTCGGTGTCGGGATCGCGGTAGGCGGCGTCGGCGACCCGGTCGTGCCACAGCGCGTTGTCGAACGCGACGACGCCGCCGGGGCGCAGCAGCCGCAGCGCGTCCGTCAGGTACTCGGGGTACTCCCGCTTGTCGGCGTCGCAGAACACCATGTCGTAGGCGCCGTCGGTGAGCCGGGGCAGCACCTCCAGCGCCGGGCCGCTGATCATCCGGGTGCGGAAGCCGGACAGGCCCGCCTCCCGGTAGGCGATCTTCGCGAGGCGCTGGTTCTCCGGCTCGATGTCGACGCTCGTCAGCACCGCGTCCTTCGGCATGCCGCGCATCAGCCAGACGCCGGACACGCCGCAGCCCGAGCCGACCTCCACGACCGTCCGCGCGCCGATCAGCGTCGCGAGGAAGCGCAGCGCCGCACCCCCGGCGGGGCCGATCGGCGCCGCGCCGACCTCCTCGCCGCGCCGCCTGGCGGCAAGCAGCGCCTCGTCTTCGGGGAGGAAATCCTCCACGTAGGCCCGGGTGGCCTGAATGGCGTCGATGGCTGCCTCCTCGCGGGACCCCCGCATGCCTCATGCTGGAAAGACCATATCGTTGACAGGGAACCAACTGGAGTTTCAGCGCGTTGTAACCCGTGAAAGCACAACCGCGCAGCATGCAGGACAGTTGGTCCAGGAACCGCCCCAGCCCAGGCGAGACCGTGCCGTTCCAAGGCGAGAACCTTGGCTACGAGAGAGGAACAGCCCGGCACCATGGGAGTCGCAGCACTGAGTTTCAGAAGCGCTGTGGGGGTCGGCGCCAGGCAGGGGCTTGGAAACGCCGCTCGTACGCGCGAGAACGCCCCCGAAGCGGAGTGGGCGCCGCCGTCCTGGGACGAGGTCGTCCGCGAGCACTCCGCGCGCGTCTACCGGCTCGCCTACCGGCTGACCGGCAACCAGCACGACGCCGAGGACCTCACCCAGGAGGTCTTCGTCCGCGTGTTCCGGTCCTTGTCGAACTACACGCCCGGAACGTTCGAGGGCTGGCTGCACCGGATCACCACGAACCTGTTCCTCGACATGGCGCGGCGCCGCCAGCGCATCCGCTTCGAGGGGCTCGCCGACGACGCCGCCGAGCGCCTGCAGGGCCGCGAGCCGACGCCGGCGCAGGCGTTCGACGACACCAACTTCGACGCCGACGTCCAGGCCGCCCTCGACGCGCTGGCCCCCGAGTACCGCGCGGCCGTCGTGCTGTGCGACATCGAGGGGCTGTCCTACGAGGAGATCTCGGCCACGCTCGGCGTCAAGCTCGGGACCGTGCGCAGCCGCATCCACCGGGGACGGGCGCAGCTGCGCGCCGCGCTGGAGCACCGCGCGCCGACGCGGCGCCGGCCCGGCACGAGGAACGACTACCAGGCGGCCGAGGCGCGCGGCGCCGCCATGGCCGCGGCCGATGACGGCGCGGCCGCGGCGCCCGCGGGGGGCGCGCACGCGGCCGGCGGCGCCCTGCCGCAGCCGCTGCCGGACGGCGCGTAAGCGGTACGTGGACGCGCGCGGGGCGGGACCGCGCGCCTGACCGAATGGAATCGACGGAGGCGGCGTGAGTTGTCTGGGGGAGCGTCTGACCGCTCTGGTCGACGGCGAGCTGGGGCATGAGGAGCGCGACCGCGTGCTCGCCCATCTCGCGGGGTGCGCCCCGTGCAGGGCAGAGGTCGCCGGCCTGCGGCGGGTCAAGGGACGGCTGCGGGGCCTGTCCGAGCTTCCCGCGAGCGACGGCACCGACGATCTGCCGACCCCCGACTTCCTGAACCGGCTGCGCGCCCTGCCGGCCGGGGCCGCCGAGCCCCCCGAGCCTCCGCCGTCCGCCGGGGCCCCGTCCGCGGGCGCCCCGTCCCACCGCCCCGCCCGCCCGCTGCGGTCATCGAGCCGGCCGGCGCGCACGGCTCCCGCCGCGCGCCCGCGCGACAACCGCCCGGCCGGGCACGCCGCCGCCGTCCAGGTCCGCCCCGGGCGCCGCGTCCTGGCCGTCGGCGCCGCCACGCTCGTCCTCGGCCTGGGCACCGCCTCCTACATCGCCGGCGGGCGCCAGGACGCGCCGACCGTCACACCGGCCTTCGACCGGTTCGCCGTGGAGCACGCGCTGACCTCCGGGGACGCGCCGATGACCGACCCGCTCACCGACCCGGTCTACCAGGTCCAGGTCTCCCCGGGGCCGTGACCGCGCCCGCGCCGGCCCGGACCGGCGTGCTCGGGAGCTGGCGGAACCGGCGGGGCGCCCTGCTGGTCGGCGGGATCGCGGGCGCGCTCGCCATCGCCGGGCTGCTGACCGGAGACCCGGCCGCGGCGCGCCGCGTCGGCAGCGACCCGGGCGCCGTGGGGCTGCTGCGCGCCGCCGCCGACGCCGCCCAGCGCGTCCCGTACCAGGGCCGGCGGTTCCTCACCACGTGGAACCGCAGCAGGTCCGCCACGTCCCGCGTGAGCGTGTCCCACCGGCCCGGCGAGGGCATCCGCTACCGGTCGGGGACCGGCGGGACCGGGTACCGGGCCGAGTCCGCCGCCGGGGACACCACCGGCTTCACCTCCGAGACCCTCGCGCTGCTGACCCGCAACTACTCGGTGGTGCGCGCGGCGGACGCGGCGATCTGCGGCCGCCCGGCCCGCGTCGTCGAGGCCCGCCGCCCCGACGGCAGCCCCGCCGGGCGCTTCTGGATCGACCGCGAGACGGGGCTGATGCTGCACCGCGAGCTGATCGACGCCACCGGGCGGCCCGTGGTCGTCACCGGGTTCAGCGAGATCAGCTTCACCGCGCCGCCCGCGGAGCCGGTCGTGCTCGGCCAGCCCCGGGGCGGGCTCCTGCGCTTCCCCGGGTCCAGCGCGGGCGGAGCCGTCGACGGCGCCGCCCCCGGCTCCGCTGCGGACGCGTGGGGCGAGCGGCTGGACGGCGCCGGGATCGCCGGGCTCCGCGACCGCGGCTGGCCCGTCCCGGCGGACCTGCCCGGCCGCCTCACGCTCTACGACGTGCGCCGCGAGCGGGACGGCGGCGCCGTCCACCTCAGCTACTCCGACGGCCTCGCCGCCGTCTCGGTGTTCGTGCAGCGCGGCGGCCTCGACGAGCGGGGGCTGGCCGGCTGGCAGAAGACCGTCCGCCGCGGCCGGACGGTGTACCGCCGCGAGGCGCTGCGGCGCTGGGCCGTCTCCGCCGGGCGGGGCTACGTCTACACGGTTCTGACGGACGCCCCGCAGAGCACGGCGGACGCGGTCGCCGTGAGCATGCCGCGCGGCACCGACACGTTCTGGAGCAGGCTGTTCCGGGGCGCCCGCCGCCTGGCCTCGGCGGCGAACCCGTTCGACTGACCGAAGGTGAGCGCGCGGCCCACGAGGTCTTATGCTCGCCACATGCCTTGAGGGGCAGCATGAGCACGGATGACGAGGACCATGCTCGGTAGGAGAGATGGGGATGACGGAAGACAACCGCGGGCCGGTGGGGGCGCCGGCGGAGGACGACGAGGTCGCCTCCGGCCGGGAGCCTGAACGGCAGGAGGCGGCTCCTCCCGAGACGGTGACCGACCGGGAGATCCCGGCGGCGCAGCCCGCGGACGACCCCGAGCCGGGGGCGGCGCCGGAGGCCGGCGACGACCCGCGCCCGGCGGACGGCCCGCGGGACGCCCGGGAGCCGGCGAACGAGGGCGACCGCCTGGTGGCCGGGGGGTTCGCCCCGCCGGACTCGCTCGGCAGCCCGCCCGACACCAGCGAGGACGTGCCGTTCCAGGGGGCCGCGGCCGGGATGGGGCCGCAGGAGGTGCCGCTGCAGGACGCCCCGCCGCGCGACATGCCGCAGCCCCCGCCGCCCGTCCCGCTCGACAAGCCCGCCGTGGACGACGATCGCCCGCGCCCCGGCTTCGTCCCGCACAACCAGGACCCGCGCCTCGCGCAGGGCGGACCGGCCGGCGGCTGGCCGCACCAGTCCCACCAGGCCCCGCCGCCGCCTCCGGGCGCCCGGCCGCCGATGGCGCCGCCGCCCGCGCCGCTGGGCCCGCCGCCCGGCGGCCCCGGCCCCCGCCCGATGGCCGGCTACGGGATGCCGCCCGGCGGCACCGGCCCGAACTGGGCGCCGGTGCCCGCGATGCCGCCGTCCTCGCGCGGCGGGCCCGGCCTCGGGCTGCTCGCCGTCGTCGCGCTGATCGTCGCGCTGGTGGCGGGCGCGCTCGGCGCCGGGATCGGCGTCATCGCGACCGACAACGACGACAACGGCGGCTCGGTGAGCCTCGGCGGCAGCAACAGCAGCGACAGCAAGGTGCAGAGCCGCCCGCCGGACTCCGTCGCCGGCGTCGCGCAGCGGGTGCTGCCGAGCGTCGTGATGATCCGTGTGCAGTCCGCGCAGGGCGAGGTCGGCGGCACCGGCTTCATCGTCAACGGCGGCTACGTCATCACCAACAACCACGTCGTCGCGGGCGCCGGCGGCGGCCAGATCCAGATCGTCTTCAACGACAAGAAGACGCTGCCCGCGACCGTCAAGGGCGCCGACTCCGGCTCGGACGTCGCCGTCCTCAAGCCGTCCGGCCAGCACTCGCTGCCGCCGCTGCCGATCGGCGACTCCAGCAAGATCGCCGTGGGCGACCCGGTGATCGCGATCGGCTCGCCGCTCGGCCTGCAGGGCTCGGTCACCACCGGCATCGTCAGCTCGCTGAACCGGGCCGTGCCGACGCGGGGCGAGGGCGGCGGCGACGCGTCCTACCTCAACGCGATCCAGACCGACGCGGCGATCAACCCCGGCAACTCCGGCGGCCCGCTGGTGGACGCGAAGGGCCGCGTCATCGGCATCAACACCGCCATCGCGACGCTCGGCGGCCAGTCGCTCGGCGGCGAGCAGCAGAGCGGCAGCATCGGCCTCGGCTTCGCGATCCCGATCAACCAGGGCAAGCGGGTCGCCGAGGAGATCATCCGCACCGGCAGCGTCCGGCAGGCCAAGCTCGGCGTCTTCCCGGACCCGCGCTACCAGGACGGCGGCGCCAAGATCATGACGGAGCCGGTCAACGGGCAGGACCCGGTGATCAAGGGCGGCCCGGCCGACAAGGCGGGGCTGAAGCCCGGCGACGTGATCACCAAGATCGACGACAAGCCGATCGAGGACGCCACCGACCTGATCGCGCAGATCCGCAGCCGCGCCCCCGGCGACCGCATCGCGGTCACCTACGAGCGCGACGGCCGGGAGAGCACCGTCCAGCTGACGCTGGGCGCCGACTAGCACGCGGAGAGATCCGCAGGTCCGGTTCGTCCGGGCTCGGGATACGCTGAGGGGGCCGGTCCGCGCGGACCGGCCCCTGACGGCTTGTGGAGGACGGGTTGTTCGACGTCGGACTCGGTGAGATGGCGGTGCTCGTCGTCCTCGCCCTGGTCATCTTCGGGGACAAACTGCCGCAGGTCGCCGGACAGGCGGGCCGCATGCTGCGGCAGTTCCGCCAGATGGCCGACAGCGCCAAGGCGGACCTCCAGGAGGGCCTCGGGCCGGAGTTCAAGGACTTCGACCTGAACGACCTGAACCCCAAGACATTCGTCCGCAAGCACCTGCTGGAGGACGACGACACCCACCCGGCGGCCGCGAGCAAGAACGGCTCCGGCCTGTTCGACGACGAGCCCTCCTACGCCACCACGGCCGGCCGCCTCGAATCCGACGAGCCCCCGCCCTTCGACAACGAGGCTACTTAGCCCAGGGGGGCGCCCCCCTGGAACCCCCGTTACGAACGAGAGGCCGTTTCCCGAGCCGCTGGCGCGTCTCGGGAAACGGCCTCTCGTTCGGCGGGCCGGGTGACCTCCGGGCGCAGAGCGCCCTCCGGCCACCCGACCCGTGAGGGGCGGTGGGCCGGGGCCTACCGGCCCTTGGGGCTGATGCCCAGGGACATGCCGGCGAGGCCGCGGCTGCGGCCGCCGAGCTTGTCGGCGATGGTGCGCAGCTCCTTGGCGGCGCCCGCGTCGGGGTCGGACAGCACCAGCGGGACGCCGTTGTCGCCGCCCTCGCGGAGGCGCGGGTCGATCTGCACCTGGCCGAGCACCGGGACGCGGGTGCCGAGCGTCTTCGTCAGCGCGTCCGCGACCGTCTGGCCGCCGCCCTCGCCGAAGAGGAACTGCTGCTCGCCGCAGTGCGGGCAGGACAGGTAGGACATGTTCTCGATCACGCCGACGACCTGCTGGTGCGTCTGCGCGGCGATCGCGCCGGCCCGCTCGGCCACCTCGGCTGCGGCCTGCTGCGGGGTCGTGACGACGAGGATCTCCGCGGACGGCAGCAGCTGCGCGACGGAGATCGCGATGTCGCCGGTGCCGGGCGGCAGGTCCATCAGCAGGATGTCGAGGTCGCCCCAGTACACGTCCGAGAGGAACTGCTGGAGCGCGCGGTGCAGCATCGGCCCGCGCCACACGACCGGCTGGTTCCCGGCGGTGAACATGCCGACCGAGATCACCTTCACGTCGTGCGCGGTCGGCGGGAGGATCATGTCCTCCACCTTGGTGGGCGAGTTCTCCACGCCCAGCATCCGCGGCACCGAGTGGCCGTAGATGTCGGCGTCGACGACCCCGACCTTACGGCCCTGCGCGGCCAGCGCGGCGGCGAGGTTCACCGTCACCGACGACTTGCCGACGCCGCCCTTGCCGCTCGCCACCGCGTACACCTTGGTCAGCGAGTTCGGCTTGGCGAACGGGATCTCCTTGGCGGGCTGCCCGCCGCGGAGCTTGGTCTGCAGGTCCTTGCGCTGCTCCTCGCTCATCACGTCCAGCTCGACCTGGACGGAGGCGACCCCCTCGAGTTTCGAGACGGCCTCCGTGACGCGTTTGGTGATGGTGTCCTTCATCGGACATCCGGCCACGGTCAGGTAGACGCCGACGCGGACGGTGCCGTCCGAGGCGATGTCGACGCTCTTGACCATGTCGAGCTCGGTGATGGGCTTGTGGATCTCAGGATCGTTCACCGTGGCGAGAGCCTCGGTCACCCGCTCGGTCGTCAACTGGGAGGCCATGCGTCCATGGTATGAACCCCGAGGGCGTACCCGTTAATCAGGGTGTCGGTCCTCACATGTCGCGTGCGTCTCCATCGCGCCGGCGGCCCGCCCGCCGTACCATCGGTCCGGTGACCACCGGTATCCTCGCGGCCGCCGAGCCGGCCGTCTGGCGGACGATGCTGCGCGCCCAGGCGCAGCTCTCCCGCCGCCTGCAGGCGGACCTGGCGGCCCGGCACGACCTCGCGCTCGGCTCCTACGAGGTGCTCATGCACCTCGGCGAGGCGGCGGGCGGGCGGCTGCGGATGAACGACCTCGCCGACCGGGTCCTGCTGTCGCGCAGCGGGCTGACCCGGCTCGTCGACCGGCTGCAGCGCGACGGGCTGGTGGTCCGGCAGTCCTGCGCGGACGACGCCCGCGGCCTGTACGCGGCGCTGACCGCCGCCGGGCGGGAGCGGCTCGCCGAGGCCGCCCCGACCTACCGGCAGGGCGTCCAGGACCACCTGCTCAGCCGGCTGGACGAGGCCGACCTGCGCGCCCTCGGGCGGATCCTCGACAAGCTCGCCGACGAGAACGCCCCCGGCTGAGGCCCGGACCGCTACGGGGCGGGCTCCTTCGCGTCCAGGTCCTTGATGATCTGCTGGAGCTCCGAGCGCAGGAAGTCGCGGGTGACGACCTCGCTCAGCGCCACCCGCAGCCCGGCGATCTCCCGGGTCAGGTACTCGGTGTCGGCGATGCTGCGGTCGCCGCGGGCCCGGTCCTGCTCGTACTGGACGCGGTCCCGGTCGTCCTGCCGGTTCTGCGCGAGCAGGATCAGCGGCGCCGCGTAGGACGCCTGCAGCGACAGCATCAGCGTCAGGAAGATGAACGGGTACGGGTCGAACCGCAGCGCGGCGGGCGCCGCCAGGTTCCACACGATCCACACCGCCACGAACACGGTCATGTAGACGATGAACCTGGCGGTGCCGAGGAACCGCGCGATCCGCTCCGACAGCCGCCCGAACGACTCGGGGTCGTAGTGGATCCGGGGCAGCAGCGTCCGGCGGACCTCCCTCGGCTGGTCCAGGCGCGCGGTCATCGGCCGTGTCGTCATCATGTCGTCCCCCGCAGAGCCTCTTCCTCGGGATCGGCGGACTCCTCGGCGGCGGCGTCCATCACCGCCTCCCGCCAGTCCTCGGGCAGCAGATGGTCGAGGACGTCGTCGATCGTCACCGAGCCGAGCAGGTGCCCGTTCTCGTCCACGACGGCGCCCGCGACGAGGTTGTAGGTGGCCAGGAACATCGCGACGGCCTCCAGCGACATGGTCGGCCGCAGCGGGTCCAGTTCGGTGTCCACGATGCCGCTGACCAGCGTCGGCGGCGGCTCGCGCAGCAGCTTCTGGAAGTGCACCGTGCCGAGGTACTGGCCGGTCGGCGTCGCGGTCGGCGGCCGGCACACGTACACCTGCGCGGCGAGCGCCGGGTTCAGGTCGGGGCGGCGGATCAGCGCGAGCGCCTCGGCGACCGTCGCGTCCGGCGCGACGATCACCGGGTCGGTGGTCATCAGCCCGCCCGCCGAGTGGTCGGGGTAGGTGAGCAGCCGCCGCACCGGCGCCGCGTCCTGCGGCTCCATCAGCGTCAGCAGCCGCTCGCGCTGCTCGGTCGGCAGCTCCCCGAGCAGGTCGGCGGCGTCGTCGGGGCCCATCACCTCCAGGACGTCGGCGGCCCGCTCCACGCTCAGCTTGCCGAGGATCTCGATCTGGTCGTCCTCGGGCAGCTCCTCCAGGACGTCGGCGAGCCGCTCGTCGTCCAGCGCCGCCGCGACCTCGGTGCGCCGCTTCTCCGGCAGCTCGTGGACGATGTTGGCGAGGTCGGCGGCCTTCATCCGCTCGAACGCGGCGATCAGCCCGGCCGCGCCCTGCCCGTGCTCGACGGCGGAGAAGCCCTCCACGTCGTCCCAGTCGACGACGAGGCTCTCACCGCGCTTGCGCAGGGCGCGTCCCGTCCGGCGGCGGACGGCGACCTTGGTGACCAGCCAGTCCCGGGTGCGGGTCGGCTCCATCGCCACGTCCACGACGGAGACGGGCTCGCCGGTGTCGCGGAACCGGATCGTCCGGTCCAGCATCTCCGCGATGACGAGGGTCTCGGACTCGCGCTTCTGGAAGCGCCGCACGTTGAGCCGCCCGTCGAAGATGACCGCGTCCGCCTCGATCACCGTCACCCGCGTGATCGGCAGGAACACCGCCCGCCGCGACGCGACCTCCACCACCAGCCCGAGCACCCGCGGCGGGCGCGGCGCCAGCCGCAGCGCGACCACGATGTCGCGGACCCTGCCGACCTGGTCGCCGGCGGGGTCGAACACCGCGATGCCCGCCAGCCGGGCGATGAACACCCGTGTCGGAGCCGCACTCATGGTCCGGACACTACCCATGATCGACCGGCTGATCCGGGGTCACATCGGACTCTTCGGGCGGGGCATGTCACATTCCCCGCGGGTGTTCCGTCCTAGCGGGCATGAAAGGGTTGACGACGATGACCGACGCCTTCGAGGAGCACCGGAACCTGCTGTTCGCGGTGGCCTACCGGATGCTGGGCACGGCCGCCGACGCGGAGGACGCCGTGCAGGACGCGTGGCTGCGCTGGTCCTCCGGTGACCGGTCGGGGGTGGCCGACCCGAAGGCCTACCTCGTCCGGATCACCACCAACGTCGCGCTCGACCGGCTGCGCTCGGCGCAGGCCCGGCGGGAGACCTATGTCGGGCCGTGGCTGCCGGAGCCGATGCTGACCAGCCCGGACGTCGCCGAGGACGCCGAGCTGTCGGAGTCGGTGTCGATCGCGATGATGGTCGTCCTGGAGACGCTGAGCCCGCTGGAGCGCGCCGTCTTCGTCCTCAAGGAGGTCTTCGGCTACCCGTACGCGGAGATCGCGTCGGCGCTGGACCGGTCGGAGGCGTCCGTGCGGCAGCTCGGCACCCGCGCCCGCAAGCACGTGGAGGCGCGCCGCCCCCGCTTCGAGGCGGACGGCGCCGAGCGGCGCGCCGCGACCGAGCGGTTCCTCGACGCGGTCCTCGGCGGCGACATCAACCGGCTCATGGAGGTCCTCGCCCCCGACGTCGCGCTGTGGTCGGACGGCGGCGGCAAGGTCCGCGCCCCGCGCCGGGCGATCTTCGGCGCCGACAAGGTGGGCCGCTTCCTCGGCGGGATCAGCGGCGTGACCTACCAGGGCGTCGAGCCGTCCGCGATGCGGTTCGAGCGCGTCGAGGTCAACGGCGAGCCGGCGATCGTGGTGGCCGGCCCGGACGGCCCGATCAGCGCCGTCACCGTCGACATCGACCCGTCCGGCCAGGTCCAGACGATCCACCTGGTCGCCAATCCGGACAAGCTGCGCGCTCTCGCGGAGGGCCGCCGGCTCCCGATGTAGCCGGTGGCCGCCGCCCGGCGGTCGGCCGGGTTCAGCGGTCGGCTCGGGCTAGCGGTCGGCTCGGCGGCGCTTGCCGCCGAGCATCCGCGGCGGCGGGCCGGCGGTGGTCGCCGGGGTCGGCACCGGGCGGACGGCCGCGTACTCCTCGTCCGCCGTCACGACCTCCTCCACCGGGGTCAGCCGGACGATCCACGACTCGGTCGCCCACGTCTCCACCTGCCCCTCGTGGGTGCGGGCGTTGAGGCGCTCCTTCGCGAGGACGGGCGTCACGGCGTCCCACAGCTCGGTGCCCGGCTCGACCACCTGCACGTCGGCGGTGAACGAGAGGAGCCGCCCGCCCTTGTCCTTGCTGCGGAGGATCACCGTCACCTGAGCGGACTCGGCCAGCCCCGGCAGCGGCTGCTCGCCCTCGCCGCCGGTCAGCACGTAGGCGGAGCCGCCGTGCCACACATGCCAGGCGGCCCGCGGCTGCGGGAGGCCGGGCAGGTCCAGCCACAGCAGCCCCGACTTCTTGGCCGCCTCCTCCACCAGCGCGCCGTTCAGACCCATGTCCGAAGGGTCTCACATCCGCTGGATAGCATCCGGGCCATGCGCTCTCGACGTACCACCCTCGCCGTCCCGGGCAGCAACCCGCGCTTCATCGAGAAGGCGCAGGGCCTGCCCGCCGACGAGATCTTCCTCGATCTGGAGGACGCCGTCGCGCCGTCCGCCAAGGAGGACGCCCGCACGACCGTCGCCGCGGCGCTGAACGAGGGCGACTGGTCCGGCAGGACCAGGGTGGTGCGCGTCAACGACCTCGACACGCCGTGGGCGTACCGGGACGTGATCGAGGTCGTCGAGGCCGCCGGCGCGAACCTGGACGCGATCATGCTGCCGAAGGTGTCGGACGCCACGCACGTCCAGTGGCTCGACCGGCTGCTCACCCAGATCGAGCGGGCGACGGGCCTGCCGGTGGGCCGCATCGGCATCGAGGCCCAGATCGAGAACGCCCAGGGGCTGACCGACATCGACGCGATCGCCGCGTCGTCGCCCCGCCTGGAGGCCCTCGTGCTCGGGCCGGGCGACCTCATGGCGTCGCTCAACATGAAGACCCTCGTCGTCGGCGAGCAGCCGCCCGGCTACACCGAGGGCGACGCCTACCACCACATCCTCATGCGGATCCTGATCGCCGCCCGCGCCCACGACCTGCAGGCCATCGACGGGCCCTACTTCAACGTCCGGGACGTGGACGCGTTCACGCGGGTCGCGCGGCGCTCGGCCGCCCTCGGCTTCGACGGCAAGTGGGTGCTGCACCCGTCGCAGATCGACGCGGGGAACGCGGTGTTCTCCCCGTCCCAGGAGGACTACGACCACGCCGAGCTGATCCTGGACGCCTACGAGCGGTCCCTGCGCGAGGGACGCGGCGCCGCCACCCTCGGCGACGAGATGATCGACGAGGCGTCCCGCAAGATGGCGCTCGTCATCGCCGCCAAGGGCCGCGCCGCCGGGCTGGCCCGCACCGAGCGCCCCGGCCCCCGCGGGCACTGACTGGCCGTACGATTCGTCCCACGGACGCAAGGTCCACGGGAGGGGTCGCACGTGTCAGAACCAGGGGAGAGCAGCGGCGGCTGGGCGCCGCCGGACGCCGCCGTCCCCGCCCCGGAACCCGGCCGCCCCGAGCAGCCGCAGCCCTACGTGCAGCCGCAGTACGCGGAGCCGCAGTACGCGGAGCCGCAGCAGGCGCAGCCTTACGGCGGGGCCGGCCCGGAGTACGTGCCCGGGATGCCCTACTGGCCGGGAGCGCCCGCGCAGCCCGGCGCCCAGGGGCAGCCGTACGCGCCCGGGCCCTATCCGCAGGCCCCCTACGGGCCGGGACCCTACGGCCCCGGTTACGGGTACGGCATGCCGCCGGCCAAGCGGCCGTGGACGGTGCCCCCGCCGGAGGGGCGGCCCTACCACCAGGCGGCGCGGGACGAGGCGCACCGGTGGTGGCGCCCGCTGGTCGGCAGCCTGGTGCTCCTCGTCGTCGGGTTCGGGCTCGCGATCCCGCTGATGGCCGTGATCATGATCGTCAACGCGCTGGTCACCGGGGACGCGCCGGACCCCGCCGCGACCGGCACCGACTCGCTCTTCGACAACGACACGGCCGACCTCGTGTTCAACCTCGGGTCGCTCGCGCTGTTCCTGCCGGTCGCGCTGGGCGCGGCCTGGCTCGTCCAGCGGCGGCGGCCGGGCACGCTGTCCTCGGTCGCCGGACGGCTGCGGTGGCGCTGGATGCTGGTGTGCTGCGGCCTGGCGATCGCGTTCTGCGTCGTGTCCTACGGGACGTCGGTCGTGGCGGCCATCGCGATGGACGACCGCTCCGGCGCCGACGAGCACTGGGTCGGCTGGGGCCGGTTCCTGGCCCCCGCGATCGTGATCGTCCTGCTGGTGCCGTTCCAGTCGGCGGCCGAGGAGTACGTCTTCCGCGGCTGGCTGCTCCAGGCCGTGGGCGCCTGCACTCTGGAGAACGCGCGGAGCCGGGTCGGGCGGGCCTTCAGCGCGGTGTTCCGCACCCCGTGGCCCGGCATCGTGCTCGGGTCGGCGCTGTTCACGGCCGGGCACGGCTACACGAGCTGGGGCATCCTCGACATCTTCCTGTTCGGCGCGATCGCCGCGTGGCTGACCGTGCGGACGGGCGGACTGGAGTCGAGCATCGCGCTGCACGTGTTCAACAACCTGATGGCGTTCCTCCTCCCCGCGGCGGTCGGCAAGCTCGACATCGAGCAGGGCAGCGTGCCGTGGCAGGTCGTGGCGGCGGACGTCGTCCCGATGGCGCTCTACGCGGCCGTCGTCGTCCTGCTGGCGCGGCGCATGCGCGTCCAGCGCGTCACCGGGGGCGGCGGCGTGCCGGTCGCCCCGGAGCCCGAGCCGGTGCAGGCGCAGGTGCCGGAGGACGCCGCCGTCACAGGACGCCCCACCGCCTGAGCGCGTCGACGAGCCCCGGCGTGAGCGGGAGGTCGCCGAGGGCGTCCGGCCGCACCTAGCGCACGTCGGCGGCGTCGTCGCCCGCGCGGAGCGTCCCGCCGGTCACGGTGGCCGTGTAGTCGTGGATCTCGTAGGTGACGCCGCCCGGCCCGGGGCGCTCGACCGTCCCGGCGAGCGCGCCGACGGCGACGTCCAGGCCGGTCTCCTCCTTCAGTTCCCGCGCGACGGCGGCCGGGTCGTCCTCGCCGGGCTCGACCCGGCCGCCCGGTATCGACCACTGCCCCTGGCCCGGCGGGCGCCCGCGCCGGACGAGCAGCAGCCGCCCGTCGCCGTCGCGCACGATCCCGCCGACGCACCGCTTCCTCATGACCGATTCCCCATGACCCCATTTTGTGCCCCCTTTCCCGGCGGGCTACCTGCCCCAACTTGACGATCCGGGACGTCGCCGCGCAGGGTGGGTAGTCATGAGGGCGGAGCCGATGTGCCCGCGCTGCGCGGGTCCGCTCAGCGCACCTGGACTCTGGTCCAGCGACTGGACGTGCGGCGTGCACGGCGCCGTACTGCCGAGGCAGCCCTCCAAGCGTCCCGGCCCGGACGGGCTGGCCGCCGTGCTGCGCGACGCGAAGGTCCCCGTCTGGACGCCCTGGCCCCTTCCGCCGGCCTGGCTCGTCACGGGATTCGCCACGGTCGGGGACGACCGCACCGGCGCGCGGGCGACGGCCGTCGCCGTGTCCGGGCCGGGGCTCCTGCGCGGCCCCGCCGACATGGTGCTGATCGCCGAGGAGCCCGGCATCGGGCTCGGCGCCCACTACGCCGGGCTGGAGGGCACCGACCCCGGCGACGCGTTCAACGGCGGCCCGCCGCACGTGAAGCTCGACGTCAGCGGCCCGGCGGCGACGTGCGGGCGCTCGGTCCCCATGTGGGCGGTCGGCGCCCGGCCCGACCGGGCCGTCTACGTGGGCGAGGCGATGGGCGACTGGCTGTGGGCGGTGCTGTGGCCCGCCGACGCCGGCGTCCTGATGCTGGAGAGCCAGAACCTCCTCGACCTGCGCGAACCCGGCATGGACCTCGATCTCCCCTACGGCGCCCACAGCCCGCGGCTCGACGACTGATACGGATCGGGCATGCGCATCGACCTCCACTGCCACAGCGACGCGTCCGACGGGACCCGGCCGCCCGCCGAGCTCGTCGAGCGGGCGCGGGCGCGCGGCCTGGACGTCGTCGCGCTCACCGACCACGACACCGTCGCCGGCTGGGACGAGGCCGCGGGCGCCCTGCCGGACGGCCTCACGCTCGTCCCCGGCATCGAGCTGTCCTGCCAGGAGGACGGCCGGAGCCTGCACATGCTCGGCTACCTGTTCGACCCGGAGCACCCGGCGCTCGCCGCCGAGCTGGCCCGGATCTGCGACGACCGGGTGATCCGGGCCCAGGGCATGGTGGACCGGCTCCGCGACCTCGGCGTCGACGTCACCTGGGGCATGGTCCGGGCGCTCGCGCGCGGCGAGGCCGTCGGCCGCCCGCACATCGCGGGCGCCATGGTGGAGGCCGGCGTGATCGGGACGGCGGACGAGGCGTTCACGTCCCAGTGGATCGCGCAGGGCGGCCGCGCCTACGTCGAGCGGTACGCGCTGGACCCCGAGCGCGCGATCGAGCTGGTCCGCGAGGCCGGGGGAGTGTGCGTGCTGGCGCATCCGCGGGCCCGCCGCCGCGGCTACGTGTTCGACGACGAGGTGATCGAGCGGCTCGCCGCCGCCGGGCTCGCCGGGATCGAGGCCGACCACCCCGACCACGTCCCCGAGGACCGCGCCCGCCTGCACGATCTCGCCAAGGCGCTCGGGCTCGCCGCGACCGGCTCCAGCGACGACCACGGCGCGCTGACCGGCGACCGGCTCGGCGCGGAGACCACCGCGCCGGAGGCCTTCGAGCGGCTCGCGGAGGCCGCGTCCGGCGGTGATCTCGGTGTGCCGGAACGGGAGCGCGAAGCACGGTAGGGTGCCTTGCGTGGACGCGCGCATCGAACAGGTGGTGACGTCGGGGAAGCTCACCCTGGACGACACCGAGTACGACGTCGAGAACAACACCTACATCGTCGGCGACGACGAAGAGGTCATCGTGATCGACCCGGCGTACGACGCCGAGGCCATCCTCAAGGAGGTCGGCGACCGGGAGGTCATGGCCGTCATCCTGACCGACGGCAACGAGCACCACCTCAGCGTGGTGCTGGAGGTCGCCGCGGCCGGCGAGGAGGACGAGGACGACTGGGCCAACATCGCGATGCACCGCGCCGACCGGCTGCTGTGGCGCGACTACTTCGGCCGCCTCGCCAAGGAAGAGGAGGACGAGGACGACGCCAAGGCGCTCCGCTCCCTCGAACCCGACATCTGGCTGGAGGACGGCGGCGTCTTCGAGATCGGCGACGCGCAGCTGGAGATCGTGCACACCCCGGGCCACACGCCCGGCAGCATCTGCGTGATCAGTGAGCAGCTCGGCGTGCTGTTCTCCGGCGACACGCTGCACCGCGGCCGTCCCGGCTCGATCGGCGGCGTCTACGAGGACCTGCGCAAGCAGCTCAACTCGATCGGCGCGCTGCTGACCCCGCTGCCGAAGGAGCTGAAGGTGCTGCCCGCGCAGGGCGAGGAGACCACGGTCGGCGACGAGGACGCCCGCTGGGAGACCTGGGGTTCGCTCGCGAACGAGTCCGACGACTGAGCGGCCGGGCATGGAGCAGCTGGGCTTCGACGGGATGCCCCAGCGGCTGTACACGTGCACGCCGTCGCGGCTGAACACCTGGCTGGACTGCCCGCGCCGGTACCGGATGACCTACCTCGATCGTCCGATGCCGCCGAAGGGCCCGCCGTGGGCGCACAACAGCGTCGGCGCGAGCGTGCACAACGCGCTGGCGGGCTGGTGGCGGCTGCCGCTGGAGGAGCGCACGCCGGAGGCCGCCGGGCGGCTGCTCGTCCGGGGCTGGCTGACCGACGGCTTCCGGGACGAGGCGCAGTCGGCGCAGTGGCGCGAGCGGGCCCGGGAGATGACCGAGCGCTACGCCGCGGGCCTCGACCCGTCCGATGAGCCGCTCGGCGTCGAGCGGACGGTCGCGACCCGCACCGACCGGATCGCCGTGTCCGGCCGCATCGACCGCCTCGACGCGCGCGGCCCCGAACTCGTCGTCGTCGACTACAAGACGGGCCGGCACGTCCTGACGTCCGACGACGCGCGCGGCTCCCTCGCCCTGGCGATCTACGCGGTGGCGGCGTCCCGCGTCCTGCGCCGCCCGTGCCGCCGCGTCGAGCTGCACCACCTGCCGTCCGGCGAGGTCGCGGTGTGGGAGCACACCGACGACTCGCTCGCCCGGCACATGCGCCGCGCCGAGCAGATCGCCGCCGAGGCCGCTGCCGCCGACGAGGCGTACCGCTCGCACGGCCGGGCGGACGACGGGCTGTTCCCGCCCCGTCCCGGCACCCTCTGCGGATGGTGCGACTTCGCCCGCCACTGCCCCGAAGGGCAGGAGGCCGCCCCGCGCAAGGAGCCGTGGGCGGCCCTCCGGACCGACTAGGCCGGCTAGGCCGAGGCGAGCGCCCGCCGGCTCGGCCAGCGGCGCGGGTCGCGGAGCCCGTAGAGGCCCCTGCTGACGTCGTAGCCCTCGGCGGCGAGCCGCTGCCGGCTCCGTTCGAGCATGTCGCGGGTGTTCTTGGCGAACGCGTAGTCGTGGACGCGCTCGGGCACCGAGTTCATCGCGAGCCGGAACGACCTCAGCGCCGCCGTCACCGCGGGCTGCGGCACCTCGGGCAGCGCCCCGTACATCGCGCGCGCCCAGTCCGGCAGCGAGTAGTAGCAGAGCGCCCCGAACGGGAAGTAGCCCGGCTTCCCGGGGGAGAGGAACTTGAGGTTGTCCGGCAGCGTCGGCCACATGAGGAACCGGACGGTCTCGGCCGCCTCCTCGGTGACCCGCAGCCGGGGCCGCATCTCGGCGAAGAACGCCTCCATCTCCGCGACGCTGCCGGGGACGTCCTCGGCGTGCAGCCCGACGAGCGTGGCCGACTTCCGCTGCTCGTCGAGGTACCGGTCGGCCATGGCGTCGGTCAGCGGCTGCCCGGCCCGCCGCGCCACCTCCAGGTAGGAGTAGACCTCCGCGCAGTGCACCCACAGCAGCAGCTCGGGCTGGTCGAGCCGCTCCTTCTTACCGGTGTCGTGGTTGAGGATCCGCAGGCTCCGGTGGATCTCGCGCACCCGGTAGGCGGCCTTCTCGACCTCCTCCGGGCTGCCGAAGGTGCCGAGCCCGACGAAGTCGGACGTCCGCTGCAGCCGCCCGAACGGGTCCTCGCGGAAGTTCGAGTTCTGCCACACGCCCCACATCGCCATGGGGTGCAGCGCCTGCAGCATCAGGCTCCGCACCCCGCCGACCCACATGGACCGGTCGAGGTGGACGCGCCAGGTGACGCTCTCGGGCGGCTGGATGGTCGCGGACATGAACACCTCCATGAGACAAACTCATGTAAGTGTGTCATTACCCGGCGGCGCCCGTGACACCGCCCCCCGGGCGAACGCCTCAGCCCGTCCCGGCGAGGACGCCGCGCAGGCGCTCGGCGAACGAGGCCGGGTCGTCGGCGAAGCCGGTGTGGCCGCCGGGGAAGAGCACCGGCTCGATGCCGACGGCCTCGCCGAGCGCCCGCGACGCCCGGTCGCAGAGCTGCCCGTCCGAGTCCTCCCCGATGCCGATCACGACCTTGTCCTTGACGGCGCGCAGCGCGCCGGCGTCGGGCTTCCAGCGCGTCGTCCCGCGCAGCTCGTGCGCGAACCAGCGGCGCTCGTCCGCGAGCTGGTCGGCGGGACGGTCGGGGCCGAACATCTGCTCCAGCACCGGGTCGGGGATCATGATGTTCGCCGAGCGCATGAACATCCGCCAGGCCCCGACCATGTCGCCGCTCTGGTGGGTCTCGATCATCTTCTCGGTGGCCGCGTGGAGGTCGTCGCGATCGGCCACGAGCTCGTTCAGCGGCGGCTCGTGGGCGATGACCACGCGGACTCGCTCCGGGTGGGACTGCGCCAGCGCCAGCACGCTGCAGGCCCCGCCACTGGACCCGAACGCGGCCGCGGGCCCGGCATCGACGTGCTCGATCAGGCGGGCGAGGTCATCGGCCCGCAGCGGCGGCGTCGAGTCCTGCTCGGGGTCGTCCAGCGGGCTCCGGCCGATGCCGCGCGGGTCGGTGGTCAGGACCGTGAACTCCCCGGCGATCAGGTCGGCGAGCGGCGCGAACGCGTCGGCGTTCATGGGCGCCCCCGCGAGCACCACCAGCGGCCCCGACCCGCGCAGCTCGTAGTGGAGCCGCCCGTCGGGCACGCGCAGGGATCCAGTGGTGGGCTGGAACGAAACGGACGTCATCGGGTCCTCCGGTCTGCAGGGTGTGGAGAGGGAGACCCCGAGGACGTCCGGAACTCATCGGTTACCGGACGCTCATCTCCTCGTCCTTGAGGCCGTGGCGGATCTCGTCCCGCAGTTCCGGGGTGTCGGTGTGCCCGTGCACCGAGGCGGCGTGCTCGGCGGCGGCCCGGACGACCTCGTCCTCCTCGCCGCTGATGGTGAGCGTGCAGCCGGACTCGCTCGGCATGTCCCGGCAGTCGGCGACCTTGCGCATGATTCCTCCTCGCGGCCCGCCGCACCGCCGCACCTACTCCCTTCAGCCTGACATAAGCCCAGGCAGGAGTGAAGATGCACGCAGACGGCGGAGGCGCAATGTCACCAGCGCGTCGCGCGTTCGTTCACACCTCTCCCAGGGAGTCCAGTTCGGCGCGGTCGTCCGCGCTGAGCGTCAGCGTGCCGGCGGCGATGTTCTCCTCCAGGTGGTCCGGCGACCCGGTGCCGGGGATCGGGAGGATGTTCGGCGATCGGGCCAGCAGCCAGGCCAGAGCCACCTGCGGCACGGTCGCGCGGTGGCGGGCGGCGACGGCCTCCAGCCGTCCGGCCGTGATGGGCTGGAAACCGCCGACCGGGAAGAAGGGGACGTAGGCGACACCAGCTTCGGCGCAGGCGTCGACGAGCGGGTCGTCGTCGCGCGACGACACGTTGTAGAGGTTCTGGACGCAGGCGAGGGCCGGCGCGATCGAGCGCGCCTCGGCGAACTCGGCGGCGGTGACGTTGGAGATGCCGAGGTGACGGATCAGCCCCTCGTCGCGCAACGCGAGCAGCGTTTCCAGCGGGCCGGCCATGGACGTCCCGGCGCGGTCGACGTCGCCCATCCGCAGGTTCACCACGTCCAGCCGGTCCAGGCCGAGGGAGCGCAGGTTGGCCTCGACGCCGCGGCGCAGCCCGTCGGGGGTGAGGCCGGTCTTCTCCGCCGCGGGCAGGGCGATGTCGGAGCCTTCGACCAGCGCCCCCACCTTCGTCACGATCACCAGGCCGTCCGGATACGGGTGCAGCGCCTCCCGGATCAGCTCGTTCGCCGCGACCCCGTCCCGCGCGTAGTAGTGCGAGGTATCGATGTGGTTCACGCCGAGTTCCACGGCCCGGCGCAGGACGGCCAGGGCCGTCTCGCGGCCGGGGCGGTCGCCCCTCGGCCAACCGGTCAGCTTCATCGCGCCGTAGCCGATCCGCGCGACGCTCAGGTCTCCGCCCAGTGCCCACCGTTCCCAAGTCATGATCACCCACTCTAGGTCCGCGCGGGGGCACCTCGACCGGAGCGGACGCGGACCGGCATCATCGTGGGGTGATGACGACGCGATCATGGTGGGGCTGGGGCGACCTGGAAGCCGCGGTCGGGGGTGTGGAACGGGCGGCGCTGATCGGGCGCGTGGCCGGGCTGCTGCCCGGCGCCGAACTGGTCGACCACGCCCCTCCGCCGGTCGGCGAACTGGACGTGCGGGCGCCGCGGATCGCGCCGCCGCCGTCCCTCGCGGCCCTCTGCTCCGGCGACGCCGCCGACCGGCTCGGGCACGCGCGAGGGAAGGCGTTCCGGGACGTGGTCCGCAACCTGACGGGCGACGTGGGCGACGTCCCCGACCTGGTGGTCAGGCCGCGCGACGAGCAGGACGTGGTGGACGTCCTGGACTGGTGCACCGGCGCCGGGATCGCCGTCGTCCCCTACGGCGCCGGCAGCTCGGTCGTCGGCGGCGTCGAGCCCCGCGGCCTCGGACCCGCGGTCAGCCTCGACCTGGGCGGCCTCGCCGACGTGGTCGAGATCGACACCGCCGCGCGGGCCGCCCGGATCCAGGCGGGCATCCACGGCCCCGCCCTGGAGGCGCGCCTGCGTCCGCACGGCCTCACGCTGCGGCACTTCCCGCAGTCGTTCGAGTTCTCGACCCTCGGCGGGTGGCTGGCGACGCGCTCGGGCGGCCACTACGCGACCGTCCTCACCCACATCGACGACCTGGTCGAGTCGCTGCGGGTGGTGACTCCGGCGGGGGTGAGCGCGTCGCTGCGGCTGCCCGGCTCGGGCGCGGGCCCGTCCCCGGACCGGCTGTTCCTCGGGTCGGAGGGCGCGCTCGGCGTCATCACCGAGGCGTGGATGCGCCTCCAGGAGCGGCCCCGGTGGCGTGCGGGGGCATCCGTCCTGTTCGCCGACTACGACGACGCCGTCGCCGCGACCCGGGCGCTGGCGCAATCCGGGCTGAACCCGGCCAACTGCCGCCTGCTCGACCCCATGGAGGCGCTGCTGAACGCCGGCACCGACTCACCGGGCGGGGTCCTGGTGCTGGGCTTCGAGTCCGCCGACCATCCGGTCGACGCGGGCTTGGAGCGGGCCCTGGAGCTGTGCCGCGACCACGGCGGACGCCCGCAGCCGCGTCCGGGCGGTTCGGGCGTCCGCAACGCGTCCGACACCTGGCGCACCGCGTTCCTGCGCATGCCCTACCAGCGCGACGCCCTGGCCGCCCACGGCATGATCGTGGAGACCTTCGAGACCGCCTGCACCTGGGGCGGCTTCCCCGCCCTGCGCGAGGCCGTCGTCTCGGCGGCGCGGGACGCGATGCGCGCGGTCGGCGCCGAGGGCGTGGTGACGTGCCGCTTCACCCACGTCTATCCCGACGGCCCCGCGCCCTATTTCGGCGTCTACGCCAGCGGCCGGTGGGGCTCCACCGTGGCGCAATGGGACGAGATCAAAACGGCCGTGTCCGACGTCCTGTCGGCCCATGGCGCCACGATCACCCACCATCATGCCGTCGGCCGCGACCACCGCCCCTGGTACGACCGCCAGCGCCCTGAGCCGTTCGCCGCCGCGCTCCAGGCCGTGAAATCAACCCTGGACCCGGCCGCCATCCTCAACCCCGGTGTGCTCCTCGACCCCGCCGGGGCCTGAACCGGCGAACGATATCCAGACGTCGGGCGGCAGATCGGGGCGGGTCGGCACCGGTCTGCGGTCCTCCGTCCAGGCGGCCGGAGCGATCGCGTCGGCCGCGCGCCGCCAGAATCGCACCGCGCCGGCATTGCCGTCCTGGAAGGCGACTTCCCAGCGTCCGGGATGCCGGTCCACCACTTCTCGGACGGCGCGCAGGCCGATCCCGCTTCGTCTGACCCCTCGCACGACGAAGAACGAGGTCAGCACCCGCCGCTCTTCGGTGAGCCCTCGGACCACTGCGAAACCCACCGGACGGTCGGTACTCGTGAACAGATAGGCGACCGAATCGTCACCGGAGAACGCGGCTTGGAGGCGCGTGCTCCGGAACGTCCCGTCCGGGTAGGGAAGTAGTCCCCAGAACTCCGACATGTCGTGCTGGAACATCAGCCACAGCCGCTCCAGCACTGGACGGTCGGCGGCACCGGCGCGATGAACGGACAGTTCGACCACGAGGACTCCTCGCAAAACTCTCCTTGAAACGACGAAGAGCCTGCCGGCCGGTTCTCACCGGCCCGCAGGCTCCCGCTGGATACGGGGATCTTACAGCCGCGGCCGCAGCGTCTCGGCGTGGTAGACAGGTGATCGTGCAACGGATCCATGGTGAAAAGGCCGGGCGGTGGAGTCTCCGCCTCGACGCCGCCTACTGCGCGGTGCTCGGCACTGCGGTGGCGCTGTTCGCAGAGCAGATCGCTCAGAAGATCGCGTTCTCTCCGCTTCTGATCGCGGTCCTCGGCGTCGCCGTAGTGGTGTGGGCGGGAGGCATCGTGTGGATGCTCGCCCGGCTACCGCTGCGGCTCGCGCTTCGGCTGGTGATGACCGCCAACGTGCTCGCGGCGATCGCCGCCGGGGTCGCCTCGGTCGCCGCCGCGACAGTGCTCATCGTCGCGGCCGTCGTGACCGTGGCCATCGACGTTGCGCTCTTCGCCACGAGCCAGGCGATCGCCCTGCGCAGGCTCCCCGTCCGAGGCTGACGCGTCACGCGGGGGGCAAGCGTTCGCAAATGCTTGGCGGTCGGCCGCTCGCCGCTGGTGCAGCGGGCACGAGGCGGGCGTGAGCGAACAGCGGCGCGCCGGGACGGTGCTGATCCGCGATGTGCGGATCTTCGACGGGGTGAGCGACCGGGTCCGGGCCGGGCATGTGGTGCTCGACGGCACCAAGATCAAGGCGGTGGGGGAGGGCGACCCACCCGCCGACGTCGCGGCGGCCACGGTCGTCGACGGGCGCGGGACGACGCTCATCCCCGGACTCAGCGACGCCCACGTCCACCTCATCCTGGCCGGCGCCACGCAGGCCGAGCTGATGCTCGGCGGCGCGGGCCTCGGATACCTCAAGGGCGCGGCCGAGGCCGAGGCGATGCTGATGCGCGGGTTCACGACCGTCCGCGACATGGCCGGCGACACCGGCGATCTGAAGCGCATGATCGACGCGGGCGCGCTGCCCGGCCCCCGGATCTACCCCAGCCAGGCCGGCCTGTCGCAGACCGGCGGGCACGGCGATTTCGGCATGGTCTACGACGTGCCGACCGCCCTCGGCGGCACCGCCACGCGCGCCGAGGATCTCGGGCTCATGCGGATCGCCGACGGCCCCGCGCAGGTGCTCGCCGGCGTCCGCGAACAGCTCAAGAAGGGCGCCTCCCAGATCAAGATGATGGCCGGGGGCGGTGTCGCCTCGGCCTACGACCATCTGGACGTCCTGCAGTACACGCCGGACGAACTGCGCGCCGGGGTGCGGGCGGCGGCCGACTGGGGCACGTACGTGGCGGTCCACGTCTACACCGGCGCCGGCATCCGCCGGGCGGTCGAGGCGGGCGTCCGGGTGATCGAGCACGGGCACCTGGCCGGGGAGGACGACGTCAGGTACATGGCCGACCACGACGTCCGACTGTGCATCCAGCCGTTCGCCGAGGACGACCATGCCTACGCGAATCCGGCGTCGGCCGAGAAGAACCGGCAGGTGTGCGAGGGGGTGGAGCGCGTTTTCGGATGGGCGGTGAAGCACGGCGTGCCCCTCGCGTTCGGCACCGACCTGATGCTGAATCCGGCCGCGAGCGCCAGGCAGAGCGAGATGCTGACCCGCATGGCCGGGCTGGCCGGTGGCCCCATCGCGGGGTTGAAGGTCGCGACGTCCGGTAACGCCGAACTGTTTCGCATGTCGGGCCCCCGCGACCCGTACCAGATTCCAACGGCCGCGGACGTGGCCGCCTACGGCACCGGGCCGCACGTGGCCCACCTGGGCGTCATCGCTGAAGGAGCGTGGGCCGACCTCCTGCTGGTCGACGGCGACCCCACCGACGACTTGGCGGCGCTGGCCGATCCCGGCGCCAACCTGAAGGTCATCATCAAGGACGGCCGCATCTACAAGAACACCCTGACCGGTTGATCGCGGCTCAGGACGCGGTGAGGGCGACGTGGTCGTCCAGGAAGTCGTAGAAGCGCTGGGCGGTGAGGGCGCGGGCCATCGGCTGGCAGTGCCCGGCGGCTCCTTCGGTGTCGGTGAAGCGGGGATTAGTTCAGCATCTCAGGTAAGTCGGCGCTGACACCCCGCAGACATCTGGACACCGTTCGGCGCCGGTGCCGCTCTCGTCCGGCAGTCGAAGGGGCTGACCACGCGTGGGTGTCGACCGCATGGGCAACAGCACTGGTGGGCCTGAAGGCATCGACAAGCCGTCGGTTCGGGACGGGAAATGGCAGCCTCCGCCGGACCTGCCGGGCTCGCCCGGACAGCCGTCCCGCCTCTGAATCAGGGCAGTGCGGCGGGTGACCGCGCCGAGGTGCTCACCCAACTCACTGCGAACCTGCTAAAACAGTGGAGTTCCCCACCGGATACGACAATCAGGGCCGCAGTCCCGATAGGCAGCTTCTTGAGGATCTGCGCGGCAAACTCGCTGACCACAACCCCGTGCTGGTCGGCACGCGAAGCCTGGGGAAGAACGAATCGCCACTGGTCAAGGACCTGCGTCCGGGCCATGTTTACGAGATCACTCAGGTTGATGACCAAGGTCGGCTGCATCTGCGTAACCCATGGAATCGACGTCACCCGCAACCTCTGAGCATTAGTGAGTTCAAGGCCAGCGTCCGGCCTCTCTACACCACACTGGAGCGGCGATGAGCATCAACGAGATCGTTCTAGGGCCCGACGGGCAGCGCAACACTTCGATAGGGAGTTTCGGGGTGGTCCACGTCGATGTCCGGGAAGGGCATCCGCTCACTGTCCGCCTCGCCGTCGAAACCGACGAGGATCGGGCCTACACCCTTCAACCCGGTGGCACCTTTCCGGTGGGCGACCAGGTGTGGAAGCTCGAACGGGTTGAGAATCCCGGCAGCGAGGCATGGGCCGTCGTACTGACCAGAGTCCCATAAGTCCGGAGCCGCGTGGCCGGACGGAGCGCCGAAGCGCCCCATCCGACAGCGCCCGGACCGTCACCACGGCCGGGCATGTGGTGACGGAAGGCATCAAGGTCAAGGCCGTGGGGGACGGGGACCCGCCGCCCGGCGTCGAGGCGGACACGGTCATCGACGGGGCCATAACCGTCGGCGTCGACACCCACAAGCCCGTGGCTCGGAGTGTTAAGCGTCGTCTGCCTCCCGGGGGGTCCCTATTGGATCTGTCAAGCCCGCTGGTAATACGGTCGCGAGACCGGGTCTGCGAGGGAGGCGAACGCGGCCAGGAACATGGCGCGTTTGAGGTTCTTGCTGCCGCCCTTGGGCGGGTGCTCGCCGCGGATGGAGGTGCCCGAGTGCCGGGTGACCGGCGCGAGCCCGGCGTAGGCGGCCAGGTGACCGGGCGTCGGGAACGAACTGCCGTCGCCGACCTCCAGCAAGACGCGTGCTGCGGTCCTGACCCGTCCTGTACCGCCGCTGGGCCAACAAGGACCAGATCGTCCTGGCCGCGCTGGAGCACCACCGCAACGCCCACCCGGTCGACATCCCCGACACCGGAACGCTGCGCGGCGACCTCATCGCCGCGCTGACCGGCATGGGCGAGGCCCGCGCCGCCTTCTTCGTCACCCTCGCCGCCACCGCGTTCTCGGGCCTCCTGGCCGACACCGGGCTCACCCCCGCCCAGGTGCGCGACCGGATCATGGGCGAGCAGCGGATCTCACGTGTCCAGACCATCTACCGGCGCGCCCATGACCGCGGCGCGCTGGACGTCGACAGAATCCCCGCCGCGGTACTGGCCCTTCCCTTCGACCTGGTACGCCACGACCTGCTCATGGACCTGGAACCCTTGAAGCCGGCCCGCATCCACTCGATCGTCGACGACCTCTTCCTACCGCTGGTCCGCGGCCACCTCTAAACGACCGCCCGCCGCACCCGGTACCCCCAACGCCCCAACACCCGAACCACGGTCTCCGCCCCGCTCGGATTGGCGCTGTGAACGAACACCATGCCGATCTGAAAGGGACGCCCCTCGAAGGCCGCCTCCTCCAGCATTGCCACGACGGGCATGATGCTGTCGTCCCCGCCGAGATCGTGGTCGAGCCAGAGCTCGTCGATCTCGACGCCCCGATGCTCCTCAAGAAGGAGAACACCCTCGCGACTGCTCCGAGCAACCCGCGTGACCCCCGGCAGAGACCGCAGATCATCAATGCCGAGAACGACCCGCGCCCGCTCCTCCGACCCATCGCCCACCCGTCCAGCGTCGCACCCCTGCCGCGGAATGCGCTGCGGCGATGCCTTCCGGCCTGTGTTCGCTCGGCACGGGCCGCCTCGACGGCCCGCGAGCTTCTATTCGTCCTCGGTGTCCTCTGCATGAGGCCAAGAACAGCCGCAGGACGTCGTCTTTCCGACGAATTCATCGCGTTCCCCCGTCGGGATCGATAAGCACGGCGTCATTGGAGGTGAGCGCGACCAGGGGGAATCGAAGTACACGCGGCTGAGTCGCGGCGGCGCTGGGTGAGCCGCCCCTTGAACGCCTGGTGAGGGCGACCAGCTTCGGCACCGGCGGCCCGAACTGGCCCGCCGCTCCGGGAGCCAGCGCCCGTCGGCCACCGGGCTGCGGCCATAAGTGACCTTGACATCGATCAGTGCAGAGTCACAGCCTTTGCGACCTCGGACTCTTAGTCCGGGGACGATCGTCCCGGGACACTTTGACGGGACGCGGTGGGTGCGGTGCCGTGGTGCACCGTCCGACAAGCCACCCTGCGTAACTTGACGGGATATGTCGGATTAGTCCAGTCTCAGGGTAAGTCGGCGCTGACAACCCCGCGGACATCTGGACCACCGTTCGGCGCCGGTGCTGTTCTCGTCCGGCAGTCGGAGGGACTGACCACGCGTGGGTGTCGAGCGCAATGGCAACGGCACTGATGGGCCCGAGAACGTCGACAAGTCGCCGGCCCAGGACAGGGCATGGCGTTCTCCGCCCGACCGGCCGGGCTCGCCCGGACAGCCGTCCCGCCTCGAAGGCAGGGCCGCCGCAGCCGGCCGCGAACTCCCGGCCGAGCAGAGTGACGAGCGGGACGACGAGCAGCCTCCCGCCGCCGCTGAGAAGCCTCAAGCCGAAGCGGAGAAGGAAAGCTCGGACGACGACCGGTTACGTGAGGACCGACCTCCGGGCGCTTCGCCGGTGGAGGACGCCGGGCAGAAGGCGGACAAGGACCCGGGCGAATCTGAGGACGCCCGGCCTGCGACGGCGGACCGTCCCGGCGCGGAGCGCGATGAGCAAGCCGCGGAGCAGGACGACGATGACGAGCCCGGTGACGCTCGCGCCACGGATGCTCAGCCGGAGCCCGAGGGCGAACCGGAGAAGCCTTCGGGGAGCGACGTATGGGAGAAGTTCGCGAACGAGTCGGCGACATATACCTTGGACGGCCGCGAGTTCGGGTACCGCACCTGGGGTGAGGAGTTCGAAGCCCGCCGAGCATCCCGCGAGGCGATGGGCAAGCGCGCAGAGGCTCGTCAGGCGGAGGTTCAGGACGAGCCAGTCGACCGGGACGAGACGACCTCCGCGAAGGAGAAGGCTCCGGCCGACGCGGGAGCGGACGAGCCCGGTAACGAGACCGCCGGGTCGGATGAAACAGGCGCCGCCGAAGCCGACGCCGAAGCCGCCGCCGAGATGGCAGCCCAAGATGACGCGTGGCGCGAGCACGCCGACAGCATGAGATCCAAATGGGCCGACCTCGAAGCGGAGCAGACCCCTGACGAGCCGCCGGAAGAGAGCGACGAAGGCGAGGACCCCCAGGGCGAAGGCACGAGCGAAGACGCTGACCTCCCTGGAGACGAACCGGGCTCCTGGCGCGGGGACGGCGATCAATACCTGAACTACGAAGAGAATTATTCGGTTGATCGTTCCTTCAGCCGCCTGCGGGATCGAGAAATCGATGTCACGGACGACCTGAAGACGCAGGAGGCAGAGATGGTCGACGTGAAGCTGGTGGGCCTTGAGTACCGTTTAAAGGGCGAGGACAGGTTCAAGGAGAAGGTCGCCGAGAAGCTTGCGGCTGAGTTTCGCAAGAGTCCTACCGAAGCGGCGGACTCGATATCGGATGGCCTGAGATATACCTATCAGGTTCCTGTCGATAAGTATGCCCAAGGGTACCGGCAGATCGCCGATGGGTTGCGGGACAAGGGCAATGAGATGGTTTTTTGTAGAAACTCTTGGGATGCGCCGGAGTATAAAGGTGTGAATACTAGGTGGCGGACGCCTGATGGCCAGCTTTTCGAAGTTCAGTTCCATACGCCTGAAAGCTTTGAGGCGAAGCAGTTGACTCACAAGGCTTATGAGCGGCAGAGGAATCCGCTGACGAGCGGTCAGGAGAGGGTGAAGCTAAAAGCCTTCCAGCGAGAAGTTTCGGCCGGTATTCCCGTCCCCGCTGCGGTTGGCGATATATCGGACTATCGGAAAGAGGGGTACTAGCGGGCATGTCTGAGGAAAGTGTTACCTACTATGCGATCACCGGCGGAGGCAAGACGGTCGATTCTCCGCACGGAATCGTTCGGCGGCGCACTTCGGCAGAGATCGGCATTGTTGATGAGGCGCTGCATCGGGACCTCCAATGGCATGGAACCGGCATCATCGTCGAGTGGGAGCACGCAAGTTTCGATGATGAATTGGAAGAGGTCGGCGAAGAGAAGGCGATGCAGATCATTGAAGCCTTTCGCGCGGGCGGTCCCTACTGACCTCCGGGCGCCCACCCGACGACCATGTGCGGTGACGATCCCGAAGGCGTCGCCGCGCGTTACTTCAGGGTGTGTTCCGTTTCGTTCCAGAAGGCCCTCAGGGCGGCCGCGGTGGTCTCCGGGGCCTCCCAGGCGGGGGAGTGGGCGGCGCCCGGGATGACGACCTTGGCGGCGTTCAGGTGCTCCGCCATCGCGGCCTGGGTGGCGGGGGACCACACGTCGTCGTTCTCGCCGTAGAGGACGAGCGTGCGCAGCCCCGAGTCGGTGCAGTTCTTGGCGAGTTCGTCGACGCGGTCGGGTGCGGAGAGGATCTCGCCGGCCATGCAGGCGAGGCCGATCTCGGAGTTGCCGAGCGTGCGGGCCCTGAGGAAGGCGACGATCTCCTGGTGGACGCCGCGCCCCAGGTAGTCCGGTTCGAGGCTGAGTGCCCAGATCTGCTCCATGCCGAGTTCGGGGATGGCGTCGCGGAGGGCGCGGGCCTTGGCGGCGGCCTGGCCGTCGACCGCGGCGGGGCCCGAGCTCATCAGGGTCAGCGACGCCGGCAGGGCCCCGGACAGGACGGTCTCCCGGCACACGAGCCCGCCGAACGAGTGGCCGACCAGGTGCACCGGGTCGGGGCCCAGGACGTCCAGGACGGCCGCGATGTCCTCGCCGAGGGCGGCGCGGGTGTAGGCGGCCGCGTCGTCGGGGCCGATCGACTCGTACTGGCCGCGCATGTCGACGGCGATGACGCGGCGGCCGGACGCGGCGAGCGTCTGCAGGACGGCGAGGAAGTCCTCCTTGCTGCCGGTCAGCCCGGGGACGAGCAGCGCGGGGAGGCGTTCGGGCACGCCCGAGCCCGGCAGCGCCTCCAGTGCGGCGAGCGGGCCGCGCGACGTCTCGATGGTCGTACGGCTCACGCCGGGGGGCAGGGTCAGGAACCGGGGCGTACTCACGGGGTACCAGCCTAGTCAATGGAGGTCGGTGAAAAAGTTTCGGTGGTAGCGTCACGAGCGTGCCATCCAAGCCGGCCATCTCCGCGCACCGCCGTGACGAGGCGGGGCTCGCGGGGCTCAGCGAGGCCGCCGAATCCGGCGCCGAGTACGTGGAGATCGACATCAGGCGGACGGGGGACGGGCGGCTCGTCGTCCACCACGACCCCGAGGTCGGCGGGCTCCGCATCGGCAGGCTGAGCTACGCGCGGGTCCAGGACCTCGCGTCCCGTCCCGTCCCGCTGGTCAGCGAGGCCATGGACGTCATCGCCGGCCGCGCCAAGGGCCACCTCGACCTCAAGGAGCGCGGCTGCGAGCACGAGACCGTCGCCCTCGCCGTGGAGGCGTTCGGGCGGGACGGCTTCGTCGTCACCACCCGCGAGGTCACCTCGCTGTTCGAGATCAAGAAGAGCTTCCCCGGCGTCCGGACGGCGCTGTCGGTGGGGCGCAACCTGTGGGAGCGCGGCGCCGCGCACGACTTCGCGCCGCTGCGCCTCATCCGCCGGGCGGGCGCCGACATGGTCGCGCTCAACCACCGGCTGGCCCGCGTCGGCGTGCTGCGCCAGTGCGGCCGCGCCGGGATCCCCGCCATGATCTGGACGGTCAACGCCGAGCCGGTGATGCGGCGCTTCCTCGGCGACCCGCGCGTCGCCGTCCTGGTGACCGACCACCCCGGCACCGCCCTGAAGCTGCGCGACGAGGACGGCGACGGCACGGACCGCCCGAACCGCCGAAACGGCCGCTCCCGCACATAGACACCCCGCCAGGGCGTGGCCCCAGGTCCGCCCGTGGCACGGCCCTCGCGCGTCGTTCGGGCCCGGAAACAGCACAACCGCGAGACCGTGTGGTGGTCTCGCGGTCGTAACCAGGTGCGGATCAGGCCGTCTGCGGCGCCTCCGCGCTCTCGGACGCGGCCGTCGCCGCGGCCGCCGGCTTGCCGGCGCGGGTGCGGCGGCGGGTCCGGCTGCGCTTGCGCTCGGTCGCCACCGCGTCCACCACCGTGTCGGCGACGGTGCTCTCCGCGGCGGTCTCGGCCTCCGCCGCGGTCGCCTCGATCGGCTTGCCGGCGCGGGTGCGGGTCCGGCTGCGCTTGCGGCGGCGCGGCCGGGGCCGCTCCTCCTCGGCGCGGCCGCCCCGCGGGTGGCTGCGGACCTTGCCGGTCTCGCCGATGTCCTCGAGCTCCTCGGCGTCCAGCCCGGCGCGCCCGTGCTGCTGGTCCTTCGGCAGCCGCCCCTTCGTGCCCGCGGGGATGCCGAGGGTCTCGAAGAAGTGCGGGGACGTCGAGTAGGTCTCCTGCGGCTCGGCGAACGGCAGGTCGAGCTGCCCGTTGATCAGCTTCCACCGGGTGAGGTCGGACCAGTCGATCAGCGTGACCGCGACGCCCCGCTTGCCCGCGCGGCCGGTCCGGCCGATGCGGTGCACGTAGGTGTCGGCGCTGTCGGGGCACTCGTAGTTGACGACGTGGGTGACGTCGTCGACGTCGAGGCCGCGGGCCGCCACGTCGGTGGCCACCAGCACGCCGATCTTGCCGTTGCGGAACGCGCGCAGCGCCCGCTCGCGCTGGCTCTGGCCGAGGTCGCCGTGCACGGCGGCGGCGTCGAAGCCGCGCTGCGCGAGGTCGGCGGCCACCCGGTCGCAGGCCCGCTTGGTCTGGCAGAAGATCATCGTCAGCCCGCGGCCCTCGGCCTGCAGCAGCCGCGCCAGCATCTCCGGCTTGTCCATCTGGTGGGCCTGGAAGACGTGCTGGGCGACCTGCGGCGTCGCGTCGGACTCGGTGTGCGACTCGGCCCGGACGTTGGTGGGCCGGGTCAGGTACTGCCGCGACAGCGCGACGATCTCGCCCGGCATGGTCGCCGAGAACATCATCGTCTGGCGCTGCGCCGGGATCCGCTTGATGATCCGCTCGATGTCGGGCAGGAACCCGAGGTCGAGCATGCGGTCGGCCTCGTCCAGCACCAGGATCCCGACCTTGGACAGGTCGAGGTGCTTCTGCTTCACGAGGTCGAGGAGCCGCCCGGGGGTGCCGACGACCACGTCGACGCCGTCGCGGAGGGCGTTGATCTGCGGCTCGTACGCGCGCCCGCCGTAGACGGACAGGACGCGGGTGCCGAGCTTGCCGCCGGCGACGAGCAGATCGTCCGTCACCTGGAGGGCCAGCTCGCGGGTCGGTGCGACGACGAGCGCGCGCGGCTCCTTGCCGCCGTGCTCGATGCGCTGCAGCAGCGCGGCGCCGAACGCGAGGGTCTTGCCGGTGCCCGTGCGGGCCTGGCCGATGATGTCGTGCCCGCCCAGCGCGATCGGCAGGGCGAGTTCCTGGATGGGGAACGCTTCCACGATGCCCTCTGCTTCAAGGGCGTCTGCTATCTCGGGAACGACCCCGAGTTCACGAAAGGTAGTCAGGGCTTTCAGCCTCCAATATGCGGGGTCTCCACTCCCGGGTGCGGCGCGGCTCGCCGGCGCGGCGCCGTCCTCGCGGACGTGCCCGTCGAACGTATGGCCGCGCGCTCGCGCGGGAGGGACCAGCCGTTGCTCAAATCTCTCGGCGACCGCAGTCAGGGGTTGAAAGCAGTCACTCACGGTGGCTGCGTGCGGTCACACTCCGCGACGCAGTGTACCGACCGGCCGTTGTATACACCAATAGCCGATCACTCCACCCAACGTTTCCATGGTTTCGTCTATTCCATGCCCGTTCCTCCAGGCATTATCCGGCGGGGGTAGCCGCGTCCGGACGCCCCCTGCCCGGCCCCGCCCGAACGGCCACATCCGGACAGTCCGCGCCCCGGCGATCACCGCCCGTCCCCCCGATGTCGTCCGGCCGGTGGCCTTCCGCGCGGCCGGAGCGCCATGAGGGCGCCCGGGCAGGGGAAAGCCCCCGCCGGGGGGGACGGGGGCCTTCGCCTAGGGGTCGAGCGGTGCGTCAGAACGTGCCGCGGCGCGTGCGCCAGCCGCCCCTGCGGCCGCCGCGTCCGCGCGTGTTGAGGCCGGTGAGCGCGGCCACGCCGAGCGCGGCGATCACGATCGCGAACACGAAGGCGATGACGGTGCCCGCGCCGAGCGCGTCCGCCACCACGCCTCCGAGGATGGCGCCGGCGATCCCGATGAGGAGCGTCAGCAGAATGCCGATCGGGTTGCGGCCCGGGACGAGCAGCCGCGCGAGGGCTCCGATGACGGCACCGACGACGATGAACCAGAGGATCGTCGTGAGCATGTCGATCATCCATTCCTTTTCCGTGGGCCGGACCGGGCGGTCCGTGCACGGAGATCGATATGCCCGTCGTGCCGGAATGAAACAAAGCGCAGGTCAACGCCCGGTCGAACCGCGGCAAGCCGTCACGCGTACTGCGTGCCGAAGCCCACGCTGCGCTGCTCCTCCTCGGAGATCTCCAGGTAGCCGACGCGGGCGGCCGGGATCACGATCCGGCCGGCGCGCCTGTCCTTGAGGACCAGCACCCCGTTCGGCTCGCCGAGGGCCTGCGACAGCGCGTCCGTCACCTCGTCGGCCGACTGCGCCGTGTCCACCACCAGCTCCTTGGGAACGTTCTGCACCCCGATGCGCACCTGCAACGTGCTGCTCCCGTCGTCCGTCGCGTCCCGCCGACCGCCGGCGGGACCGTCCTCCGATCGTCGCACGGAGATCACCCGATGCGCCGTCACACGGTTGAGCCGAGGGTGAACGCCCGGCGCGCGGGACGCCCGCGGGGGGCCGCCCGGCCGCCGCCGCGGCTCAGGGCTGGTCGGCCGTGCGGGGGAAGCCGGAGATGCCGCGCCAGGCCAGCCGGGCGATGATCTTCTCGGCGGTGTCCTTGGGGATGGCGCGGTGCTGGGAGAGCCAGAACCGGGCGCTGACCTCCGCCATGCCGACCAGGCCCATGCCGAGCAGGTGCGCCTCCTCGGCGGCGGCGCCCGTGTCCTCGGCGATGACCTGGGCGATCATCTCCGCGCACTGCTGGTTGGCGCGGTCGACGCGGGCCCGGACGGGCGCCACGTTGCGCAGGTCCGACTCGAACACGAGCCGGTAGGCCTCGCCGTCGCCCGCCACGAAGTCGTAGAACGCCTGCATGCTCGCCTGGACGCGCAGCTTGTTGTCCGTGGTGGACTCCAGCGCCTCCCGGACGATCTTCACCAGGTTCTCGGCGTGCTCGTCCAGCAGGGCCAGGTACAGCTCCAGCTTGCCCGGGAAGTGCTGGTAGAGCACGGGTTTGCTGACGCCTGCGCGCTCGGCGATCTCGTCCATCGCCGCAGCGTGGTACCCCTGCGCGACGAACACCTCCTGGGCCGCGCCGAGCAGCTGCCTGCGGCGCGCCAGCCGCGGCAGCCTCGTGCCGCGGGGGCGGGCGTCCGGGGTCGCGGTCACCACACTCTCCGATCACCGAATCGTCGCGACGGGAGGGGGTTTCCGTCGCGTGTTGACAATCACATCATCCTACGCGCCAGTAACTCCGCTGGTCGCATACGAGCACCGGCGGCGTTCCTTCGCGCAGGTCAGTGTATTCCCGCCGGGACGGGCGCCACCCCGCGCCGATCTTTTTCGAAAACCTTGTTGCCTGTGACGGGGCCCAGCCGGGACCGGCCGGCTCAGCGGTACTCGTCCTCGTCGAGCCGCACTTCGCGCCGCTGCTCGGCCACGTCGGCGTCGTTCGCCTCGTCCGGCATGGGCGCCGCGCCGACGCGCTCGTCCTCCTCGTCGAGCGCGGCGCGCTGCTCGGCCGCGTCGGCGTCGTTGGCGTCGTCGGGCATGGGGGCGGCTCCGGCCCCGGCGTCGTAGTCGTCCAGGCCGGCGCGCTGCTCGGCGGCGTCGGCCTCGTTCGCCTCGTCCGGCACGGGTGCCGCACGGGCCGGGTCCTCGGTCTCGCTCATCTCGGATCCTCCTCCGCGGTGCCGCCGGCCGGCGCCCCCGCCAGCTCGCGCAGCGGCGCCTCGACGGCCTCGCCATAGGTCGGGAACGCGTGGACGACGTCGGCGAGCAGGCTCAGCGGCGTCTCCGCGCGGATGGCCAGGGCGATCTCGCTCATCCACTCCTCGGCGTACAGTCCGGCCGCGGCGGCGCCGACCAGGACTCCGCGGGAGCGGTCGGCGTACAGTTCCACCCGGCCGCGCTCGTCGGCCTCCACGGCGGCCCGCGCCGTCGCGGCGAGGTCGTACCCGGCGGTGTGGAGGTCTATGCGAAGTTCGTCCGCCTGCATGGGTGAGATCCCCACCGAGTAGACGGTGGGGGAGGTGTAGACGACGCGCGGGATCGCCCGGTAGTCGGCCTCGCGGCGCCGCCCGAGGAGGTTCGACAGCGCGATGCGGGCCTGGTAGCGGGCCGCGTGCGCCGTGCGCGCGATGCCCGTGACGTCGCCGGCCGCCCACACGCCCCCGGTGGCGGACGGCACCGCGCACGTCTCGTCCACGGGGATCCCCTGGCCCGGCGTCACGGTGACGCCGAGGTTCTCCAGCCCGAGGCCCGCCACGCGGGGACGGCGCCCGGCGGCGACGAGGACGCGGTCGGCGTCGAGCGTCCCGCCGTCCGACAGCCAGAGCCGCACGCCGACGTCCTTGCGCTCGACGTTGCCGACGGCGGCGCCGAGCCGCAGGTCGACGCCCATCCGGCGCAGCGCGTCCGCGAGGACCTCGCCGGCGAACGGCGCCTCCGCGGTCAGCAGCCGCCCGGACGCCTCGACGACCGCGACCTGCGACCCGAACGCCGCGTACACCTGCGCCAGCTCGCAGCCGACCGGGCCGCCGCCGAGGATCACCAGCCGGCGCGGCAGGTCGGGCACCGACAGCGCCTCCGCGCTCGTCCAGAGCGGGACGTCCGCGAGCCCCTCGACCGGCGGGATCACCGGCTCGCTGCCGGTGCAGACGACGAGGTCGCCGTAGCCGTGCACGGCCCCGTCGACCTCGACGCGCCCGGGTTCGAGGACCCGGCCCCGGCCGCGCAGCACGGTGACGCCGTCCTCGGCCATCCGCGCGACGGCCGGGTCGTCGCCCCGGTGCCCGGCCAGCGCGTCGCGCCGGGCGAGGGCCATCTCCCAGGTCTCGCCGCGGCGCGCCGACAGCAGCAGCGACTTGGACGGCACGCACGCGAAGTACGGCGACTCCCCGCCGACCAGGCGGCTCTCGACGAGGGCGACGTCCCGCCCGGCGCGGGCGAGGCCGGTCGCGACCCGTTCCCCCGCCGTCCCCCCGCCCAGCACCACGGCGTCGTAGTGGTGGTTCTGCGACACTGCTCTTCCTTCCGCCCCGCATCGGTGTCCCCGCGTCCATGGTGGCGGAATCCGATGCCGGAGAGTGCCGGTTCGAACACATAGGGCACTCGAATTTCGGCGGGATTGTCAGGGAAGGGGGCGGTGGTCCTCCAGGAGCGGCGCGAGGAGGTCGCCGTGCCCGTCCACCCGGGTCAGCACGTCGTCGGGGCCGAACACCAGGTCGGCGGCGTCCGCGCACGACCCGAGCTCGTCCCACGTGACCGGGGTCGACACCGACGGGCGGCTCGCCGCGCGCAGCGAGTACGGCGCGACCGTCGTCTTCGCCGGGTTGTTCTGGCTCCAGTCGACGAAGACCTTGCCCTTGCGCAGCCGCTTCTCCATCTTCGCGACGACCAGCCGGGGGTGCGCCTCCGCGAGCCGCTGCGCGATGGACTTGGCGTACTCCGACGTCCGCTCGGCCTCCTTGGGCTCCTCGATCGGGACGTACAGGTGCAGGCCCTTCTTGCCGCTCGTCTTCGGATAGGACTCCAGACCGTCCTCGGCGAGCAGGCCGCGGAGCAGCCGCGCGACCTCGCACGCCTCCACGACCGTGGCGGGCGGGCCCGGGTCGAGGTCGAAGACGAGGAGGTCGGGGGCGTGGACCTTGCCGCGCGGCCCGACCTTCCACTGCGGGACGTGCAGCTCCAGCGCCGCGAGGTTCGCGCACCACACGAGCGTGGGCAGGTCGTCGACCACGACGTAGTCGAGCGTCTCGCGGCCCCGCGTGCTGCCGGGGCTCGGCACGGTCGCGGTGCGGATCCAGCCGGGCGTGTGGGACGGGGCGTTCTTCTCGAAGAACTTGCCGCCGTCGACGCCGTCCGGCCAGCGGATGCGGGTGGCGGCCCGGTCCTTCAGGTGCGGCAGCATCACGGGGGCGATGCGCGCGTAGTAGTCGATGACCTCGCCCTTGGTGAACTCGGGGTAGAGGTCCTTGTCGAGGTTGGACAGCGTGAGCTGCCGCCCGTCCACCTCGACCGTCGTCTTCGTGCCACTCAATGGACACCCCTGGCGCCTCTCGTCGGCCGCCGCCTCGAACCGGGCGCGCATGCGGAATGAGGCGCCGTACCCTTCGGTTCTCGCTCCTCCCGCGAATCAACACACGGTAATGATGAGATTGCCCAGTGCAGCTTAGGTATGCGTTCCGGCACTACCCCACCGCCTGCCGACGACAGGCGCTGTCGCGGGCATTCGGGTGTGCGCGGGTGGTGTACAACGACGCGCTCCGGGCGCGCCGGGCCGCTCGCGAGGCCGGGTCGCCGCTGGTGTCGGCCGCTCGGGTGGGGGCGCCCCGGTTCAAGTCCCGCAAGGATGGCCGGCAATCGGGCCGCGTGGACGGGGCACCCGCCGCCACGGGCGAACAGAGGGGCAGCAAGAATAGAGACAAGGCCCGCACGAGGGTTGCCCGCCGCCACGCCGAGGTCGCCGACGCGCGCCGGGCCGCGCGGGGGCGGCGGAGACACTGAACGCATGTGGAGGGCAGGGAGGACCCCGACCCGTCGGGGCGCAGCCCGGCGAAGCAGGAAGCCACGGAAGTGCCGCACTGACAACAGCGCGGCACAGGCCGAATCCCCGGCTTTCGAGCCGGAGAGCGCGTCAATGCTCACTCGTGACCTCCAGGGGGTCCTTGTCGTCACGCAGGCCCCGCCAGGACGGGAAGCGCAGGCGGCCGTCCCTGGTGCGGGCGCTGTAGGCGACCTCCCCGACGAGCTGCGGCTCAACCCATTGGGCGTCCCTGGCGAACTCGCGCGGGACGGCCTCGTCGGGCGGCGCAGCGGCCACAGCGTCTCGTACAGCTCGTCCAGGGCGCGGTCGGTGAAGCCCGTGCCGACGTGGCCGACGAACCCGAGCATGCCCTTCACGTCGTACTCGCCCAGCAGGAGCGAGCCGACGCCGCCCTCGCGCCGGCCCTTGCCCGGTTTCCAGCCGCAGACGACGACCTCGCGCGTCATGAAGTTCTTCACCTTGCGCCAGAAGTCGACGCGGCGTCCGGGGCGGTACGGCGAGTCGAGCCGCTTGGCGAGCACGCCCTCCAGATGCTGCTCGCGGGTGAAGTCGAGCAGCTCCCGCACCTGCGTGTCGTCGCCGCCGTGCAGGTACGGGGGGACCTCCACGGGGCCGGATCCGGCCAGGTCGAGCTCGGCCAGCAGCGAGCGGCGGTCGGCGTACGGCAGGTCGTAGAGCAGGTGCCCGTCCAGATACAGGACGTCGAACACCACGTACCTGACCGGGACGAGCCGGATCAGCCGCGGGTCGGGGTGCTCGACGTGCATCCGGCGCTGGAGGCGCTCGAAGCTCGGCCGCCCCTCGTCGAAGGCGACGACCTCGCCGTCCAGGACGACGTCGTTGTCGGGCAGCAGGTCCGCCAGCGCGGACAGCTCCGGGTAGCGGCCCGCCACGTCGCCGCCGCGCCGCCCCGCGGCCCGGACGCCGTCCGCGGAGACGTACGCCAGCACGCGGACGCCGTCCCACTTCAGCTCCAGGCCCCACTGCTCGCCGTCGGAGGGGAGGTCCCCGGTGGCGGCCATCATCGGCTCAACGGGCCACGGCATGGTCATACCGCCGTCTTACCCGGCCCCCGCCCCGCAGAAAAGGATCAAGGCGCCGTTCTGGCGCAAATCACGCGGGGTTGCGACGCTAGGAGCCGGAACGTGCGGGGTAAGGACGGATCATGCGGAGTATCTGGAAGGGCGCGATCTCGTTCGGGCTGGTGACGATACCGGTGAAGCTCTATTCGGCGACCGAGCAGAGGGACGTCAGCTTCCACCAGGTGCACCGGGAGGACGGCGGGCGCATCAAGTACAAGCGGGTCTGCACGGTCGACGGCGAGGAGGTGCCGTACTCCGACATCGCCAAGGGGTACGAGCTGCCGTCCGGCGAGATGGTCATCCTCACCGACGAGGACTTCGCCGAGCTGCCGCTGTCGTCCAGCCGCCGGATCGACGTCCTGCAGTTCGTGGAGCAGGAGGAGGTCGACCCGATCTACTTCGCGAAGTCCTACTACCTGGAGCCGGACGCGCAGGGCGCGAAGCCCTACGTGCTGCTCCGCGATGCGCTGGAGAACTCCGGGCAGGTCGCCATCGTGAAGGTCGCGCTGCGGCAGCGCGAGTCGCTCGCGACGCTGCGCGTCCGCGAGGGCATCTTCGTGCTGGAGACGATGCTGTGGCCGGACGAGGTCCGCACCCCCGACTTCCCGTTCCTGGACGAGGACATCGAGATCCGCAAGCAGGAGCTGTCGATGGCGACGTCGCTGATCGAGTCGATGGAGGGCGAGTTCGACCCGACGGAGTACAAGGACGCCTACCGGGAGGCGCTCCAGGCGGTGATCGACGCCAAGATCGAGGGCCGCGAGGTGACCCGGCCCGAGGAGGCCGAGGAGGAGCCCGCCGCCGACCTGCTCAGCGCGCTGCGCGCCAGCGTCGAGGCCGCCAAGAAGAGCCGCGGCGAGCGCGACGGCAAGGCCGCGTCCTCGTCGGGGAAGAAGCCGGCGCGCAAGTCGTCCGCGAAGTCGACCGCCAAGAAGGAACCCGCGAAGAGCCGCAGCCGCAAGTCCGCCTGAGCCGGGCGCCGGCTTGGAAGACACGTGCCCGCGAAGAGCCGCGGCCGCAAGTCGGCCTGAGACCCGGGCCGGGCGGGTGGGTCAGTTGTCGCGGCGGGCGGTGAGGACGCGGCCGAGCGCGGTGGCGGCGCCGGACGGGTCGGTGCAGGGCGCGATCCGCTCGCCCCAGCCGTAGCAGTAGGACCAGGCGCCGCCGGTCCCCTCGGGGGCGGCGATGACGCTCTCGTTGATCCGCCGCACGTGCGGGTCGGCGACGAGCGCGGACGGGCGGCGGTCGCCGGGCGCGGCCACCTCGACGGCCCAGCCGGCGGCGCGCAGCGCGTCGGTGAGCCGCTCCAGGTGCGCGAGCGCCGTCTCGTCGTCGATGATCACCCGCGTGGCCATGGTGCCTCCAAAGGGACGTCCCGTGATGTGGTGTGGGTGTCCGCCGGACGCGGTCCGTCGCGGTACGCGTCACGCGAGGTGGTGCCGGTGGAATGACGTTCAGTCTCGCGCCGGGTGAGGGAGATCACAAGCGGTTTCCGCGGATTGGTGGCCGGGGTTTCACGAATTCCGTACCTGCCGTAGAGACGGGCGAGGGGCCCGGGCGCCCACCAGTTCACCCGGCCCATCAGCCGCATCATCGCGGGCACGAGCAGCGCGCGGACGACCGTGGCGTCCATCGCGATCGCGACCGCCATCCCGACGCCGACCATCTTGATGAACGTGATGCCGGACGTCGCGAACGCGCCGATCACGACGATGAACAGCACCGCCGCGCTGGTGATGATCGAGCCGGTGCGCTCGACGCCCGCCGCGACGGCGGTGGTGTTGGAGCCGGTGCGGTCGTACTCCTCGCGGACCCGGGAGAGCAGGAACACCTCGTAGTCCATCGAGATGCCGAACAGCAGGACCAGCATCAGGATCGGCATCGCCGGCGCGATCGCCCCGAGGGCCGTGAAGTTCAGCAGGCCGGACAGGTGGCCTTCCTGGAAGATCAGCACGACCAGCCCGAACGTGGCCGACAGCGACAGCAGGTTCATCACGATCGCCTTCAGCGGCAGCACCACCGAGCCGAACGCCAGGAACAGCAGCACGAACGTCGCGCCCCCGACGAGCAGCGCGAGCCACGGCAGCGTGCCGCCGAGGCCGGCGAGCTCGTCCACGACCTCGGCCGTCGAGCCGCCGACGTGCACCTGCGCCCCGGCCGGCGCCGGGGCGTCCCTGACCTCCTGGACGAGGTCGCGCGTGGCGGCGGAGTACGGGTCGGCGTCGTAGCGCACCGAGATCTGCGCGGTCGTGCCGCTGGAGCCGGTGACGGCCGCGTCGGCGGCGCCGGGCAGCGCGGCGAGGCGCTCGCCGAAGGCGTCGATCGCGGCCCGGTCGGACGTTCCCGTCACGACCGCGTTGATCGGGCTGGTCGCGTTGCGCGGGAACCGCGTCTCCAGGGCCTCGGCGACGGCGCGGGCATCGGTGCCGGCCGGCAGCGCCTCGGCGTCGATCCCGCCCCAGTTGATGCGCAGGAACGGGCCGCCCAGCGTGACGAGCAGCGCCACGGTCGCGACCACGTAGACGACCGGGCGGCGCATCACGCTGTAGGCGATCCGCCCCCACCAACCGCGGGACGCCCGGTGCCGGCGCCGCCGCCGGATCGGCAGCGCGTCGACCTTCGGGCCGAGGACGGAGAGCAGCGCGGGCAGCACGGTCAGCGCCCCGAGCATGCACACGAACACCGTGGCGATGCCGCCGTAGCCCATCGAGACCAGGAAGTTCTGGTCGAACAGCAGCAGCCCGGACAGGGCCACCGCGACCGTGACGCCGGAGACCGCGACCGTGCGCCCGGCCGTGTTCATGGTGGTGGCGAGGGCGTCCTCGACGGACGTCCCGTCCCGCCGGAGCTCCTCGCGGAAGCGGCTGACCATGAACAGGCCGTAGTCGATGGCGAGGCCGAGGCCGAGGAACGTGCTGATGTTCACCGCGAAGATCGACACGTCGGTGAGCTGCGCGACGACGTGCAGGGCGGTGAACGAGCCGAGGATCGCGATGCCGCCGACCAGCAGCGGCAGGCTCGCCGCGACCAGCCCGCCGAAGATCAGCACGAGCAGCACGAGCAGGATCGGCATGGCGATGGCCTCGGCGCGGGGGATGTCCGAGGCGACGCGGTCGTTGATGGCGGCGGAGGTGGCGACCGAGCCGCCGACCTCGGCGGTGAGCCCGCCGCCCACGTCGTCCAGCCCGCCCTTGACCGCCTGGTAGGCGGCGTCCCGGGCGGTCTCGTCGGCGCCGGCGAGTTCGAGGACGGCGTAGGTGGACGTCCGGTCCGCGCTGACGAACTGCGGCGCGCCGGTCGTCCAGTACGTGGCGGTGCCGACGACCTTGTCCTGCGGCAGCGCGGCGAGGGCCCGCTCGACGGACGACCGGTAGGACGGGTCGTCGACCGTGGTCCGGCCCTCGTAGAGGATCACGACGTCGGCGGCGTCCCGGCCGAGGGCCTGCTCGCTGATCTGCCGGGCCTTCGTGCTCTCGCTGCCGGGCGTCTCGAAGCCGCCGGACGAGCTCAGCGCGCCGAAGACGCCCGTCCCCCACACACCGGCGAAGACGAGCAGCGCCCCGGCGGCGGCGAGGACCCACCGGCGCCTCCGGTGGACCCAGCGGCCCCATCGATCGAACATCCGTCGTCCCCCGCCCGCCCGCGACCTCCGGTGTTACCGACAAGCAGGGTAAGCAGCGCTTTGTACTGGTTTGACCTGATTCGGTGGCCGGCGGTGCGGGCCGCCGGCCACCGAACGCCCCCGCTCCCGGCGAGGCCCGCTCAGCCGACCGGCTCCAGCCGGGACGCCGGCGGTGCGGGGGAGTCGCCCTCGCGGATCCCGTACCTTCGGTAGATCTTCGCCAGCGGCCCCGGCGCCCACCAGTTGGCGCGTCCCATCAGCCGCATCGCCGCCGGCACGAGCAGCCCCCGCACGACCGTCGCGTCCATCAGGATCGCGATCGCCATCCCGACGCCCGTCATCTTGATGAACGTGATCCCCGACGTCGCGAACGCGCCGATCACGATGATGAACAGCAGCGCGGCGCTGGTGATGATCGAGCCGGTGCGCTGCATGCCGGCGGCGACGGCGGCCGTGTTGGAGCCGGTCAGGTCGTACTGCTCGCGGACCCGGGAGAGCAGGAACACCTCGTAGTCCATCGAGATGCCGAACAGCATCGCCAGCATCAGGATCGGCATCGCCGGGTCGATCGCGCCGGTCGCGGTGAAGTCCAGCAGGCCGGACAGGTGCCCGTCCTGGAAGATCAGCACGACCGCGCCGAAGGTGGCCGACAGCGACAGCGTGTTCATCACGATCGCCTTCAGCGGCAGCACCACCGACCCGAACGCCAGGAACAGCAGGACGAACGTCGCCCCGCCCACGAGCACCGCCAGCCAGGGCAGCGTCGCGCCGATGCTGCCGAGCTGGTCGACGACTTCGGCGGTCGCGCCCCCGACGTGGACCTGCGCGCCGGGCGGAGCCGGGACGTCCCGGACCTCCCGGACGAGGTCGCGCGCCGCGTCGGAGTTCGGCTCGGCCCGGTAGGTCAGCGAGATCCGCGTCGTCGTGCCCTCGGCACCGGTCACCTGCGCGCCCGTCACCCCCGGCACCGCCGCCAGGCGGTCCCCGTACGCCTGGACCGCGGCCCGGTCGGACGTCCCGGTCACCACCGCCTCGATCGGGCTGGTGGCGTTGCGGGGGAACTGCGTCTCCAGCGCCTCGGCGACGACCCGCGCCTCGGCGCCCTCCGGCATGGCCCGGGCGTCGACGCCGCCCCAGTTGATGCGCAGGAACGGGCCGCCGAGCGCGAGGAGCAGCGCCACCGTCGCCACCACGTAGACGACCGGACGGCGCATGACGCTGTGCGCGAGCCGCCCCCACCAGCCGTCGGTCCGGCTCTCCGAGCGCCGGCGCCGCCGCACCGGCAGCGCGTTGACCTTGGGTCCGAGGACGGCGAGGAGCGCGGGCAGCACGGTCAGCGCGGCGACCATGCACACGAACACGGTCGCGATGCCGCCGTAGCCCATCGAGACCAGGAAGTTCTGGTCGAACAGCAGCAGCCCGGACAGCGACACCGCGACCGTGACGCCGGAGACCGCGACCGTGCGCCCGGCCGTCGCCATCGTCGCGGCCAGCGCGTCCTCGACGGAGGAGCCTCGCCCGACCTCCTCGCGGAACCGGCTGACCATGAACAGTCCGTAGTCGATCGCGAGGCCCAGCCCCAGGAACGTGGTGATGTTCACCGCGAAGATCGACACATCGGTCACGTAGGTCAGCGCGTGCAGCGCGGTGAACGAGCCGAGGATCGCGATGCCGCCGATCAGCATCGGCAGGCTCGCCGACACCAGCCCGCCGAAGATCAGCACCAGCAGGACCATCAGGACGGGCATGGCCATGCCCTCGGCCCGCCCGATGTCGGACGAGACCCGCTCGTTGATCGCGGTCTCGGTGCCGACCGACCCGCCGACCGAGGCGGTGAGCCCGCCGCCGACCTCGGTCAGCTCGTCCTGCATCGCCTTGTAGTTGTCGCTGCGCGCTCCTCCGCCGGCGCCCGCGAGCCGCAGCACCGCGTACGTGGACTTGCGGTCCGCGCTGACGAACTGCGGCGCGCCGGTCGTCCAGTACGTCGCGGTCGAGGCGATCCGGTCCTGCGGCAGCGCGGCGAGCGCCCGCTCGACCGACGCCCGGTAGGACGGGTCGTCGACCGTGACCGGCCCCCGGTAGAGGACGACGACGTCCGCCTCGTCCCGCCCGAGGTCGTGCTCGGCGATCTGCGCCGCCTTGGCGCTCTCGCTGCCCGGCGTGTCGAATCCGCCGGCCGAGGTCAGCGCGCCGAACACGCCCGTCCCCCAGACGCCGGCGAAGACCAGTGCGGCGCCGGCCGCCGCGAGGACCCACCGTCTGCGGCGGTGGACCCATCGTCCCCATCGATCGAACATGACCCGTTCCCCCTGCCTGATAACAGCTGTAAGGTTGGTGAACGCCGTAAACTGCGAACAGCGTTAACTTTGCATACGGCGTTAGCTTCCGTCAAGGGTGTTTCTGGGGAATCATGCGAGGACGGCCGGACGCGGCCGCGGAGCAGGGGAGAAGAGGGCGGCGAAGTGGAGACACGGCGCGATCGGCTGCGCGCGGCGACGGTCCGGGAGATCACCGAGACCGCCCGGCGGATCCTCGTCGAGGAGGGCCCCGAGGCGGTGACCCTGCGGGCGATCGCCCGCGAGATGGGCATGACCGCCCCCGCGCTCTACCGCTACTTCGGCAGCCACGGCGAGCTGCTGCGGCACCTGGTCGGCGAGCTGTTCAACGAGCTGACCGGCGAGCTGACCGCGGCCCTGAAGCGGGTGCCGGAGGGCGACATGAGCGGCAAGTTCCTGACCGCGTCCCGCCGGTTCCGGACCTGGGCGCTCGCGCATCCCCGCGAGTACGCGCTGCTGTTCGGCGCGCCGGTGCGCGGCATCGACGACCAGGAGCAGGCCGACTTCGCCGAGGAGTGCGCCCGCCAGTTCGGCTGGACGTTCATGGCCCTCTTCCTGGAGCTGTGGAACAAGAGCCCGTTCCCGGTCCCCTCCGACGACGAGATCGACCCCGTCCTGCTGCCGCAGCTGCGCCGCTACCGCGACGACGTCGTCGGCGTCGACCTGCCGCTCGGCGTCGTCCAGCAGTTCCTGAAGTGCTGGATCCGCCTCCAGGGCGGCGTCAGCCTGGAGGTCTTCGGGCACCTGGAGTTCGCCCTGGCGGACGCCGCCCCCATGTTCGAGCTGATGCTGGCCGAGACCAGCCCCCAGATCGGCCTCGCCTACCGCCCCCCGGCCGGCGGCTGAGGCCGGTCAGGCGCTGTGCCAGATGACGCCGAGCCGGTCGTGCATGGCGGTCGCGGCGGCGCCGTGCATGATGCTGCGCGCGGCCATCGTGGAGAAGCGCGGCCGCCGGACGTCGCTGGGCGGGAGCCGCACCGCCAGCTCGCGCTCGATGGCGTCGAGCAGCCGCTCCCCGGCCCGCCGGATCGGGCCGTCGATCACGACGTCCCCGATGTCGAGGATCGCGGCCTGCACGCAGAGCAGCGCCGCGAGGCTCGCGCCCGCGTAGTCGACCCGCGCCGCGAGCGCCGCGAGCTCCGGCGCCGCCGGCGCGTCACCGGGCGCGGCGACCGCGTCGAGCCGCTCCACGGGGGCGCCGGCGAGCACGGCCGGCAGGCTCGCCACCGTCTCCAGGCAGCCCCGCCGGCCGCATTCGCAGTCGCGGTCGCTGACGCCGACGTCGATGTGGCCGACCTCCCCGGCGCGCCGCCGCTCGCCGAGGTGCACGCGGCCGTCGAGCAGGATCGCCGAGCCGATGCCGCCCTCGATGTGCAGCACGATGACGCTGTCGCCGTCCCGGCGCCGGCGCGACAGCTCCGACATCCCCACCGCGGTCGCGTCGTTCACCAGCACCACGTCGTGCCCGAGCACGGACGTCAGCGGCCCCGCAAGGTCGACGTCCTTCCAGCGCAGCTGCAGCGCCTCGATGACGCGCTGCTCGGGGGACACGATGCCGGGGACGGCGACCCCGGCGGACAGCACCGCGCGCCCGTCGGCGGCGGCCAGGTCCGCGAGCATCGGGCCGAGCGCGGCCACGACGTCGGCGGTGCCCGGACGGGCGGGAAGCGGTACCCGGGCGGTGGCGCCGATCGCGCCGTCCAGCCCGATGACGCCGCCGCGCACCTCGGTGGGGCGGACGTCGGCCGCCAGCAGGCAGTGCCGGACGGTGTCGATGGCCAGCAGCCTGGCCGGCTTGCCGCGGCCGGACGGGCGTCCGGCCTCCTCGACGACCAGCCGCCGCGTCACGAGGGTCTCCACGATCTCCGAGACCACGGCGCGGGCGAGGCCCGTCGAGCGGGAGATGTCGGCGCGGGACACGGTGCCGCCGCCCGCCAGCACGCTCTGCAGGACCAGCTCGGTGTTGCGCTCGCGGAGAACGGCGGGTGTCGCCTTCTCGGTGATCCGGACCGGCCTGGTCATCGTCGCCTTCCCCGTGCCCACCGCGCTGACCCCTGCACGGGAGCGTATAGGGATCGGACATGCCCCGGGGCCCGGCCCGCCGGGTCGGCGGGCACGGGCCCCGGGGGTGGGGGTTACCGGGTCGCCGGCGGCGACGTGCAGGTGAGCGTCGGCACGCCGAACGACACGGCGTCGAACCAGCGGTTCACGTCGTACTGGTCGACGACGAGACGCAGTTCCTTGACGTCCGCCACGTCCACGTCGAGCCGCACGGCCTCGGCCCCGGAGGGCGCGAGCCCGCTGCGCAGCACCCCGGTCTCGTGCAGGAGCCGGCCGTCGCCGAAGACGCGGACGACCACGTCGCCGTCGGCGGTGTGGTTCATCGCGTCGTCGATCCCGACCACGGTGGTGAACCGCCGGCAGCCCTGGTTCAGCGCGAAGCGCACGTCGGCGTTCGCGTTGGTGCCGAGGCCCTTGCTGTAGAAGGTCCCGTCCAGCCGGATCGGCTTGCCGTTGCCCTCGGGCGTGCCCGGCGTCACCGTGTCCCGGGCCACCGCGTAGATGCCGTCATGGTTGCGGGAGTAGGTGAACGGCAGGTCGCTCAGCTGGACGCGCCCGTCCGCCGCCACCGGCAGCACCGCCGTCGCCTTCCGGGTGAGGTGCTGCCCGGCCTGGTCGAAGCCGACGGTGAACTCCACCGCGACCTGCGTCGTCCCGGCCGGGAGGGCGTCGGTGGCGTGCAGCGTCCAGGACTGCTCCAGCGTGGCGCCGGGATCGATCTCCCCCTTCTCCGGCCCTGCGGGACGGGCCTCCACGCCCGCCGGGGCGGAGACGTCGAAGGTCAGGCCGCTCATCGGCGCGAAGTAGTTGGTGTTGGTCACCGAGGCGGCCACCGCGGCGGAGCCGGAGAGCGAGCCCGTCGGACGCAGCGCCAGGCGCAGGTCGTAGGTGTCGCCCATCAGCCGCCGCAGCGTCTCGGACGCCTCGGTGTAGGTGTCCCCGGACGGCCTGGTCGGGTACGTGCCGCCGTCCTTCGACCACGCCTCGGCCATGGCGTACCAGTCGACTACCGGCGGGGTGCCGCCGGTGCGCAGCGACTCCTTCAGGCCGTCGAACAGCTTCTTCCACCGCGGCGCGTAGTAGTCGCGCAGCACGCCGGACCACTCGCGGTAGGCGTAGTCGTGCAGGTTGGTGTCGCTCTCGCCCCACGACGTGATCAGCTTGCGCGCCTCGTACTCCAGCTGCCGCGCCTCGGCCGGACCGCCGGCCGCCTGCCGCGCCCGCTGGAGCCACGGCCCGACCATGGAGCTCCGGTCCGTGCCGGTGAGGTCGTCGAGGCCCTTGATGTGGTCCATCCAGCTGTCGGTCAGCGTGGTGAACGCGGCGAGGTCGCGGGCCTGGTACGCCGCGTTGATCTGCGGCAGCAGGGTGCGGGACCGGTCCGCGACGGCCTGCCGGGCCACGTCGAGCAGGTCGTAGCGGTAGGCGGAGCTGCGCCGCAGCGACCGGTCCGCCTTGAGCAGTTCGGGCAGCGCCCGCGCGAACGCGGCCGGGTCGTAGGCGAACGCCGCCTGCGCCCACCGGTGCGGCCGCGTCGCGGTCAGGCCCGGCGCCGCCGCGAACAGCCCGCCGTGCCCGGACGACCGGCCGCCGGTCGGTGGGATCGCGTAGGCCGTGTCGGCCAGCACCCGCCAGGCGGCGTGGGCGTGCGGGTCGGCGCCGCCGTAGCGCGCGTCCGCGTACTCGTCGAACCACCGGTGGACGTCGACGGGGCCGTCGTGCCACGGCATCTCGGCGAGGAACTCGACCGCGACCGGGTTGTTGTAGCTCGCCTCCGGCATGATCGCGATGCCGTCGAGCGCGCTGCCGCCGGCCCGCGCCCGCCACGCCCAGAACCGCTCGTTCCAGGCGCCGATCGGGGCGCCGATGGTGGAGTTGCCGCCGAAGTTCCAGATCGACCCGAACGCGTACGGCGTGCCCTTCCAGTCGGCGTCGCGGTCGACCTTGAGCGCCCGGTCGGACAGGCCGTCCACGATGAGCATCCTGCTCCGGTCGACGGCGGCCACCGTCTCGGCGCGCGGGTTGCTCTGCCAGCCGAGGATCACCCAGGTCGCTCCCGGGTGCGCCTTCTCCAGCGCGTCCTGGACGGCCACCGAGGCCTGGCCCACCGGGATGTCGCCGGCCTTGCCGCCCTCGTGCAGCAGGTCCATCTTGTACATCGTCGACGTGCCGAGCAGGCGGTCCTGGACGCCGTAGAAGCGCTCGGCGACCTTGCCGAACACCGGGTTCGTGGGCGCGAGCCAGTCGGGCCGGGTGAACCCCTGCCAGGTGCCCTGCGGCACCGTCACGGCACCGGGGTTGCGGGTCTCGAAATCGGTCGGGACGGTCCCGAAGTAGCCCGGCAGCACCGGCGTGATGCCGACCTGCCGCATCCGGTCGGCGATCCGGCGGCCGAGCCTCGCGCGGTCGCGGATCTGCTTCTCGCTGATCGGCGAGGTGAAGTTGGACATGTTCTGCAGCAGCCACCACGGCTGGTACCCGGCGCCCGGGATCCAGGAGCGGACCTCGTCCGCCGAGTAGCCGAACGACGTCAGCGTCTCGAAGTACACGGCCTCGGTGCCGACGGGCATGAACATCTCGTTGACGCCGTGGAGGGCGTAGACGTCGATGAGCCGTTCCCAGTCCTCGAACGTCCGGTAGGGGCCGGAGTAGCCGTCCTCGGTGTCGTTGCCCGCGAACCGGTGCTTCACGACGGACGACCGCTGGATCGGCCGCGCCGGGAGCGGGAGCCGTCGCGGGAGGTCGAGCTGCTCGCCCGTCCAGGAGATGTCGGCCTTGGCCACGTGCTTGAGGTACCAGTTGAAGCCCATGAGCAGCGCGGGCGTGCTGGTGCCCGCGACGACCGGCCGCCGGTGCCGGCTGGAGACGCGGAAGGCGTCCCGGCCGCCCGGCAGGGTCTCGAGGCTCACCTGCGCGGCGTACCACGGCCCGACCAGCCGCTTGATCACCTCATGGGCCGGCCGCAGGTCGAACGCCGGGCGGCCGTGCCCGGCCGTCCCCGCCGACGCCATGGTCCCGGGCAGCACGCCGATGACGAGCAGGACGCTCACCACCCCGGCCACCGTGATCCGCCATCGTCGCTGAGTGCCGCTCCGTCGAACCACGGTCGCGTCCCTTCGCCGGGTTTTGATCGGGGCCCAAACTAAATACCCGAGGGCACCCGGTCAAGATCCAAAGCCCGGGAATCTTTCCGGCGGACCACTGCCGGCCCCGCCCTCCGTAGGCGGGCGAGCGCGAGGCCGAGGCCGAACCCGTCCGCGTGTCCGCCGGACCCGGCGAGGAGGCGCCCGGCGTCGCGCGGGTCGAAGCCGTCGCCGTCGTCGCGGACGGCGACCTCCACCGCGCCGCCGCCCGCCGTGAGCGTCACCCGGAGGGCGCCGCCGGGCGCCGTGTGCCGGAGCGCGTTGTCCAGGAGCGCCGACAGCCGCGCAGCGGCCCGCCCGACCCCCGGCCGAGGTGCATCGCCGACAGGGCGGCGAGCAGGCACCACGCCGCCGCGTCGTCGATGGACAGCGGGCCCCACAGCGCCGCGCCGGTCCCGAACCCGAGGACGATCGCCGGCAGCACGCCCGACACCGCCAGCAGCGCCGCCCGCCGCCCCTCGCCCGCGCGCCATGGTGCAGGCCCGCGCCGACGAGGAACATGGAGAGCGTCAGCCCGATGTTGCTCAGCACGTACAGGACGGGCCTGACCTCGCCGGGGAAGACCGCCGCCTGCCCGTCCGGCCACACCTGCCCGAACAGGGTCGGGCCGAGCAGGATCCCGGCGACCATCTCGCCGAGGACGCGCGGCTGCCCCACCGCCTGCGCCGCCCGCCCGCACCACCAGGCGGCGAGCAGGACGAGGACCAGCGCGGGCAGCACCCGCAGCGTCAGTTGCAGGTTGGGGTCCTCAGCGGCCGCCGTGATGGTCGGCATGCCCGCCCTCCGCCGTGGTGATCGCTCGACCCCAGTGAAAGCGGCGAATCTCAGAGTCCGATCAGAGCCCGATCAGAGCGCGGACGGGCGCGCCGGCGGCCGGACGCGCGAAGGCCCCCGGCCGCGGGCGGGTCCGGGGGCCTCCGGGTGGAGCGTCAGTAGGACGGCTGGCTGGGGTCGATCTGGTTGACCCAGGCCAGGACGCCGCCGCCGACGTGGACGGCGTCGCTGAAGCCGGCGTTCTTGACGACGGCCAGGGCCTCGGCCGAGCGGACGCCCGACTTGCAGTGCAGGACGATCTTCTTGTCCTGCGGGAGGCGCTCCAGCGCCGAGCCGTTCAGGAACTCGCCCTTCGGGATCAGCGTCGCGCCCGGGATCGAGACGATCTCGTACTCGTTGGGCTCGCGGACGTCCACGAGGAAGATGTCCTCGCCGCCGTCCTGCATGGCCTTGAGGTCGTGGACGGTGATCGTGGAGTCCTTGGCGGCCTCGGTGGCCTCCTCGGAGACGGCGCCGCAGAAGGCCTCGTAGTCCTCCAGGAGCTCGGTCTGCGTCGGGTTCTTGCCGCAGAGCGGGCACTCCGGGTCCTTGCGGACCTTGACCGTGCGGTAGGTCATCTCCAGCGCGTCGTAGATCATCAGCCGGCCGACGAGCGGCTCGCCGATGCCGGTGAGGAGCTTGATCCCCTCGTTCACCTGGATGGAGCCGATCGAGGAGCACAGCACGCCGAGGACGCCGCCCTCGGCGCAGGACGGGACCATGCCGGGCGGCGGCGGCTCGGGGTAGAGGCAGCGGTAGCACGGGCCGTACTCGGCCCAGAAGACCGACGCCTGGCCGTCGAAGCGGTAGATCGAGCCCCACACGTACGGCTTGCCGAGCAGGACGGCCGCGTCGTTCACCATGTAGCGGGTGGCGAAGTTGTCGGTGCCGTCCAGGATGAGGTCGTACTGGGAGAAGATGTCCATGATGTTGTCGCGGTCGAGCGCCATGTTGTGCACGACGACGTCGATCAGCGGGTTGATCTCACGGACGGTCTCGGCCGCCGACTCGACCTTCGGCTTGCCGAGGGAGGACTGGCGGTGGATGATCTGCCGCTGCAGGTTGGACTCGTCCACGACGTCGAAGTCGATGACGCCGAGGGTGCCCACGCCGGCGGCGGCGAGGTAGAGGAGGGCGGGGGAGCCGAGCCCGCCGGCGCCCACGATCAGAACCTTGGAGTTCTTGAGGCGCTTCTGCCCGGACATGCCCACGTCGGGGATGATCAGGTGCCGCGAGTAGCGGTTGACCTCGTCGCGGGTGAGCTCCGCTGCGGGCTCGACCAGAGGTGGCAACGACACGGTGGGTGCTCCTGTGCTGACGCTCGGCTGTGAGTGAGGGCGGACGTCACTGTCCTCTTCCCGCACAACCTTGCCACGCCCCGCCGCATTCCCCGCAGCCGGGCGTGCCCGCGGCGTGCTGCCGCCGCGCGATGCGGAGTGGGGAACGGAGCCGTGAGAGATGGAGCACTGCATAGGCCGGGACTCAGCGGGCACGGACGGAGGGCGTACGACTCTCCGTACATGAAGGAGGAGCAGTGAGCTTCCTCGACAAGCTGAAGAACAAGGCGCAGCAGGCCAAGGGCCAGGGCAAGGAGGAGGCCGGGCGGCGGTCCGGCGACTCCCGCCTGGAGGCCGAGGGGCGCAAGGACCAGGCGGCCGGCGGCACCAAGCAGGTCGGTGAGAAGGCCAAGGACGCCGCTCAGGAGGCGCGCAAGACCTTCGGCACCGGGTCCTGAGACCGGTCATAGCCTCTGCCGGTGGAAGGCCCCTCCGCGGAGGGGCCTTCCACCGTTCCGGTCCCGGGGACGGCGCCCTCCCCGCAAGGGCAGGGCGGAATGTCGCGAAGCACAGTTAATCTTGGCTGTTGTGGCATTCCCGCCCCCGTCCCAGTACCCGCCCCCGCCGCGGCCGCCGTCCCCGCCGGGGCCTCCGTACGCGGGTCCGCCGCGGCCGATGGGCCCACCGCCTCCGGCGCGCGACCCGCTGACCGTGCTGGGGCTGACCGGGCGCCAGTGGACGGCCGTCGCGCTCGTCGTCGGCTGCTGCTACCTCCTCACCACCGCCGTCGCGATGACCGGCGCCTGGACGACCTACCACCGCGAGCCGACCAACGCCGAGCTGCAGGTGGCCGCGAACAAGGAGGTCGCGCGGCGCTGGCAGGCGTGGCCCGCGAGCCGCATCTTCCCGCGGCGGATCCCGTACCGCCCCGCCGGCGACCACACCGAGTACGCGACCCGGACGGGCATCGTCCCCGACACCGGCTGCGCCCGGGCCGTCGACGAGGAGATCGCGCCCACGCTCCGCGAGCACGGCTGCCTCGCCGTCCTGCGCGCCACGTACGCCGACCAGCTGCAGGGCGTCGTCGTCACCATCGGCGTCGTCGTGTTCCCCGACCCGTGGAAGGCCGACCTGGCGCTGAAGGAGCTGCCCCGCTCGCAGGGCCCGGACGCGGGGAAGGGATCGGCCGAGCCGGCGCTGCACGCCGCCGCGTTCCCCGGCACCGCGTCCGCGAAGTTCACCGACCGGGCCCGGCAGGACCGGACCAGCGACCGCGGCGGCCCGTACGTCGTGCTGACGACGTCGGGGCAGGCCGACGGCCGTCCCGCGTCCGAGATCAGGAAGGCGCGTCCGGGTGAGCCGTTCGCCGTGGCGCCGCAGCTCGGCCACGCGGTCGCGCGGTCGCTCGCCGCCAAGGCGCTGCCCGACTGCGACGACCCGGAGTGGCAGTGCTGACCCGGCGGCGCACCGCCGCCGTGCTGCTGGCGGGGGCGCTGGCCGGGAGCTGGCTGGTGCCGGTCCACGCGCGGGCGGACGAGGTCCGCGACCGGCAGGCGCCCGTCCTGAAGACCCTCGGCATGGACGCCGCCTGGAAGATCACCAAGGGCCAGGGGGTGACCGTCGCGGTCGTCGACTCCGGCGTCGACCCGGACCAGGCGGACCTGCGCGGCAAGGTCACCACCGGGCCCAACATGATCGCCGAGGTCGACCGCGGCACCACGCCCAAGCGGCTGCACGGCACGGCGATGGCGTCGCTGATCGCCGGGCGCGGCCACGGCGCGGGCCGCCGCTCCGGGGTGATCGGGGTGGCCCCGCGGGCGGGGATCCTCGCCGTCCGGGTCATCAGCGAGCCGGAGGACGCGAGCTACCGCCGCTACCGCGGGTCGCAGGAGGCCAAGAGCTCGGTCGCGCGGGGCATCCGCTACGCCGCCGACCACGGCGCCGACGTCATCAACCTCTCGCTCGGCAACGAGGGGGAGGCGCTGGACGAGCGGGAGGCCGTGGCCTACGCCATCGGCAAGGGCATCGTGGTCGTCGCGGCGGCCGGCAACGACGGCCTCAAGAAGCGCCTGCTGGACGAGGACGGCTTCGCGCCCTACTCCTACCCGGCGTCCTTCCCCGGCGTCATCGCGGTCGCGGCCGCCGAACCCGATCACGAGCGCGCGCCCTTCTCCAACCGCAACTACTCGGTGCTCGTGTCCGCGCCGGGCGACGCCGTGGTGTCCGCGGGCTCCGGCGGCGACTACGTCATCGGCGCGGGCACCAGCCAGGCCAGCGCGCTCGTCTCCGGGATCGCCGCGCTGATCCGCGCGAAGCACCCGGAGATGGCGCCGGCGCTGGTGTCGCAGGCGCTGGTGCAGAGCACCGGGCACCGGCCGAAGGACGGCTACGACCCGGAGGTCGGGTTCGGCGAGGTGCACGCGGCCCGCGCCCTGGCGGCGGCCGCCACGATCGCGTCGACGTCCGCCGGACCGGGCGAGGGCAAGCCCGAGCGCGAGCGGTTCGGCGCGGCCGAACCGGGCCCGGTGAAGATCATCGACCATCCCGGCTGGGTGACGTGGATGATCGTCGCGATCCTGGTGCTCGGCGCCGGCGGGACGGCCGGGGGCGGCGCGCTCGCGCTCGCCTTCTGGCGCGCCCACCGGAGGCCGGCGGACGGTCCCGCGGATGGTCCCGCGCCCGGTCCGCCGCCCGGCCGTCCGCAGGGCCGCGGTCCGTACGGCCCGCCGCCGCGGCCGCCCTACATCGCGCCGCGCGACCCGGCGCCGCCCCCACCGCGCAGCGCGCCCGGCGGTCCGACGCTGGTCCCCCCGTCCTGACCCGGCTTCGGCTACGCTCCGCTGCGTGTCGCGCGCCGAGATCACCGCCCCGGGCACCGAGCCGGAACCGGGATCGGGCGAACCGTCCGGCGGATGGCGGGTGTCGCGCCGGACGGCCGCGCTGGTGGCCGCGTCCGCGTGCGCGACGGTGCTCGTCGTCGCCGGGGTCCGGCTGTCGGCGGAGCTGACCCGCGGCCCGACCCCCGCCGAGCGCGCGGCGGCGTCCGCGGCGGAGCTGGCCGGCCGCTACCGCACCTGGCCGGCGGGGCGGATCTTCCCCGCCGAGCTCCCGTACACGCTCGGCCAGGCGTCCCCGGAGACGGCCCGCCGGGTCGGCATCGGCACCGACACCCGCTGCGAGACGGCCGCCGACGAGGCGCTCGTCCGGTCCCTGACGTCGCGCGGGTGCCGCGCCGCGCTCCGCGCCACCTACCTCGACCAGGCGCAGGGCCTCGCGGTGACGGTCGGCGTGGTGGTGTTCCCGGACGAGCGGTCGGCGCGCGAGGCGGCCGCCTGGTTCCCCGACCGCAAGCCCGGACCCGGGCTGCGGGCGCTGCCGTTCCCCGGCTCGGTCGCCGCCCGGTTCGGCGACGCCGCCCGGCAGACCTCCGCCGCCGCCCAGCGCGGCCCGTACGTGGTCGCGGCCACCGCCGGGTACGCCGACGGGCGCCCCGCGCTGCGCGGGCCGCTCGCCGACCTGGCCGAACTCGTGCCGCAGCTGGTGCGGGGCGTGCTCGGGCCGCTGGCGACGCCCGCGCCGGTGCGCTGCGGCGACCGGGAGTGGCGGTGCTGAGGCGCCTCACCGCCGCGCCGGCCGCCGTGGCGTTCGCCGTGGCGCTCGCTGTGGCGCTCGTCGCGATGCCCGTCCCGGCCCGTGCGGACCAGGTGCGGGACGCCGTGATGCCCGTCCTCGAATCGTTGAACGTGCCGCGCGCGTGGACGATGGCGAAGGGCGCCGGCGTGACCGTCGCCGTCCTCGACTCGGGGGTGGACCCGGGCCAGGCCGACCTGGCGGGGTCGGTCACCGTGGGCCCCGACCTCACCCGCGGCGCCGGACCGGCGGGCGCCCGGCCGAAGCGGCTGCACGGCACCAACATGGCGTCCATCATCGCCGGGCACGGGCACGGCCCCGGCGGCGCGCTCGGGATGATCGGCGTCGCGCCGGAGGCGCGGCTGCTGTCCCTGCGGGTGATCCTGGAGCGGGACGAACCGGGCTTCGCGGCGTTCACCGGCGCCGAGCGCTTCGCGGGCACGATCGCGGAGGGCATCCGCTACGCGGTCGACCACGGCGCCGACGTGATCAACCTGTCGCTGGGCCGCTCGTACCCGACGCCGCGCGAGCGCGAGGCCGTCGCCTACGCGATCCGGCGCAACGTGGTCGTGGTGGCGGCGGCGGGCAACGGGGGCGCCGACCGGACGGCGAAGCGCGGCGGGCACACCAGGTACTCCTACCCGGCGTCGTTCCCCGGCGTCATCTCCGTCGCCGCCGTGGACGCCGCCGGCCGGCACGCCGGGTTCTCCAACCGCAACTCCGGCGTCGTCGTGTCCGCGCCCGGCGTGCAGATCATCGGCGCCGGGCCGGACGGCGGCTACTGGATCGGGGACGGCACGAGCCCCGCCACCGCGTTCGTCTCCGGCATCGCCGCGCTCATCAGGTCGCGACACCCGGGCCTCGCGCCCGCGCTGGTCACGCAGGCGATCGTGGCGAGCACCCGGAACCGTCCGGGCCGCGGCTACAACCGCGCGGTCGGGTTCGGGCGGGTCGACGCCGCCGCCGCGCTGACCGCGTCCGACGCCCTCGCGGGCGCCCGCATGGACGGCGCCGGCCTCCCGGCGGACCACCGGTTCGCGGACGGCCCCGCCCGGCCGGTGCGGGTCGTGCACCGCTCGGGCGGGCTGGTCTTCACCTACCTGCTGGTGTGCGCGCTGGCCCTGTTCGGCCTGGCGGCCGCGGCGGTGGCCGTGCGCGGCGCCCCGCGCGATCCGGGAGAATCGTCGGATGTGGTCCGAACCTGACGAGTACGCCGAGGCGGTGCTGGACGCGGTGGAGCGCATCCCGCCGGGCCGCGTCCTGTCCTACGGCGACGTCGCCGAACTGGTCGGGCGCGGCGGGCCGCGGCAGGTCGGCCGCGTCATGTCGCTGTACGGCGGCGCCGTCCCGTGGTGGCGGGTGATCCGCGCCGACGGGAGCCCGCCGCAGTGCCACGAGGGCCGCGCCCACGAGCACTACCGCGCCGAAGGCACTCCCCTGCGCCCCGACGGCCGCCGCGTGGACATGTCCCGTGCGCGCTGGCCGGGGCCCTCCTGAAGCGTCCAGGAGCACTGCCGCCGCGTGGACATGTCCCGCGCGCGCTGATCGGGGCCCTTCTGAGTCCAGGAGCACTGCCGCCGGGTGGACATGTCCCGTGCGCGCTGGCCGGGGCCCTCCTGAGTCCAGGGACACTGCCGCCGGGTGGACATGTCCCGTGCGCGCTGGTCGGGTTCCGCAGCGTCCTGAGGTCGCCGGTCCTGGTCAGGTGGTTCGTGAGGGGTGGAGGGGGAAGGCTCCGGCGATCACGGCCGCCAGGACGAGGGGGCTGAGCGCGGCGGCGAGGACGGGGGCGCTCGCCATCAGCGCGCCGGCGACGGCCGCGCCCGCGCCCAGGCTGAGGATCACGGCGGTGCGCAGGCCCGCGGCGCCGCCCTGCCCGACCGCGAAGCCGCCCATCATGGACGTGAGCGTCCCGGTGACGAACGTGGTGGTGATGCCGTCGGCGGACAGGCTGCGGGCCGCCGCCGTCTGCGCGCCCATCGCGGTGGACGACAGCGCGATGAGGACGAGCAGCTCACCGCCGCGCGGTTCGGCGTCCGCGAGCGTCCAGCCCGCGAGGAAGGCGGTCTGCAGCGCGAGGACGGCGGCGAGGACGGCGGTGATGCGGGGCGGCCAGACGCGGCCGGGGTCGGGGCGTCCGGCGATGCGGAACCCCGTGAGCAGGCCGAGCGCGAACGCGAGCGTCGCGGCGCCGCAGCGGGCCAGGTCGGCGCCGTTCCCCTCGCCGGCGGCGAGCCCGAACAGCACGATGTTGCCGGTCATGTTGGCGGTGAAGACCTTCTCCATGCCGAGGAACCCGACGATGTCGGTCGTCCCGGACCCGAACGTGAGCAGCACCAGCAGCGCGGTGCGCAGCCGGAGCGGGCCCGCGCCGGGACGGGCCCCCGCCGCCGCGGCGGGCGCGGCGGCGGGGGACAGGCCGGACGAGGCGGTCAAGGCGCTCCCTAGTAGATGATCAGCCCGACGACCGTGGCCACGACCAGGCCGGCGACGACGGGCAGGAACGAGCGGCGGACGAGGTCGAGGACGGGCACCCGCGCGAACCCCGCCACGGCGATCAGCGAGGACCAGGCGACCAGCACGCCGCCGCCGGCCCAGATGCAGCCCATCTGCCCGATCGCGGCGAGCAGCGCCGGGTCGACGCCGGACGCGGGGCCGAGCGACCCGGCCAGCGAGCCGGTGAGCGGCAGCCCGGAGAAGCCGGAGCCGTCCAGCCCGGTGAGCATGCCGATGATCAGCACGCCGAAGCCGACGACGTACTGGCTGTCGGGGATGGCGTCCTGGATCCGGACGACGATGTCGAACAGGAACGCGGGCGCCTTCGCCCCCTCGCCCAGGCCCATGATCTTCCCGGCGAAGTCGGCGTTGCCGATGAAGAAGAACCCGGCGATGGGGATGACGATGCCCATCGCCTTCATCGCGAAGACGAGGCCGTCCACGATGTGGTCGGCGCACCGCTCCAGGCTGCCGCGGCCGTCCTTGGAGATCGTCGCCGACAGCAGCAGCGCGGTGGCGACGCCGCCGACGAGCGCCGCCGCGTCCCCGCCGACGACCTCGGGGACGAGGCCGGTGAACTTGCCCAGCATCATGTAGACGACGAGGCCGATGAGGGCCAGCGGGACGATCGCGGCGAACGCCTTGGACCGGCGCGGGCAGTCGGCGCCCGGTGCGTCGCCGCCGTTCAGGGACGACAGCGCCTCGCGGGCCATGACGTCGCCGGCGTCCTCACCGCCCGTCCCGCCGCCGGACGCGCGTGACCCGCCGCCGGACCCGCCGCCCCGTCCGGGCCCGGAGTCGAGCACGGCCACGCCGCCCGCGCCGCCTGCGGTGGCGGGCTCGGTCTGCACGACGCGGCGCCGCGGCAGCACCCGGATGAGCGACCGGCGCGGCGCCGCCGCGGCCTCCGACTCGCCGGCCTCCCAGCGCTCCAGCAGCGCGGCGTCCGGCTTGCGGAACTCCGCGCGGGTCATCAGGTAGCCGAGGGCGAGCGCGACCCCGCCGGTGATGAGGGACAGCACCATGGCGCGGTCGGCGACCGCGCCGGTCTCCACCCCCGCGGCCTTGGCCGACAGGCCGGGCGCGACCTGGATGACGTAGTCGCTGGACAGCGCCATGCCCTGCCCGGCGATGGCGATCGCGATGCCCGCGCTGAGCGGCGGCAGCCCGGCGGCGATCGCGGCGGGCAGCAGGATCGCGCCCATCAGCGGCACCGCCGGCGTCGGCCAGAAGAACAGGCTGATCACGTACGTGACGAGCGCGAGCACCCAGAAGGCGGAGTGGCCGGACCGCATGACGACGCGGAACGGCTCCACCATCCGGCGGTCGGCGCCGAGCGCGCGCAGCGACCCGAGCAGCGCGGTCACCAGCGCGATGATGAGGAAGATGCTGAACAGCTCGGTCGCCGCGGTCAGGCTGGCGTTGAAGATCGACTCCAGCCCGGTGACGAAGTTCCCGGTGAACACCCACGCGGTGAGGAACGTCGCCGCGACCGCGGGGATGACGACGTTCTTGCGGGCGATCATGACGGCGATGATGACGACGATTCCGGACAGATAGATCCAGTGAGCGGCTCCCAAAGGACGCCCCCTCCCTGTACGCGCCTCGGCTGGACCGACGGGCGCAACGGTTGCAGAGAATCTGCTCGATCCGCGAGAGGTGAACAATGAGGAACGTGCACACGGCGGGCTTAGTCATTTTGTGCACCATGCCGGGCCGCGGGCCGATGAAGGCGCGGTGCGCGCCGGCCGTGTGCACGGTGCCCAAGGAATCCGCCGGATTCTCGGCACTCGGTCCGTATCGGCGCTGATCGGGCGCCGCCGACACTGGCGGCATGTCAGCAGAGTTCGGACTGCCCGGCCGCGGTCCCGCCGTCGCGTCCGCCGCCGGATCCGGCGGAATGGTCGCCTCCAGCCATCCGGCGGTGAGCCTCGCCGGCGCCCGCGTCCTCGCGGGCGGCGGGAACGCCGCGGACGCCGCCCTCGCCATGGCCGCCCTGTCGTGGCTGGCGCTGCCCGGCCAGTGCGGGGTCGGCGGCGACGCGTTCGTCCTGCTGCGCCGCCCGGACGGCTCCGTCGAGGCGTTCGGCGGCAGCGGCTTCGGCCCGGACGGCGGCGAGCCCGCCTTCTACCGGGACCGCGGCCTGCGCGCCCTCCCGCTGGAGGGGGCCCTCGCCGTCGCCGCGCCGGGCGCGGTCGCCGCCCTCGCCGCGCTGCACGCCGACTCCGCGTCGCTGGGCCTGCCCGAGCTGTGGGCGCCCGCGATCGCCGCCGCCGAGGACGGCCTGCCCTGCACCGCCAAGACGCGCGCCGACATCGTCGAACGCCGCGACGCGCTCGCCCGCGACCCGGGCACGGCCGAGGTCTTCCTGCCCGGCGGCCGCGTCCCCCGCACCGGCGAGCCGGTCTTCCAGCGCGCCCTCGGCGCCACCCTGCGCCGGCTGGCGGACGACCCCGGCGACCTCTACTCCGGCGGCCTCGCCGAACGGTGCGTGGACGCGCTCGTGGACGCCGGCGCGCCGTTCTCCGGCTACGACTGGATGGCGAGCGGACGCTCGGCGCCCGAACCCGCGCTGACCTGCACCTATCGCGGTGCCACCGTCCATCTGACGCCGCCGCCCACGCCCGGCTGGATGGTCGCGCAGCAGGCCGGCCTCTGCGACGGCGCCCTGGCGGACCTGCCGTGGCTGTCGGCCGAGGCCGTCCACCGGATGGCGTCCGCCGCCCGCATCGCGTTCGCCGACCGCTTCGCCGGCTGCGGCGCCGACAGCGACCACTGGCGCACGCTGCTGGCCCCGGCCGCGCTGGCGGACGCCCGTGCCCGCCTGGACGCCGGCGACCTGCCCGCCCCCGCCGCCTCGCCCGTCCCCGCCGCCTCGCCCGTCCCCGTCGGCGGCGACACCACCTCGATGGTCGCGGTGGACGCCGAGGGACGCGCGGTGAACCTCATCCACTCCCTCGCCTTCACCTTCGGCGCCCGGATCACGGTTCCCGGCACCGGCATCGTCCTGAACAACCGCCTCGGCCGCGGCGCCTACCTGATCGACGGGCACCCGAACGAGGTGCGTCCCCGGCGCCGCCCGCTGCACACGCTGAACGCGTGGCTCGTGACCGGCACCGGCGGCCGTCTCCTGCACGTCGGCAACACCCCCGGCGGGGACGGCCAGGTCCAGTGGAACACCCAGCTCATCTCGCACCTCCTCGACCACGGCCACGACCCCGCCACCGCCGTCGCCGCGCCCCGCTTCACCGTCCACCCCGGAAGCGACGCCGACGTGCTCGGGGTCCCGCCCGGACTGCGCGTCGAGTCCCGGCTCGGCGCCGCGCGGATCGAGGCGCTCCGCGCGTCCGGCCACGACGTGACCGTGCAGGGCGCCTGGGACGCGGGCGGCAGCGCCCAGATCATCTCCGTCACCGGGGACGCCCTCCTCGGCGCGTCCGACCCCCGCCAGGACGGAGTGGCCCTCGGTGTCTGACTCGGTGCTCGACTCTGTTTCCGGCCTCCCCGCCTCGCCCCGCCCGCAGGGCGCCTACGTCCCGGCCGCCGCCGAGCCGCTCCGCGCGGGCGACCTCCTGGTCACGAGCGCCGGCATGACCCCGCGCGTGGACGGCCGCCTGACCGCGACGGGACTGGTCGGCCGCGACCTGGACGTCCGGCGGGCGCGCGAGGCCGCCGCCCTCGCCGCCCGCAACGCGGTCGCCGCCGTCACGGTCGGGGACCTCGGCTGCGTGCGGCGCTGGATGCGGATGACCGTCTACATCGCGTGCGCCGACGGGTTCACCGAGCTGTCCGCGGTGGCGGACGCGGCCACCGCCGTCTTCGACGGGCTGACGCCGGGCCTCGGACGCCCCGCCCGCAGCGCCGTCGGCGTCCGCGCCCTGCCCGGCGGCGCCCCGGTCGAGGTCGAACTCACCGCCATCGCCCGCGACGCGAACGCCCGCGACAGGAATGTGGAGGACGAGTGACCGTGCACGAGGGCCTGAACTTCGCCGGCGGGGAATGGACGCCGGGCACGTCCGGGGTGACGTTCCGGCGGCATAACCCCGCCGATCTGGGCGACCTTGTCGGCGAATTCCCCGAGTCGTCGGCCGAGGACGTGGAAGCGGCCGTTTCCGGGGCCGTCGAAGGGGCCGCCCTGTGGGGTGCGGCGCCCGCCGAGAAGCGGGCCGACGTGCTGGAGGCGGCGGCGCGGTGGCTGGAAGAACGGGCGGACGACCTGGTCGTCGAATTGGTGCGCGAGGAAGGGAAAACGCGCGCCGAGGCGGCGATGGAGATCTCCCGGACGCCCCGGAACCTGCGGTTCTACGCGGCCGAGGCGCACCGGATCGAAGGCCGGAGCTACCCCGCCGCCGACGGCGGCATCGTCTACACGCGGCGCGAGCCGGTCGGCGTCGTCGGGGCCATCACGCCGTGGAACTTCCCGCTGAACATCCCGTCCAGGAAGATCGGGCCCGCGCTCGCGGCGGGCAACGCGGTGGTGTTCAAGCCCAGCCCGGTGACGCCCCTGCTGGCGCAGCGGCTCGTGGAGGCGCTGCTGGCGGGCGGGCTTCCGCCGCAGGCCATCGCGCTGGTGCACGGCGGCGCCGAGGCGGGCGCGGCGCTCGCGGCCGACGAGCGGGTCGGAGCCGTGACGTTCACCGGCTCCACGGCGGCCGGGCGCGCCGTCCACGCGGCGATGGGGCCGTCGCGGCGCTGCCAGCTGGAGATGGGCGGCAAGAACCCGGTGGTCGTCCTGGAGGACGCCGACCTGGACCGTGCCGCGCAGATCATCGCCAAGGGCGCGTTCGGGCTGTCCGGGCAGGCGTGCACCGGGACGAGCCGCGTCATCGCGCACGAGGCCGTCCACGACGAGCTGCTCGAACGCGTGGCCCGCGCGGCGGACGCGAAGGCGGTCGGGAACGGGCTGGAGGCGGGCGTCGACATGGGGCCGCTCGCCGCCGGCTTCCAGTTGGAGAAGTTCCTCGACTACGTGCGCATCGGCGAGGACGAGGGCGCCGAGCTCGTCACCGGCGGGCGGCGCCTGGAGGGCGACGGGTACTTCGTGCGGCCGGCGGTCTTTGAGGGCGTCGCCCCGGAGATGCGGATCGCGCGGGAGGAGATCTTCGGGCCGGTGCTCGCGTTCCAGCGGGCGTCCGGGCTCGGCGAGGCGGTCGCGCTGGCGAACGCGACCGAGTACGGGCTGTCCGCCGGGATCGTCACCCGCGACCTGGAGCGGGCGCTGGAGTTCGCGCGGCGGTCGCGGAGCGGGCTCGTCAAGGTCAACCAGCCGACGTCCGGAATGGCGATGACCGTGCCGTTCGGCGGGCTCGGGGAATCGAGCACGCAGACGTTCAAGGAGCAGGCCGGACCTTCGATGATGCTCTTCTACACGCAGGAGAAGAGCATCTACATCTCACCCCGGTAATGGACCCGAGAAAGGGCCCGAAAGGAGTCAGGGAAATGGCAGAGCTGCTGTCCAAGGACGCGTTCCGTGCCGAGCTGCAGAACGCCATCAAGGGGCGCGAGGCGAAGGACGCCTCGTTCAGCAGGGCATGGGCCGACGGCCAGTTGAAGCGGGAGCACTTCGCCCGGTGGGCGGAGAACCACTACCACTACGTGGGCCCGTTCGCCGACTATCTCTCCTACGTCTACGCCAACACGCCCGACGAGTTCACCGGCGCGAAGGACTTCACGCTCCAGAACATGTACGAGGAGGAGCTCGCCGACATCCGGCACACGGACCTGCTGATCCGGTTCGCCGAGGCGTGCGGCACCACCCGGGAGCGGGTCGAGGACCCGTCCAACATGAACGCCATCACCCGCGGCCTCCAGGCGTGGTGCTACGCCGTCGCGATGCGCGAGCACTTCGTCGTCGCGACCGCGGCGCTCGTCGTCGGGCTGGAGTCACAGGTGCCGAGCATCTACAAGAAGCAGATCGTGCCGCTGCGCGAGGCCTACGGGTTCACCGAGGACGAGATCGAGTTCTTCGACCTGCACATCACCTCCGACGTGGTGCACGGGGAGCGCGGCTACCAGATCGTCCTCGACCACGCCGACACGCCGGAGCTCCAGCAGCGCTGCCTGCAGATGTGCCGGTGGGGCGCGGAGATGCGCTTCTCCTACACGCAGGGCCTCTACGACTCCTACGTGAAGCCCGACCTGGTCGGCGCCTGATCCGAACCCGCCCCGGCGGGACGGGCGCGCCCCGTCCCGCCGCCGGACCGCATGTGAGGAGGGACGCCCGTGGACCAGCAGACGGGTGAGTGGGTGGCGGCGGCGACGCTCGCGGAGGTGCGCCGGCGCAAGCGCCTCGCCGTCACCGTGGAAGGGCGGGAGATCGCGCTGTTCCTCGTCGGCGGCGACGTCTACGCGCTGGCGGACGTGTGCATCCACAAGCAGCGGTCCCTGTCGAAGGGGGCCGTGCTGAACGGCCGGGTGATCTGCCCGGGGCACCAGTGGGTGTTCGACCCGGCGACCGGCCGGGTCGAGGACCGGGACGAGTGCCAGCCGAGCCACGCGGTGCGCGTCGACGGGGACGTCGTCTACGTCGATCCGCGGCCCCGCGTCCTGTCCGAGGAGCAGTCATGAGCGAGGAGCGCCCGTGATGGAATCGGTTGTGGTGGCGGGGGCGGGGCAGACCGCCGCCGTCGCGGCCCGGACGCTGCGCCGCCGCGGCTTCGGCGGCCGGGTCACCCTGGTCGGCGCCGAGCACGACGCGCCCTACCAGCGTCCGCCGCTGTCGAAGGAGTACCTGGCGGGGGAGCAGGACCGCGACGAGCTGTGCGTGCTCACCCCGGACTGGTGCGCGGCCAACGGCGTCGAGCTGCGGCTCGGCACCGAGGTCGCGGCGGTCCGCCCGGCCGAGCGGTCGCTCGAACTGGCGGACGGGACGGCGCTGCGCGGCGACGCCGTGCTCATCGCGACCGGCGGGCGCCCGCGCCGGCTGCCCGGCGTGGAGGGCGACCGCGTCCGGTACCTGCGGACGGTCGCCGACGCCGACCGGCTCCGCGCCGAGCTGCGGCCGGGCGCCCGGGTCGTGGTGATCGGCGCCGGGTTCATCGGCTGCGAGGTCGCCTCGACGGCCCTCGACCGCGGCGCGCACGTCACGCTCGTCGAGCAGGCGGCGCGGCCGTTCGGGCACGTCCTCGGCGACCTGATGGGCGACGTGATGGCGGCCATGCTCCGCACCGGCGGCGCCGACCTGCTGACCGGCGAGAAGGTCGAGTGCTACGCGGAGACCCCGTCGGCGGCCGTCGTCACCACCAGCGGCGGGACGTCCCTGGAGGCGGACGCGGTCGTCGTCGGCGCCGGCATGGTCCCGAACGTCGAACCCGTCGCCGGAGCGGGCATCGGGACCGCCGGCGGCATCCCCGTCGACGAGTACTGCCGGACGTCCCTGGACGGCGTCTACGCGGCCGGCGACGTGGCGTGCCAGTGGCGCCCCGCGCTCGGCCGGCACGTCCGCGCCGAGCACTTCGACAACGCCAACACGCAGGGGATGGCGGCGGCGAAGAACATCCTCGGCGGCGGGTCCCCGCACACCGCGCCGCCGTGGTTCTGGTCCGACCAGTTCGGCCACAGCGTCCAGCACGCGGGGTTCGGCGACGGCGCCGACCGGCTCGTCGTCCGGGGCCGCGTCGAGGACTTCGACTTCATCGCCTTCTACCTCGCGGGCGGCGTGCTGCGCGGCGCGTTCACCATCGACCGCGGCGCCGACCTCGCGGTCGCGCGGCAGCTCATCGCCTGCGGTGCCGCCCCCGACCCCGACGTCCTCCGCGACGAGGACGCCGACCTCACCGACCTGTTCGACCGCCTCACCGAGGAGTGACCGATGGAGTACCAGCGCGTGGCCCGCTCGGGCCAGGTGCCCGAGGGCGTCGTCCGCCGCTTCTTCGTGGGCGAGGCCGAGGTGGCCGTCGCCCGCTGGGACGGCGAGGTGCACGCCATGTCCAACTACTGCACGCACCTCGACTGCCTGCTGTCGTCCGGCCGGGCGACCGAGGACGGGCTGCTGTGCTCCTGCCACGGCAGCGTGTTCGACTTCGCGACCGGCGAGCCGATCACCCCGCCCGCCACCCGGCCGATCAAGGTGTACCCGGTGAAGGAGGAGGACGGGCAGATCCTCGTCCACCTCCCGCCGGAGGACGCCGCGGACGCCGGGCCCCGGCGGCGGAGGCCCGTTGGGCGAGCCTGACCCGCCGCCGCACGGGGTCGCGCGGGGCTCGTGGGCGGCGCTCGTCCCGCTGCTGCTCGGCACGTTCACCGGGACCGTCGCCAACACGATCGTCAACGTCCCGCTGACCCTGATCCTGCGGGACCTGGACGCCTCGATCTCCGCCGGGACCCTGATCGTCATCGGGTTCACGCTCCCGTTCGCCGTCCTGCTGCCGGTGTCGGGCTGGCTCGGCGACCGCTGCGGCCCGCGCCGGGTGTTCATCGCGGCGATGCTGGTGCTCGCGCTCGGCTCGGCGGGCGCCGGACTCGCCGGCGACCTCACCGCCCTCGTCGCGATGCGGGTGGTGCAGGGCGTCGCGACCGCCGCGATGCTGCCCGCCGTCATGGCGCTGATCGCGCGGCTGTTCGGCGGCGGGCGGCGCGGCCGGGCGCTCGGGCTGTGGGCGGCGGCGAACGGCGTCGGCCAGGCCGCCGGGCCCACGCTCGGCGGCGGCCTCGCCACCTGGTTCGGCTGGCACGCGGTGTTCTGGCCGGTCGTGCCGCTGGGGGTCGCCGCCGCGGCGCTGGCCGTCCGGTTCGTCCCGGCGGGACGGGCGCGGCCCGTCCCGCTCGACTGGCGCGGCGCCGCCCTGCTCACGCTCGCCGCCGGGCTCGGCCTCGGCGCCACGTCCGCCGCCGCGACCCTCGGCGCGACGTCGCCGGTCGTCTGGAGCGGCTCCCTCGCCGGGCTCCTCGCCGCCGCGGCCTACGTCGCGTCCTCGCGCGGACGCCCGGACGCGTTCCTGCCGCCGCGGCTCCTGCTGGAGGCCCGCTACCTCCGCTCCTGCCTCAGCGTCTTCGCGCAGATGTTCTGCCTGGGCGCCACGCTGCTCGCCGTCCCCGTGTACCTCACCACCGAACGGCACAGCGGCGCCCTCTACGCGGGGGCCGTCCTGCTGAGCCTGCCCGTGATGATGTCGGTGCTGGGGCCGGTCACCGGGGTCCTCATGGAGCGGCTGTCCCCGCGCGCGGTGCTGCGCGGCGGCCTCGTCGTCCTCATCGCCGGGCAGGTGCTCGTCGCCGCCGTCCTCGCCGCGTCCGGGACGGTGCCGTGGCTGCTCGCCGCGCTCGCCCTGACCGGCGCCGGCGTCGCGTTCGTGCAGACCCCGGCGGCGACCGGTGCCACCCGCTCGGGCGCCGGGCGCCGCGGCGCCGGCCTCGGCCTGTTCAACCTGCTCCGCTTCGGCGGCTCCGCGCTCGGCGCCGCCTGGGTCGGGGCCGTCCTCGACCAGGCCCCCGCGTTCGGCGTCGTGTTCGCCGTCTGCGCGGCGACCGCGGCCCTCGGCCTCCTGTCGTCCTTCGCCGGCCCCGACCCCGCCTAGTCGGCCGGGGCGGGCGGGGCCATCTCGTCGGCGAGCGCGCCGGTCACCGCCGTCAGCTTGTCGATGTGGTGCGCGAGCCAGAACGTGAACTGGGCGTCCGCCGACCGGATGTCCATGCGCAGGGCGCGGGACGCCCGGTCCAGCTTGTACAGCATCGTGTTGCGGTGCAGGCCGAGGTCGCGGGCCGCCGCGTTCAGGTTCCCGGACGTCCGGATGTAGGCGAGCACGATCCGCTCCAGGTCGCCGCCGTTCGCGCGGCGCAGCGGGGCGAGGGTCTCGCGGGCGAACGAGCGGGCCTCGGCGCTGTCCGCGACGTCCTTCAGCGCCGCGAACACGCGCAGGTCGTCGTAGCCGCACACCGGGTCGGCGGCGGCGTGCCGGGCGAGGCCCATCGTCAGGCGCGCCTCGTGGTACCCGGCCGCGACGCCGGCCGCGCCCTGCCCCGGGCGGCCGTGCGCGACGCGCAGGTCGTCGCCGAGCTGGGGCAGCAGCGCCCGGTGCAGCCGCTCGGCGAACCGGGCCGCCTCCCCGCGCTGCCTGATCGGGTCGTAGCGGGCCGTGACCCGCTGGATCACCACGATCGTCGAGCTGATCGCGGCGGTCAGCGCGCAGCCGCCCGGCTCCAGGTCCTGCGCGGTGCGGGTCGCGGTCACCGTCCGGCGCAGGTAGTCGCGGCCGACCGGCAGCAGCGACGCCGCCGCCACCACGTGCACGGCGAAGTGCCCGTCCACGTCGAAGCCGTGGTGCCGGGCCCGCGCCCCGAGCTCGTAGGAGTCGGCGAACCGGCCGTGGACGAGCGCCTCGACGAAGTCGCCGCGGGCCCGCTCCTCCGCCGCCCGCACCGACCGCTGCCGCAGCATCTCCGACCCGACCAGCGTCGCGCCGTGCTCGGCGACGATCCGGTGCTGCGCGAGGTCGTGCGGGTCCGGCGGGCTGGACCGCTCCACCAGCACCATCCGCCCGAACACCTGCCCGCCCACCAGCACCGGCGTGACCAGCGCGTACACCGGCGGCGCGTCCGGGACGAGGCGCAGCCGCACCTCCGCGGCGTGCGCGCTGCCGTCGGCGAACTCGGGGTGGTCCTCGGGGCGGGCGAGGTCGCCGGGGAGCGCGAACAGCAGCGCGTCCGGGTCGGGCGGCGCGGCGTCCGGCGCCTCCTCCCAGGCCAGCCGCTCGCCGTCGGCGTCGCAGACCAGCACGCTGCACCGGGACAGCCCGACCACCGCGCGCGCCATCGCCGGCACGCCCGGCCCGCGCGCGAGGACCTCGGCGAGCATCCGGTGCACCCGCGTCCCGTACTCCAGGATGTGCGCGGACTGCGCGAGGGCCTTCTGCCCGATGAGCCGGCTCACCGCCCGGTAGTCGGCCTCCGCCGGCAGGGCCAGCAGCGGGACGCCGGCGGCGTCGGCCGCGTGCGCGGCCGCCACCAGGTCGGACTCGACGCCGGGCGGGCGCCAGGCCAGCAGCGCGGCGGCGTCCCGGCGGGCGAGGTCGGCGACCAGCGCGGCGGCCTCGCCCGGCGCGGCCAGCGCGGTCACCGGGAGGTGGACGGCGACGCCGGCGAGATCGGCGTCCCGCTCGTCGCCGTAGCGGCGGGTCTCCGACAGCGGGAGGCACCAGCCGACGCCGCGCCGGAGGCCGTCGCGTCCGGCGAGGAGGGTGCCGCGCAGCAGCGGCTCGGCCAGCAGGGTGCCGACCGGCACGTGCCCGTCGGTGGTCGTCACGATCGCAGGGTGATGTGCCATGTGCCCACATCCCGTCGGGTTCGTTCGGCAGAGTGTACATAGCCTCGACGGACGCGGTCCTCCGAGACTGACGGGAGTGGAGGAGTTCGTGGCGGACGGCGCGGAATCGGAAAAACCGTCCACCACATCCTGCTTGACCATTCCGTATCCGGCAATACCCCACATTTCAGATGGGGGGTGGCGCCCGTCTGGAGGCCCCGTGCACACCGTTCACCGGCTCACCCTGGAAGACGCCCTCGTCATGCTCACCGCGGCCGAGGAGGAGGCGCGCCGGATCGGCGTCAAGCAGACCATCTGCATCGCCGACGACGGCGCGCACCCGATCGCGCTGCACCGCATGACCGGCGCCCGCCTCACCGGCGTCGAGATCGCCATCGCCAAGGCGTTCACCGCCGCCGGCCACCAGCGCGACACCCATACGTTCAACGAGCCCCCGAACGGCCCCGCGCTGCCCGGCAACGAGGCGTTCGGCATCGACCAGACGCACCCCGGCAAGTTCGCGATCTTCGTGGGCGGGTTCCCGATCGTCCACGAGGGCGAGGTCGTCGGCGCCGTCGGCGTCAGCGGCGGCAACGGCGAGCAGGACAAGGCCGTGGGCGCGGCGGCGCTGCGCGCGTTCAGGGAGAAGGTCGCCGCCGCCTGAGCGCCCGGGAGCCGGCGGGGGAGCGTGCGGGCGCCGGGGCGGGCGGTGAAGGTCGCCGCCGCCCGAGCGCGCGGTGTGGCTTTTCTCCCTGGCGACATGCGTGCGTTGTGGTCAGAACCGTCCCGGTGATCTGTTCCAATGAACTGTTGTGCCCTCTGGTTCCTACCGTCTCGTGCGCCGCGCCGGTCCCGCGCGGGCCGTCCCGCCTGCGCTCGACGAGCAGCAGCGGCGGGTCGTCGAGCACGCCGGCGGGCCGCTGCTCGTGCTGGCCGGGCCGGGCACCGGGAAGACCACGACGATCGTCGAGGCGGTCGTCGACCGCATCGAGAACCGGGGCGTCGATCCGGAGCGCGTGCTCGTCCTGACGTTCAGCCGCAAGGCGGCGGGCGAGCTGCGGGAGCGGATCACCGGGCGCCTGCACCGGACGACCCGCACGCCGCTCGCCCTCACCTTCCACAGCTACGCGTACGCGCTGATCCGGCGGGACGCCGTGCTGAACGAAGAGCCCGCCCCGAGGCTCCTGTCGGGGCCGGAGCAGCTCCTTGAAGTGCGGCGGCTGCTGGAAGGCGAGCTGGCGGACGGGGCGCGCGACTGGCCTGAGCGGTTGCGGGCCGCCCTGGCGACGCGCGGCTTCGCCGAAGAGCTGCGCGACTTCACCTTGCGTGCCGTTGAGCGCCAGTACGTCGCCGAAGACCTCATCGCGTTGGGACGCATGCGCGGGCGCGACGACTGGCCCGCCATCGGCGGCTTCATGGAGCGCTACGTCGACCGCTTCCTGCTCGACCCCGTCCCCACCTACGACTACGGCGAGCTCATTCACATGGCCGCGGGCATGCTCGCCGAAGAGGAGGTGCGGATCAGGGAGCGCGGCGCCTACGACGTGGTGTTCGTGGACGAGTACCAGGACACCGACCCCGCGCAGGAGGCCCTCCTGCACCACCTCGCCGGCGAGGGACGCGACCTCGTGGTGGTGGGCGACCCCGACCAGTCGATCTACGGGTTCCGCGGCGCCGACGTCCGGGGGATCCAGGAGTTCCCCAACCGCTTCCTCACGCTGGACGGCGAGCCCGCGCCCGTGGTGGCGCTGCGGACGTGCCGCCGGATGGGGCCGGAGATCCTGGCGGCGTCGCGCCGGATCGCGCGGAGGCTGCCCGCCGGGTCGGCCGGGGCCGCCGAGCACCGGGCCCTGCATCCCGTGGAGGAACTCGACGACGGCGAAGTGCGCGCTGTGTCCTCCAGAGGGGGCGACCCCCCTGGACCCCCCGATGAAGTGCGCGCTGTGTCTTCCAGGGGGGCCGACCCCCCTGGACCCCCCGATGAAGTGCGTGCTGTGATCGCCGACTCGGAGAGCCAGGAGTCCGCGCTGGTGGCCGACGAGCTGCGCCGCGCCCACCTGCTGGACGGCGTGCCGTGGTCGCGTATGGCCGTGCTGGTGCGGAGCGCCGTGCGGCAGGTTCCGGTGCTCCGGCGTGCGCTCGCCCAGGCCGGTGTGCCGGTGGTCGTCGCGGGTGACGAGGTCCCCCTGATCGCGGAGCCCGCCGTCCGGCCGTTCCTGGTCCTGCTGCGGGCCGCGCTGAAGAAGGGCTTCCTGAACGAGGAGGTCGCGGAAGACCTGCTGACCGGTCCGCTGGGCGGTGCCGACGCGCTGGCCATGCGGCGGCTCAAGCGGGCCCTGCGCGACCTGGAGGAACTGTCGGGCGGCGACCGTCCGCTGGGTGAACTGCTGATCGCGGCGGTCAACGACCCACGGGAACTGATCCTCGTCCACGAGAAGGTGCGGGCGCCCGCCGAACGGGTCGCGCGCCTGATCGACGTGGCGCGGCGGTCCGTCCAGGACGGCGGTACCGCCGAGGACGTGCTGTGGGCCGTGTGGCAGGAGAGCGGGCAGGCCGACGTCCTGCTGGAGCAGAGCGTCAAGGGCGGGACGCGCGGGGCGGCGGCCGACCGCGACCTCGACGCCGTCGTCGCGCTGTTCGACCACGCCGCGCGGTTCGTCGACCGGCTTCCCCAGGCGGGGCCCGAGCTGTTCGTCGACAACATCGCGTCCCAGGAGATCGCCGGTGACACGCTGGCCGAGCAGGCGCCGGAGGGCGAGGCCGTCCGCATCCTCACCGCGCACCGCTCGAAGGGGCTGGAGTGGGACGTGGTCGTCGTCGCCGGCGTCCAGGAGGGTGTCTGGCCCGATGTCCGTCTACGGGGGTCGCTGCTAGGCGTCGAGGAACTCATCGAGCATGCCGCCGGGGCGGAGCCGGACGGTGAAGTCGCGGCCGGTGCCTCCATGGCCGCCAAGATGCTGGACGAAGAACGACGCCTCTTCTACGTCGCGGTGACGCGCGCGCGCAAGCGCCTCGTCGTGACGGCCGTCGGCGGCGACGACACCGAGGAGCGGCCGTCGCGGTTCCTCAACGAACTGCTCCCGGGGGCGATCGAGCAATCGCAACTGGACGAGAAGACGCGGTGGCTGTCGCTGTCCGCGCTCGTCGCCGACCTGCGCTCGGTGGTGGCCGACCCGTCCCGTCCGGAACCGCTGAGGCGCGCCGCCGCCGGGCACCTGGCCCGCCTCGCGCGCGCGGGCGTGCGTGGCGCGCGACCTGAGAACTGGTACGCCATCACCGCGCTGTCCGACACCGGGCCCGCGTTCGCCGACGACGAGCAGATCACCATCTCCCCGTCCCAGGTCGAGGCGTTCACCACCTGCGGGCTGCGCTGGCTGCTCGCCTCCGCCGTCGGCGCGCAGGAGGGCGGGCCGAACGAGTACAGCACGATGGGCAAGGTGATCCACGCGGTCGCCGAGATGGCCGGCGCCGACGACGGCATCGACGAGGTGCACGTCGCCGAGCGGCTCGACGAGATCTGGAACGACCTGGAGTTCCGCAGCTCCTGGTACTCCGAGAAGCAGCGGCAGCAGGCCACCGCGATGGTCGACAAGTTCCTCGCCTGGCACCGCGACAACCCCAACGAGGTCGTCGCGCTGGAGGAGTCCTTCAAGGTCGACCTCGGGCGCGTCGTCATCAAGGGTCGCATCGACCGCGCCGAACGCGACGAGCAGGGCCGCGCCGTCATCATCGACATCAAGACGTCCTCCACGGCCGTCCCCAAGGACGACCTGGCCCGGCACCCCCAGCTCGGCGTCTACCAGTACGCGGTCATGCTCGGCGCGTTCGAGCGTCACGGGCTCATCGAACCCGGCGGGGCCAAGCTCATCCAGGTCGGCAAGGCCGCGTTCACCGCGAAGGCGCGCGAGCAAGAGCAGCCGCCGCCCGCCGAGGACGCCGACCCCGAATGGCCCAAGAAGCTCATCGAGATCGTCGCCACCGGGATGGCGAGCGACGTGTTCCAGGCGCGCGCGAACGACAAGTGTCGCACCTGTCCCGTACGCTCCTGCTGCCCCGTCCATGACGAGGGCGGGCAGGTCGGAGAGTGACGGATTAGCTCGGGGGGAGCGAGGTGATCACGCCGGGAGAGCTGGCCCGGCTGCTGGAGATCCCGGCGCCCACGGAGGAGCAGGCGCGGGTGATCGAGGCGCCGATGGCGCCGATGGCGGTGATCGCGGGCGCCGGGTCCGGGAAGAGCGAGACGATGGCCGCGCGGGTGGTGTGGCTGGTCGCGAACGGCTTCGTCCGGCCGGAGCGCGTCCTCGGGCTGACCTTCACCCGCAAGGCCGCCGCCGAGCTCGGCGTGCGCGTGCGCAAACGGCTCGACAAGCTCCGCGAGGTCCTGCCGGGGGACGAGCTCGAGCGGCTCGGCGGCGAGGCCCTGTTCGACGGCGAGCCGATGGTGTCGACGTACCACTCGTACGCGGCGCGGCTCTTCGGCGACCACGCCCTGCGCGAAGCCCTCGAACCCACCATGCGGCTCATCTCGCCGGCCGTCGCCTGGCAGATCTGCTCGCGGGTGGTCGACGCCTACAACGGCCCCATGGACCGCATCGACTGGCAGCCCGACACCGTCACCAAGGCCGTCATGGAACTCGCCGGCGACCTCGCCGAGCACCTGCGGACCGCCGAGGACGTCCGCAAGGTCGGCGCCTGGCTGGACGAGCGGTTCGCCGCGGTGAAGAAGCCGCTCAAGGCGCAGCGCGACATCCTCGCCAAGCACGCCGTCCGCGAGCAGCTCATGCCGCTGATCGAGGCGTACGCGCGCGCCAAGGCCGACCGGGAGGTCATCGACCACGGCGACCAGATGGCGCTCGCCGCGCGGATCGCGTTCAAGCATCCCGAGGTCGGGATGATCGAGCGGTCCCGGTTCTCCGTCGTCCTGCTGGACGAGTACCAGGACACCTCGCAGGCGCAGCTCGTCCTGCTGCGGTCGCTGTTCACCGGCGGGCACCCGGTGACGGCCGTCGGCGACCCCTGCCAGTCGATCTACGGGTGGCGCGGCGCGAGCGCCGGGAACCTGCTGCGGTTCGCCTACGACTTCCCGCTCCAGCCCGGGGTCAACGGGGGGCGGCCGGTGCCGGCGCCCGTCGTCCAGCTGAGCCGGTCGTTCCGGAACGGCGAGCAGATCCTCGAAGCGGCCGCCAAGGTGCAGGAGGAGCTGCGCGTCGAGACGAAGGCCGTGCCGCGCCTCATCCCGGGCGCCGGACGCGAAGGGCGTGGACGCGTCGAATGCGCCCTCTTCCACACCGTCGAGGACGAATCCGACCGCATCGCCGCGCGCATCGCCGGGCTCATGGCCGCCGACCCCGAGACCGCGCCCGACGGCGGCCCGCAGGCCGAACCGCTCCGGTACTCCGACATCGCCGTCCTCGCCCGGAAGCGGTCGCAGTTCCCGCTGATCAGGCGGGCCCTGGAGGCGCGCGGCATCCCGGTCGAGGTGGTCGGGCTCGGCGGGCTCCTCACCGTCCCCGAGGTGCAGGACGTCGTCGCGACGCTGCGGGTCATGCACGACCCGACCGCCGGCGCGTCCCTCGCCCGGCTGCTCACCGGCCCGCGCTGGCGCCTCGGCCCCCGCGACCTCGTCGCCCTCGGCCGCCGCGCCCGCACCCTGGCCCAGGACTCCGCCCGCGACATCACACCACCGGAGAAGCCTTCTTCCGGGGAAGCGCCGACCGCCACCCCACCGGCCGACACCTCGACGAGCGCTGCGTCGCCGGATGCTGCGTCGTCGGGTGCTGTGCCGCCGGGTGCTGTGCCGCCGGGTGCCGTGTCGCCGGGTGCCGTGCAGTCGGGTGCCGTGCAGTCGGGCGCTGTGCCGCCGGGTGCCGTGCAGTCGGGCGCTGTGTCGTCGGGCGCTGTGCCGCCGGGCGTCGCGTCGTCGGGTGCTGTGTCGTTGGGCGCTGTGTCGTCGGATGGCGTGGCGCCGGGTGAGGCCGGGCCGTCGGGTGAGGCTGGGCCGGAGCCCGTCGACGATCCGCTCCGGCAGCTCGTCGGGGAGCTGAACCAGGAGACCGGGAGCCTGGTCGACGCGCTCGACGACCTCGGCCCGGCGGAGGCGTACTCGCCGGAGGGGTGCGGGCGGCTGCGGCGCCTCCGCGACGAGCTGCGCGGCCTGCGGAGCCAGGTCGGGCTGCCGCTGCCCGACCTGGTCAACGAGGTCGAGCGGGCGCTCGGCCTCGACATCGAGGTCGCCGCGCGGTCCGGGCTCGACCCCGTCACCGCCCGCGCCGACCTCGACGCGTTCATCGACGCCGCCGCCACGTTCGCGGGCGACGCCGAGGACCCGACGCTCGGCGCGTTCCTCGCCTACCTGAAGGCCGCCGAGACCGAGGAGTTCGGGCTGGAGGCCGGACGGGTCGGGGAGACCGACAGCGTGAAGCTCCTCACCGTCCACGCGTCCAAGGGGCTGGAGTGGCCCGTCGTCGTCGTGCCGGGCCTGTCGTACGCGCCGCAGAAGAACGGCGGCCCCGCCAAGGGGTCGATCTTCCCGTCGCCGCCGCAGAACGCCACCCGGTGGACGGCGAACCCGCGCGTCCTGCCGTTCATGCTGCGCGGCGACCGCGCCGACCTGCCCGCGCTGACCGGGCTGGAGAAGGACGACCTCGCCGCGTTCGACCAGGCGTGCGCCGAACGCGACCTGCGGGAGGAGCGGCGGCTCGCCTACGTCGCCGTCACCCGCGCGTCCAGCCTGCTCATCACGACCGGGTACTGGTGGGGGTCGTCGGGGCGCCCCCTCGGGCCGTCGCCGTTCCTGGAGGAGATCCGCGCGATCTGCGTCGCCGGCGCCGGGTCGGTCGCCGTGTGGACCGACCCGCCGGAGGAGGGCGCCGAGAACCCGCTGCTCGCCGACCCCGAGGAGGCGCAGTGGCCCCTCGAGCCCGGCGAGCGCGGCCAGTCCGACATCACCGCCCGCGAACGGTACGAGGCGGTCGTCGAGGGCGCCCGCATGGTCGAGGACGAGATGGCCGGCCGGACGCGCCACTGGGCCGGCGACGCCGGGCTGTCCGACGCCGACCGGGCCCGCATGACCGCGTGGGCGCGCGACGTCGAGCTGCTGCTCGCCGAACGCGACCGGGGCCGCGGCGGGGACGGCCTGCTCGTCGACCTGCCCGCGCACCTGTCGGTGTCGTCGCTGGTGTCGCTCGCGCGCGACCCGGCGGCGCTGGCCCGGCAGATCCGGCGCCCCATGCCGCGGCCGCCCGCCCCCTACGCCCGGCGCGGCACCGCGTTCCACGCCTGGCTGGAGGGCCGCTGGGGGCAGCAGCGCCTGCTCGACCCGGACGAGCTGCCCGGCGCCGCCGACGAGGGCGCCGCCGACGACGCGCACTTCGCACGGCTGCGGACGCGTTTCGAGGAATCGGAATGGGCGTCCCGGGAACCGCTCGACATCGAGGTGCCGTTCGAGACGATCATCGGCGACCGGCTGATCCGGGGCCGGATGGACGCCGTTTTCCGGTCGCCGGGCGGCGGCTACGAGGTCGTCGACTGGAAGACGGGTTCGCCGCCGTCCGGGGACGAGGCGCGGTTCGTGTCGGTGCAGCTCGCCGCGTACCGGCTGGCGTGGGCCGAGCTGACCGGCGTGGACGTCGCGCAGGTCAGCGCGGCTTTCCACTACGTGAGCGCCAACGTCACCGTCCGCCCGGCCGACCTCTTGGACGCCGCCGGGCTGGCCGCCCTGCTCGACGGCGTTCCGGCGGTGTGATTTGTACCCGTAAAGGGGTGATGAGTCTCACTGACCCCTGTTCACCGTTCGTGCTTTCGGGGATGATCCGGGCAACCATTCAGGGAGGCGACGGTGACGGTGACCCACGACGAGAAGGTCGTACAGGAGTTCTCGAAGCAGGCGGCGGGTTTCGCCGACCCGAGGCTGAACGTCGCGTTCACCCGTCATCTTGATCAGCTCGTCCGCTTCATGGACCCGGAGCTCGACCTTGAGGACGTCGTCCTGGAGGTGGCCGCCGGCACCGGGCTGGTGTCCCGCGCGATCGCCCGCCGCGTCCGCCATGTGACCGCCCTCGACCTCACCCCCGCGATGCTCGCCGAAGGCAAGCGCGACGCCGACCACGCGGGCCTCATGAACATCACCTTCACGCGCGGCGACGCCACCGCCCTGCCCTACCTGGACCGCTCGTACACGCTGGTCGTCACCCGCTTCTCGCTGCACCAGGTCGCCGACCCCGAGGCAGTGGTGCGGGAGATGGTGCGGGTCAGCCGCCCCGGCGCCGCGCTGATCATCGCCGACCTGATCCGCCCGGACGGCCTGGAGGGCGACGCCGACCGCATCGAGCGCCTCCGCGACCCGTCCCACGGCACCATGCTCACCGAAGCGCAGATCGCGGACCTTGTCACGGCGGCCGGCGCGGAGGTGAAGCGCTCCGAGCGGTTCGACTACGTCCGCCCGCTCGACCCGTGGCTGGAGTTCTCCCAGACCCCGGACGCGGACGCCGCGCAGATCAGGCGTGAGCTGCAGGACGAGCTGGCCGGCGGACCCGCGACCGGCATGCGTCCGAGCATGGTCGACGGCGTCCTGCACTTCACCCACACATACCTCTTCCAGCAGGCGATCGCCGGATAACGGTTTCGACCAAATGTTCGACGCGGGTCGCTCATATGTTCTATGTTGTCGGCCATGCGTTCCACCACCGTGCGGTCCCTCGACCGCGAGCCCGCCGCACTGGCGATGCGCATCGGAGTCGTCGCCGCCGAGGCCGCCCTCGCCACCTTCGCCCGCAACCTCGACCTGGACGACCTGGCGGACGGCGTCGACTTCCAGGGCGCCATCGGTCCCGCCGAATGGCCGGTGTTCTCCCTGGTCATCGACACTCTCGCCGAGGCCGGCCCGGGCGACCGGCGCACCCTGGACGAACGCCGCGCCGACGCCCTCAACGACCTCGCGCGCATCTGCATGGCCGCCAAGAACCGCGGCGCCGCCTGATCGGTGACCGGGCGCGTCCGGGACCGTGCGGCCTTGGCCCCGGACGCCGCCCTCACCCGGGCAGCGCTGTGGCCTTCACCTTGCCGGTGCTCGTCCGCGGCAGTTCCGGGACGAAGTGGACATCGCGCGGCACCTTGTACCTGGCCAGGTGCTCCTTCACGTACATTCTGAGGTCGTCCTCGGTGACCTCTGAGCCCGGTGCCCGGACGACGTAGGCGGCGAGGCGCCGGCCGAACTTCTCGTCGTCCACGCCGGTCACGGAGACCTCGGCGACGTCCGGATGCCCGCCGAGCAGGCCCTCCACCTCGCCCGGGAACACGTTCTCCCCGCCGGACACGATCATGTCGTCGGCGCGTCCGTCGATGAACAGCCGCCCCTCGTCATCGAGATGGCCGAGGTCGCCGGTGCCCGTCAGGCCGTCCAGCGTCCGCTTGCTCCCGCCCCCGGTGTATCCGGCGAACCGCAGGCCGCCGCCGGTGTAGATCTCGCCGGTCTCGCCTCTGGGGACCTCCCGTCCGTCCTCGTCGAGGATCTTGAGGGTGATCCGCAGGGACGGCCTCCCGACGGTGCCGGGCGCGGTGCGCAGGTCGTCCGGCGTGGCGATGGTGGCCCAGCCCGTCTCGGTCGCGCCGTACACGTTGATGAGGACGTCGCCGAATGCGTCCATGAAGGCGTCCGACAGGTGGGAGGGGAGCGCGGAGCCGCCGGACACGGCCACGCGCAGGGTCGGTGTCTCCGGCCTTTCGTCCACGTCCAGGATGCGCTGGAGCATTACCGGGACCGCGACCAGCGCTTCTGCGCGGCAGTCCGCGATGGCCTGGAGGGTTTCTTCGGCGTCGAACCTTCGGGACAGGATGAGGGGCATGCCCATTCCGAGGCCCACGGCCGTGTAGGCGAAGCCGAGAATGTGGAACAGCGGCGGCGCGATCACGATCGGCTTCCCGGAACGGACGGGGACCCGCATGGCATGGGTGAGCGCGACCGGCAGCAGCGCCGAGAGCGACATGTCGTGCCGGGCGCCCTTCGGTGTGCCGGTGGTGCCGGACGTCATCACGATGACTTTGCTGGCGCGCTTCGTCGTGAGCGGTTCGGGTTTGGTGTCGCTGATCAGCTTCTCGAATGGTTTCGTGTTGCCGTCGGTCCAGGCGACGAGTTGCTGTCCGGTGAAGTGTGCGTCGTTGATGGTGGGGGTGAACTCTTCGTCGTGGATGATGAGCTCGATGCCCTCGCGCTCGGCGACCTTGCCGAGCTGTGCGGCGGAGAAGTCGGTGTTGAGCAGGACGACGTCGTTGCCTAGGCGGGACGCTGCGAGGACCGCCTCTACGAAGCCTCGGTGGTTGCGGCAGAGGATTCCGACCCGTCCGTCCTTGTGGCGGGCCGTGAGGCGGCCTTCGAGGCGGCCTTTGAGGGCGGTGGCCAGTGATGCGGCGTGTTGCTCCAGTTCCGCGTACGAGAGCGCCCCGTGCTCGTCGATCAGCGCCGTCCGTTCGGGAAAGCGGAGGGCCGACATCGCGCCGAGCGTCGCCGGGACGGGACCGAAGCGGACATAGGGCAGCGGCAGCCGCGCGGCCCGGTCTGGACGTATCGGCTGCAGGACCCCTACATTGCGGATGGCGTGGCCCGCTCGCGCGCCCACCTGCACGGCATGACGTAGTCGGTCGACCAACAGCACTGAACGCCTCTCCTTCGGTAGCACCGGCCCGGTGACCACCGCCATACCCGCCGTTTCCCTAGATATTGACTGTGTCGGCATCTTCCTGGGGCGCCACCGGACGGTCGCCACCGGCTTGCCGTCCGGCGGTTATCTGCGGGATGTGCGCGTGGCTGGTGCCTCTTTTCTACTGGTTTTGGTGTGGCTCGGGTGAGTGGTCGGCTGAGGTGGCCTTCCGTAGGTGGGTGCGCTCGCTCGCGTTGTCGCCGGTTGCTGTCACGTTGGTTGCGGTTGTCGGTTTGGGAGGGTGATTTATCGCGTCGGTTTGGTGCGTGGTTCGCTTGTAGACGTCCGCGCTACGCGCGGACTGAGGCGGTCGGGCGGAACCTCCATCAGCAACCGCAACCAACGTGACCTCAGCCGCCCACCTGCAGCAACCACACTCACCCGATAAAGCCGTGCTCAGCCCCCGGATACTGTTGGATGATCACTATGTCGCAGGGGTTTCCTTTCAGGCGGAAATACCGCAAGGTTTTCGGTGACATAAATGTATCGTGTCCAAAATGTCCCGCGCTATTGTTGGGCTGCTGCACTATAATCGAATGGAAGGTAGAGAAGGGAGGTGAATCCTGATGTCGATATCGGTCGAAGCTGTCGAACCTGTCGAGCGCACTGTAGGTGTGGGCCGCCGCCAACGCGAATGGGAAGACCGGGAATGGTTCCCGCCCGGCCCGCAGTTGGCCATCTGCCTGTCCGGCCGGAAAGAGCGGCTGGCCGACCTGACCGACGACGAACTGCTCCAATTCGCCGCCGCCGCGCGCCGACAGACCTCATGGGCGCAGGCGCGGGAACTGGCCGCCGTCGCCGAACTGTCACGGCGCCGCGCCGACGCCGAGACCGCAGGCGACCCCGACTACCGCATCCTGTCCGCGCACGACTCGGTCACCGAAGAGGTCGCCGCCGCCCTCACCATCACCGGCAACGCCGCCGCCACCCTGGTCCACCTGTCCGAACGCCTCGCTGGGGCCCTGGCCGACACTGCGGCCGCGCTCGAGGCCGGGCGCATCGACATGTCCCGGGCTCGGGTCATCTGCGAGGTCACCGACGACATGCCCGACCAGGTCACCCGCCAACTCCAGACCGCCGCGCTGGAGAAGGCGCCCGGCCAGACCACCGGCCAGCTCCGCCGCCGCATCAAGCGGATCGCCCAGCGCCTCGCCCCGGCCGCCGCCGAGGAACGCAAGCGCGAAGCCGTGCGCGCCCGGCGACTGGAACTCTGGGACACCCCCGCCGGCACCGCAGACCTGGCCCTGTGCGACCTGCCCCCCGAAGACGCACACGCCATCTACAACAAGATCACCGCCGCCGCCCACGGACTGAAGAAGGACGGCGACCCGCGCCCGCTCCCACAGCTCCGCGCCGATCTGACCACCCTCCTCCTCAAGGGCGCCGAGCTCCCCACCGCCGTCCAAATGCTCCTCGCCGACCCTCCTCAGCCCTGCGACGCTCCCGCGAACGCGGCCCCTCACCCCGACGACACCGACGCCACCTCTGTCCTCGGCCTGCTGTCGCCACCCCCGCAAGACCACAGCCCCCAAAGCGTCCACGGCGTTCAGAGCCGCTGGGGTGTCAGGGGCGCCCGGGGTGCCGACGGTCACCGCGACCCCCACCCCGCGACGGCCATCGAATCCGTCCTCGTCAAACCACCCGCCCCCGGCTTGAAAGCACTGCCGCCACCGCCGCGACCCCCGCAGGACGGCCGCCCCCAAGCCATCGCCATCCCGGACGTTCGCGGGACCGGGCAGGGCGCCATCACTCGGGCACTGGCGGGGATGGTCGAGCACCGGCTCACCCACGTCCGCGACCGCGTTGCACCACACGTGCTTCCTGCCGCGATCGTGCGGGCAGTCCAGAGCATCCACGATGAGTTGGCGCCCGCGCGGGACGCGGTCTGCCAAGGCCGGGACGAGAGCCACGGCCGACCCGGCTACCGGCCACCGGACGCACTACGCCGCGACATCCTCACCAGACACGCCACCTGCGTGTTCCCCACCTGCAACCGCGACGCACGGCGATGCGACCTCGACCACACAATTCCCTGGCGCCCCGGAACCACGTGCCACTGCAACCTCGCTCCACTCTGCCGACGACATCACCGCCTCAAACAAACCCCCGGCTGGACGCTCCACCAGATCTGGCCCGGCCTCATGATCTGGACGACCCCGTCCGGCGGTTGGTACGTCGTCCACCCCGACCGGGAGTGACTCACCGCTTGGATAGCGTCTAGGCATGCCGACCTCACCAGCCGCCGTGACCGCCGAAGACCTCGAACTGGCTGTTCGGCTCGCCGTTTCCACCCTCCGAGAAGCACCGCCGGACGCCTGGGACGCCAAGGCCGGATCACTCGAATGGGACTGCTGGGAGACCGTCGAGCATCTCGCCGACGACCTGTTCGCCTACGCCGCCCAACTGGGGCCGAAGACGCCACCGATGGACGGCGAAGTGCCGTTCGTGTGGCAAAGCCTGCGACCGGGTGGCCCGGCGAACGCCGTCCATGCGAACCGGGATGCCGGACCCGCAGGGCTGCTGCAAGTCCTTGAAGCCTGCGGCGGACTCCTGACCGCCATGGTGCGCACCGTCCCCCCGCACGTCCGCGCCCATCACGCGTTCGGCGCGTCGGACGCTGAGGGCTTCGCCGCCATGGGAATCGTGGAAACTCTCGTCCACACCCACGACCTGGCAGACGGCCTGGGCCTCCCATGGGAGCCACCCGCTCACCTGTGCCGCCGCGTACTCCACCGCCTGTTCCCCGACGCGCCGCAAGACACTGAGCCCTGGCGAACACTGCTGTGGTCCACCGGCCGCGCAGACCTCCCCGGACGGCCCCGCCTCACCTCCTGGCGCTGGCAAGGCACCCCACAGCCCTAGCACGTCCGGCGGATCATGTAGGCCGACCGCTGCCCACCAGTTGCCGGTCAATGTGTCGTAGCAGGTGGCGATGCCGCGCCATTGCTTGTGACGTCTGATGCAGCGTTCGATCACGTTGCGGCGCTTGCCCGTGGCCAGGCCCGAAGGCCGGTGGGGCTCCGCCGTACCAGCCGCAGCAAACGCGTCCAGCCTTCTGGCCGCCGCGTTCGGGGATGGTTGCGGCGATTCTCGGTCCCGCAGTGACCGGCCGATCGCGGCCGAACTGTAGGCCTGATCTAAGTCAGTCGACCGTCAAGTGGATCTTGGTCTTCCACTTGCCATACCGTTCGGGCAAGTCCCGCGACGGGTGCTGGTGGTCACCTTCCACAAGGTCACGTTCAGCATCGAACGGTGATCTGCCCCACCGACCGTCCTGAGCGGGTGGCCCGGGTAAAGACAGGCGCTAGTGCGGTGTCCGTTCACCGGGTGCGTTGACCTGCGGCGTGTTGTTGTTATGAGCGCGTCGAAAGCAACAACACGCCGCAGATCAACGTGGTGGCGACCCGGTCGGCGTTCGTGGACACCGCACTAGGGACCCCGGTAGGGCGCAGAACGCAGAGGCCATGACGTGGAGGGGCGTTGTGGTCGGACCCGGCGCGCAGTTCGCGGCTAGCGTCCAGCGCTTTGCGTGCGGTCTGGGATGGGGTCTTGGACGGTGACGGGCGGCGGCGTTGGGCTACTTTCGGAGTTGAGTTGAGTCGTTGACCTGGTAGTCGAGGAGTACCAGGCGGTCGTCGAGCACAGTGGTGCCGGTGAGGTGCAGCTCGCAGGGCGGGAGTTCGGTGAAGACGGGGCCCTCGCCCGCCACGCCGTGGATCATCGGGAAGACCATCACGCGGACCCGGTCGACGAGATCGTGCTGGAACAGGCTGCGGACCAAGGACGCGCTGCCGATGGTGCGCATGGGCAGGCCGTCCGCCATGGCCTTCAGCGCGGGTATGGCCGTCTCGATCGGCTCATCGATGAGCGTGGTGTTCGGCCATGTCAGCGGAGGCCGGAGAGTCTTGGAGAATACGACTTTGGGAAGCTCGGCCATCCGTGTGAAGGACGGGTCGTCGCCCGTGGCGACGATCTCCGACATCTCCCGGTACGTCGTCGCGCCCATGAGCATGACGTGGTCTTCGGCGAGTTGGGCGTTGATCCAGTCGTACAGCCCCGGCCCGTCGTAACCCCAGTACGCCGCTGGACGGGGTCCGCCGCCTCCGTATCCGTCGACGGTGCTGAACACGTCGACTCTCAGTTCACGCATGGCCCTCCCGCCAGAGTTCTCGTGGAGCGATGCCCGCCCTGACGGGTGTGACCACCTTGACCGCGTGAACTCATCGGTCGGCCGTTGACGGTCGTATCGTGGGCCGATGACCGGCGGGGATGGGCGGGCGTCGCATCTGGGCCCGATGATCGACGTGCGGCCGTTGTTCGCCGAGCAGCAGGCCGCCTTCATCGACGTGCTGGGCGGCTTGGACGCCGATGAGTGGGAGCGGGCCACCGTCTGCCCGGGATGGAGCGTCAAGGACGTCGCCGCGCACGTGCTCGGTGACCATGTCGGTCGGCTGTCCAGGCACCGGGACGGGTTCACCGCCCTCGGCCCCCTTGGCGACGAGCCGTTCCCTCGGTTTCTCGACCGCATCAACGACGAGTGGGTCACCGCTGCGCGGCGTATCAGCCCGGCGCTGCTCGTCGGGCTGCTGGCGGAGGTCGGGGATCAGGTCGTCGAGTTCTGGCAGGGCGTCGATCTTGAGGCCTTGGGCGGTTCTGTCAGATGGGCCGGTCCGGAGGCGCATCCCGTCTGGTTGGACGCCGCGCGTGACTTCACCGAGTACTGGACGCATCATCAGCAGATCTGTGAGGCGACCGGACGCCCTGGGCTCACCGATCCGCGATATCTCGGGCCCGTCCTCGACACGTTCATGAGGGCGCTGCCGCATACGATGCGCGATGCGTCGGCGGGTGAGGGCGCCGTTGTTCAGGTGGTCGTCTCCGGCTTCGGTGGCTGGGTCTGTCGGCGTGGCGAGGAGCGGTGGTCTCTGCGGCGGGGGATGGAATCTCGGCCTGACGCATTGATCGAGCTTGATGCCGACACCGCTTGGCGTTTGTGCACGCGCGGCATTGCGCCGGATGCGGCTGGGGAGCGGGCTCTGATCACGGGAGATCGTGTGCTCGCGGACGCGGCGCTTCAGATCGTGTCCATCATCCACTCGGGGGCAGCAGGACTCTGACCTACGCCGCCGTCGTCGGTTCGGCGTGGTCAGCGCAGGTAGTGGAAGGTTGGTTTGGGGTGCATGAGGAAGTCGTGGTGGGAGATGTTCCAGGCGTAGGCGCCGGCCATGGTGAAGGCGATCACGTCGCCGGGGGCGAGGGGCGGGACGGGGACGTTGCGGGCGAAGACGTCCTTCGGGGTGCACAACTGGCCTACCAGGGTGGCGGGGCTCGTCGGGCCGGTCGCCGTGAGGACCTTGAAGGGCTGGTTGTGGCCTTTCGTCACCGGGGTTCTCAGGTGGTGGGTGCCGCCCCGAAGAATGACGTAGGTCTCGCCTCGGGTCGTTTTCGTGTCGAGGACGTCGGTCACGTACCAGCCGTGGTAGGCGGATATGGCCCGGCCCGGTTCTATGCGGATCCGGGCGGGGAGGGAGGCGAGACCCTGTGCGTAGGTGTGCCAGTCGAAGCGGGTTTCGGGGGACGTGTAGTCGGCGGCCATTCCGCCGCCCACGTTGAGTTCCGGGTCGTCCACCCCTTGGGCTTTCAGCCAGGGGAGTGCCCATTCGGCTATGTGGCGCGCGAGGTCGAGCATGGCGGGGGCGTCCAGGCCGGAGGCCAGGTGGGCGTGGATGCCGCGGAGGGTCAGATCGGGGTGGTCGGCCAGGAGGCGGGCGCATTCGTTGAGGGCGTCCTCGTCCATGCCGAAGGGGCCGCTCATGGTCAGGGCGGCGTTCTGGGTGTCCAGGGGGAGGTTCGCGCGGAGGAGGATCTCGGCGGGGCCGAGTTCGGCCAGGTTTCTCAGCTCGTTGGGGCTTTCTACGTGGATCCGGTCGGCGGCCAGGGCTAGGCGCAGTTCTTCGGGTGTCTTGCCTGGTCCGCCGAAGGCGAGGGGTTTGCCGGGGGTGGTTTCGCGGACGTGGGTCAGTTCACCGCCCGATGACACCTCGATGCCGTCCACGTGGGGTGCGAGGGTGCGGAGGATCTCGGCGTCCGGGTTCGCCTTGGCGGCGTAGAACAGTTCCGTGGAGCCGAGGGTCCCGCGGATTGTTCTTACGTGGTCTTCCAGGCCCGGCAGGTCGTAGATGTAGGCCGGGTAACTGCCGAGGTTCAGGGCGAGTTCGTTCATAGCGGTCGGGCTGCCAGGGGGTTCGGGGCGGGGACGTAGGTGGCGCCTCGGTCGGCCGTGCGGGACCAGCGGGTGCGGAGGTTCGCCTTGGCTGGCAATGGCACGCCGGCCAGGAGGGCTCTGACCTGGGGGTGATGGTCGTGGGCCGCGAAGTGCTTTCTCGCGTCCAGCCAGAGCCTTTGTTCCAGATGCGGGTGGAGGTCGGCTACTGCGGCGGCGATTTCGGTGAGGTGGTTGACCAGGAGGCAGTAGACGACGCGGTTCCAGCCTCGGTCGGGTGCGTAGGTGAGGCTTTCGGCCACGCGGGACGGGAGGTGCGTCAAGTCCCAGCGGCCGGCGGTCAGTTTGGTCCCCTCCAGGTCGCGGAACGCCGCGTGGATCGGCATGCCGGTCGAGTCGACGCAGACGAGCACGTTCTGCAAGTGCGGTTCCAGGACGATGCCGTGGTCCAGGTAGGCGCGAAGGACGGGCGGTGCTACTTGGGCCACGTAGGCGTCCCACCATGCTCGGGCGCTCTCCGGGGTTTCCAGGGCGGGCAGGTCCGCGAGGAACGTGCTGTAGGGGTCGGTTAGGGCGCCTGCCAGCAGTGGGGTGCCGGGAAGAGAGGTGACGCCTTCGCGCAGGATCACTCCGAAGCCTTCGTAGAGGCGGCGGTCGGGGAGCGCGACGCTGCGGTAGGCGGGCTCGGAGAGAAGCGTCGAGTTCAGCTTGCCGAAGACGGGCGGCACCAACTCGTTGAGGGCCATCGCCCCGGTCAGTTCGTACCAGGCGTTCTTGCGCACGCAGTTGGTGATGCGCACGTCCAGGCTGAACTTGCAGAACACGTCGGCGTCCGGCAGGTAGGCGGTCCGGACGGAGGAGGTCGGGACCGCCTCCAGGTCGGACGGGCCGAGGTCAAGGAGGAGCCCTTCGGCCAGGGCCTTCCGTAGGACGGGGTTGTCCGCGAGTAGGGAGAACTGCCACGGGTGGACGGGGAGCAGTTTTCGTCCGGGAGGGGCGGTGGGGCCGTAGGACGACAGGGCTGTGAACGCGTCCGGGTCGCCTTCTTCCGCGACGAGGTCCTCGGGGACGGCCAGCCAGTGCGGGCGGAAACGAGCCCTCGTCTCGGGCGCGTACTGGAGCCAGTCACTAGGCGTTCCCTGGCGCGACTTCGGGGACGGGTGAAACCGGTGACCCGCCACAAGAGCCTGTTCTGAGGCTATGTACCGGTCGCCCGAGGGTTCACCTCGTGTGGCGAGGATGGCCGCCAGGGCCGCGTGGCTGTCCTCCACCTGGGTGAGGAACTCGGGATTGGGGCGGCCGGTCGCCAGTTCCAGTTCACCTGCGAGCAGGTTCGCCAGCCTGTCCCAGGAGGCAGGGATCCACGCGTCCTCGCGCCGCTCCTCGTAGGGCGGCGCCAGGCGGTAGGTGGGGCCGACCGGGGGACGGGCCAGGCCGGTGCGCAGGACGACGCCCGCGCGGGGGAGGCGCGCGACGAGGCGGGCACCGTCCGGCCACACCTGCTGCTCGGGCGCGCAGACCTCGCGGATGAGGCAGTTGAGCAGCGCGGTCGCGGTGGCGTCGCCGGCCGTGACGGCCGATCCGGACAGTTCTGTTAGCAGCACGTCGCGTCCCGTAGGTAGTTGGGCCCTGGCGGGCCGTAGTGCTTGTTGATGTCGGCCGCGCCCGTCCTCGCCTTGTCGACGAGGGTTCCGGCGGTGACCATGGCCTTGCCCGGCAGCGTGTCGGCGTCGAGGGTGCGGGAGCGCAGGAACGCGTCGTCCGGGCCGAGCGCGCCGTCGAGCCGCTCGCGGATCATCGCGCGCCCGGTGCGCCAGGGGAGCAGACGGCGCTCCGCCAGGCCGGCGGCGATCGCGGCGGCGCACAGGTGCAGCGTGATGGTGACGAACACGCGGGCCAGGGCGTCCGGGTCGTCGGTCGTCATGCGGCGGTCGACGAGGTCGCGCGGGTCCGTGCCCGGGGACGGCGTGATGTGCTCCCTGAGTCGCGAGGCCAGTATCAAGGCGCCGTCGTTGTCCTTGATGAGGAGACGGAGCGGGGACGTGTCGTCCAAGACGAGGGCGACGTTCTGCTGATGCGCCTCTAGCGCGATGCCGTAGCGGAACAGCGTGACGTTCCAGGCGAACAATGCCGACAGGTAGGTGCTGAAGAGGTCTTCGACGCCCCAGCGTTCGATGACGTGGCCTCCGCCGGGAGCCTCCGCGAGCAGCGCCGCCACCGGGACGATGTGCGCGCGCGCCGTCTCCGGTGGGAAGCGCCGCACCAAGTAGGCGAGGAGCGGGTCGTTGGCATGGCCGTAGGTCTGCTCATCGGCGAGAAGAACGGGAAGTCCCGGTTCCCGCTGGAGCACCTGGCGCAGGATGCGTTCGACCAGTGCGCCGTCCGGAAGTGTGCCGGGCATGATGGTGCGCCGGTTGCGGAGCCCGAGCGTGCTGGTCGGCAGCGGCATCTTCACGTGGACGAGCGGCGCGTCGCCGTTCAGGACGGCCACGGTGCGCATCGACAGCGTCGGGCCGGCCAGGAGGAACGGTTCCCGGGCCACCACCGCGCCCGGTTGCCTCTGCACGTGCGGCACGGCCAGCGGGTGGACGGGGAACAGCGCGCCCGCCGCGTCCGACCCCACATCGGACGGGACGGGCCACCACTCCGGCAGCGTGCCGGTGAGCTCCGGCCTCCGGACCGACGCCCACCGCAGCGGGAACGACGGTGCGAACTCGGGCGCGTAGCGGCTCAGGTCGGCCATGGACAGCCCGGCGCGGCCGAGCCCCGCCGGGTGCACCGGATGGCCGTTGTAGGCCGCCAGCGTCTCGTAGAACGTCCCGGAGCCGGTCCGCAGCCCGTCCGGGATGCGCGCCAGCCGCCGCTGCACGGCCGGCCGCGCGTCGTCGTGGAGTTTCGCGGTCGCCAGCGCGTCCAGGCATTCGCGTTCGAAGGCCGCCGTGTCGTCGCGGGGATCGGCCACGGTGCGGACGACCTGGAAGACGTCGCTCAGCTTGAGGTCCTGGTCAGGAGCGACGACAAGTTCGGAGAGGAACACGGGGCGTGCCGGTAGAAGGCGCACCGAAAGGCCAGGGAGGTCTAACGAGCCGTCCCGGATGAAGCGCCGTATGCCCCCGTAGTCCTCGCGTAGCAGCGCGTCCAGGACACGGGCCGCCAGCCGGCCCTCGGCATCGCCCGTCACGTGATGGTCCAGGAGTGCGCGGCGCGGAAGCGGGCGAGGGCGGCGTTCACCTCGTCCGGGCCGGGGCCTATCGCGCGCACGGTGCCGAGGTAGTCGCGGTTGGTGCGGGTGATGGCTACCGCATCGCCGACCGCGCGCTGTGGACGGTAGAAGAGCTGCACCGGGCCGTCGTCCAGCCGCAGTGGGCCGGGGGCCGAGGTGAGCGTGCCGGAGCGGTCGGCGATGACCGGCTCGGCGATCGCGTGCCGCGGCTGCGGCACCCGCACGCCCGGCAACGGTTCGCCTAGGTGCACCTTGAGGATCTGCTCGAAGAGCGGGACGCCGAGGAGGTCGGCCAAGAGGAAGTCGCAGTGGTCGCCGATCAACCGGTAATTGACCTCGATGATGCGGGCGCGGCCCTCGTGGACGACGAACTCGGTGTGGCACGCACCGAACCCGATCCCCAGCTCCTCCAGCTGGCGTAGAACCTGCGGGGTCTCTGGGGGCGGCTCCGCCCACTCAAGGCGCTCTTCCACGAAGAACGGCGGCGGCGAGAGCGTCGTACGGAACGAACCCAGGACGCGCAGCTCCCGCCCATCGCCGAGTGTCTCCAGCGTGTGCAGGTGCCCTGGCAGGTACTCCTCGGCCACTAGCGGATCGTCCCGCCGAGCGGCGATCTCGCCGACCCGGGCGGCCAGCTCCACGGCGTCATGGACGAGGAACACGTCCTCGCTTGCCACGCCCTCACGCGGCTTGACGACGAGCGGATACGGCGCATCCGCTGGTACTCGGCGTGCGTCCGCCGAGAAGACCGGGTCGATGGCCGCGAGGTGGCGGCGCATGAGGCCCTTGTTCTTCGCACGGGTCGCCGCTCGCCAGTCCTTGGCCGGGAGGCCGAAATACCCCGCCGCCAGCGCGGTGGGCGCCTGCAGGAAGTCGCTGTTGGAGAAGATTGCAGCGGGCGGACCGTCGACCGCGCCCTCGGCCGTGTGGGCGACGATGTCCCGGAAGTCGGAGACGTCGCACTCGACGACCGGCCCGCCGAACGCGTGCGGGCCCGACCGGTAGAGGGCGGGACGGTCGGTGAGCAGCGTCACGTCGAGGCCCAGGCGCGCGGCGGCGGGCAGGAACCCGTAGGTCACCGAGTCGGTCGCCTTCCCGGCGACCAGGTGGACAGAGGCGGCCACGATCGGCCTTTCCAGCTCGGGCATCCAGCTCGGGCAGTAGTGAGGTAAGCAGCAGTGAGGTAAGCCTTGCCTAACTCTTAGTGATCACCATAGTGGCGGGGCGGCTCGGCGCGCGCAAGAACGGCGGCACCGCGTGTCCCGGCCCGCCGGCCGTCCGCCAGGATGGGGCCATGGATCTTGTCGACCGGTGGGTCGCGCTCGCGGGGCCTCACACCCGGCATATCGGGACGGAGCTGGACGAGCGCTACGGCGAGCCGCATCGCCGCTACCACACCCGGACGCACCTGACCGCCGTCCTCGACCGGGTGGACGAGTTCGCCGCGCACGCCGCCGACCCCGACGCCGTCCGGCTCGCCGCCTGGTTCCACGACGCCGTCTACGACCCCGAGCGCGCCGACAACGAGGAGCGCAGCGCCCGCCTCGCCGCCCGGATGCTCGCCGACACCGACCTCGCGCCCGCGCGCGTCCAGGAGGTCGTCCGGCTCGTCGAACTCACGGCCACGCACGCACCGGACGAGGACGACCGCAACGGCCAGGTGCTCTGCGACGCGGACCTCGCCATCCTCGCCGCGGACCCTGACACGTACGCCGCGTACGCCGCCGCCGTCCGGGAGGAGTACGCGTTCGTCCCCGACGAGTTCTTCCGTGCCGGACGAGCCGAAGTGCTCAACGGCCTACTGGCGCTCCCCAAGCTCTTCCACACGCCCGCCGCTCACGAGCGCTTCGAAGAGCCCGCGCGCAACAACATCCGGACGGAACTGATGCTCCTCGGTGGATGACACCCGGTCAGCGCTCAGTGCGTGATGCGCGGCCGGTACTCCTTGCGCCGCCGCAGGCCCGCCTTGGTGAGCCGCAAGAGCAACTCCTGGCACCCCACCGCCTGAGCCCCTTGCAGCACGGCCGCCTCGTACAGCTCGGACGGCACGTCGTAGTGGTCGCGTTCGAACGCCCTCGGAGGCATCCCCAGGTCCGCTGCGAACGCGTGCAGTTCCTCGTAGGACACGTCGCTCACCATGTGCGACCAGACCCGGCCGCGGGCGGGCCACAACGGGGGATCTATGAGGATCAAGCCGCTTCCCCTAACCCTGCGTTGACACCAATGTAAGCTCGCGGCGGTGACGGCTGCGGAGCCGGTGCAACGGTACGACAGACACACATGCGAAGGGGCATGCGGGTGAACGACGTGGTCGGGTACATCCAGGCTGAACGGGACCGGTTCGTCGCCGACCTCAAGGAGTGGCTGGCGATCCCGTCCATCTCCGGCGATCCGGCCCACGCCGCCGACGTCCGCGACTCCGCCGAATGGCTCGCCGCCCACCTGCGCAAGCAGGGCTTCCCGACGGTCGAGACGTGGGAGACGGCCGGGCTGCCCGCCGTCTTCGCCGAATGGCCCGCCGAGGACCCGGACGCGCCCACCGTCGTCGTCTACGGCCACCACGACGTCCAGCCGGTCGAGCCGCTGGAGGAGTGGGAGACCGACCCGTTCGCGCCCGTGGAGAAGGGCGACCGGCTCATCGGGCGCGGCGCGTCCGACGACAAGGGCCAGGTCTTCTTCCACACGCTCGGCATCCGCGCGCTGCTCGCCGCGTCCGGGCGGCAGGCCCCGCCCGTGACCGTCAAGCTGCTGGTGGAGGGCGAGGAGGAGTCGGGGTCGGTGCACTTCGCCGACCTGCTCCGCACCCACCGCGACCGCCTCGCCTGCGACGCCGTCGTCATCAGCGACACGACCATGTGGGCGGCGGACGTCCCGTCCATGTGCACCGGGATGCGCGGCCTCACCGAAGTCGAGGTCACGCTGCGGGGGCCGTCCACCGACCTGCACTCCGGCTCGTTCGGCGGCGCCGTCCCGAACCCGCTGCAGGCGATGGCGACGCTGCTCGCCGCCCTGCACGACGCCGACGGCCGCGTCACCCTGCCCGGCTTCTACGACGACGTCGTCCCGCTGACGGACGAGGAGCGCGAGCTGTTCGCGCGGCTCCCCTTCGACGAGGACGCGTGGCTGCGCACCGCCGGCGACAGCCGCGCCGCGCACGGCGAGAAGGGCTACACCACCCTCGAACGCGTCTGGGCGCGCCCGACCGCCGAGATCAACGGCATGTGGGGCGGGCACACCGGCCCCGGCGGCAAGACGATCGTCCCCCGCGACGCGCACGCGAAGATCTCGTTCCGGCTCGTCGCCGGCCAGGACCCGGCGAAGGTCCAGGAGTCGTTCGAGGCGTGGGTCGCCGAGCACGCCCCGCCCGGCGTGGCGGCCGAGGTCCGCGTCCCGGCGGGCGGCGTCCGGCCCTGCTTCTCGCCGATCGACTCGCCGGGCGTCGCCGCCGCGCGGCGCGCGATGGAGCGGGCGTTCGGCACCGAGGTGCTGTTCACCCGCGAGGGCGGCAGCGGCCCCGAGGCCGACCTCGCCGACATCCTGGACGCCCCGCTGATCTTCGTGGCGGTCGGGCTGGACGAGGACCGCATCCACGCCCCGAACGAGAAGGTCGAGATCCCGCTGCTGCTCAAGGGGGCCGAGGCGGCCGCGTACCTGTGGGAAGAACTCGCCACCGCGCTGCGCTGACACACCCGGGAGGGGGCACTTGTGACGGAAAGCCTCGAATGGCTCGCGCTCTCGCGGGGAACGCTCGACCGGGTCGCGCTGCACCGCACCGACGACGCCTGGCTGGACGACGCTTGGAACGATCCGAAGACCCGGGTCCTCGTCGTGCGCGACGGGCGGGCGCTGGTGGCCTACGAGCCCAGCCCCGCGCTGCTGCTGGTCCCGCCGGACCGGGCGCCGGACGGTGAGCGCTGGCTCCTCGGCGCCGACGACGACGGCACCGTCTACTTCGGCGTGTCCGGTGAGCTGCCCGCCATCGAGGGGACGGAGCCGGCCGGGCTGCGCCGCGTCGGCGCCCTCCTCGGCGACCGGGACTCCGGGCTGCTCACCCACGCCGTCGCGCTGGAGCACTGGCACAACACCAACCGGTACTGCCCGCGCTGCGGCGCCGAGACCCGGGTGTCGTCCGCCGGGCACGTGCGCGTCTGCCCGCGGGACGGCTCGCAGCACTTCCCGCGCGTCGACCCGGCCGTGATCATGCTGGTGACCGACGAGGCCGACCGCGTCCTGCTCGCCCGCGGCCCGCAGTGGCCCGCCGACCGCCGCTCGATCCTCGCCGGGTTCGTCGAACCGGGCGAATCGCTCGAACAGGCCGTCGCGCGGGAGGTGAAGGAGGAGGTCGGGCTGGCCGTCCGGGACGTCCACTACCTCGGCAGCCAGCCGTGGCCGCTGCCGCAGAGCCTCATGCTCGGCTTCACCGCGCGGGCGGACGGCGACGTCCCGCTGAACCCCGACCCGGAGGAGATCCTGGACGCCGCCTGGTACACCCGCGACGACCTGCGCGCTGCCATCGAGTCGGGCGAGATCGTCGCGCCGGGCCCGCTGTCCATCGCCGCGCAGCTCATCATGCGCTGGTACGGCGGCGAACTCCCCAAGATGCCGGACTTCTGAAGTGTTGCTCACGTAGAGTGAGCGATCTGTCCCCCACCGCTGCGGGGATGGTCCACAAACCGTTCCGACCATGGTCTTGCCGGACGGGTGCTCCCCGCGCACGCGGGGATGAGAAAGGCCCGCCGGCCGTTGTCGGCGGGCCTTCTTCATGCGGGTCTCAGTGCGTCTTGGCGATCTCTGCCAGGCGGCGCTTGACTTCCTTGGCGCTCGGGTTGGTCACGGCCGTCCCGTCAGGGAACAAAACAGTCGGGACCGTCTGATTTCCGCCGTTGACGCTCATCACGAACTCGGCGGCCTCCGGGTTCCGCTCGATGTCGACCTCGACCATCTCGATGCCGTCCCGGGCGAGCTGGCTCTTCAGCCGGCGGCAGAACCCGCACCAGGTCGTCGTGTACATGGTGAGCTGACCGCTCGGGCCGGGGCCATGGGCGGTCGAAGGCGTCGCCATCGCTTCGTCGTCTCCCTCGTTCGTTCGGACGGTCCGTGCCTACCGCAGAACAGTGGACGCGCTCCGCGCATTCCTTCGCCGCCCGGACGCGGTTGTCCACAGGTGGCGGATCGGCTGAGGCAGGTGGGACGGGCTGCGAGTATGGGGGCATGTTGGCTGAGTCGGTGCTGGAGGGACTCGACCCCGAACAGCGGGCGGTCGCCGAGGCGGTGAAGGGTCCGGTGTGCGTGCTCGCGGGCGCCGGGACGGGCAAGACCAGGGCCATCACGCATCGGATCGCCTACGCGACGCTCACCGGCGTCGTCACGCCGCAGCGGGTCCTCGCCGTGACGTTCACCACGCGGGCGGCGGGGGAGCTGCGCAGCCGGCTGCGGCAGCTCGGCGCGCCCGGCGTGCAGGCCCGGACGTTCCACGCGGCGGCGCTGCGGCAGCTCAGCTACTTCTGGCCGCGCGTCGTCGGCGGCGAACCGCCCAAGATCGTCGACTCGAAGATCGGGCTGGTCGCGGACGCGGCGCGCGCGTGCGGGCTGTCGTTCGCGCGGACCGAGCTGCGCGACCTCGCGAGCGAGATCGAGTGGGCGAAGGTCACCCAGCACCGCCCCGAGGACTACCCGGCCGCCGTCGTCAAGGCCGACCGGAGGCCGCCCGCCGAGATCGTCGACGTGGCGCGCGTCTACGCGATGTACGAGCAGCTCAGGCGCGAGCGCAACCTGCTCGACTTCGAGGGGATGCTGGAGCTGACCGCCGCCGTCCTCACCGAGCACCGGGAGGTCGCCAACCAGGTCCGCGAGCAGTACCGGTACTTCGTGGTCGACGAGTTCCAGGACGTCAACCCGCTGCAGAAGATGCTGCTCGACACCTGGCTCGGCGACCGCGACGACCTGTGCGTCGTCGGCGACCCGAACCAGACGATCTACTCCTTCACCGGCGCGTCCCCGTCCCACCTGCTCGACTTCACGCGCGAGCACCCCGGCGCGAAGGTCGTGAAGCTCGTCCGCGACTACCGGTCGACGCCGCAGGTCGTCCGGCTGGCCAACGGCGTGATCGGGCAGGCGCGGGGCGCCCGGCACGAGCTGGAGCTGCTGGCCCAGCGCGCGGACGGCCCCGAGCCGGTGTTCAACGAGTACGACGACGAGGTCGCCGAGGCCGACGACGCCGCCCGGCAGGCCCGCAAGCTGATCGACGAGGGCGTCCCCGCACGGGAGATCGCGATCCTGTTCCGGATCAACGCCCAGTCGGAGACCTACGAGTCGGCGCTGGCGGCGGCGGGCGTCCCGTACGTGCTGCGCGGCGCGGAGCGGTTCTTCGAGCGGCCCGAGGTGCGCGAGGCGGTGGTCCGGCTGCGCGGCGCGGCGCGGGCGGGCGCCGACGCCGAGAACGACGGGACGGGGCTGATCCACACCGTCCGGCACGTGCTGTCCGGGGCGGGCTTCTCCGACCGGCCGCCGGAGGGCGCGGGGGCGGCCCGCGCGCGCTGGGAGTCGCTCGCCGCGCTCGCCCAGCTCGCCGAGGACATGGCCGCCGACAACCCGAAGGCCGGCCTCCCCGACTTCGTCGCCGAACTGGAGGAGCGCGCCGCCGCGAGCCACGCGCCGCCGCTGGAGGGCGTCACGCTGGCGTCCCTGCACGCCGCCAAGGGCCTGGAGTGGGACGCGGTGTTCCTCGTCGGGCTGGCCGAGGGCACCCTCCCGATCATCTACGCCAAGACCCCCGCGCAGATCGAGGAGGAGCGCCGCCTGCTGTACGTGGGGGTGACGCGGGCGCGCGTCCACCTGGCGCTGTCGTGGGCGCTGTCGCGCTCGCCCGGCGGGGCGCAGAACCGCCGTCCGTCCCGCTTCCTGGACGGCCTGACCGGCAAGACCACCACGCACACGCCGCCCCGCGCCGACCGGGCCAAGCGGCGCCCCGCCAAGGGCCCGCAGCCGTGCCGCGTCTGCGGCCGCCCGCTGACCGCCGCCGTCGAGCGCAAGCTCGGCCGCTGCGAAGACTGCCCGTCCGAGCTGAACGAGGAGCTCCTCATCGCGCTGAAGGACTGGCGCGCCCAGGTGTCCGCCGAGCAGAAGATCCCCGCGTACGTGGTGTTCACCGACGCCACCCTCCAGGCGATCGCCGAGCACGGCCCCGAGTCCCGAGAGGACCTCGCCCGCATCCCGGGCGTCGGCAAGGTCAAGCTCGACCGCTACGGCGACGCCGTCCTCACCCTGTGCGGATACTGACCCCAGGGGCGGCAGGGCTGTTGAACCTGTGGGGTGAGATCTCGGTCAGAGTGGTCGATACGGAAGACTGGCCGCCGTGAAGGAATCGCTGAAGGCCCTGCTGGACCTGCTCGACCTCGAACAGATCGAGAACGACATCTTCCGCGGCCGCAGCCCCGAGGAGCGGCGGCAGCGCGTCTTCGGAGGCCAGGTGGCCGGGCAGGCGCTCGTCGCCGCCGGGCGCACCGTCCCCGCGAACCGGCCCGTGCACTCGCTGCACGCCTACTTCATCCGGCCCGGCGACCCGCTCGTCCCGATCGTCTACACCGTCGACCGGGTCCGGGACGGGCGGTCGTTCACGACGCGGCGCGTCATGGCCGTCCAGCACGGCAAGGCGATCTTCACGCTGTCGGCGTCGTTCCAGATCGCCGAGGACGGCCCGTTCCACCAGGCCCCCATGCCGGAGGCGCCCGCCCCCGAGACGCTGCCGGACGGCCTGGAGCGGCTGACGCCGATCTTCGGCGAGGTCGGCGCGCGCGAGTTCGTCACCCGGCGCCCCTTCGACATCCGGCACGCGACGCCGCTGACGTGGGAGGCCGCCAAGGACCCGGCGCTCGCCACCCCCGAGTCGAAGGTGTGGCTGAAGGTGGACGGCGAGCTGCCCGACGACCCGCTGCTGCACGTCTGCCTGATGACCTACGCGTCCGACATGACGCTGCTCGACACCGTCCTGCTCAACCACGGCCTGGCCTGGGGCGACAAGCGGACGATGGGCGCCAGCCTCGACCACGCGATGTGGTTCCACCGGCCGTTCCGCGCCGACGACTGGCTGCTGTACTACCAGGACACGCCGTTCGCCGGCGGCGCCCGCGGCCTCGCCCGCGGCCAGGTGTTCACCCGGTCGGGGGAACTGGTGGTCTCGGTCATGCAGGAGGGCCTGGTCCGGGTCTCCGACGGCGAACGCAAGCGCTGACCCTTGATCAGGGTTCTGCTGGCGGAGGACGTCCGGATCCTGCGGGAGGCGCTGGCCGACCTCCTCGACCGGGAGGACGGCATCCGGGTCGTCGCGCAGGTCGGGCCGGGGACGCGATCGTCGCCGCGGCGCTGCGCGAGCGGCCGGACGTCGCGGTGCTCGACATCGAGCTGTCCCGCCTGGACGGCCTCGGCGCGGCGGCGGAACTGGCCCGGCACCTGCCCGGCTGCCGCACGCTGATCCTGACCGGCGTCGGGGCGCTGCGCCGCGCGATGGCGGCCGGGGTCGCCGGGTTCATGGTCAAGGACAGCGCGCCCGGCGAGCTGGTCGCCGCGGACGCGGAGCAGGCCGGGCGTGACGGTGACCTCGCAGCGCCGCGCCCCCGCCGCCGGCGGGGGTGCGCGCCGTCCCGTGGGAAGATCGTTCCTCACGGGACTCCCGTGAGCTTCGACGCGGGCGGGGCGGCGCGGGTTTCCCGGGAAAAGGGTGAACTCACCCACAAAACCGCAGGTCAAAAATATCTTGCTAGATTCGGCGGGATCCCCGTACGCTCGTCGCGAGCAATCAACCGGCCGACCGTGTGGATCTTGATCCGCCGGCCCCGGCCCGAGGAACCAGAGAGGTGGTGTGCAGTCCGGTGAGCAACACGTTGCTGAAACTCGCGTCGTCCTGGACCGCTGCCGTCCCTGGCGCCTCCATGCCTTGTGTCTCGGTGCGCGGCGCGTCCATGTCCCGCGTCGCCATGCCCGGCGCCTATGCCCAGGCGCCCGGCGGACGACTGCGCGAGTGGCAGCGCGCGGATCTGCGCTTTGAGCAGCTGATCCAGGACGACCAGGGGCGGAGTGTCTCCGAACACCTCATCGAGGACACGAACGTCCCGGCTCCGGCCACGGCCCACGTGGGCGTCACCCTCAAGGGTGGCGTGTCGGGTCCGTACCCCTGGAGGCGACCGGTCTAGCACGACTACCGGCAAGCCCCCAGGCCGCGGATCCAGACACCGGATCCGCGGCCTTCTTCTTTGCCCAGACAACCCACCGACACACCCGTTGAGATCCAACGAGAGGAACAAGGGTGACTGTGATGCAGGGGGCCCTCGCGATCAGCGAGGAGGACCTCACGCTTCCGTGCCGGACCGACCCGGAGCTGTTCTTCGCCGAGGCTCCCGCCGATGTCGAGCTCGCCAAGGCCCTGTGCCTGGAGTGCCCGCTCCGCAAGGAGTGCCTCGCCGGCGCGCTCGAGCGCCAGGAGCCCTGGGGCGTCTGGGGCGGCGAGCTCTTCGTCCGCGGCGTGATCGTGCCGCGCAAGCGGCCGCGCGGCCGCCCGCGCAAGCACCCGCGGCCCGACGAAGTGGCCGTGTGAGCGCGGTGGTGTCCACGACGCTCAGCCGAATCGACCCCGGAGGCGTGGTCCCCACGCGGGGACCGCGCCTCCGGGCGGCCGGGGAGAACGAGATGACGTTGCTCAGCCAGGACCTGTCGAGAGAACGAATACCGGTGACCGTGCCGGACGAGGTCGCCGCCCGCGTGCGCGCGCTGCGCCGGGCGCGCCGGGACGCGCGGACCAGGGCGTCCCGCGTCCGCCGCGTCCTGCTCGCACCGACCGCCCGGGAGCCCCACTACCGGGACTGACGGCGCAGAGGCCGCCGACGGGGGCCGGCCTCTGCCCCAGCCGACGAAGTGGCCGCCCGGTCGAGGCCCCGTCCGTCCTTCTTGGATGGTTTGGCGGACGGTAGGCGCCTCCCGGGCGGGCACCTGGAGCGCGTCCGATGGCCCCACTCCACCGGACGCGCGAAGAGCGGAGCCCCGCGCACCCCATCAGTGCGCGGGGCTCCGCTGAGCCCGGCCCGGGTCAGCCGGTGACGAGCTCGGTGTCCTCGTCGTCGGCGAAGCCGGGCACCCACTTCAGGGACTCGGCGCGCGCCGGGATCTCGCAGTCCAGCTGGCACAGCACGCCGGTGCCCGCCGACAGCACCCGGTGGATGATCACGTACTCGGGCGGCAGGTTCAGCTGCCGGACGACGTTGGACGGCCGCAGGTCGGTGACCCGGGCGGCCATGTCGCGCAGCCACTCCCGGTTGAACTTGAACGTCTCGGTGACGAACGGCTCGGTGATCGGGGCGAGGAACGCCTGCAGCGACTCGGCGTCGACCTCGACGCCCTCGCGGATGAAGTCCTCCCGGCGCAGGGCGTCCTCGATCTCGTCGATGTCGGCCATCGTGCCGATGCGCAGCAGCAGCCCGAGCCGCTGCTGGAAGCCGCCGGGGATGCGGTCCACGGCGCCGAAGTCGAGGACGCCGAGCCGGCCGTCGGCCAGCAGCCGGAAGTTGCCGGGGTGCGGGTCGCCGTGCAGCATCCCGGACCGCTTCGGGCCGGACAGCAGGAACCGGCAGTACAGCAGCGCCGCGTGGTCGCGGGTCTCCTGGTCGCCGTCGCTGATGATCTTCGAGAGGAGCGTGCCGTCCATCCACTCGGTGATCAGGATGTTGCCGGACTGGGCGATGACCTCGGGGACGTAGAAGTCCGGGTCGTCCAGGTACGCCTCGCGGAACAGGGACTGCGACTCGGCCTCGATCGTGTAGTCGAGCTCCTCGACCACCCGCTCCTTGAGCTCGGCGAGCATCGACTTGACGTCCAGCCCCGGCATCAGCACGCCGAACAGCCGGCCGAGCCGGGCGAGCTGGTTGAAGTCGCTGATCAGCGCCTTGCCGGCGCCCGGGTACTGCACCTTCACCGCGACCGCGCGGCCGTCGTGCCAGACGGCGCGGTGCACCTGCCCGATGGACGCCGCGGCGGCCGGCCTGTCGTCGAACGACTCGAAGTAGTCGCGCCAGTCCGCGCCGAGGAACTCCTCCAGCACCTTGTGGACGGTCGACGCCGGCAGCGGGGGAGCGGCCTCCTGCAGCTTGGTCAGCGTGGCCCGGTAGGGGCCGGCGATCTCCGGCGGCAGCGCGGCCTCGAAGATCGACAGCATCTGGCCGAGCTTCATCGCCCCGCCCTTGAGCTCGCCGAGCACCTTGAACAGCTGCTCGGCGGTCCGCGTCTGGATCTCCAGCGCGACGGCCTCGGCCGGCTTGCCGAAGGTCCGCTTCCCGACGCCGAGCGCGGTGCGTCCCGCGAAGCCGATGGGGAGGGACGCCAGCTTTGCTGACCGCGTCACCGCGCGGCGGGGAAGATCGCTCACGCCGTACATTGTCGGTGATCCGGTGTCGTTCACGCCACAACCATCAGCAAGTATCGCCGACGCCGCGCCCGTGGCACCGTGCTGACCTGCAAGAACACTGTAAGTGTGCGCTTTCTCACGGCGGTGTGCCGGCTGTGGTACGCGCGCGCCCGGCCGGGAGCGGGGCCGGATCGCGGCGGGACGCGGGGCGGTTGGTGCGGTCCGAGTGCGATTCGGTACCGTGGCGCGCATGTCCGGAGACTCCGCCGATGCGCTGCTGGTCGAACGCCGCCCCGACGGGGTCGCCGTCCTCACGCTGAACGACCCCGGCCGCCGCAACGCCATGTCGGACGAGATGACCGCCGCGTGGAAGGCGGCGATCGAGGGCCTGCGCGCCGACGCCGGCCTGCGCTGCGTCGTCGTCACCGGCGCGGGCAGCGCGTTCAGCTCCGGCGGCAACCTGTCCTGGCTGGCCGACACCAACGCCGTCGCCGTCCCGCCGCTGCGCGACCGGATGCTGGAGTTCTACCGGACGTGGCTGCTGATCCGCGGCCTGGAGGTCCCGACGATCGCCGCCGTCAACGGGCACGCCGTCGGCGCCGGGCTGTGCCTCGCCCTCGCCTGCGACCTGCGCTACGCGGCGGACGACGCCAAGCTGCTCGCCCCGTTCACCGCCCTCGGGCTGCACCCCGGCATGGCCGCGACCTGGCTGTTCCCCGAGGTCGCCGGGCTCCCGCTGGCCCGCGAGATGCTGCTGGCCGGACGCGTCCTCACCGGCGCCGAAGCCGCCGCGCACGGACTGGTCAACCGGGCGTTCCCGCGCGCGGAGCTGCGGGACGAGGCGCTCGCCGTCGCCGCGCGGGTCGCCGCGAACGCGCCGATCGCCACCCGGCTCACCAAGGTCGCGCTGTCCGGCGGCGGGCACGCCGACATGGAGTCGGCGCTGCGCTGGGAATCGCTCGCGCAGCCGGTCACGATGTCGTCGCGCGACATGCTCGAAGGACTGGCGGCCCAGCGGGAGAAGCGCAGCGCGCAATTCACCGGCGAGTAAAGCCGCGTACACCGCTCCAGGGGTTTTCCGCAAACCCCCGGCCATGGTCAAAAGATAGGCGCTGACCTGCGGTAACGTCAAACACCCCCTTTGGCGGAGGCAAATTTTCGAGTACGGTTCAGGCGTGCCCCCTAACGTTGAGGTCCGCCGCAGCGCCAGACGGCGGCGAACCGTGTCCGCCTACCGCGACGGCGACAAGGTGGTGGTGATGGTTCCGTCCAGGCTCAGCAAGGCCGAAGAGGAACAGTGGATCGCGACCATCCTTGAGCGCCTCGAGGAGCGGGAGCGCCGCCGGCGGCCCAGCGACGCCGACCTCCAGTCGCGGGCCCGCGAGCTGTCCCGCCGCTACCTGGACGGCCGCGCCGACCCGGTCAGCGTCCGGTGGGTCGCGAACCAGCGCACCCGCTGGGGGTCGTGCACCCCCGACGACGGCACGATCCGGCTGTCCACCCGGCTGCGCGGCATGCCCGGGTGGGTGGTCGACTACGTCCTCGTCCACGAGCTGGCGCACCTGCTCATCCCGGGGCACGGCGCCGACTTCTGGGAACTGGTCGGCAACTACCCGAAGGCCGACCGCGCCCGCGGCTACCTGGAGGGCGTCGCCGCCGCCGCGCACCTGCCGCTGGAGGCCGACGCGCCCGACGCCGAGGCGGTCGGCGACGGCATGCACCACGGCGACGGGCTGCACCCGGGCGGCGAGTACCCGCACGAGGCCGCCGGGTGACCGACGCCCCCGACCGGGTGCCCGCGGCCGGCACGCGCTTCGCCGCCGTGCTCTCCCACCCCGCCCGGCGGCGGGACGTTCCGCCGGGCGTCGACCCCGATGAGTTCCGGCTCGCGCTCCTGGAGGACACCTACGAGGTCGTCGCCGGGCTCGAACTGGTGACGCCCGCGCTCGTCCTCGACCCGCCCGACCAGCCGGACGCCGAGGCCGTCACCTGGCCCGGCACCCCGATCGTCCGGGAGGCGACGCTCACCGGAGCGTTCGCCGCCCTGCACGCGCTCGGCGCCGCGTCCGCCGCGCTGGTCGCGCCGGACGCCCCCGACCTGCCGCCGCTGCTGCTCGGCAAGCTGTTCCGCGCGCTCGGCAGCGCGCCGTCCGCCGCCTGCCGGGCCGACGGCGCCGGACGCGGCCTCGTCGCGCTCGCCGCCCGCCTCCCGCTGCCGGACTGGCTCGCCACCGCCCTCCGCGACGTCGATCTCGACACCCCGGACGCGCTGACCCGCCTCCGCGCCGCCGCGCCCCGCCCCGGACTCGTGCCGCAGGGCCCCGGCTGGCACCGCCTCCGCACCCTCGGCGACCTGCGCTTCCTCGACCCGGGCTTGGAAGGCTGGGAGAGCACCCGCGCCCTCCTGGAGGGCCACCCCCTGGCCCGCTGACCTGCCGTCAGCCCGGCAGCGAGACCGCCCGCGCCACCAGGCGCCGGACGGGGTCGTCGGTGGGCTCGGGGAGATCGGTCACCGGGAACCAGCCGAGATCGTCCGACTCGTCCGACACCGTGTAGCGGGCGCCCTCCGGGGCGATCGCCGCGTACTGGACGTCCAGATGCCAGCTGCCCCGCGGGTGGCAGCGGACCGCGTGCCGGTCGAGCTGGACCGGCTCGGGCAGCAGCCGCAGACCCGCGATGCCCGACTCCTCCGTGGCCTCCCGCAGCGCCGCGCCCGCGAGCGTCGCGTCGCCGGGCTCGCAGTGGCCGCCGAGCTGGAGCCACGCCTTCACCTTCGCGTGCAGGGTCAGCAGCACGCGGGTGCGGGACGCGTCGAGCACGGCGGTGCTGGCGGTGATGTGCCCGGCCGCGCACGCCCGCCACATCCCGTCCGCCGCATGCTCCTCCAGATGCCGCAGGAACTCCCGCCGCACCCGCTCCTGACCGGCGTCGGGCGCCCGCCACCGCGACAGCACCCGCACCGCGTCGCCGTACAGCGACTCCGACGTGACCGGCGGGACGCTCACCGCGACACCCCGGGCCCCGGCCGGCGCCCGGCTTCGGGGTGCGTCATGCGCGGCCCACGCGGGGGTAGCGGGAGTTGTCGGGACGGCGGCGCCGCCGCTCCTGGTCGATCGGGCGCTGCCAGCACAGGCTGGCGCGCGCGACGCGCCGCCTGATCGCGTTCGTGGACGACCCGGGCTCGTAGCGGCAGCCGCGCACCCGGGACGGGCGCGACCGGCTCATGCCCGCGGCCCCTCGTCGTCCGGACCGGGCTTCCCGCCCGGCCCCTTCCCATCGGGCCCCGTGTCATCAGGCCCGTCGTCGGGCCCGTCGTCGGGCTTCCCGTCGCCGGGCTTCTCCTCGCCCTCCTCGGGCGCCTTGGTCAGGTTGGACAGGTCCAGGTCGGACAGGCCCTCGATCTCGTCGCGGCCGTGGACGAAGCCGTCCGGGTCGTCGAGGTCGTCGGCCGTCGGCAGCAGGTCGGGGTGGTCCCAGACCGCGTCCCGGCCCTCCGTGCCGCGCGCCTGCGTCAGCGACCGCCACAGCGCGGCGGCCTCCCGCAGGCGCCGGGGCCGCAGCTCCAGGCCGACGAGCGTCGCGAACGTCCGCTCCGCGGGGCCGCCGGTGGCGCGGCGCCGCCGCACCGCCTCGGCCAGCTTCACCGAACCGGGCAGCCGGCCCTCCGCGGCCTCGTTCACGACCGTGTCGACCCAGCCCTCGACCAGCGCGAGCGCCGTCTCCAGCCGGGCCAGCGCCGCCTTCTGCCGGGGCGTCTCCTCCGGCTGGAGCTGGATCTCGCCGCCGAGCGCCTCCTGCAGCGCCTCCGGGTTGCTCAGGTCGAGCCCCTGCACGGCCTGCTCGATGCCCGAGAGGTCGACGGTGATGCCGCGCGCGTACTCCTCCACCGCGCCCAGCAGGTGCGAGCGCAGCCACGGGACGTGGGTGAACAGCCGCTGGTGCGCGGCCTCGCGCAGCGCCAGGTACAGCCGGACCTCGTCGGCGGACACCTCCAGGCCCTCGCCGAACGCCTCCACGCCGGCGGGCAGCAGCGCGCCGACGCCGTCCGGGGCGAGCGGCAGGCCGACGTCGGCCGAGCCGGTGACCTCGCGGGCCAGCGCGCCGAGCGCCTGCCCGGCCTGGCCGCCGACCATCGCCCCGGCCATCTGCTTGACCATGCCGATCAGCGGCCCGGCCATCGCCTGCATGTCGGCGGGGATCTCGCCGCCGCCGAGCGCCCCGCCCATGGAGTCGACCATGCGGGTCGCGATCGGGTCGCACACCTTCGCCCACACGGGAAGCGTCTGCTCGATCCACTCCGACCGGCTCCACGCCTGCGGGGTGCGGATGCCGGCGGGCAGCGTCGTCCGCTCGTCCAGCCACAGGTCGGCCAGGCGCAGGGCCTCCTCGACCTGGCGCCGCTCGGCGTCGACGACCGACGGGTCGCCCTGCTCCACCACCGTGTGCCGCGCGATGTTCTTGGCCAGATCCCAGTTCAGCGGCCCGCCCGCCGCGCCGCCCGCGCCCTGCGCGCCGATCATGTCGGCGAACCGGTGCAGCATGTCGGCGAACTGCGCCATGTCGCCGCCCATGCCCGAGAACGGATCCTGGGGCCGGTCGTCGTCGTCTCCGTCGCCGGGACGATTGAAGCCGAAGGGAGTGTTGCTCATCGGATCGCCCCTGGGATGCATGATGGGCTCATATCCGCAACGTTAGCCGGTCCCGGCAAGGTCGCGTACTCAAGGAAGGGGGCAGCCCCGTGGCAACGGGCAAGGTTCGCCCTCGGCGTAGCAAGGCCCCGGTCGTCGCCGTCACCGGCGCCGCGTCCGGGGCGGGGCGGCTGCTGGCCGCCCGGCTCGCCGAACGGGAAGACATCCGCAAGGTCGTCGCGATCGACGGGCAGCGCGGCGACGTGCCCGGCGTCATCTGGCGCGTCACCGACATCCGGGATCCGCTGCTGTCCGGACGGCTCTCCGACGTGGACGTGATCGTCAACCTCGACATCGAGCGGTCCCCGGACGCCGACCCCCGCGAGCGCCGCACCCACAACGTCCGCGGCGCCCAGACGGTCGTCACCGCCGCCGCGGCGGCCCGCGTCCGCCGGGTGGTGCTCGCCACCTCCGCGATGGTGTACGGGGCGGGCCCGGACAACGAGGTGCCGCTGCGCGAGGACGCGCCGCTGCTCGCCGAGGCCAGCACCAGCATCGCCGGCGACTACCTGGAGATGGAGGAGTTGGCCGCGAACGCGCCCGTCACCCACCCCGGCCTGGAGGTCACCGTCGTCCGCCCCGCCGCGGTCGCCGGGCCCGGCGTCGACACCGTCGTCACCCGCCACTTCGAGGCGCCCCGGCTGCTGTCGGTCAAGGGCAGCACGCCCGGCTGGCAGTTCTGCCACATCGAGGACCTCGCGTCCGCGCTGGAGGTCGTCGTCACCGCGGACGTGCGCGGCCCCGTCGCCGTCGGCTCCGAGGGCTGGCTCGGCCCCGAGGAGGTCGCCGAGATCACCGGCAAGCGGACCTTCGAGCTGCCCGCCGCCCTCACCTTCGGGATGGCGCAGCGGCTGCACCGGCTCGGCATGACCCCGGCGCCCGCCACCGACCTGCACTACGTCGCCTACCCGTGGGTCGTCGACTGCGCCCGGCTGCGCGCCGCCGGCTGGAAGCCGCTGCACGACAACGCCTCCGCGCTCCGCGCCGTCATGGCCGAGACCGCGGGACGGCACGCCGTCGTCGGCCGCCGCGTCGGCGGCAAGGAGGCCACGATGGCGACCGCCGCCGGCGCGACCGTCGCCGCGATCGGCGCCGCCGCCGCGATCCGCCGCGCCCGCAAGCGCCGCAGGTAGCCCCGGGCCGCGAACGGGCCCGGGGCCGCCCGCCGGCTCGGCGGCGCCGGCTCTAGGGCGTCAGCTCGACGGGGGTGTGGCGCTCGGCGACGGCGACCCGGACGGCGACCCGGACGGGGACGGCGACGGGCTCGGCGAGGTCTTCGGGACGGCCTTGCCCGCCGCCGCCAGCGCCGCCTGCGCGTCCTTGATCCGCTTCCAGGCGTCGCCCATGCCGGGGTAGTCGCCCTTCTTCTGCGCGGCCTCGTAGTCGGTCACGGCCTTGTTCAGGTCGCCGATCGCCTTCTGCGCCGCCGCGCTCAGCTGCTGCTGGTCCGGCGGCCCGGCCGGGGTGCCCGACGGGGGCGCCGCGCCCGTGTCGCCGAGGACCTGCTTCAGCGCGTCCTGCAGCGTGTCGGCCGCGGCGATGCTCTCCCGGTACCGCACCAGGATCTTGCCGAGGATCGGGTACGGCTGCTGCTCGGCCCCGCCCGCCGCCTTGGTGTACATCGGCTCCACGTACAGCAGGTCGCCGCCGAACGGGATCGTCAGCAGGTTCCCGGCCACGGTCTTGGTGCCGCCCTGCCGCAGCGCGAACAGGTCGTTCTTCACCTTCGAGTCGGTCTCGAACGAGTTCTGCACCTGGCCGGGCCCGGCCGGCTGCGCGTTCCGCGGCATCTGCAGGATCTGGATCTGCCCGTAGTCGCGCCCCGGTGTCGACCCCACCGACATGAACGCCGCCAGCTGCGGGTTGTTGCGCGGGTTGAACACCGTCGTCAGCGAGAACGACTCGGTGTCCTGGCCCGGCATCCGCAGGCTCTGGTAGTAGGGCGGCTGCCGCTTGCCCTTCACCGTCGGGTCCTGCGGGACCTCCCAGAAGCCCTCGCCGTTGTAGAAGGCGGACGGGTCCGTCACGTGGTACTTGGTGAGGACCTTCCGCTGCACCTTGAACATGTCCTGCGGGTAGCGGAAGTGGGCCTCCAGCTCCGGCGGGATCGACGAGCGCGGCTGGACGGTGTTGTCGAACACCTTCATCCACGTCTTCGTCACCGGGTCGTTCTCGTCCCACTGGTAGAGGTGCACGGTGCCGTCGTAGGCGTCCACCGTGGCCTTCACCGAGTTGCGCATGTAGTTGATGTGGTCGTTCGCCTGCCGCGCCACCGCCGACCGCGTGTCGGTGATCGTGTCGCGGGTCGCCTCCCCGAGGCTCATCTCCTCCGAGTACGGGTAGCTGCTGGACGTCGTGTAGCCGTCCAGGATCCACAGGATGCGGCCGTTCACCACCGCCGGGTACGGGTCGCCGTCGAGCGTCAGCCACGGCGCCGCCTTCTGCACCATCTCGCGCGGCGACCGGTCGTAGAGGATCTTGGCGTTCTTGTTGATCGCGCCCGACAGCAGCAGGTTCTTGTCCTGGAACTTCGCCGAGTACAGCAGCTTGCGGAAGAACGAGTCGACGCGGACGCCGCCCTGCCCGTCGTAGGTGCTGCTCTGCTGGCCCGACGCGCTGTTGTCCGGGTAGTTCAGCTCCTTCTGGCCCTGCCCGCCGACCACCGAGTACGAGGGCGAGCGCTCCCCGAAGTAGATCTCCGGCTGCGCCACCTTGATCTTCTGGTTCTGGGACGCCGGCATGTCGCGGGTGATGAAGTCCGGCTCCCGGGAGTCGAACCGGTCGCCGTAGGCCGACACGAAGCCGTAGCCGTGCGTGTAGACCATGTGGTCCTTGACCCAGCTGCGCTGCCCCGCCGGCGCGCCCGACAGCTCGCGGAGCGCGACCACCGTGTCGACGAGCCTGCCGTCCACCTGGTAGCGGTCGACGTCGAGGGTGTCGGGGAACTGGTAGAACGGGCGGATCCGCTGCAACTGCTGGAACGTCTCGCCCACCACGTTCGGGTCGAGGACGCGCACGCCGCCGAGCTTGTCGGCGTCGTCCTGGAGCTGCTTCTTGTCCGTCACGGGCTGCGTGCCGAACGGGACGACCTTCGCGCCGTCCACCCCGTAGGCCTCGCGGGTGAACTTGATGTTGCGCTGGATGTACTCGCGCTCCTTGGCCAGCTCGTCCGGCTTCACCTGGAACTGCTGGATCAGCAGCGGGTACACCCCGCCCAGCAGGATCGCCGACAGCACCAGCAGCGTGAACCCGACGCCCGGCAGCATCATGCCGCGCCGCAGCAGGTTGCCGAAGAACATCGCCGCGCACAGCAGCGCGATCACGAACAGGATCGTCTTCGCGGGCAGCAGCGCGTTGACGTCGGTATAGGACGCGCCGGTCGTCACCCCGCGCTCCGAATGCATCAGGCCGTACCGGTCGAACCAGTACGCGACCGCCTTCAGCAGGATGAACACGCCGAAGAGGACCGACAGGTGCGCCCGCGCCGGCGGGCTCGCCTTGTCGCCCGGCCCCTGCAGCCGCAGCCCGCCGTACAGGTAGTGCACCATCACCGCGGCCAGGATCGACAGGATCACCGTCGCGAAGATCACACCGATGACGAGCCGCAGGAACGGGTAGGTGAAGACGTAGAACGACACGTCCTTGTGGAACTGCGGGTCCTCGACGCCGAACGGCGTCCGGTTCAGGAACGCCAGCCACACCGGCCACTGGCCCGCCACCGACGACCCCGTCAGGACGCCGAGCAGGCCCAGCAGCACGCCCCCGATCAGCCGGCGGCGCGGGTCGATCACCGCGCGGTACCGCTCCAGGCCCTGCTGCTCCACCGACAGCGGACGGTAGGCCGGGCGAAGCCGGTAGGCGACCAGCACGTTCGCGCCCACGACCAGCGTCATCAGCAGGCCCGCCCCGAAGAACAGGACGATCTTCGCCTGGAGCTGCGTGGTGTACACCGACGAGAAACCGATCGACCGGTACCACAGCAGATCGGTGTACATCGCGGTGAAGACGAGGAAGACGACCAGCAGCACCGCCAGCGTCACCAGGACCGGCAGCATCAGCCGCGTCCGCCCGGTACCGAGTCGGCGCCCGAAAGCGGGAGTCCGGAACGTCAAGTCGGCCCCTCCGATCAGAGGTCTCGCTCACCGGCCGCCCGCCGGTGCTGTAGATGCAACTTACCGACTGTCGCGAGGGTTCCGGCATTTCCGGGTCCTGATTGGGGGAAAGATGGCCCCGTGAGTCTTCTGGAAGAAGTCGTGCTGGACCTCGAACGTCACTCGGCCCAGGAGGGCTGGGACAGCGCGCCGCGCCTCTACGCCCTCGTCCGCAGCACCGAGCTCCGCCGTGCCGAACCCGACCTCGCCGACCAGCTCGGCCTGCCCCCCGACGGCGACACCCTCGCCGCCCTCGAACAGCCCCCGCTGCCCGACAAGGACGCGGTCGAGGACGCCCTCGCCTCCATCGCCTGGCCCGACGCCGTCGAAGGCTGCGCCATCATCATGGAGCGCGTCGTCCTGCCGCCCGAGGCCGAGGACGAGATCCCCGACGACGAGGCCGAGGCCGCCGCGTTCGCCGCGTCCCACCCCGAGCGCGAGGACGTCCGCATGGTCGTCGGCGTCCTGCGCGACGGCGCCCGCCACTCCGCCCTCCGGCTGCGCCGCCACGACAGTGACGACGAGGTCCTCGCCGGGCCCGACCTCGTCCCCGCCCTCGCCGAGGCCCTCGCCGCCACCTTCGAACCCGACGAGCCCGGCGCCCGCGCCGAGTGAGACCCGCGGCCGCCGGAAGTCCCGCCGCCCGCGGGGAGTAGGACGCGGCCGGAGAGGTAGCCTTCGGGACGTGAGCCAAAGCGCTGCGGGCGGGGACGTCATCCGGCTGATCGGCGTCCGCGAGACGCCCCTGTCCATCGACGAGGTGTACAGCGCCGTCGGCGCCCGCGGCGCCGGCGGCATCGCCGTCTTCACCGGCACCGTCCGCGACCACGACCACGCCCGCGCCGTCACCGGCCTGGCCTACAGCGCCCACCCCACCGTCGAACGCGAACTCCGCGCCGTCATGGAGAAGGTCGCCGCCGACTTCCCCGTCCTCGGCCTCGCCGCACTGCACCGCGTCGGCGACCTGGAGATCGGCGACATCGCCGTCGTCGTCGCCGCCTCCAGCGCCCACCGCGCCGAGGCGTTCGCCGCCTGCCGGCGGCTCATCGACGACCTCAAGGCGAACGTCCCCATCTGGAAGCACCAGACCTTCGCCGACGGGGACGACGAGTGGGTCGGGGCCTGCTGAGCCCCGCCGTGGGCGACGGTGGTCCCCGGATGATCGAGCGCGTGGGTCGGGGTCTGCCGAGCCCCCCGACGGCATAGAGTTTCCGGCATGTCTCGTCGTGCCGCCACGCTCACCGTCGCGAGCGTGCTCGTCCTCGTGCTCGCCGTCATCGGCTCCGTCATGCGCGTCCCCTACGTCGCGCTCATGCCCGGACCCACGAGCAACACCCTCGGCACGAACGACAAGGGCCAGCCGCTCATCCGCATCGACGGCCGCACGGTCTACCCCGCCACCGGCCACCTCAACTTCACCACCGTCACCTACCGCGGCGGACCCGGCGGCCGCATCGACCTCTTCACCGCCCTGCGCGGCTGGCTCGACGGCGACACCGCCATCGTCCCCGAAGAGACGATCTTCCCCAAGGACGAGACGCCGAAAGAGGTCGACCAGGAGAACACCCGGGCGATGCAGGACTCCCAGCAGAACGCCGAGGCCGCCGCCCTCCACGAACTCGGCATCCCCGTCACCACCCGCGTCGTCGTCGAAGGCGTCCAGAAGGGGCGCCCCGCCGACGGCGTCCTCAAGCCCGGCGACGAGATCACCGCGCTCGACGGCGCCCAGGTCACCAGCGTCTCCCAGGTCACCGGCGCCATGGCCAAGGCCAAGATCGGCGACACCGCCACCCTGACCTACAAGCGCGACGGCAAGGAGCAGAAGGCCGCCCTCAAGACCGTCGCCGACCCCACCGGGAAGCGCGCCGTCGTCGGCATCGTCCTCTCCGACCAGTACAAGTTCCCCTTCAAGATCGACATCAGCATCGGCGACATCGGCGGCCCCTCCGCCGGCCTCATGTTCTCCCTCGCCATCTACGACAAGCTCACCCCCGGCCCCCTCACCCAGGGCAAGTTCATCGCCGGCACCGGAACCATCACCCCCGAAGGCGAAGTCGGCCCCATCGGCGGCATCCAGCAGAAGATGATCGCCGCCCGCAAGGCCGGCGCCACCGTCTTCCTCACCCCCAAGGACAACTGCGCCGACGCCCTCTCCGCCCGCCCCGACGGCCTCCGCCTCGTCCGCGCCGACACCCTCCACGGCAGCATCCAGGCCATCAACGCCCTCAACACCGGCAAAGGCACCGTCCCCGCCTGCACCAAATAACGCCACCCGACCCAACCACTCCCCGCCATGCCATACACTTGAAACATCACCGCGGGGTGGAGCAGTTCGGTAGCTCGCTGGGCTCATAACCCAGAGGTCGCAGGTTCAAATCCTGCCCCCGCTACTGGTCCTGGGTCCCCTTGGTCGCCGCTTTGCGGCTTCCCGAGGGGACCCTTCGCATTTTGCCCGGGGGACGATCCCCCGGAGCCCCCTGTGCCTCCGCCATCCCCCGCCCGCCCGCCCCCGGGGCTGCGCCCCTGCCCCCCCTTCTCTCCGGTCTTGTGGGGCTTCTTCCCTTGTTGGCTTCGGGTCGGTCTTATCCCCCCTTTTCGGGGGTGGTCCTTGCGGCTGCTGGTGTGGTTAGGATCACGGCGTTGGGGCTTACCTGCGGTTTTGCGTTTGGAGGGGCGGTCTTGTCTGACTCTGTGGTTCGTGCTCGTCAGCACTCTGTGGGGGATCTGCTGCATCGGACGGCGCGGCGGTATCCGGGGAAGCTCGCCGTCGTCAGCGGGGAACTGCGGGTCACGTACGCGGAGTTCGACGTCGCGGTCAACCGGGCCGCGCACGCGCTCGCGGCGCGCGGGGTCGGCAAGGGGGACCGGGTCGCGCTGCTCAGCCACAACTGCTGGCAGTACGCGGTGATCGCGTTCGCCACGGCGAAGCTCGGTGTCGTGCTCGTGCCGGTGAACTTCATGCTCAACGCCGAGGAGATCGCCTACATCGTCGAGCACTCGGGGGCGTCCGGGATCATCGCGGAGGATGCGCTGGCACCTACCGCGGAGAAGGCGCTTGCCATCGCCGGGGTCGAAGGTGGGGTCCGGGGGTGGATTCCGCTGTCGGGGGCCCCGGCGGCCGCCGGGTGGGAGGACGTCGACTCCTGGTGGCTCGACGGGCCCGTGTCCGCGCCGGACGTCCTCGTGGGCGACGATGATCCGCTGCGGCTCATGTACACGTCGGGGACCGAGTCGCGTCCCAAGGGCGTGATGCTGTCCAGCCGGTCGCTGATCAGCCAGTACGTCAGCTGCGTCGTCGACGGGGAGATGAGCGCCGACGACGTCGAGGTGCACACGCTGCCGATGTACCACTGCGCGCAGCTCGACTGCTTCTTCTCGGTGGACGTCTACCTCGGCGCCACCAGCATCATCCTGCCCTCGCCGGACCCGGGTGTGCTGCTGGAGACGATCGAGCGGGAGAAGGTCACCAAGCTGTTCTGCCCGCCGACCGTGTGGATCTCGCTGCTGCGGCACCCCGACTTCGACACCCGGGACCTTTCGAGTCTGCGCAAGGGGTACTACGGGGCCTCTCCGATGCCGGTCGAGGTGCTCCGGGAGCTGCTGCGGCGGCTGCCCGACGTGCGGCTGTGGAACTTCTACGGGCAGACGGAGATGGCGCCCCTCGCGACCATCCTGCGGCCCCACGAGCAGCTGGAGCGGGCCGGCAGCGCGGGGCGCGCAGCCATCAACGTCGAGACCATGCTCGTCGACGACGACGGTCAGCCCGTGGGGGTCGGAGAGGTCGGGGAGATCGTCCACCGGAGTCCGCACGCGGCCCTGGGGTACTACCGGGACCCGGAGAAGACCGCGGAGGCGTTCCGGGGCGGGTGGTTCCATTCCGGTGACCTCGGGGTCATGACCGAGGACGGGTACCTCTCGGTGGTCGACCGGAAGAAGGACATGATCAAGACGGGTGGCGAGAACGTCGCCAGCCGGGAGGTCGAGGAGGCCGTCTACGCGCTGGACGGCGTCGCCGAGGTCGCCGTCTTCGGCATCAGCCATCCGCACTGGATCGAGGCCGTCACCGCCGTCGTCGTGCCGAAGCCGGGCGTGGAGTTGAGCGCCGAGGATGTCCATGCGCACGCCCGTGCGCGGCTCGCGGCTTACAAGCGGCCCAAGTACGTGGTCATCGTCGACTCCCTGCCCAAGAACCCGAGCGGCAAGATTCTGAAGCGGGAGTTGCGGTCCCGGCATGCGGGGCTGGCCGAAGGCTAAGCGTCCTGCTTCAGGTGGGGGGCCAGGGTCAGGGCCAGGTGGAGGGTCAGGCGGTCCTGGCCGTTGGTGAGGGTCAGGGCCGTCAGCTCCTCTATGCGGCGTAGGCGGTGGTAGAGGGTCTGGCGGTGGATGCTCAGGGCTTTGGCCGTTTGCTGGACGTTGCCTGCCTGGTCCAGGTAGGTGCGGGCCGTTTCGGTGAGGTCTGGGTGTCCTAGCAGGGCGTTTGTGCCTGGGGTTTGGGTCGTCTGGGCCAGGGCCTCGTCGCCTGCTGTGCGGAGGAGGCGCAGCGCGCCCAGGGTCGTCCAGTCGCGGGATTCGCCAGGGGCGGCGGTGCGGGCCGCGACGCGGGCGCGGAGCCAGCCTTCGTGGACGTCCTCCAGGGTCGCGCAGGGGGAGTACACGCCGGTCTGGACGGGGGCGTTGCGTTCCTCCAGGAGGCGGCGGGCTCTGTCGATCGTCGGGGCGGTGGGTGTCGAGGTGGGGATGACCAGGACGTGGTCGCGCTGCCAGACGGTGGTCAGCACGGAGTGGGGGAGCTGCCACGGGTTCAGGGGCTCGGGCGACGGGGTGCGCAGGACGGCCACGGTGAGGGGCTGGTCGGGGGCCGCGGCCTCGGCCAGGTCGTGGGCCGCCTGCGTGCGGGTGTCCGGGTGGGTGGAGAGCAGGTCGGCGACCTTCCACGTCAGGTCGTCGCGTTCCCTGGCCTGGCGGGCCATGAGGAGGGCCGCTCGTTCGCAGAGGGGCATGGCCTTGTGCGCCTGGGGGTTGGTGATTCGCTCCTGGTCGTCCAGGAGCCAGAGGTAGCCGTAGGTCACGTTGTTCCAGCGGACCGGCAGGCAGAGGCGGCCCAACTGGCCGAGGGACGTGTCGGCGGGAATGCGGACGGGGCCGGTGGCGCGGGCGATCCCGTGGCTTTCGAAGCGGGCGCGGACGGCCTCCGACGCGCGGCGGTGCAGGATCGAGTCCATCCGGACGGGGTCGATCGTGTCGCCGTGGGCGGCGTAGGCGACGAGGTGGAAGTCGCGGTCCTCCAGCGTGGCCGGCGCGTGCAGGAGGTCTGCGGCCTGTTCCACGATGTCTTGCAGATCGAGAGCCATGCGCCTGCCTTCATACGTTTGTATGAAGTCTAGCCGTCGTGAAAGTGGCATTTGGCTGTAGGGGGACGGGCGCGGCGCTTCTACCGTTCGAGGTGTTCCTCGACGTTGGAGGCTCCCATGCTCGGTGCCCTTCTGCTCGCCGCCGGCCGCAGCGAACGGATGCGCGGTCTCGTCACGTCCATGCCCCTGACCAGGAGCGTCGTCGACCGCTTCGTGGCCGGGGACGACCTCGGGGCGGCGGTCGGGGCGGTGCGGGAGCTGGCGGGCGCGGGGCTCAGCGTCACGCTCGACCACCTGGGCGAGGACACCCGGGACGCCGCGCAGGCGGAGGCGACCCGGGACGCCTACCTGCGCATGTTCGCGGCCTTCGAGCGGTACGGGCTCGCGGACGGTGCCGACGCTTCGGTGAAGCTCTCCGCCCTCGGGCAGGCGCTGCCGGGCGAGCTCGCCGTTGATCACGCTCGGGAGATCTGCGCCGCGGCCGAGCGGGTCGGCATGACCGTCACGCTCGACATGGAAGACCACACGACCGTCGACTCCACCCTGGAGACCCTCGGGAAGCTGAGGAGCGACTTTCCGTGGGTGGGTGTCGCCGTCCAGGCGATGTTGCGGCGCAGTGAGGGTGATCTGCGTGACCTCGTGGGGGAGGGGTCGCGGGTCCGGTTGGTGAAGGGCGCCTATGCCGAGCCCGGCTCCGTCGCGTTCCAGGGGCGGCGTGAGGTCGACCGCGCCTATGTCCGGGCGCTGCGGATGCTGATGGAGGGCGACGGCTACCCGATGGTCGCCAGCCACGACCCCCGGATCATCGACATCGCGCTTGCGCTGGCGGTCGGGCGCTCCCCGTCGTCCTACGAGTTCCAGATGCTCTACGGGATCCGGGCCGCCGAGCAGCGGCGGCTCGCCCGGGACCACCGGATGCGCGTCTACGTCCCCTACGGCGCCGACTGGTACGGGTACTTCATGCGGCGCCTGGCCGAACGTCCCGCCAACCTCGCGTTCTTTCTCCGTTCGTTCATCTCCCGCTAAGGAGGGGCCCTTTCCATGGACGCCGTGACCAACGTTCCGATGCCGGTGAACGAGCCGGTGCACGGGTATGCGCCGGGCAGCGCCGAGCGGGCCCGGCTGGAGGCGCGGCTCGCCGAGCTGACCGCCGAGGCGCCGGTCGACCTGCCCATGACGATCGGCGGCGAGCGGCGGCTCGGGGCCGGCGCCAAGGTCGCCGTCGTCCAGCCGCACCGGCACGCGTCGGTGCTCGGGACGTTCGGCACCGCGACGGAGGACGACGCGCGGGACGCGATCGGGGCGGCGCTGACGGCCGCGCCGGCGTGGCGGGCGCTGTCGTTCGACAACCGGGCCGCGGTCTTCCTGCGCGCCGCCGACCTGCTCGCCGGGCCGTGGCGGGAGACGCTGCTCGCCGCGACGATGCTCGGGCAGTCCAAGACCGTCCAGCAGGCGGAGATCGACAGCCCCTGCGAGCTCGTCGACTTCTGGCGGTTCAACGTCCACTTCGCGCGGCGCATCCTCGCCGAGCAGCCGATCAGCGGGCCCGGCGTGTGGAACCGGTCCGACCACCGGCCGCTGGAGGGGTTCGTCTACGCGATCACCCCGTTCAACTTCACCGCGATCGCCGCGAACCTGCCGACCGCACCCGCGCTCATGGGCAACGTGGTCGTGTGGAAGCCGTCCCCGACGCAGACCTACTCGGCCGTGCTGCTGATGCGCCTGCTGGAGGAGGCCGGGCTGCCGGACGGTGTCATCAATCTGGTGACAGGGGACGGGATCGAGGTGTCGGAGGTCGCGCTCCAGCACCCCGAACTCGCCGGGATCCACTTCACCGGGTCCACGGCGACGTTCCGGCACCTGTGGAGGACGGTCGGGAACAACATCGAGAAGTTCCGGAGCTACCCGCGGATCGTCGGGGAGACCGGCGGCAAGGACTTCGTCGTCGCCCACCCGTCCGCCGACCCGGCCGTGCTCAAGACCGCCCTCGTGCGGGGCGCGTTCGAGTACCAGGGGCAGAAGTGCTCCGCGGCCTCGCGGGCGTACATCCCGCGGTCGATCTGGGACGGCGGGTTCAAGGAGGAACTCGCCGCCGAGGTCGACGGGCTCACCATGGGGGACGTCGCCGACCTGTCCAACTTCATGGGCGCGGTGATCGACGAGCGGGCGTTCGCCAAGAACAAGGCCGCGATCGACCGGGCGCGGGACGACGGCGACGTCGAGATCGTCGCCGGGGGGACCTACGACGACTCGGTCGGGTACTTCGTCCGGCCGACCGTGCTCGTCTCCGGGGACCCCGGGAACGAGATCTTCCGGACCGAGTACTTCGGGCCGATCCTCGGCGTCCACGTCTACGAGGACGACCGGTACGAGGAGATGCTCGCCCAGATGGAGTCGGTCGCCGACTACGCGCTCACCGGCGCCGTCATCGCCGGCGACCGGGCCGCCGCCGCGCACACCGCCGACGTCCTCCGGTACGCGGCCGGCAACTTCTACATCAACGACAAGCCGACCGGCGCCGTGGTGGGCCAGCAGCCGTTCGGGGGCGCGCGGGCGTCGGGGACGAACGACAAGGCCGGGTCCGTTTTCAACCTGCTGCGGTGGACCTCGCCGCGGTCGATCAAGGAGACGTTCGTCCCGCCGACCGACTACCGGTACCCCCACATGGGCTAGGTCGCGAGCCCGATGCCCGTGGCCGGGAGCGAGACCCAGCCGCGGGTGAAGGGCGACGAGATCCGCTCGGACGCCTCCAGGTCCACGCCGACATCCGGGTGGGCCTGGAGGAGTTCCTCCAGCGCGACCCGCGCCTGGAGCTTGGCCAGGTGCGAGCCGATGCAGAAGTGGACGCCGCTGGAGAAGCCCAGGTGGCGCGGGATCTCCCGGGTGACGTCGAGTTCGTGGGCGGACGGGCCGAACTCGCGTTCGTCCCGGTTCGCCGAACCGAACAGCATCATCACCTTCTCGCCCTCGGGGATCTCCGTGCCGTGGAGGGTCACGGGGCGGGTGGTGGTCCTGGCCAGCGCCTGGACCGAACCCTCCAGGCGCAGGAACTCCATCAGCGCGTTCGGGATCAGCGACGGGTCGGCGGCGAGGCGCTCGCGCTGCGCGTGGTCGCCGTCCAGCAGCGCCACCCCGTGCGAGATCAGGTTCCCGGTCGTGTCGTTGCCGCCCGCCACCATGACGAAGCAGAACCCGAGGATGTCCCAGTCGGTGAGGCGCTCCCCGTCCACCTCGGCGGCCGTCAGCGCGCTGATCAGGTCGTCGGACGGATCGGCGCGGCGCGCGGCGATCACGTCGGAGAAGTAGGCGAACATCTCCGCGACGGCCTCGACCGCGCCCTTCTGCAGCGACCGCAGGCCGAAGCCCTCGTCCTGGAGCGTCGTCAGCGCGGACACCCACGGGTCGAACCGCGCCCGATCCGACTCCGGGACGCCGAGCAGGTGGGCCAGGGCGTAGGTCGGCAGAGGGGACGAGAAGTCCCGGTGCAGGTCGGGTGCTTCGCCTTGTGATGCTTTGCGCTCCATCAGGGTGATCCTGGAGCGGACGAAATCGCGCAGCCGGCCCTCCAGGGCGGCGGTCCTGCGCGGCGTGAAACCGTGGCTGATCAGGCGCCGCAGGACGGTGTGCCGCGGCGGATCCAGCATCACGATCGTCGGGGCCAGGCCCAGCGTGCCGATCTCGTCCGGGTAGAACGTCAGGCCCTGCGCGGACGAGAACGTCCCAGCGTCCCGCGTCGCCGCCCAGATGTCGTCGAAGCGCGACAGCGCCCAGAACGGCGGATCGTCGTGGCGGTGGACGGGATCGGCGTCGCGCAGGCGCCGGTACGCGGGATAGGGGTCGGCCTGGAATCCGGGATCGAACGGATCGTAGACGTCCGCCATGGCGCGGCCTCCGCGGGTTGTAACAGGCGTCGTTATTAACGCCCACTGTTAGTATCACCGGCGTGCCGAAAGACGCAAGAGCCACCCGCGAAGCGCTCATCCGCGCCGGCGCCCACCACTTCGCCGCCCACGGCATCGACGCCGCCCGCACCCGCGACATCGTCGCCGGCGCCGGACAGGCCAACGACTCCGCCATCACCTACCACTTCGGCTCCCGCGCCGGACTCCTCGACGCCGTCCTCCGCGCCGGCATCACCCGCATGGAACCCGCCCGCGAAACCGCCCTCCCCGGCCTCCGCCCCCACGACCTCCCCGCCATCGTCGCCGCCATCGTCACCCCCACCGCCGACGAACTCCGCACCCCCCACGGCCGCGACTTCCTCCGCATCACCGCCCAACTCGCCGGACGCGCCGGAATCCGCGACCGCCACCTCCCGCCCCTCCTCCACGGCACCGCACTCCAACGGCAACTCGAACTCCTCCACACCGCCTGCCGCGCCACCCTCCCCGAACCCCTCGCCCTCGAACGCATCTCCCTCCACATCGCCTACCTCACCGCCGCCCTCGCCGACCGCGCCACCCGCACCGACAGCCCCCTCGACCACACCGCCTTCACCACCGACCTCACCGCCCAACTCACCGCCGCCCTCCAAGCCCCCGCCGCAAACCCGTTTGCCTAACCACCCCCCACCCCATACAGTTAAGACATCACCGCGGGGTGGAGCAGTTCGGTAGCTCGCTGGGCTCATAACCCAGAGGTCGCAGGTTCAAATCCTGCCCCCGCTACTGGTCCTAGGGTCCTCTTGGTCGCGGGCTTCGCCCGCTCCCCAAGGGGGCCCTTCGCATTTCGCCCGGGGGACGATCCCCCGGAGCCCCCTGTGCCTCCGCCATCCCCCGCCCGCCCGCCCGCCCCCGGGGCTGCGCCCCTGGCCCCCCTTTTGTTCTCTTCCCTGGTCTCTTTATGCCTTGTGGTGGTTCAGTCTTGTGGGGGTGTCTTCTAGGGCCTCTCGGTCCCAAGCGGCTCGTTCTGCGGCTGCTTCGTAGGTGGAGTGCAGGAAATCTTCCAGGGTTCCCTCTGGGTCCTTTGAGGTCGCCACTGCTTCGTAGGGGAGTAGGAACTCGCCCATTTCCTGGCTGTAGACGGCTTCCGCGGGGAGTACGGGGTGGTCGGCGAAGCCGGGAGGCTCTGGGTAGGCGTAGGAGTAGAAGGCTCCCTCCTCGCCTCCGCCCGGCCAGAAGCCGGCGCTCGACAGTTCGCCGGAGTAGCCCTCTACCATCACCCAGTCCGGGCAGTTCGGGGCGCCGCCGGGGTGCGCCGGGGCGGGACGGCCCGAGAACCTCGTGCAGGCCAGGTCCATCGCGCCCCAGAAGAAGTGCACCGGGCTCACCTTGCCGATGAAATGGGACCGGAACTCGCCCAGGACCCGGTCCGCCTGCAGGAGCTGGCGCCAGAACAGGTGGGCCGCGTCCGGGTCGTAGGACGCGTTCTGGTGGTCCTCGGCGAACGGGATCGCCGGATCCACCTCGTTCGGGCTGGCCTGGATCGGAGCCTCGATCCGCAACTCGTCCAGCGCGGCCATGGTCTCGGCGTAGAAGTCGGCGACCGACTTCGGCTCCAGACGCACTGTGCGGGATCCGCCGTCGCTGCTCCGGAGGCGCAGCACGTGCTCGACGAAGTCGAACTCGATGTCGAACACGCCGTCCCGGTAGGGGACGGCCGACGTGGTCAACCCCCTGGGGCTCACGTACAAGGTCACCTGCCACCAGTGGTTGAGCAGCGGCGCGTGGGCCATCCGGACCTTGCCGACGATCTGCGTCCACATGTGCAGCGTTTCGCGCGTCGCCGTCCAGTCCGCGATCCTCAGCCTCGGCCAGGCGCCGTTCTTCCCGGTCATCGCACCTCCACTTGAGTCCCCTCAGGCGATCCAGTACCCCAAAAGGTCATCGTCACCACCCGCTCATGACGGGCGCATACGCTGGAGGTATGCGGAATCTTGTGGGCGGAGTCGCGGACGTCTGCTGCGTGCTCGTCTTCGTGGCGATCGGGCGGGCCTCGCATGAGGAGGCCGCCAGCCTGAGCGGATACGCCACCACCGCCTGGCCGTTCCTCGTGGGGCTCGCGGCAGGGTGGGGTCTTTTCCGGGCTTGGCGGAGGGCTGACGCACTGGTTCCCGTGGGGGTCGGTGTGTGGCTGTCCGCGGTGTGCGTCGGGATGCTGCTCCGGGTCGTCTCGGGGCAGGGGACCGCTCTCGCGTTCGTGATCGTCGCGCTCTCGTTCCTCGGTGCGACGCTGCTCGGGTGGCGCGCCCTGGCGCGGGTCGCGGGCCGGCGGACCGTGTCGGTTCCCTCCGAGTGACCGCCCGGTCTCTTTGACCGATCGAACCGGTTGACGGCGGGCGCGCGGTGCTGGTGAAGTTACCCGCGAGTCACGTGGGTGACCGTGATCATGTTGAAGGGGAACACCGATGGCATCTGCGCTGCGCGCATGGCTGGAGACGCCGAACACCGGACGTGGCGTACACCTGGCGGCCGACGACGGCGGCTGGGAGTACCGCGACTACGGTGCGCTGGCCGCCGCCGCGCGGCGCACCGCCGGGGCGCTCATCGAGGAGGGCGTCCGGCCGGGCGACGTCGTGTGCCTCATCCTGCCCACCGATTTCACCTGCATCGAGACCTACTTCGGGGTGTGGGCGGCGGGCGCGACCGTCTGCCTGATCACGCCGCCGCTGTTCCAGGACGGCGACGACTACGTCGCCCATGTCGCGGCCATCCTGCGGCAGGCGTCGCCGGTCCTCGTGGTCGCGTCCAAGGACCTCGCCGAGTACGCGGGGCGGGCCATGGACCAGGCCGGGCTCAGCGGCGAGCCGTGGCAGCCGCAGCAGGGCGAGGAGGCGGACGTCCGGCCCGCCGGGGAACTCGCGCTGCTGCAGTTCACCTCCGGGTCCAGCGGAGCCCCGCGCGGCGTCATGGTCACCTGGGAGAACCTGGAGGCCAACAGCGACCTGATCGCGCGCATGGCCGGGTACGAGGACGGCGACGTGGTCGCGTCCTGGCTGCCGCTCTACCACGACATGGGGCTCATCGGGACCTTCATCACGCCGATCGCGCGGCAGGGGACGCTGCGGCTGATGCGGCCCGACCACTTCATCCGCGACCCGGCACGCTGGATCCGGTGCTTCGCCGAGGCCCAGCACACGGCGGCGCCGCCGTTCGCCTACGCCTACTGCGCGCGGCGGATCAAGCCGGAGCAGCTGGAGGGCCTCGACCTGTCGGGCTGGAAGATGGCGCTGATCGGCGCCGAACCGATCGACCCGCACGCGCTGGAGGTGTTCGCGCAGCTCGTCGAGCCGTTCGGGTTCTCGCGGGCGACGTTCAAGCCGGCCTACGGGATGGCCGAGACCACGCTGCTCGTCACCATGGACAACGAGTGGCGCGACCCGCTGGCCGTCCGGCCCGACCCCGAGGCGCTCGCGTTCGGGCAGCCCGTCCGCATCCTCGACCAGCACCGGCTCGGCCCCGAGTCGGTCGGCGCCAAGGCCGGGTGGGTCGTCGGGTGCGGGACGCCTGAGAGTGACGTGCCCGTTGTGATCGTTGATGATGATGGGAACGAGCTTGCTCAGGGGCTTCTGGGGGAGATCGTCGTGGGCGGTGCCTCAGCCTGCCCGGGGTACTACGCGGGGGCCGAGGCCAAGTCGACCCGGTTCATGGACGGCAAGGTCTACACCGGGGACGCCGGGTTCTTCCACCAGGGCCAGCTGTTCGTCCTCGGGCGGATGGGCGACAGCATCAAGGTCCGCGGGCGGTCGGTCTACGTCGAGGACCTCGAATCCAAGATCGCCGAGGTGAGCGGGCTCGGCCGGGGCCGCATCGTGGTGGTCGGCGTGCCGGGCGCCGGGCAGAAGGGGCTCGCGCTGTTCGCCGAGACGCAGAGCGAGGAGTGGGTCCCCGCGGTCCGCGAGACGCTGCGGCGCCGGGTCGGGGACGACGTCGAGATCACGGTCGTGGTCGGGACCGGGCTGATCCAGCGGACGTCCAGCGGCAAGCCCCGCCGCCGGTACATGTGGGAGCGGCTCCAGGGCGGGCGGATGGACGGGGCGCGGGTCGTCGCGTAATTGCTAAAGCCGCTGATAACAGGACACCATGTCGTTGACGCTGCGAGAGGTCGACGATGCCGTCTGTTGCCAGAACGCTGTTCCGCCTGGGCGCCCGCCTGGGATCCACCGCCCAGAACGCCCTGGAGGTCGCCCGGTTCGGGGGATTCGACACCGGCGAGGACGCGTCCCCCTGCGAGGTCGTGACCGAGCAGCGGGTGTACCGGCTGCGGCACTACTTCCCGGAGGCGGCGGGCGGGCCCGTGATGCTGCTCGTCCCGCCGCTGATGATCACCGCGGAGGTGTACGACATCTCCTCGCGCGTCAGCGCGGTGAAAGTGCTGCACGACCTCGGGGTCGATCCGTGGGTCGTCGACTTCGGGGCGCCCGAGCGGGAGCCCGGCGGGCTCGAGCGGACCGTCAGCGACCACGTGCTGGCGGTGAGCGACGCCGTCGATCGCATCCGGAAGGCGACCGGCAGGGACGTCCATCTCGCCGGGTACTCGCAGGGCGGCATGTTCGTCTACCAGGCCGCCGCCTACCGGCGCAGCGAGGGCATCGAGTCGATCGTGACGTTCGGCAGCCCGTCCGACACGAGCCAGGGGCTGCCGTTCGGGCTGCCCGGCTGGCTCGCGTCGGAAGGCGTCGAGCGGATCCCCGACTGGGTGCTCGGCGGGTTCGCCGTGCCGGGGTGGGTGACACGGCTCGGCTTCCAGGTCCTCAGCCCTGTCAAGTCCGTGCGGTCGCGAGTCGACTTCATCCTGCAGCTCCACGACCGGGAGCGGTTGGCACCGCGGGAACGGCAGCGGCGGTTCCTGGAGCGGGAGGGGTGGGTGTCGTGGCCCGTGCCCGCGCTCGCCGAGTTCCTGCGGCAGTTCATCCAGCACAACCGGATGCTGACGGGCGGCTTCGTCATCGGCGACCGGCTCGTCACGCTCGCCGACATCACGTGCCCGGTGCTCACCTTCGTCGGTGAGGTCGACGAGATCGCGTCGCCGCTCATGGTGCGCGGCATCCGGCGGGCCGCGCCGCGCGCCCAGGTGTACGAGGCGTCGCTCAGGGCCGGGCACTTCGGGCTCGTCGTGGGCAGCCTCGCGATCGCGCAGACCTGGCCCGCCGTCGCGTCGTGGACGCTGTGGCGGGAGGGCGAGGACGAACTCCCGGAGATCGTCGTGCCCGTGGCCGGGGACGAGGAGGCCGCGACCGCCGAGCTGCCCGGCGGACCGGCCGGATACGGGCTCCAGCTGGCGATGGGCATCGGGACCAGCGCCGCGCGGTCGGCGTTCCGGACCGCCTCCCAGGTCGTCCACGGCAGCCGGCAGCTGAGCGGCGAGGCCGCGCAGAACCTGCCGCGGCTGGCGCGGCTGGAGCGCATCCAGTCCGACACGCGGATGTCGATGGGGCTGCTCCTGGACGAGCAGGCGCGGCACCGGCCCGGCGAGGTCTTCTTCCTCTACCAGGGGCGCGCCCACACCCACGACGCGGCCAAGCGGCGCGTCGACGCCGTCGTGCGCGGGCTGATCCACATCGGCGTGCGGCGCGGCGACGCGGTCGGCGTGCTGATGGGGACCCGCCCCACCGCGCTCGCGCTCGTCGCGGCGCTGAGCCGGCTCGGGGCCGTCGCGGTGCTGCTCCGCCCCGACGGCGACCCCGCGGCGGAGGCCCGGCTCAGCCAGGTGACGCGGGTCATCGCCGATCCCGAGCACGCGGAGCTCGCCGGGAGGCTGGAGGGCGTCCGGGGGTACCTGCTCGGCGGGGTCGGGCGCGGCGACCGCGGCTCCCTCGTGGACATGGAGCGCATCGATCCGGACCGGGTGGAGCTGCCGGGGTGGTACCGGCCGAATCCGGGGCGGGCCGGTGATCTCGCCTTCATCGTCTTCCGGGGCGACGGGGAGCATCTGCGCGCCAGCCGGATCACCAACCGGCGGTGGGCGCTGTCGGCGTTCGGGACGGCGTCGTCGGCCGCCCTGTCCTCGTCCGACACCGTCTACAGCATCACGCCGTTGCAGCACCCGTCCGCGCTGCTGATGAGCCTCGGCGGCGCGGTCGCGGGCGGGGCCCGGCTCGCCCTCGCCAGCGCCCCCAGCGCGGTTCCCGGGGGGCGGTCCCCCCACATGGAAATCGACCCGGAGACGTTCTGGGACGAGGCGCGCCGCTACGGCGTCACCGTCGCGTCCTACACGTGGACGCTCCTGCGCGACCTCGTGAACGCGCCGCCGAATCCGGCCGAGCGGCACCACGCCGTCCGGCTGTTCATCGGGTCCGGGATGCCGCGCGGCCTGTGGCGGCGGGTCGAGGACCGGTTCGCGCCCGCGCGGGTCCTGGAGTTCTACGCCTCAACCGAGGGCGAGGCGGTGCTGGTCAACCTGAGCGGCAAGAAGCCCGGCTCGCTCGGGCGGCCGCTGCCGGGCAGCGCCCGCGTGCGGCTCGCCCGCTACGACCTGGAGAGCGGGCGGCCGGCCGAGGGGCCCGACGGGTTCGCGGTCCGGTGCGAGCCGGGCGAGATCGGCATGCTGCTCGCACGGGTCCGGCCGTCGGCGATCGGCGCGGCGGCGCGCCCGGTGCGGGGCGTGTTCCAGCCCGAGGACGCCTGGACGATCACCGGCGACCTGTTCCGCCGCGACACGGACGGCGACTACTGGCTCGTCGGACGGGAGGCCGAGCTGATCCGCACGGCCGAGGGCATCGTCCCGCCGGGCCCGATCCGGGACGCGCTCGGCGACCTGCCGTACGTCGACGGCGTCGCCGTCTACGGGATCCCCGCGGGCGGCACCGAGCTGGCCGCGGCGGCGGTGAGCCTGCGCGGTGCCGGCGAGCTCAAGCCCATCGACCTCTCGGAGGCGCTGCTGCGGGTGGAGCCGGGGCTGCGGCCCGCGCTCGTCCGGGTCGTGGACGCGCTGCCCGTCACGGCCGGCGGGCGGCTGCGGCTCGCGCCGCTGCGGGACGAGGGCGTCCCCGACGCCGGCGGCGGACCGGCCTACTACCGGGACAGGGCGGGCGCCTACCGGCCGCTCACCGAGGCCGCGCGGCGGCGGCTGGTCCGGGGCGGGACGGCCCGCGAGGCCCGCTGACGCGCAAGTCACCGGCGATAAGTCTGGACTTACGGGCGCCCGCTACGTTAGAACAAAGCAACAGATTTCGCTTATTTGTTGCACGCGTCCGGAGGGGTCATGACGAGCGTCCTCGCGCCGCCGCCGCAGGGCAGCGGCCTGAAACCGGTCCCCGGCGTGCCGGGCCTGCCGTACATCGGCAGCACGCTCGCGGTGATGCGCGACCCGATCGGGATGGCCCGCAAGCGCTACGACCAGTACGGGCCCGTCGCCTGGGGGTGGCTGCTCGGGCAGCGCACCGTCACCGTCCAGGGGCCCGAGGCCGCCCAGGCCGTCCTGGTCAACCGGGACAAGGCGTTCGCGAACGGGCCCGCCTGGAGCTACTTCATCGGGCCGTTCTTCACCCGCGGCATCATGCTGCTCGACTTCGAGGAGCACCTGCACCACCGCCGCATCATGCAGGAGGCGTTCACCCGCCCGCGGCTCGAGGCGTACATGGAGGCGATGGCGCCCGGCATCATCAAGGGCGTCGAGTCGTGGGAGCCCGGCCCCGGCTTCAAGGTGTACGACCACATCAAGAAGCTCACGCTCGACCTCGCCGTGGACGTCTTCATGGGCGTCGAGCTGGACGACGCCGAGCGCGCGCGGGTCAACGGCGCGTTCATCGACGCCGTCCGCGCCGGGACGGCCTACGTGCGGTTCCCCGTCCCCGGGCTGCGCTGGCACCGCGGCCTGCAGGCCCGCAAGGTGCTGGAGGAGTTCTTCTACCGGCACCTGCCCGCCAAGCGCCGCGACGGCGGCGACGACCTGTTCGCCGCGCTGTGCGCGGCCGAGACCGACGACGGCGAGCGGTTCACCGACGAGGACGTCGTCAACCACATGATCTTCGCGCTGATGGCGGCGCACGACACCACCACCATCACGCTGACGACGATGTCCTACTTCCTGGCCAAGCACCCCGAATGGCAGGAGCGGCTGCGCGAGGAGTCCCTCGCCCTCGGCCGGCCGCGGCCCGGCTACGGCGACCTCGACCACTTCACCGGCATCGACATGGTGATGAAGGAGTCGCTGCGGATGGTCGCGCCCGTCCCGGCACTGCCGCGCAAGGTCGTCAAGGACACCTCCATCCTCGGCTTCCACATCCCGGCCGGCTCGCTCGTCGTCGTGCCGATGCTCAGCAACCACCACATGCCGCAGTGGTGGCCCGACCCGGACACGTTCGACCCCGGGCGGTTCTCCCCGGAGCGCCGCGAGGACAAGGTCCACAAGTACGCGTGGGCCCCGTTCGGCGGCGGCGCGCACAAGTGCATCGGGATGTACTTCGCGGGGATGCAGGTCAAGACCATCCTGCACCAGGTGCTGCAGCGCTACCGCTGGAGCGTCCCCGCACGCTACGAGTGGCCCCTGGACACCACGTCCCTCCCGTCGCCGAAGGACGGGCTCCCCGTCCGCCTCGACCGCTTGGAGCCGCAATGAGCAAGGTCATCGCCGTCACCGGGGCAGCGCGGGGGATCGGCCTCGCCACCGCCCGCGCACTCCGGGCGAAGGGCGCGACCGTCGTCATCGGCGACATCGACGAGGCCGCCGTCGCGGAGGCCGCCGCGTCGCTGGGCGTCACCGGCCTCGTCGTGGACGTCACGTCCCGCGCGTCGTTCACCGCGTTCCTCGACCGGGTGGAGGAGGCGGCCGGGCCGCTCGACGTCCTGGTCAACAACGCCGGGATCATGCCGATCGGGCCGGTCACCGACGAGAGCGACGCCGACGCCCGCCGCTGCATCGACATCAACGTGCACGGCGTCATGCTCGGCACCAAGCTCGCCCTCGGCCGGATGCTGCCGCGCGGGTCGGGGCACATCATCAACATCGCGTCGATCGCCGGCGTCATGTTCACCCCCGGCCTCGCCCTCTACAACGCCAGCAAGGCCGCCGTCCTGGCGTTCACCGAGGCGACCCGGCTGGAGGTCCAGGACCGGGGCGTGCACGTCGGCGCCGTCCTGCCGACGTTCACCAACACCGAGCTGGTCGCGGGGACGCGCAGCCCGAAGGGGCAGAAGAACTGCGAGCCGGAGGACATCGCCGCCGCCGTCGTCGAGCTGATCGGCGAGCCGCGCCCGCAGGTCGCGGTGCCGAAGAAGCTCGGCACGCAGGTGCGGCTCGGCGCGCTGCTCCCCGAGCGGCTCCGCCGGGCGGCGTCCCGCCGCCTGGGCCTGGACAAGATCTTCCTGGAGTACGACCCGGACGCCCGCAAGGCCTACGACGCCCGCATCCGCTCCGCGAACTGACGTTGACCTGCGGCGTGTTGTTGTTATGAGCCGCTCCATAACAACAACACGCCGCAGATCAACGTTGGCGGGCGCGGTGGAAGGCGCGGCGGGCCTGGGGGAGGTAGCGGAGTGCCTCGGGGAGTAGGGGCCACGCCCGGTTCGCCGCCCGGACGGCCGCTGCGAACCGCCGGTAGCGGCGCTCGTCGGCGGCGGTCCACGGCAGGTCCAGCAGCTCGCGCATGCGTGGGTGCAGGCCGCCTACTGTGATGAAGCGGGCTACCGCGTTCAGTGGCGGGGACACCGCGCGCCATAGGGGTGCTGGGACCTGCTTCGGCCGCGGCAGGCCCTTGGTGACGTAGCCGACGCCGTACCGGGCGGTCTTGTGCGCGACGATCTCCTCGTCCAGCATCCGCTTCCAGTACGCCTGGAACTCCTCCCAGTCCGCCGGCATGGCGCGGTCGCTGACCCCGTACATGCGGAACCAGGTCTTCGACTCCTCGTACGCGCGGCGCTTCTCCGCGTCGGTGAGAGGGCGGATGAACGTCTCGATCCCGTAGAGCATGGTGTCGAGGAAGGTCGCGTGCGCCCAGTAGTAGGTCTCGGGGTCGAGCGCGTGGTAGCGGGTGCCGTCCGGCATCGTCCCCTTGATGTCGCGGTGGTAGTCGCGGACCTTCCGGCCCGTCTCGGCGGACCGCTCCCCTCCGTACACGGTGTCCAGGATCGGCCCGGCGGACCGCTTCACCCGCGCGAACGTCTCCTTGAAGAACACCGAGTGGTCGAGGACGCCCTGGCCGAGCGCGGGCAGCATGTTCTGCAGGACGGCCGCCCGGGGGCCCACCAGGACCATCCGGGTGTCGCCGAAGTAGCGCCAGGTCAGTGAGCCCGGTCCGAGCGGGGCCGGGGGCCGCGTCTCCGCAGGGGGCTTCTGGGTCTCGGCCTGGTCCGTCATGTGCACCGCCGCGATGAGGAGACAGAAGTACAGATCGACGATTATTGTAGCTCTGTATCGTCCGGTGCCACGAGCCGGGCGCCCCGATCCCGTTAGGGTGCTGGTCATGACCATGGATGCCACGACCCCGGACGCGCTGCTGGCGCGGCTGGCCGCGCCGGAGGGCGGCGCCGACGGCCTCGACACCCGGATCCTGGACGCGGCGCTCGCCGAGTTCGAGACCTACGGGCTGCGCCGGGTCAGCGTCGAGGACGTCGCCAAGCGGGCCGGGGTCGCGCGCACCACCATCTACCGGCGCTTCACCAACAAGGAGCAGCTGCTCCAGGCGGTGATCCTGCGGGAGTGCCGCCGGTTCCTCACCGCGATCGCCGAGGCCACCGAGGACCTCCCGTCCGCCGAGGACGCCGTGGTGGAGGGCTTCGTGGTCGGGCTGCGCAGCGCCCGCACGCACCCGCTGATGCGGCGCGTGCTGGAGAGCGAGCCGGAGGCGTTCGTGCCGCAGCTCAGCATGAACGGGGGCGCGGTGATGCTCGCCGCCCGCGACATCCTCGCCGACCGGCTGCGCCGCGCGCGCCCCGGCGCCGCCGAGGACCACAACACCGTCGCCGAGGTGCTGCTGCGGCTCGCGGTGTCGCTGCTGCTCGTCCCCGGCGGCGGGCTCGCGCTGGACGGGGACGACGCCGTCCGCGCGTTCGCCCGCGACTACCTCACCCGCATGCTCCACCCCGCTCCGCGCACCGGGGGATGAGCGGCATTCCGCCGGACGCGTCCGTCCCGTACCCTCTGGTTTGTCGAATTTCGTTCTAGAACCGGAGGCGCGCCATGGAGGCGGTCGTCCAGACGTCCCACGGGAAGGTGCGCGGCAGGACACGGGACGGCGTCACCGCCTTCCTCGGCGTCCCCTACGCCGCGCCCCCGTTCGGCCCGAACCGCTTCACGGCGCCGCGCCCGCCCGAGCCGTGGGACGGCGTCCGCGACGCCGTCGAGTTCGGGCCGACCGCGCCGATGCCCGGCTACCCGAGGCCGTTCGACACGCTGCTGCCCGAGCCCGCCATCCCCGGTGACGACTGCCTCAACCTCAACATCTGGACGCCGGAGCCCGGAGGATCTGGGCTGCCGGTCATGGTGTGGATCCACGGCGGCGCGTTCCGGAACGGGTCCGGGGCCGTGTCCGTCTACAACGGGCACAACTTCGCCCGCGACGGCGTCGTCTGCGTGACGATCAACTACCGGCTCGGCGTGGAGGGCTTCGCGAACCTGCCCGGCGCCCCGTGCAACCGGGGGCTGCTCGACCAGATCGCCGCGCTGGAATGGGTCCGCGACAACATCGCCGGGTTCGGCGGCGACCCGGGCAACGTGACCGTCTTCGGCGAGTCCGCGGGCGGGATGAGCGTCACCACCCTCGTCTCCCTCGACCTCGGGCTGTTCCGGCGCGCGATCGCGCAGAGCGGCGCCGGGCACATCGCGCAGGACCCGGACGACGCCATGCTCGTCACGAGGGAGATGGCGGCGCGGCTCGGCATCGAGCCGACCGCGGCGGCGTTCGCCGCGCTCGACCCCGCCGCGATCCTGCCCGCGCAGGCGTCCGTCGCCGCCGAGGTCACGATGGTGCCGGATCCGGGCCGCTGGGGCGCCACCACGGCCGCGGGCGGCATGTCCCTCACCCCGGTCCTGGACGGCGAGCTGATCACCCGGCGCCCGCAGGACGCCATCGCCGCCGGCGCCGGGCGCGACGTCGACCTCCTCCTCGGCTACACCTCCGAGGAGTTCCGGTTCTTCCTGATGCCGACCGGTCTCGCGGCCGAGCTCACCCACGAGATCGTGGGCCTCGTCACCGCCGGGATGGGCGTCCCGGCCGGGCTGCCCGCCGCCTACCGCGACCGCCACCCGGACATGGCGGCCGGCGAGCTGATGGCGACGATCATCACCGACCACCTGTTCCGGATCCCCGCGAACCGCGCCGCCGCCGGGCACGCCGCCTCCGGCGGGCGCACCTGGATGTACGAGTTCGCGTGGCGGTCGCCGAACCACGACCTCGGCGCCTGCCACGCCCTGGAGCTCGGCTTCGTCTTCGACAACCTGACCGCCGAGGCCGAGGGGCTGACCGGGCCGAACCCGCCGCAGGCGCTCGCCGACCGGATGCACCGCCACTGGGTCGCCTTCGCCGCCACCGGCGACCCCGGCTGGGAGCGCTTCGACCCGTCCACGCGGCTGGTGCGGATGTTCGACGGGCCGGGCGACGAGACCGTCGCCGACCCGCGCGGCGACGTCCGCAAGCTCTGGGACTGAGCCCGCCCCGGCTGGACGCCTACAGCCGCTCGACCACGTGCTCGGCGATGGCCAGCGAGGACGTCGCCGCCGGAGACGGGGCGTTCCGGACGGTCACCACCGGGCCCACCCGTCCGATGCGGAAGTCGTCGACCAGCGATCCGTCGGGGTCCACCGCCTGCGCGCGGACCCCGGCGGGCGCCGCGACGACGTCGGCCGCCGTCAGCTCCGGGACGAAGCCGCGCGCCTCCGCGACGAACGCCCGCTTGACCGCCGACCCGTACAGCTCCTTCGCGCCCGTCCGCCAGTGCCGCCGCGCCAGGTGCCGGAAGCCCGGCCAGCGGACCGTCTCCCACAGGTCGGCCGGACGGACGTCGCGCCGCCTGTACCCCTCCCTGGCCAGGGCCAGGACGGCGTTGGGGCCGACGTCCACGCCGCCGTCCACGCGGCGCGTGAAGTGCACGCCGAGGAACGGGTAGCGGGGGTCGGGCACCGGGTAGATGAGGCCCCGGACCAGGTCCGTCCGGGACGGGACGAGCCGGTAGTACTCGCCCCGGAACGGGATGATCGCCGGGGCCGGCGCGTCGCCGGCCAGCCGCGCCACCCGGTCCGACTGGAGCCCGGCGCACACGACGAGCCGGTCGAACACCAGCTCCTCGTGCGGGGACGCGACGGTGACGCGGTCGCCGGACCGCCCGATGCGGACCACCTCGAAGCCGAGCCTGACCCGTCCGCCGCCCTCGGCGACGTCGCCGGCGAACGCGCGGGCGACCGCCGGGAAGTCGACGATCGCGGTGGTGGGGGAGTGCAGCGCGGCGACCCCGGCGGCGTGCGGTTCGATCTCCCGCAGCCCGTCACCGGTCAGCCGCCGCAGCCCCGGGACGCCGTTGGCCGCCGCGCGCCGCTCGATCTCGTCCAGGGCGGCCAGTTCCGACGCGTCGCGGGCGACGACGACCTTGCCGCACTCCTCGTAGGGCAGGCCCCGGTCGGCGCAGTACTCCTTGAGCAGGCCGATCCCGCGCCTGCACAGCGTCGCCTTCAGCGAACCCGGCGCGTAGTACAGGCCCGCGTGCGCGACGCCGCTGTTGCGGCCCGTCTGATGGGCCGCGACACGGTCCTCCTTGTCGAGGACCGTGACCTCCGTGCCGGGGCGCGTCCGCGCCAGCCGGCGCGCGATCGCCAGCCCGAGGATCCCCGCGCCGACGACCCCGACCCTCGTCTCCGCCACACCGGCACCCTAGCGGGCGCCCGCGGACCGCTCCCCGGGCGCTCAGCTCCCGAGGCGCTTGCGCCCCTGCGCCCGCACCCGCTTGCGCTGGGACGGGTCGAGCATCATGTAGCCGACGAGCGGCGCGCCGAGGACGCCGAGGATGATCAGCGCGCTCAGCCACCACGGGAAGACGAACAGGGTCAGGAAGCCGACGACGACGCCGCCGATCACTACCTTGGTCTGGGTCGACATCTGGTACCTCCGTTTACGGGCCGCCCATCTGGAACAACGGCCGTCCCGCGACCGCTGTTCCACGATATGTCGCGAGTCGCGCCGAAAGCCAATGCCGGGCCGCCCTTACCTTCCGGGTGCCGCCACTGTTCCCGGGGAGGTACCCCGTGCCGCGCGGTGCGAAGCCTGCTCGCGGGCCCGGCGGGGCGTCAGATGCGCAGGGAGAGCTGGCCGCCGCCCAGGGTGCGGAGGACGTCGGCGTGGAGGCGGCCGTTCGTGCAGACGACGCTGCCGCCGTCCGGGCCGGGGACGCCCGTCAGGTCGGTGAACATGCCGCCGGCCTCCTCCACGATGACCTGGAGGGCGGCGAGGTCCCACAGGGAGACCTCCGGCTCGGCGGAGATGTCGACGGCGCCCTCGGCGACCATCATGTGCGACCAGAAGTCGCCGAACGCCCGCGTCCGCCACACCGACCGGGTCAGGTCGAGGAAGTGGGTGAGGCGGCCCTGCTCCTCCCAGCCGCTCAGGCTGGAGAACGACAGGGACGCGTCGGACATCTCGCTCACCGCCGACACGTTCATGCGGGTGGCGCGGGTGAGGCTGCGGCCCGTCCAGGCGCCGCCGCCGCGCGCCGCCCACCAGCGCCGGTTCAGCGCCGGGGCCGACACGACGCCGACGACGATCTCGTCGTTCTCCATCAGCGCGATCAGCGTCGCCCACACCGGGACGCCGCGCACGAAGTTCTTCGTCGCGTCGATCGGGTCGATGATCCAGCAGCGGTTGCCGTAGCCGGTCTTGCCGTACTCCTCGCCGAGCACCGCGTCGCGCGGGCGGGCCCGCTTCAGCGTGCCGCGGATCTGCTCCTCCACGCTGCGGTCGGCGTCGCTGACCGGCGTGAGGTCCGGCTTGGTCTCGATGGCCAGATCGAGGGCGCGGAAACGCCTGGTCGTGATGTCGTCGGCCCCGTCCGCCAGCACGTGCGCGAGACGCAGGTCATCGGAATAGCCCGCCACGGCCAGCCACGCTACCCTGATCACCGCCCGTCCAGACACACTTACCCGTGCCGATCCGGCTTTTCGGTCCTCCGGACGGGGCGCGCCGGGCGCGGTGGGCGGTGCCGCGGGGCGGGCAGTGGCAGCATGGGGGCCATGGCGCACGACCTTCCCGCGTGGGTGGCCGAGCTGACCGACCCGCGCCGGGCGGCGACGCTCGACGAGCTCGCCGACCGCCTCGTCCCCCTGGCAGAGCACGCGATCGACGTGTCCCGTCGATTGCAGGCGCAGCTCAACGAGCTCAACGACCCGTTCAAGCGCGAGGCGCTCTACGGCCGCGTGGAACGGCTGAAGGCCCGGGTGGGCGAGGCCCTGGACGAGATCACGGCGGAGATCGCCGCGTCCGGGGCCGAGCGCATCGAGCGGGTCTGGGCCGACTGGGCCGAGCAGGCCGGGCCCGGTGAGCACGGCGCCCGGCACCGGGAGCTGCGCCGGCTGCTGGACCGCGACGTCGTGGCGGTGCTGTCCAGGCAGCAGCAGGACGTCGCCGAGCAGGTCGCCGAACGGACCTCCACCGCGCTGGAGGAGGCGACGCAGACGCTGCTCACCCGGGTGGAGGAGCTCGCCAAGGCGGTCACCGACCTGATCCACGACGTGCTGCCGCTCGCCCGCGAGGGCCTGACGCTGGCCAGCCGCATCTCGGCCCTTTCCGGCCACGCCCGCAAGGCCGGGCGGGGGCCGGTCCCGGACGAGCTGCGGAGCGCCGGCGCCGAGACGTCCCGCGCGTTCGACGAGGCCGTGGCGCGGCTGGAGCTGGAGTGGGCCGCGCTCGGCGCCCGCTCGGCCACCGTCCGGGCGGCGCTGCGCGGCGCGGAGGAGAGCGCGTTCAGCCACGTCACCGAGGAGATGACCCGGTGCGTGGAGGAACTCGCGCCCCGGCACGTCAAGGCGCTCAACGAGGCCGAGGCCAAGGCCCGCACCCTCTTCGAGGAGTCGCGCGGCTAGCCCGTCATGGTCAGGCTTCGCAGGAACGTCTCGTAGTAGGTGACGCTCTCGTCCCAGTGCGCCTGATCGGTCACCAGCAGGACCTGGTAGAAGACGCCGGTGGACTTGAACACCCGCACCCTCGCCCGGCTGGGCGTGCCGTTCTTGGTGAACGTGAACTGCAGTTCGGCCGCCGGGCCGTACGTGGAGGGGACGTTCCGGTCGAAGCTCTCCTGGGTGAAGTCGGGGTAGCCCGGGTCGTTCTTCATCTGGCCGATGGCGGACGCGAGACCGTCCCCGGGGCTCTGGAAGGACGAGCCGAGCCGCTGGAACGCCAGGCCCCGGACGACGCCCTTCGTCTGGTCGGTGAACGTCACGTCGTCGCCCTCGGGCTCGGCCTTCCAGCCCTCGGGGGCGGCCGCGGTGAACGCCGACCCCTTGTACGGGGTGTACCCGTCGGGTACGGAGGTCCGCCCGGACGGCGACGTGCTCGGCGCTGACGAGGACGTCCCCGGCCCGCCCCTCCCGCTCCGGTTCTCGTCCCCGTTGGTGAACAGCACGACCGCGACGACGGCGACGACCAGCGCGGCCGCGAAGATCCCGGCGGGCACGAGCAGCGGCCACGGGACGCGCCGCGGCGGCGAGGGCGGCGGTGTGGCCACCGTCGGACCGGCCGGCCGCGGGTCCAGCGTCACGTTGTGCGGCGGCCCGGCGGGCGCGGCCGCGGGTTCCGGTGCGGCCTGCGCGGCCCGGCGGAGCAGCCGCCCCGCCTCCTCCGGGCCCATCCGCTGCTCGGGGTCCTTGCGCAGGAGCCCGTGCAGGACGGGCGCCAGGGGGCCGGCGAGGCGGAGCGGGTCCGGGTCGTCGGACAGGACGGCGGCCATCACGCCCCACACGTCCGGGCGCCCGAACGGGGGACGGGCCTCGACCGCGGCGTACAGCGTCGCGCCGAGCGACCACAGGTCCGACGCCGGCGTCGCCTTCTGGTACCGGGCCTGCTCGGGCGCCAGGTACGCGGGCGACCCGACGATCGCGCCCGCCTGGGTGAGGGTCTCGTCGCCCGCCACCGTCGCGATGCCGAAGTCGGTGAGGACGGCCCGGCCGGGCGGCAGCAGCACGTTCCCCGGCTTGACGTCGCGGTGCACGACGCCGGCCGCGTGCGCGGCGCCGAGGGCGTCCAGCAGGTCGAGCCCGATCGCGGCGACCCGCGCGGGCGGCAGCGGCCCCTCCCGCGCGATGACCCGGTCCAGGCCCTCCGCCCGGACGAGCCGCATCACGATCCACGGGCGGCCGTCCTCCTCGACGACGTCGTAGACCGTCACGATGCCCGGATGGTCGAGCCGCGCCGCCGACCGCGCCTCCCGGAACGTCCGCGCGTACAGGCGCTCGACGGCAGCGTCGTCCAGGCCCTGCGGCAGCAGGACCTCCTTCACCGCCACCTCGCGGTCGAGGGTCCGGTCGCGGGCGCGCCACACCGCGCCCATCCCGCCCCGGCCGAGCACCTCCAGCAGCTCGTACCGCGCCGCGATCGTCTGAGGCATGCAGCGACCCTACCGACGACGCCCCGGCGGGCGCCGCCCGCTATTCGGAGTCCGCCTCGCGGGAGGAGGTGTCGGCCTCGCGGGACGACAGGAGGCGGCGCAGCGAGTCCAGGCGCGCCCGCGAGGCGCGGCCCTCGGCGACCCACGCGTCCAGGCCGCAGTCGTCCTGGAAGTGGTCGCAGTGCGGCGGGCAGCGCTCGGCGGCGCCCTCGGCGAGGTCCTCGAACGCGTTGATCACGTTGCCCGGGTCGACGTGCGCCAGGCCGAAGCTGCGCACGCCCGGGGTGTCGATGATCCAGCCGTCGCCGCCGGGCAGCTCCAGCGCGATCGCGGACGAGGAGGTGTGCCGGCCCCGGCCGGTGACCGCGTTCACGTGGCTGACGGCGCGTTCGGCGTCCGGGACGAGCGCGTTCACCAGCGTCGACTTGCCGACGCCCGAGTGGCCGACGAGGACGCTGGTGCGCCCGGCGAGGTGCCCGCGCAGCTCGTCCAGGTCGCCGCCGCGCCGGGTCACCACGTACGGGACGCCGAGCGGCGCGTACTCGGCGACCAGCGCGTCCGGGTCGCCGAGGTCGGCCTTGGTGAGGCAGAGCAGCGGGTCCATCCCGGCGTCGTAGGCGGCGACGAGCTGCCGGTCGATCATCCGGGGGCGCGGCTCGGGGTCGGCCAGCGCGGTCACGATGGCGAGCTGGTCGGCGTTCGCGACGATGATCCGCTCGAACGGGTCGGTGTCGTCGGCGGTGCGGCGCAGCGACGAGGTGCGCGGCTCGACCCGGACGATCCGGGCGAGCGTGTCCGGGTCGCCGGACACGTCCCCGACCAGCGCCACCCGGTCGCCCACGACGACGCCCTTGCGGCCGAGCTCCCGGGCGCGCATGGCGGTCACGCCGCGCTCGTCATCGGTGCCGCCGTCGACCAGGCACCGGTACCGGCCGCGGTCGACCGCGATCACGAACCCGCCGGAGGCGTCCTCGTGCGCGGGACGGCGGCGGGTGCGCGGCCGCGACCCGCGGCGCCCGGGCCGGACCCGGACGTCGTCCTCGTCGTAGTCGTGTACTCGTCGAGCCAGTGTCCGCCCCTGCCGTCAGGCGGGCGCCAGCATCGACGCCCACTGCCGAGTGAAGTCCGGAAGAGTCTTGCCCACGGTGCCCGGATTCTCCACTTCGATGCCGGGAACGGCCAGGCCGAGCACCGCCGCCGCCATCACCATCCGGTGGTCGTCGTAGGTGTGGAAGACGCCGCCGCGCAGCGGGCGCGGGCGGATCTCCAGCCCGTCCGGCAGCTCGGCGGCGTCGCCGCCCAGCCCGTTGATCTCGGCGACCAGCGCGGCGAGCCGGTCGGTCTCGTGGCCGCGCAGGTGCGCGATGCCCGTCAGCCGGGACGGGGAGTCCGCGAGCGCGCACAGCGCCGCGAGCACCGGGGTCAGCTCGCCGACCTCGTGCAGGTCGGCGGTCAGGCCCGCGAACCCGCCCCGGCCGCGCACGGTCAGGCCGCCGGGCCCGTGGGCCACCTCCGCGCCCATGGCGGTGAGCAGCTCGCGCAGCGCGTCGCCGGGCTGCGTCGTCTCGGCCGGCCAGTCCGGGACCGTCACCCGCCCGCCCGTGACCAGCGCGGCGCTGAGGAACTGCGCCGAGTTCGACAGGTCCGGCTCGATCGCCCACGCGCGGCCGCGGAGCGGGCCGGGGGCGACGCGCCAGGCGTTCTCCTCCGCCTCGACCACCGCGCCCGCCTCGCGGAGCATCTCCACGGTCATCGCCAGGTGCGCCGCCGACGGGACCGGCGGGCCCTCGTGCCGGACGTCGACGCCCTTCTCGAAGCGCGGCGCTGCCAGCAGCAGCCCCGACACCAGCTGGGACGACCCGGACGCGTCGATCACGACCTCGCCGCCGTTCAGCGAGCCCGTCCCGCGCACGGTGAACGGGAGCGCGCCCCGCCCGCCGTCGTCGATCGCGGCGCCGAGCGCCCGCAGCGCGGTGATGATCGGGCCCATCGGCCGTTCCCGCGCGCGCGGGTCGCCGTCCACGGACACCTCGCCGGACGCGAGCGCCGCGACCGGCGGGAGGAACCGCATCACCGTCCCGGCCAGGCCCGTGTCGACGCTCGCGGGGCCGCGCAGCTCACCCGGGACGACCGCCCAGTCGCCGCCGTCCTCGGTGATGCCGGTGCCGAGCGCGCGGAGCGCCGCGGCCATCAGGTCGGTGTCGCGGCTGCGCAGCGGCCGGACGACCCGGCCCGGCCCGGCGGCGAGCGCGGCGAGGACCAGCGCCCGGTTGGTCATCGACTTCGAACCGGGCAGCGGCACGGTGGCGTCCACCGGGGCGTGCGCGACCGGGGCGGACCAATGCGGAGAGGGCATGGCCCAAGGCTATCGGGCCCGGCCGATCGAACCGGGAACCAGAGCGGGAATCACAGGGGGATCGTCAGCAGCGTCCCGCCGTCGTCGAGCCGGACCGTGAAGTGGTCGATGTCCCGCCGGTCGAGGCCCGTCCCGCCCTGCATGACCAGCGGCTTGGGCTGGCCGGGCACGCCGTAGCCCTTGTCGGGGACGCGCCAGCCCGCGACCACGCTGCGCTCACCGCTGCGGGACACGGCCTCCAGATGGCAGCGCAGCGGCCCCTTGATGCCGCGCAGCTCCAGGCTGACCTGCGTGCCCCACCCCTTGTCGACGAGCCCGACCGCCCCGGACGCGCCCGTGCTCGCGTTCGTCGCCTGGAACCGCTGACCGGTGAGGGACTGCTGCGCCACCGGCGGCGCCTTCCCCTCGTCGCCGCCCTCGCCGCCGAGTGCCGCCCCGACCGCGACGCCCGCGCCCAGCGCCACCGCCGCGGCGGCCGTGCCGACCGCGTACGCGGTGCGGCGGAACCGGCGGTCGGCCTTGCGCCTGCGGCGCACCATGTCGAGCACGGGCGCCGGCGGTGCGGAGGGCTCGTCCCCCTCCGCGGCCGCCTCGGGGCCCGGCTCCGCCGCCCCCGGCGCCAACTCGAAGAGGGCTCCGGCCGTCCCGGACAGCTCCCCGAGCTCGGCCTGGCAGCGTCCGCACCCGTGCAGGTGCGCCTCGAACGCCCGCCGGTCGCCGGCTTCCAGAAGGCCCAGGGCGTAGGCGCCGACGTCGGTGTGCTCGATCTGGGAACTCATGAGGTCACCCCCCTTTCCGCCAAGGCGACGCGCAGGGCGCGCAGTGCGTAGTACACGCGGGACTTGACCGTCCCCACCGGGATGCCGAGGTACTCGGCGGCCCGGTTCACCGTACGGTCGCGCAGCACCGTCTCCGTGAGCGCCTGGCGGTGCGCCGGGGAGAGGGACTCCAGCGCCTCCGCCACGACGACCTTGCGCAGCAGGCCGTCCATCTCGTCCGCCATCGGGAGGTTCTCCAGGGGGCCGTCGCCGACCTCCGGCGGCCTGACCTCGCGCTGCCGCCGGTTGTCGATCACGATACGCCGGGAGACCGTGGCCAGCCACGGCATCAGCGACGACGTCCGGTCATCGAGCCGGTCCGCGCTGCGCCACGCCCTGATCATGGTCTCCTGCACCACGTCCTCGGCCCACTGGCGGTCACCGCCGGTCAGCCGGAGGACGAACGCGAGGAGGGGCCGATGGTACTCGCGGTACAGCGCGGCGGCGATCTCCTCGTCGTCGTCGCGCGGCGGACTCGCGGCCGATGGCGGACGTGCCGTGCCGGGGCGGCGGAGCAGGCTCCGCAACCCGCCGGGCTGGCGTCCGGTCGATCCGGGAAGGGCCATGGCCGGGGCGCTCCGTGGGGGTGCAGGACGGTGGATGCAACGGGTCACCTGGCAGTACGGGACCCGCCCGCCCCCGGTTCAACGGACTTGAGGGTCTTTTAAGGTTCCCTTCGGGAAGTCAGCGCTTGACCGCCTCCATGACCTTGCCCGCCTGGACGGCGGTGCCCGTCCTCACCGTCCGGCCGGCCTTCATGGCCTTCGCGGCCTGCGTCGCGCCGCCCGCCTTCATGCTCTTGCCCGCGGCCTTGCCCGCCTTCGCCGCCTGCCCGGCGCGGAACGCCGCCATCTCCCGGATGTCCGGGTTGCCGCCACGGGAGAAGAGGCCGCCCTTGGACCGGCCCCGCGAACCCATGCCCTTCAGCGCGCCGGTGGCCCTGCCCGCCTTGAACGAGCCCGCGGCGCCGATCTTCGTCAGCGCGCCCCCGGCCCGGCCGGCCTTCGCCATGCCGCCCTTGCCCGCCTTGCCGCCGGCCCGGCCGGCCTTGAACAGGCCCGTCCCGCCGGCCTTGCCGGTCCGGAACAGCCCGCCCGGCTTCGCGGCCGGCATCCTGCGCGCCGCCTTCGCCGCCTGCTTGGCACTCTTGCGGCCGCTCTCCGCGCGGGCGACCCGCACCTGGTGCGCGGCCTCCCGGCGGGCGTTCCGCAGCGTGGCGGCCGCCTCCTTGCGCATGGCCTTGGCCTCGGCGCCGGTCTTGATCTGCGACTCGCGCATCGCGCGCCGCAGCTCCGCGGTGCGCGGCGGGCGGCGCGGCTCGGTCGCCGACATCAGCAGCGCGCCGAACAGCGCCGCGTTCTTCAGCAGGTGGGAGCGCTCGTTCGCGCGGCGCTCGGGGTCGTCCTCGGTCCAGTACCGGTGCTCGGTGGCCAGCGCGGGGATCAGCTGCGCGGCGAGCATCAGCGTCGTCAGCCGGCGGAACCTGCCGGTCAGCAGCAGCGCGCCCGTGCCGAGGCTGAGCGCGCCCTCGATGCGGACGAGGGTCTCGGGGTCCTTCGGCATCCACTCGAGCCGGTCGGCGACCGGCTTGACGGCCGGGCCGACCTGCTCGGCGCGCTCGCGCGGATCGCGGATGGCGTCCAGGCCGGTCATGATGTAGGGCGCCGCCACGAGCGGGCGGGCCAGGGTCGTGAAGGGTCGCATAGCCCGCTACATGCCCAGCGCGCCGCACCTCAAGCGCGCCCCCGTCCGCTGTCCCCGGCGCGTGGTGTCATGGGACCCATGTGCGGACGCTATGCCACCACCCGCGCGCGTCAGGAGCTGCTGGACGAGTTCCAGGTGCAGCTCGACGCCGTCGACGGGGACATCCAGCCCGACTACAACGTCGCCCCGACCAAGCAGGTCCCGGTCGTCCTGAACCGGCGGCCGAAGGACGCCCCCGAGGAGGAGCCCGCGGTCCGGCAGCTGCGGACGGTGCGCTGGGGGCTCGTCCCGTCCTGGGCGAAGGACCTGTCCATCGGGTCCCGCATGATCAACGCGCGGTTCGAGACCGTGCACGAGAAGCCGTCCTACCGCCGGGCGTTCGCGCGGCGCCGCTGCCTGCTGCCCGCCGACGGCTACTTCGAGTGGTACACCCTCCAGGACCAGGGCCCCTCGCCCGACCCGGCGGACGGCGAGAAGAAGGCCAAGAAGAAGCCGCAGAAGCAGCCCTACTTCATCCACCCGAACGATGGCGAGATCATGGCGATGGCGGGCCTCTACGAACTGTGGAAGTCGCCCGAGGACGAGTGGGTCTGGACGTGCACCGTCATCACCACCGACGCGCCGGACGACCTCGGCCGCATCCACGACCGCATGCCGATGGTCGTCGAGCGGGACCGCTGGGACGCCTGGCTCGACCCGGAGCTGACCGACACCGAGCGGGTCCGCGGCCTCCTGGTGCCCGCCATGGCCGGGACAATGGACGCCTACCCGGTGTCGAAGGCGGTCAACAGCGTGCGAAACAACGGGCCGGAACTCATAGAACCGGTGATTTCTGGGGATAGTCCGGGTAATCGGTCCGACAGTTTGTTCTGACCGCCGCCCCGTTCCGACCGCCTTGTTCCGACCGCAGCAGCCTCGGGGGGAGGGGAGTGCGCACGATCGTGGACACCGCCGCCGCCCGTTCCCGCCTCGCGGGCATGCTCGCCGATCTCGACCGGTCCATCGCCATTCTCCGCGGCGAGACGCCCGAGCGCGACAATTCCGCCGCCGACGCCGGGGCCGGGCTCACCGCCCACGACCGCGTGGCGGCGGCGCTGGAATCCCTCGAACGCCACCGCGCCGGGGTGGCCGCCGCCCTGGAGCGGATCGGCTCCGGCACCTACGGCCGGTGCGTCGACTGCGGCGAGGCGGTCCCCGAGGGCCGCCTGGAGGCCCGTCCGGACGCCGCCCGCTGCATCACCTGCCAGGCGAGGCGCGACCGCCGCCGCTAAGCGGGGCGCCCGGCCCTGCGGGCGCTGGCGAGCAGGTGGAAGCCGAGCGACTCGTCCGGCCGCCCGGCGCTCAGCTCCGTGCGGATCAGCCGGGGGAGCGCGTCCGGCGACTCCGCCAGCACGTGCTCGACCGTCGAGGGCGACAGCGCGGTGCGCGGCCTGATCCACTCGACGTCGAGGCCCGCGTCGGCGAGCAGCTCGCGGAGCTGGTGGGACGAGAACGAGCGCGTGATCGTCCCGTCCGGCCAGGGGACGAGGACGACCTCGGCGCTCGGGACGTCCGACAGGTGCGCCCAGTAGTTCCGCTCGGCGAGCAGCGCCATCCCGAGCGTCAGGGAGTCGACGCAGAGCAGGACGCGCCCGCCGGGGCGCAGCACGCGGGCGATCTCGGCGATGGTCGCCTCGGTGGCGAGGTGCCGCGACAGCACCCGGTTCTCGGCGACCACCGCGTCCACCGAGGCGTCGACCAGGTAGGACAGCGTGCCGGAGTCGCCGACCAGCGGGGTCGTGCCGCGCCCGGGGCGCCCCGGTTCGCCCCGGGCTGCGGACCGGCCGGCCCGTTCGGGGTCGCGCACCTCCAGCACCGCGTGGCCGGCGCCGGCGGCGCGGTCGGCGGTGCGCCCGTGCCCGCCGGAGATGTCCAGGACGCGGGACGGCCTGCGCGGCAGCCACCGGGCCAGCTGGGCGTCCGCCACCGCCCGGTAGAACGTCCAGTAGCGCGCCAGGGAGTCGCCGGCCGCGGCCCCGGAGCTGTCGCGCAGGCTGGCGATCGTGGGCTCGGAAGGTCGCGCCGAATGCACGGAGTGCACCAATTGCTCCTGTTCTCGCCGTATATGTCACTTCTTCCCCGTCCGGGCCGGTCATCACCCTGCGTGATCCGGCGAACCGGGCTCCCCGGCCGCCGGTCGGGGAATCGGCGGGGCCGTTCCGGTGTTGCACCGTCTCACAGCGAGCAACACGGAGGTGCTAGCCGATGACCACAGCCGTCGCCGATCAGCAGCGGAGAGCCGGCACGGCGGCGCCCCGCGGCGACGCGCGGGCACCCGCCCGCGTCGGGCGGCCGCGAGGACCGATATCGTCTGTGGGATACGACGCCGCCGGCCCAGTCCGGGCCAAGGGCGCCACAGCCGAGGGGGTGGGTCAGGTACCGGGCACCACGGAGACCGTGGAGCAGCGCCAGGAGCGGTTCCAGCGCGACGTGCTCCCGTTCTTGGACCAGCTGTACTCGGCCGCGCTGCGCATGACGCGCAACCCGGCCGACGCCGAGGACCTCGTCCAGGAGACGTTCGCCAAGGCGTTCGCGTCCTTCCACCAGTTCAAGGAGGGGACGAACCTCAAGGCCTGGCTCTACCGCATCCTGACCAACACGTTCATCAACTCCTACCGCAAGAAGCAGCGCCAGCCGCAGCAGGCCGCCACCGAGGACATCGAGGACTGGCAGATCCACCGCGCCGAGTCGCACACCTCCAGCGGGCTGAAGTCCGCCGAGGCCGAGGCGCTGGAGCACCTGCCCGACTCCGACGTCAAGCGGGCGCTGCAGGAGCTGCCGGAGGAGTTCCGCATCGCGGTCTACCTCGCCGACGTCGAGGGCTTCGCCTACAAGGAGATCGCCGAGATCATGGGCACGCCCATCGGTACGGTGATGTCCCGCCTGCACCGCGGCCGGCGCCAGCTCCGCGGAATGCTGGAGGACTACGCTGAGGAGCGCGGGCTCACCCGTGCCGGCAGGGGGTCATCATGAGCTGCGGCAACCACCACGAGACGCCTTGCGACGAGGTATTGGCGCGGGTCTACACCTATCTCGACGGTGAGCTCGACCAGGGCGGCTGCGGCGAGGTCCGGCAGCACCTGGACGAGTGCGGGCCGTGCCTGCGCGAGTACGGGCTCGAAGAGGCCGTCAAGAAGCTCGTGAACAAGTCCTGCGGCTGCGAGCAGGCGCCCACCGACCTGCGCGCCAAGGTGCTCGGCCGGATCGAGGAGATCTGCGGCGAGATCAAGGCGTCCGGGAGCGCCGAGAAGACCGAGAGCGCCTGACCCGGGCCGTCCGGCGGGAGCGCCCGCCGGGCGGGCGCCGCCTCGCGGCGGCTTCGGTATCGTGCTGCGGGTGCTCGCACTCGTCACCGGCGCGGCCGGGTTCATCGGTTCCCATCTGGCCGACCGCCTCATCGCGGACGGCCACGAGGTCATCGGCGTGGACGACCTGTCGTCCGGCCGCAACGTCCGCCCCGGCGTGGAGCTGTGGGAGATGGACGTCGCCGACCCCGCGCTCGCCGAGCGGGCCGCGGTGCGCCGCCCCGAGGTGATCTGCCACCTGGCCGCGCAGGTCAGCGTCCGCGCCAGCGTGTCCGACCCGCTGGCCGACGCCCGGATCAACGTGCTCGGCACCGCGAACGTGCTGGAGGCGGCGCGCGCGGCCGGCGGGCGCAAGGTCGTGTTCACCTCCAGCTGCGCGGTCTACGGGGTGCCGGACGCGCTGCCCGTCCCGGCGGACGCCGAGGTGCGCCCCGCGTCGCCGTACGCGGCCTCGAAGGTCTCCGGCGAGGTCTACGCCGGGATGTACCGGCAGCTGCACGGCATCGACTTCACGACGCTGACGCTGGCGAACGTCTACGGGCCGCGGCAGACGCCCGAGGGCGAGGCCGGCGTCGTCTCCATCTTCACCGACGCGCTGCTGTCCGGCCGCCCGACGAAGGTCTACGGCGACGGCACGCAGACCCGCGACTACGTCTACGTCCTGGACGTGGTGGACGCCTTCGCCCGCGCGGCGGGGGAGGCGGGCGGCGGCCGCCGCCTCAACGTGGGCACCGGGCTGCAGACCACCGACCGGGACCTGCACACGCTGGTCGCCGAGGCGGCGGGCGCGCCCGACGACCCGGAGTTCGCGCCGCCGCGGCTGGGCGACCTGCCCGCGATGGCGGTCGACCCGCGGGCGACGGCGGAGGCGCTCGGCTGGGAACCGGCGGTCGGCCTCGCGGAGGGGCTCGCCGAGACCGTCGCGTGGGCGCGCGAGCGGCACGCGGCGTCCCGCTGACCCCGGCCGCCGATACGGCGGAATTCGGCTGCATACCCCAAAACACGGGGTTGTCGTATTGTGGCCATTTCCTAGGGGTGAGTCTTTTTCATCCGAGAGGCGTGGTCGACCGCACCGCGGCGGCCCGCGGGGAGCAAAAGCGGCGCCGCGCCAGTGCATTCGCCGATGCACGTGCATTCTGGTGTGCACTCGGATTGTGCGCTTACGTTGAGTGCATTCACCCCGGCAATTGATCACCTATGGTGACGATCACTTCACGCTTTGCTCAGATTTTCCTTCATGCGTGTGTGACCTGGGCAGTTCGCGTTAGGCTTGTGCCGAAATCAGCGACGGGAGCACGTGCGCACCGATGCAATTCGGGGTATGTGCTCGCCCGGGAAGCCGGGCCCGCGCCCGGCCCCGGATGGAGGCCGGCCCGCGAGGCCGGGACGACCCGGTTCGGCGGGGGGAGGCAAGGAGCCATGCTCAAGCGTGTGTCGCCGGCAGGACACGGCGGGCGCCCGAGCGCCGCGGCGTCGTCGCTGATGCTGACCAAGGGCGTGTCCTGGGTCTAGGTGCCGGCAGGCACTCGGCACCCCGGCGGCGGCCCGCCATCTCGTCACTCCCCGAGGGGCGGCAATGCGTGGACTACCTCTCGCTGCCTGGGCGTACGTCTGCGGTGTGGTGGCCCTCGCGGCCGGCCTCATCGCGACGTCGTCCTTCGCGGAGCTGGACTGGAGCAAGCTGGCCGTCCTGGCCCTGCTGTTCCTGATCTGCGACTCGGCGCCGGCGCGGCTGAACATCACCCGCGCCCGGGTGTCGCTGAGCTTCGCCGCCAGCCTCGCCTCGGTGGTGCTGCTCGGCCCGGTCGGGGCCGCGCTGCTCGGCCTCGTCGCCGTCGTCACCGGGCAGCGGTTCTTCGCCCCCGTCAAGCGAATCTTCAACGGCGCGCAGTTCGCGCTCAGCGGCTTCATCGCCGGGACGGTCTTCGACCTGCTCGGCGGCGCCCGCTTCCACCCCGAGCAGGCCCGCTGGGTGGAGCACGTCATCGGCCCGTTCCTCGGCGCGCTGGTCACCTTCGTCCTGGTCAACCTGACGCTGATGGCCGGGGTGCTGCTGCTCAGCCGGCAGGCCGTGCCGCGCGAGCTGCTGCACGAGAGCGGCCAGCTCGCCGTCGGCTGCCTCGGCTACGGCATGGTCGGCCTGCTGATCGCCGGGCTGTGGCCGCGGGTCGGGCCGTTCGCCGCCGTCCTCGTCCTGCTCCCGCTGTTCATCGCCCGCTGGGCGATGGACCAGGCGTACGCGCAGCAGCAGGCGCACGCCGCCACCCTCGCCGCGCTGTGCCAGGCCGTCGAGACCAAGGACTTCTACACCCGCGGCCACTCCGAGCGGGTCTCCCGGGGGTCGGTGATGATCGCGCGGGAGATCGGGATGCGCGCCGACCGGGTGGAGGCGATCCGCTACGCCGGGATGCTGCACGACGTCGGCAAGCTCGGCGTCCCCACCAAGGTGCTGCAGAAGGCGGGCTCGCTCACCGAGGAGGAGTTCGCGGCGATCCAGCTGCACCCGATGCGGGGGCTGGAGATCGTCCGCGAGATCGGGTTCCTGGACGAGGCGCTCGCCGGGATCATGCACCACCACGAGAAGATGAACGGCCGCGGCTACCCGATGGGCCTCGCCGGCGACGAGATCCCCGAGTTCGCCCGGGTCATCTCCGTCGCGGACGCGTTCGACTCGATGACCTCCAACCGCTCCTACCGGGCGGCCCGCACCAAGGACGAGGCCGTCGAGGAGCTGCGCCGCGGGATGGGCGACCACTTCGACCCGGTGATGGTCGAGGCGTTCCTGCGCGCGATCGAGCGGGAGGGCTGGGAGCCGCCGCGGCCCGTCGTCCTGCCGGACGACGACGTCGTCGAGACCACCCAGCAGGACCACGACGACCCGAGCGCGCCGCTGCGGGTCACCGGCGGCGACGAGGTGCGGCACCAGTGACGACCGGCCGTATCCCCGCCCGCGAGCGGGCCGCGTGGCAGACCATCGACTCCGGCCAACTGCTGCTGATCGCGACCGCCGGGCTGTTCGTCGTCGTCGCGATCACGCAGGTCGCGGCCGTCGGCCTGTACCAGCCGAACGTCGCGCTCATCTTCGGCGTGCTGATCGCGCTCGGCGAGCTGTTCCGCATGGTGATGCCGGGCAACCGGGAGGTCGCGCCGATCGCCAGCGCGGGCGCGATGGGGTACGCGCTGCTGGTCGGCGTCGGCCCCGAGGGCGCGGCGCCGGACGCGCCGCTCGGCGTCGTCCCGGCCGAGCACTCCGCGCTGCAGGTCGTCGCGGTCACCGCGGTCGGCATGCTGGTCGGCTCGCTGCCGCACATCGCGGTCGGCCGGACGCCGCGGCCGGACGCGATGGCGCGCCGGCTGTTCAACGTCGCGGTGATCGCGCTGTGCTTCCGGCCGATGCTCGGCCTCGACCTCGCCTGGTACCTGCTGCTGGCGGTGATGGGCGTCGTCGTCATCGCGTCCTGCTTCACCGACGTGCTGATCGCCGCGATGATCCGGGCGGAGACCGTCCGCGCCCGGTTCGGCATCGCGCTGCGCGACGAGATCGACGCGAAGATGGCGCTGTGCGCCGCGACCAGCGCGACCGCCATGCTGATCGCGGTCGCGACGACCGCGATGGGCGAGGCCGCGCTGCTGATCTTCACGGTGCCGATCCTGGTGACGCAGTTCGCGTTCCGCCGGTACGCCGGGATCCGCGCGACCTACCTGGAGACCGTCCGGGCGCTGTCGCGGGTCACCGAGGTCGGTGGCTACGTGGAGGCGGGCCACTCGCGGCGGGTCGCGCGGCTCGCGGTCGCGATGGGCCGCGAGCTCGGCATGTCCGAGGAGGAGCTGCTCGAACTGGAGTACGCGGCGCTGATGCACGACATCGGGCAGCTGTCGCTCGGCGACCCGATCCCGGGCGGCGCGACCGTGCTGGCGTCCCCGGTGGAGCAGCGCCGCATCGCCGAGCTGGGCGCCGAGGTGATCAAGCAGACCGGCGTGCTGGACCGGGTCGCCTACATCGTGCAGCTGTCCTCGCACCCGTACCGGACGGGCCGCGAGCCCGCCGGCGACGCGGCCGACCGGCCGATCCCGCCGCCGCTCGCGGGCCGCATCATCAAGGTCGCGAACGCCTACGACGACCTGGTCGGCGACTCCTCCGACCGCGACCGGGGCGCCGCCGTGCTGGAGCGGCTGCGGCTCGACTCGGCCGCCGAGTACGACCCGGCGGTCGTGGAGGCGCTCAGCCGCGTCGTGGACCGGCGGCTCCGCCAGTAGCGGCGCGCGGTGGGCACGGCGGGCGCGGCGGTGATCGCGGCCGCGGCCGTCCACAGCAGGAGCGCGCCGAGGCGCTGGTCGTCCAGGGGCGACGCGCCCCAGCGGCGGCCGAGGGTCTCGTACCAGCCGCCGAGGACGCTCCCGTCCCGCATGAGCGCGATCCCGGCGGCCGCGTGCAGCGGGAGCACCGCGAGCGGGACGGGCGTCCGGGCCGTCCCGTGGAAGTAGGCGAGCCCGATGGCGAGGAAGGCCACCATGGCCAGCGAGTGCAGGGCATGGTTGCTGAGCGACGGCGGGAACAGCGGCGACACGTACCACGCGTAGAGGCTGAGCAGCAGCAGCGCCGACGCGGCGACCGGGTTGGCCAGTGCTCGCACACCCCGGCTGCCGGCCGCGGCGGCGAGCAGCGCCCGGCCCTCGCCGCGCATCGCCTTGAGCGCCAGGCCCACCGGGGCCCCGTGGAGCAGCAGCAGCGGCGCGGCGAGCCCGACGAGGACGTGCTGGACGGCATGGGCGCTGAACAGGACCATGCTGTAGCGGGAGATCCCGCTGCCGGTGGCGAGCAGCAGGGCGAGCAGGCCGCCCGCCCAGGCCGCCGTCCGCGTCCACGGCCAGTCACGGACGCGCGCGATCCCCACGCCGTACAGGACGGCGCCGGTCACGATCAGGGCGAAGAACAGCGGGTCGATCCACCAGTCCGCCAGGTACGGACCGATCCCGGCGGGGCCGGGCATCGGGAACCCGAGCCGCAGCGCGGTGATGTCGAGGGTCCCGGGGGCGTTCTCCGGCGGCGGCGTGCGGGACAGCCCGGTCGCGAGCGCCATCGTCGCCGTCATCACGAGGACCTCGGCCGTGCCGAGGCGGAGGAACGGGCGCCGGCCGGTCCCGTCCCGCAGGGCGGGGATCGTGGCGCGGCGGTGCCGCCACCCCAGCACGCCGAGCGCCGTGAGCGCCACGCCCTTCGCCACGACGAGCATCCCGTACCGCGACCCGAGGTGGACGCCGCCGAGCCGCACCCAGGCGTTCACCGCGCCGCTGACCCCGACGACCGCGAACGCCACGAGGGCGAGGGAGCTGTACCGCTCGGCGATCCGTGCGAGGCCGTGCCGATCGGCGTCGCGGGAGGAGTGCCCGGCGCCCCGGGGGAGCCCGTCGCGGACGTCCGGCGCGACGGTGACCAGGGCGACGAGCCCGCCGACCCACAGCGCGACGCCCAGCACGTGGGCGGCGAGGCTGTAGACGGCGAGTGCGTGGTTCGAGGCGCTCGCGGCGTGCCCGGTGAACAGCGGCGGCAGCATCCCGGCGAGCGCGCCGGCGAGCAGGTACCCGGCGCCGCCCGCCGCGCGCGGCAGGCTCGCCGCGACCGCCAGCGCGACCGCGGCGGCGAGGACGAGGAGCAGCGCCCGCCCCTGCGGCAGCTCGATGAGGAGCGTCCGCATCATGTCGCCGGTGAGGCCCGCGAACCCGATCCCGAACAGGTCGAGGGCGGTGAACAGGATCAGCGCGAGCGTGCACAGCGCCCACGCCAGCGCGGTCAGCGAGGCGGCGCGCAGGCAGCGCCGGCCGAGCGCGGACGTCCCGGGCACGAACACGGCCGCGACCAGCAGCCAGCCGACCGTGAGGACGGCCGCGACGTCCCCGCCGAGTTCGGCGACCGACAGGCCGGTCTTGGTCAGCGCGCCCGCCTGCGACAGCCCGGGGGTCGCGCTCCCGCTGAACGCGCCGCCGAGCCGCACGACGAGAGCGAGCACGACCAGCGCCAATGCCGCGGCCCCGATGACGAGCATCGCCCGGTCGGTCCGGGCCGGGGGCCGGGCCGGGTTCGCCTCATGTGTCGTCACGCGTCGAAATACGCACACAACCCGGTGGAAAGTTCATTACTGTGGCCGCCAAGCCGCATCTCGCACGGGGACCGACCGCCGAGGCGGCCTCCCGTTCCGGCCGGTCCGCCCGGCCCCGTGATCGCGCCCGAGGAGCGAGATGAGCGCCCAGCAGCCGGGGAGCAACACGTATCTGGAGAAGGTCGTCGCGCAGCAGGCCGTGCTGGAGGACGACCTCAAGGGCCGGCGCGCGCCGATGCCGATGCCCGCCGCGCCGGGCGCCGTCCCGCCGCCGCCCCCGGGCCCGCTCGCCAAGCGCGAGCGGGCGCTCGGCCGCGGCGCGGGCGAGGGAGGCGGGCCCGGCCCCGTGGACGTGCGCGTCACCGGGTTCTGGCGGTGGAAGAACGTGCTGGTCCCGCCGAACGCGTTCGTCGTGCACACCCGGCGCGGGCGCGCCGAGCCGCTGCACATCGGGCTCGGGGTCTCGTTCCGGTTCAACCCGTCGACCGACTCGTTCATCGTGGTGCCGGGCGCGACGCAGACGATCCTGATCAACGCGTACTGCATCTGCCGGGAGCTGCAGGGCGTCCTCGTCCAGGGCTACGTGCAGTGGATCATCCAGGACTTCGCGACCGCCTACCGCAAGCTCGACTTCGGCGACGCCGACGACCCGATGCGGCTGGTGAACCTGCAGCTCCGCGAGCAGGCCGAGGCGGCGATCAAGGACAAGGTCTCCACGATGGGCGTCCGGGACGTCCTCAGCGACAAGCAGCCCATCATCGAGGAGCTGACGGCCCGGCTGCGCGCGGTCGCCGAGGGCGAGGACAACAGCGACCAGGGCCTCGGGCTGCGGATCGTCACCGTCCAGATCAAGGAGGCCGTGGTCAGCTCGTCCCAGCTGTGGGAGAACCTGCAGAAGCCCTACCGCGCCCAGCAGGGGCAGGTCGCGCGGCTGGCCGAGCTGGAGGCCGAGGAGGTCGTCGGGCAGCGGGAGATGGCGGCCGCGCGGACCAAGGAGTCGCAGCGGCTCGACCACGAGCGCGAGCTGGCCGAGCTGCGCGCCGCCAACGACGCGCGGCTGTTCGAGGCCGAGGCCGCCGAGAAGCTGCGCCGCACCCGGCGTGAGCACGACGACGCCCGCGAGGTCGCCGAGCTGGAGACCGAGACGACGCGGCACGCGCTGCGGATGGAGCGGGAGCGGCACGCGGAGGAGGCCGAGACCGGGCGGCTGCGGATCGAGCGCGACCAGGAGCTGGCCCGGCTCCGCACCGAGGGCGAGCTGGCGCTCGCCGAGTCCCGCGCCCGGTCCCGGCACGAGCAGGCGCTGCTGGACCTGGAGCGGGAGGCGGCCGCCGCGGCGCTGGAGAACGACCGGACGCCCGCGGCGCTCCAGGCGCGGCTCATCGCCTCGCTCCCGGAGATCATGGCGAGGCTCCCCAAGCCGGACGAGCTGCGCACCGTCACCGTCAACGGCGCCGACCAGACCAGCGTGGCGGGCCTGATCACCCAGCTGACCGCGGTGATCGGCGCGCTGCGCGCGGCGGCGGACGGGTCGGTCAGCGACGGGTCCCGGCCGGCGGGAACGTGACGGGGAGGGCGACCAGGGCGCGGTGGAACGGGCCCGGTCGCCACTCCAGCGCCTCCCGCGGGACGTCGAGGTCCAGGTCGGGCAGCCGGTCGAGGAGCACCTCGATGGCGGCGGACGCGATCAGCCGGGAGTGGCTCTTGGCCGGGCAGGTGTGCGGCCCGCCCGCGTACGACAGGTGCGCGCGGTTGCCCTTCCGGTCGGGGGTCGCCCGGGACGGGTCGGTGTTCGCGCCCGCGTAGCTGATCAGGACGGGCTGGTGGGCGGGCAGCGTGTACCCGTGGAAGTCGATGTCCCGGCGGGGGAACGTCGTCCCGTAGTTGGCCATCGGCGGGTCGGTCCACAGGATCTCGTCCAGGGCGTCCTCGACGGGCATGCTGCCGCCGGACAGGTCGCCGCCGAACCGGTCGTCCGACAGCAGCAGCAGGATGCCGTTGGCGATGAGGTTCTGCTCGGGTTCGGTGCCCGCGCCGACGAGCAGCGTGAGCTGGTGCGCCATCTCCATGTCGTCGAGTCCGGCCGGGTGCCGCATCATCCACGACGTCACGTCCGCGCCGGGCGTGCGCCGCTTGTGCGCGACGAGTTCGCCGGCGGCCTCGGCGAGCAGCGCGTTGCCCTCCTCGGCGCCCTCGGCGTCGAAGAGGGCGCTCATGCCGCGGACGAGCTTGTCGCCGATGTCGCGGGGGCAGCCGAACATCTCGGTGAACACCAGCAGCGGCAGCGTCCGCGCGTACTGGCCGATGAGGTCGGCCTTGCCGTCGGCGGCGAACCGGTCGATGAGGGTGTCCGCGCTCTGCTGGACGTGCTCGCGCAGCGTCACCGGGTCGACCCGGTCCAGGCTGTCGACGATCACCGACCGGAGCCGGGCGTGGACGGACCCGTTGGTGAACAGCGCGTTGGGCCGCGACATCATCATCGGCAGCACCGGGCAGCTCGGGCCGACCTCCTCCTCCCACACCTCGCTGCAGCGCGGGAACGTGTCCGGGTCGCGGAGGATCTCCAGTGCCGCCTCGTACCCGATGACCAGCGTCGCCGGCACGCCGGGGGACAGCTCGACGGGCACGAGGTCGCCGTGGGCGCGCATCGCCGCGTAGGTCGCGGCCGGGTCGCGCGCGTACTCGGGGCCGTACAGGGGGAAGCGCTGCGGTTCGGTCATGCGGATTCCCGATCGAGGGTGAGGAGGTGGTCGACGAGCGAGATCAGCGCCTCGGTGGAGGACCTGCGGTCGCGGGCGTCGCAGGTGACGAGCGGCGTCCCGGGCGCGAGGTCGAGCGCCTCGCGGACCTCGGCGTCCGGGAAGACGGGCGAGCCGTCGAAGTGGTTGACGGCGACCGCGTACGGCAGGCCCTGCTTCTCCACGAGGTCCATGACGTCGAACGACTCCTTGAGCCGCGCGGTGTCCACGAGGATCAGCGCGCCGAGGGCGCCGCGCGCCAGGTCGTCCCAGAGGCGGGTGAAGCGCTGCTGGCCGGGCGCGCCGAACAGGTACAGGACGAGGTCGTCGCTGAGGGTGAGGCGGCCGAAGTCCATCGCGACGGTGGTGGTCGTCTTGTCGCGGATGCCGGCGAGGTCGTCGACGGTCGCCCCGGCCTGCGTCATCCGCTCCTCGGTGCGCAGCGGGCGGATCTCCGAGAGCGTCCCGACGTAGGTGGTCTTGCCGACGGCGAAGTGGCCCACGATGAGGATCTTGACGGCCGTCCGGACGCTGGCGCGCACGTAGCGCGGGTCGGAGCGGGACGTCTCAGAGGCTGGCGCGGAGTCCATCGAGCACCTCCTGAAGGAGCCGGGCCTTGGACTGCGGGGCGGCGGGCGCGGCGGCCCGGGTGGTGAGGTGGCCGCCGTCGACGAGGTCGGACAGGAGCACCTTGACGACCCCCACGGGCAGGCTCAGGTGCCCGGCGATCTCGACGACCGACAGCGCGCCGCCCCGGCACAGCGCGAGGATGCGGAGCTTCTCGGGGGACAGGCCGGTCCGCGGCAGGTCGCCGGTGGCGATGACGAGGGTGACGAGGTCGAACACGTTGCGGGTCGGGTGCGCGCGGCCGCCGGTGACGACGTGCGGGCGCACCAGCGCGCGCTCGTTCCGGCGGGGGGTCATGCGGGACTGCCCGCGCCGGGGCGCGGCGGGCTGGTCAGCTCCTTGCCCAGCCGCTGGACGAGCTCCTGGAGCCGGAACGACACGGCCTCCATGTCGACGTGCTGCGTCGCCGACACCGCGAGGTAGGCGCCGGGGCCGGCGGCGACGAGGAACACGTAGCCGTCGTCGAACTCGTTGACGGTCTGCCGCCAGGTGGTGCCGGGGTCCCCGCAGAACTCGGCGGTGCTGCGGGCGAGCGACTGCAGGCCCGCCATCCCGGCGGCCTGCCGCTCCGCCTCGTCCCGGCCGATCCCCTCGGAGTGCGCCATCAGCAGCCCGTCGGCCGACAGCAGGACCGCGTAGCGGGTCTCCGGCATCCGGAGCGCGTCGTCCAGCATCCAGCCGAGCCGGTTCGTACCGTCGTCCATCGAGCCGTTCCACCCCTTGTCGTCGACCGCGGAGTTCATGGCCGCGGCTCCTTGCTCTCGGTGCCGTCGCCGCCCGGCGTCGCGGCGCGGCCGGACCGCGTCCCGCGCTGCCAGGCGCCGAGGCCGGCGGCGGTCTCCCGCGCCGGGCGGGCCGGCGGCCTCTCCCCGGCGGCGGGCGCGGCGGGCTC